>NZ_AP022606.1:639420-1278841 GCF_010728725.1 Mycobacterium branderi
CTGCGACGCATCCACCGCATGGCCGCCGCGACCTCGGTGGACTGGGTGGTGCTGGGGCAGGCCGCGCAGGCCACCAAAGACGAAGAGCTGCTTGACCTTACGACGCGCTGCCATCCGGAGACGCTCCGGCAGATGCGGTGGGCCAACGGCATGCTCAAGGAGCTCTCGCCGCAAGTGTTGACGAGCTAAGACCGTCGATAGCTTTCCCGATACTGCGTCCAGTTCCAGGTGGACAGGAACGCCTGCGCCGCCTCGTAGCCTTTTTGGTAGAGCGCTTCCATTTGTTCACGGGAGATGTCGAAGTCGAGGAAGCCGACGTCGGTGGAGTCGACCCGGATCGCCCGGGCGCTGACCCACGGCTGGTTGAGGTAGGCCTGATCGCGGCCGACGATCATCGTGGTGAGCAGATCCTCGAGCAGGGTCGGCCCGCCGAACCAGTGCAACGGCGCCAGGGCGGGGATCACTTTGTCGTTGCCCTGCGGCAGATTCGGCAACACGGTGACGCCGATCGTGGGCCAGCGCGGCGGTTTGCCATCGGGCCGGTCGAACGAGTCGATCGGGAAGTTCGACAGCATTCCGCCGTCGACCAGAGTGGACGTCAGGCCGCTGGCGCTGGTGAGTTTCACGGTGCGGAAGAAGAACGGAATCGACATCGACGCCCGCACGGCGTCGGCGACCTGTTGCTCGTCCGGGTCCAACCCGTAGAGCCGGCGGTAATCCCATGGCAGCCGCACCAATTGGCCCGTGGTCACGTCGGCGACGGTCACCACCAGCCGGTAGCGCCGCTCCGGCAGCACGTAGTCGTCGTCGATGGCCAGGTCCCCGAAGGTGCTGACGCCCAGGTTCTTCAGCTCCGAGCGGATCCACTCGTGCGCGAAATCGCCCTTGTAGATGCCTTGTTCGCTGAGCAGACCCCAGGCCGGGCCCAGTAGCGGGATTCGTTCGATCGGCCCGGGGTCGAGGAACTTGCGGTACGGCAGCGTCATCGTGAGGTGCCGGACATCTTCCGGGGTCAGCTGGTCGTGGCCGGCTGCCAGGATGGCGCCGACGATCGAGCCGGCCGATGTACCTGAGACGCGCGGGATTTCGTAGCCGGCCTCCATCAATGCGACGACGGCGCCGACCAGGCCGATGCCTTTGACGCCGCCGCCGGACAGCACCAGATCCGTCTTGGTGACCATTCAGTCCTCTCCGGAAACCCAGTCGTAGGGAAGGAATTTCCCGTCGAACGTGACCACCACCCGATCGCCGGTCGGGTGTGGTTTCTTCTGCAGGTCGACGCTGAAGTTGATGGCGCTCATGATCCCGTCGCCGAACTGCTCGTGGATCAGCTCCTTGAGCGCCGGCCCGTAAACCTGGAGGGCTTCGTAGAACCGGTAGATCGTCGGGTCGGTGGGCACCGCGGTGGGCAGGCCGCCGCGCATCGGTGCGGCGGCCAGCACCGCGACCGCCGACTCGTCGAGCCCCAGCATGTCGACGAGCACCTTGCCCAGCTCGGCGGGAATCGGATGCTGGCCGAGCAGCGCCGAGGTGGTCCACACCACCGGCCGGTCGATGGCGTCGGCCAGCTCCTGCCAGCTCAACCCTTTGGCCAATCGCGCGACGACGATCTGTTCGGTGATCTCGTTTCTGGTCATGGCTACCAGCATGCCCCCTAGCCGGGCTTGGTGGCGGTCACCAGACGTGTGGCCGCCCACGGTCCGCCGTACCACATCCGCCATCCGAGGTTGCGGCGTTGTACATCCGGCCAGCCCAGCCGGCGCAACTCGGCTGCATGCTGCCGGGTCTCCCAGAGGTCCGCGATCGCAAGCCGCCCGCCCGGGCGCAGCACCCGAACCGCCTCGCGCAGCGCTCGACGGCGGCCCTCGCGGCTCGGAATGTTGTGAATCGCAAGGCTACTCACGACCGCGTCGACGCTGTCGTCGTCGAATGGCAGCGCGGTCATGTCGGCGGTGCGCACCTCGATGCGATCGCCCACCTTCTCCAGGTCCGCGTTTTTCAGCGTGGCCGACGGCGAGTTGTCGGTCTGGTCGGGGCGCCACAGGTCGATTCCGATCACGCGGCCGCGCGGCAGCCGCTTGGCCGCGGCGACCAGCACGGCGCCGCGGCCGCAGCCCATGTCGAGCACGGTTTCGTCGCCCTGCAGCCGCAGCCCGTCGAGGATCCGGTCCCACACCACGAACTTGCCGGTCCGCGTCGCATAGAGGTAAAGCGTTGTGTGGGCGGCGATTCCAAGGCCGCCGGCGCCGGCCAGCGCTGCTTTACGCCGCTTTCCCTTCGCCCAGCTGACGGCGGCCCACAGCGACAGCGCGGCGGCCTGGACGGCCAGAGCACCGAACTGCGCGCCGGCCGGGATCGTCTTGAACGATCCGTCGATTCCGTAGTCGCCCTTGTGCTGGTGCATCGCGGTCACCAGCGGCCCTGGTGGACGACCTCGGCGAACGGCCGCCTCTTGGGCTGGCGGATCGGGGCGAGCGGGCGATCGGCCGGATAGCCGATACCGAGCAGGTAGGCCACCAGGTAATCGTCGGGCACGCCGAGGATGCTGCGCGCTTTGTCCTGATCGCCCACCGACGAATGCCCGGTGCCGATGCCGAGGTCGGTGGCCGCGAGCATCATCGCCATGGTGGCCTGACCGACGTCGTACTGGTCGGTGACCTTGCGGCGTTCGCTGGGCGGCTCCGGCACCACCAGGGCGATCGCGGCCGCGGCCGAGGCGATATGGCCGGCGCCCTGCCACACCGTGGAAAGGTCCTGCAGCTGAGTCCGATCGGTGACAATCACGAAGTCCCACGGCTGGCGGTTCTTCGCCGACGGCGCCCGCCATCCGGCCTCGGCGATCCGGTTCAGGTCGGCTTCGGACACCGGCTCCGGCCGATACTGGCGCACGTTGCGCCGAGCGCGAATCGCATCCCAGGTTTCCATCTCAATCGCTCCCTCATCGTCGCCGGCCGTCTATGGTGGCACCGCAATGGCGCTTCATCTCCACCGTGCCGAACGTACCGATTCGCTCGCTGACGGGCTCGGTGCCCTGCTGGCCGACCCGCTGCCGGACCCGTTCGCCGAGGAACTGGTGCTGGTCCCGGCGCGCGGGGTCGAGCGGTGGCTGAGCCAGCGCCTCGCACAGCTGCTCGGTGTGTGCGCGGGGGTGTCGTTTCGCAGCCCGGCTTCGCTGATCGCCGAGATCACCGGGATCCTCGACGACGATCCGTGGTCGCCGGAGGCCCTGACGTGGCCGCTGCTGGAGGTCATCGACTGCTCGCTCGACGAGCCGTGGTGTCGCACGCTGGCAACGCATCTGGGCCACTTCGACAGCGACGACTTGCGGCGCGGCCGGCGCTATTCGGTGGCGCGACGGCTCGCGGGACTGTTCGCCTCGTACGCCCGGCAGCGCCCGCAGTTGCTCGTCGACTGGCTCGACGGGCGCACCGGCGTCGATCCCGACCTGGCCTGGCAGCCGGAATTGTGGCGGGCGCTGGTCGCGGCGGTGCCAGCCGACCCGCCGCACATCCGGCATCAGAAAACCGTCGCCCGGCTGCGCGAGGGCCCGACCCATCTGCCGGCACGGCTGTCGTTGTTCGGGCACACCCGGCTGGCATGCACCGAGGTGGAGTTGCTCGACGCGCTCGCCACTCACCACGAACTGCACCTGTGGCTGCCGCATCCCAGCGACGAGCTGTGGCGGGCATTGCACGGTCTGCACGGCCCCGTGCCCCGCGCCGAGGACACCAGCCGCCACGCGGCGCGCCATCCGCTGCTCGAAACGCTCGGCCGGGATCTGCGCGAGCTGCAACGCGGCCTTCCGGCTCACCCCGCGACCGACGAATACCTCAGCGGCACAACGAAACCCGGCATGTTGCTAGGCTGGCTGCAGTCCGACATCGCGGCCAACGCGCTGCGCCCGCACGGCCGCGTACTGGCCGCCGGTGACCGCTCTGTGCAGGTGCACAGCTGCCACGGCCCGGCCCGGCAGGTCGACGTCCTGCGCGAGGTGCTGCTCGGCCTCCTGCAGGACGACCCGACGCTGGAGCCGCGCGACATCGTGGTGATGTGCCCGGACATCGAGACCTATGCGCCGTTGATCGTCGCCGGCTTCGGGCTCGGCGAGACCGCCGGCGACAGCCACCCGGCGCACCGGCTGCGGGTTCGGCTCGCCGACCGCGCGCTCACCCAGACCAACCCGTTGCTCGCGACGGCCGCGGAGCTGCTCGCCATCGCGGGCGCCCGGGCCACCGCCAGCCAGGTGCTCAACCTCGCCCAAACCCCGCCGGTGCGTGCCCGATTCAAGTTCACCGACGACGACCTCGAGGCCATCGCCGACTGGGTACGGGACGCCAACATCCGCTGGGGCTTCGACAAGGCCCACCGCGCGCCCTACGGTCTCGACCACGTCGTGCACAACACCTGGCGGTTCGGGCTCGACCGCATCCTGGTCGGGGTGGCGATGTCCGACGACTCCCCGGACTGGCTGGACACCGCGCTGCCGCTCGACGACGTCGGCAGCAACAAGGTGGAACTCGCCGGCCGGCTCGCCGAGTTCGTCGCCCGCCTGCAATCCGCCGTCGACGCGTTGACCGGCGCCCGGCCACTCACCGAATGGCTCGACGCGCTGCTGGCCGGGGTGGCGCAGCTCACCACCGCCGAAGAGGCGTGGCAGGCGGGACAGCTCCAGCGCGAGTTCGCAAACGTGTTGCAGCAGGCCGGTTCTCGCGCTGACACGCTGCTGCGGCTGCCCGACGCGCGGGCGCTGCTGGCCGGGCATCTGGCCGGACGACCCACCCGGGCGAACTTCCGCACCGGCACGCTGACGGTGTGCACGATGGTGCCGATGCGCTCGGTCCCGCACCGGGTGGTGTGTCTGCTCGGGCTCGACGACGGGGTCTTTCCGCGGGTTCACCTGCCCGACGGCGACGACGTGCTGGCCCGCCGCCCGATGACGGGTGAGCGCGACATCCGGTCGGAGGACCGGCAATTGCTGCTCGACGCCGTCTGCGCGGCAAGCGAGACGCTGGTGATCACCTATACCGGCGCCGACGAACACACCGGCCATCATCGCCCGCCGGCGGTGCCGCTGGTCGAGCTGCTCGACGCGCTGGACCAGACCACCGAAGAGCCGGTGCGCGGACGCATCGTCGTCGAACATCCATTGCAGCCGTTCGACCTTCGCAACGTCACCCCCGGCGCCTTGGTGCCCGATCAGCCGTTCACCTTCGATCCCACCGCACTGGTGGCAGCGAAAGCCGCTGCCGGGCAACGATATCCGAAGCAGCCATTCCTGGCGAACCCCTTGCCCGAGCCGCCACCAGATGACGTCGTGCTGGCCGACCTGCTCAGGTTCTTCAAAGATCCGGTCAAGGGCTTCTTCGGCGCGCTCGATTTCGCCCTGCCCGCCGACGTCGACGAGATCAAAGACGACATGCCCGTCGACATCAATGCCCTGGAGGCGTGGACGGTCGGCGACCGGATGCTGCACGACATGCTGCGCGGCCTGCACCCCGACACCGCGGCGCACCGCGAGTGGCGTCGCGGAGCGCTGCCGCCCGGCAAGCTCGGCATGCGCAAAGCACGCGAAATCCGCGACCAGGCAAAGCAATTAGCGGCGGCTGCCTTGACGCTTCGCCACGGTGAGCCCGACGCGCACGACGTCGACGTCGAACTTGACGGTGAGCGCCGGCTGACCGGCACCGTCTCGGACGTCTTCGGCGACCACACGGTCTCGGTGACGTACTCCAAGCTGAACTGCAAGCATCTGCTGCAGGCGTGGATCCCGTTGGTGGCGTTGGCGGCTCACCAGCCCGAGCGGCCGTGGCGGGCGTCGTGCATCGGCCGCGACAAGCGAGCCAACCGGATCCTGCACCGGGTGCTGGTCCCACCACCGGACCCGGTCGGCGTGCTGCGCGACTTGGTCCTGCTCTACGACAACGGCCAGCGCGAGCCGCTGCCCCTGCCGCTGCGGGCCTCATACGCGTGGGCCGACGCGCGCGAGCACGGAAACGACCCGTTGGATGCCGCGCTGCGGCGGTGGAAATCCACCAACCACTACAAGGGGGAAGCCGAAGACGAGGCGCACAAATACGTGTGGCCGCATGGGCGGCTCGAGGACATCCTGGGCACACCACGCCCCGGTGAGGAAGTCGACGGCGAGGACACCCGGCTGGGCGCGCTGGCCGCACGGCTATGGCTGCCGCTGATTCGGGCCGAACGGGACCCGCACTGATGGACCGCTTCGATCTGCTCGGCCCACTCCCCGCAGCCGGTTCCACGACGGTGCTGGAGGCCAGCGCCGGCACCGGCAAGACATTCGCACTGGCCGGCCTGGTCACCCGCTACATCGCCGAGGGCGTCGCAACCCTGGACGAGATGCTGCTGATCACGTTCAGTCGCGCGGCCAGCCGCGAACTGCGCGAACGGGTCCGCTGCCAAATCGTGGAAATCGTTGTCGCGCTGTGTGGCTCGCCGGAGCATGCGCCCAACGACTTCGTGGCGTATCTGTGCCGCGGCACCGTAGCCGACCGTGACCGGCGCTGCGCCAGGCTGCGGGACGCGCTGGCCAACTTCGACGCGGCCACGATCGCCACCACGCACCAGTTCTGTCAGCTGGTGTTGCGCTCGCTCGGGGTTGCCGGGGACACCGACGCCGGCGTGACGCTGGTGGAAAGCCTCGACGACCTGGTCAGCCGGATCGTCGACGACCTGTATCTGGTGCACTTCGGTTCCGACCGCGACGAGGCGGCTCTTACCCACGCCGACGCGCTGAAGTTGGCCCGCGCAGTGGTCGCCGATCCCTGCGCCCAGCTGCGGCCGACGGACCCCGTCCCGGAATCCGTTGCGGCAGTGCGATTGCGGTTTGCCCGTGACGTGCTTTCTCAGCTCGAGTTGCGCAAGCGCCGGCTGGGCATCCTCAGCTACGACGATCTGCTGACCCGGCTCGCCGACGCCCTCGAAGACGACGACTCCGACGCGCGGGACCGGATGCGCAACCGCTGGCCGATCGTGATGGTCGACGAGTTCCAGGACACCGACCCGATTCAATGGCAGGTCATCGACCGCGCCTTCAACGACCACTGCACGCTGGTGCTGATCGGCGATCCCAAGCAGGCGATCTACGGCTTCCGCGGCGGCGACATCTACACCTATCTGCAGGCCGCCCGCACGGCGGGCCAACGGTGCACGTTGAGCGTGAACTGGCGCAGCGACAAGGTTCTCGTCGACGCCCTGCAGGTTGTCTTGCGCGGGGCGGCGTTGGGCGACCCGGACATCGTCGTGCGCGATGTCGAGGCTTCTGTTGCCGGGCATCGGCTGCGAAACGCGCCGCGCAATGCGCCGTTTCGGCTGCGGCTGCTGGGCCGCGCCATGTTCGGCCGCCCGGGCGCCAAGACGATTCCGATCGCGGCGCTGCGCGACTACATCTCGGCCGATCTGGCCGCAGACATCGGGGTACTGCTGGCCAGCGAGGCCACCTTCGACGGCAATCCCGTGCAAGCCGGCGACGTCGCGGTCATCGTCGAAAGAAGCGAGGACGCCCTGGCATGCCAGAAAGCCTTGACAGCGGCTGGGATTCAAGCGGTCTACACCGGCGACTCCGACGTGTTCGCCTCCGATGCCGCCAAAGATTGGCTGTGCCTGCTCGAGGCGTTCGACCAGACGCACCGCAACGGCCTGGTGCGTGCGGCCGGGGCGACGGTGTTCTTCGGCCACACCGCCGACGACCTCGCCGCCGGCGGCGACCAGCTGACCGACCGGCTGGCCGTCACGCTGCGAGACTGGGCGGACCATCTGCGGGCCCGCGGGCCGGCCGCGGTCTTCGAGGCGGCGCAGCTGGCGGGGCTGGGCCGTCGGGTACTGGGCGAGCCGGGCGGCGAGCGGACGATGACCGATCTGGCCCACGTCGCCCAGCTGCTGCACGAGGTGGCGCACCGGCAGCGATTGGCCCTTCCCGCGCTGCGTGATTGGCTGCGCCGTCAGCGTGAGGAGCGCGACGGCCCGCAGGAACGCAACCGGCGCATCGACAGCGACGCCGCCGCGGTGCAGATCATGACGGTGTGGGGCGCCAAGGGCCTGCAGTTCCCGATCGTCTATCTGCCGTTCGCATTCAACCGACACGTGTTCGTCGACGACATTCCGCTGTATCACGACGACGGGATTCGCTGCCTGTATGTCGGCGGCCGCGACAGTGCCGGTCAGGTGGACGCGCTCAGCCGGGCGGAGGCGGCGCGCAACGACATCCGGCTGACCTATGTGGCGCTGACGCGGGCGCAGTCGCAAGTGGTGACCTGGTGGGCGCCGGCCTGGGACGAGCCGAATGGCGGTCTGTCGCGGCTGATGCGGGGACGGCGGATGGGTGAGGCGCTGGTGCCGGATTCCTGTGAGCCCAAGACGATTTCGGACGAGCAAGCGTTGGCGCTGATGCGTGAATGGCAGGCCGCGGGCGGGCCGGTGATCGAGGAGCCGTCGGTGACCGCCGTCGCGCCTGTTCCGCCGTCCGCGCCGCCGACCGACCTCGAGGTGCGACATTTTCACCGGTCGATCGACACCGACTGGCGACGCACCTCGTATTCGGCGCTGATCCGCGGTACCGAGGCGGCCGGAGTGAGCAGCGAGGCGGAAGTCACTGCCCGCGACGACGAAGTGGAGGTGGTTCCCGCCGGTGCACCGGGCGACGCGGGTGTCCCGTCCCCGATGGCGGAGCTGCCGTCGGGCGCCGCATTCGGCTCGCTGGTGCATGCGGTGCTGGAAAATGCCGACCCGTCCGCCGCGGATCTGGCCGCCGAGCTGGAAGCGCAGGTGCGGTTGCACAAGGCGTGGTGGCCGGTCGATGTCGAGCCTGCTGCGTTGGCCGCTGCGCTGGTGCCGATGCACGACACGCCGTTGGGTCCACTGGCCGCCGGCCGGACGCTGCGCCAGATCGGCGTGCCAGACCGCTTGCGGGAGTTGGACTTCGAGATCCCGGTGGCCGGCGGCGACGCCCGCGGCCTGGCGCCGGACATTCGGCTCGCCGATATCGGCGCACTGCTGCGTGACTACCTGCCCGCCGACGATCCGTTCGCGCGATATGCAGAGCGGTTGACGTCCGACGGGCTCGGCGGCCAGCCGCTGCGGGGCTACTTGTCCGGATCGGTCGACGTCGTGCTGCGCTTGCCCGGACCGCGTTATCTGGTGGTGGACTACAAGACTAACTTCCTCGGTGGGGCCAGCGCCGATTACAGCTTGCCGCGGCTGACCGAGGCGATGCTGCATTCCGACTATCCGTTGCAGGCCTTGCTGTATCTGGTTGTGCTGCACCGCTTTCTGCGGTGGCGGCAGCCGGATTACGACCCGTCGACGCATCTCGGCGGAGTCTTGTACCTGTTTGTGCGGGGCATGTGCGGCGCAAAGTCACCAGGGTCCGGAGTGTTCGGCTGGCAGCCGCCGGCCACACTGGTGCCGGCGCTGTCGGATCTGCTCGACGAGGGGCGGCAGGTCGCATGACGGTAACCGACATCGAAATGGCGATCGGCGTGTCCGGCCTGTTGCGCGAATTCAACGAGGCGGGCGTGCTGGAGATCGCCGACGTCCATGTGGCACAACGGGTTACCGCGCTGGCCGACGAGTCTGACGAGACCGTGGCTTTGGCGGTGGCATTGGCGGTTCGGGCGCTGCGCGGCGGATCGGTGTGCGTAGATCTGACGACGGTGGTTGCGGATTCCCCGGACCTTCCCTGGCCCGAACCGTCGTCATGGCTTGCCGCCGTGCACGCATCGGGATTGGTCCGCACGGTATTGCGGCTCTACGACGACCGGCTGCTCTACCTCGACCGGTATTGGCGGGAGGAGGAGCAGGTCTGCGCGGACTTGCTCGGCCTGCTGGTATCCGGAGCAATGGTCGAAAGCCCGGCCGTCGCACGGCTTTTTTCGGTCGGCTACGAGGAGCAGCGGGCTGCCGCGGAAATCGCGCTGTCGCAGTCGGTTACGGTGCTGACCGGCGGGCCGGGCACCGGGAAGACGACGACGATCGCGCGGCTTTTGGCGCTGCTCACGGACCAGGCGGAGCTTTCCGGCCGCGCGGGCTTCCGGATCGCGCTGGCGGCGCCGACCGGCAAGGCGGCCGCCCGGTTGACCGAAACGGTGAAGTCCGAAGTGGAAAGACTCCCGGACATCGACCGTGACCGGCTGACCGGCCTGCAGGCGGTGACGCTACACCGGCTGCTGGGTAGCCGGCCCGATACGTCGGTGCGGTTCAAGCACAATCGCGGCAACCGGCTGCCGCACGCGGTGATCGTCGTCGACGAGACGTCGATGGTGTCGCTGACCATGATGGCCCGACTGCTGGAAGCGGTGCGCCCGGATGCGCGGCTGATCCTGGTGGGCGACCCGGACCAGTTGGTGTCGGTGGAAGCCGGGGCCGTGTTGGCGGACCTAGTGGACGGGCTGTCGGCGCGCGCCGACGTACGGGTGGCGGCGCTGCGGACGTCGCATCGGTTCGGCGAGTCGATCGGCGCGTTGGCGGACGCGATCCGCGAAGGCCAAGCCGACCGCGTGGTCGAGCTGCTGCGGGCCGGCGATGAGCACATCGAGTGGATCGACGACGAGAACCCGGCGGCGCAGTTGCGGTCCATCCTTGTCCCGCATGCGATCCGGCTGCGCGAGGCCGCCATGTTGGGGGCGGATATGGTAGCGCTGGCGACGCTGGACGAGCACCGGCTGCTCTGCGCGCATCGGAGAGGCCCGTTTGGCGTCCAGCACTGGAACCGGCAGGTGGAGCAGTGGCTGTCCGAGGAGACCGGCCTGCCGCCGTGGTCGGAGTGGTACGCCGGACGGCCACTTCTGGTGACTGCCAACGACTATGCGTTGAAAATCAACAACGGCGACACCGGCGTGGTGATGTCCGGCGCGGATGGTTTGCGCGCCGTCATCTCCGCAGCCACTGGGCCGCTTGACTTTTCGACCAGCCGGCTAGCCGACGTCGACACCATGCATGCGATGACGATCCACAAATCCCAGGGCAGTCAGGTCGACGAAGTCACGACGCTGATCCCGTCGGAGGATTCGCGGCTGTTGACCCGGGAGCTGTTCTATACCGCGGTGACCCGCGCGAAGCGAAAGGTGCGCGTGGTGGGATCAGAGGCGTCGATTCGGGCTGCGATCGATCGGCGGGTCGCGCGAGCGAGTGGCTTGGCGAGGCGGCTTGGAGCGTAATCACGTCTGCCCCAGGTGTCCCTGCTCCAGGCGGCACCCGTTGCGCCCGGTTACGAGCGACAAACGACCTGTTGTCCATCACGCCGGCTGCGCCTACGCTCCCGCCATGACACTTCCTCCGCCCTCGGCAGGGTCGGTCGCCGTCGTCACCGGCGCGTCCTCCGGCATCGGCGAACAATTCGCCCGCCAACTCGTGGCCCGCGGCTATCGCGTCGTCGTCACTGCCCGCCGGGAAGACCGGCTGCAGGCACTGTGCACCGAGCTTGGCGGCGACGAGCACGCCGTCGCGGTGGGCACCGACCTCGCGGTGCCGGAAGACCGCGACCGGCTGGCCGCGCGGATCGACGAGTTGGGCGCTCAGGTCGACATCCTGGTCAACAACGCGGGCCTGGGCATCTACACGAAGTTCGGCGCCGAAGGCCGTGACAAGGAACTGCAGATGCTGCGCGTCGATGTCGAGGCGGTGGCGGATCTGATGCTGCGCTATCTGCCCGGCATGGTCGACCGCGGCAAAGGCGCGATCATCAACCTGTCGTCGGTGTCGGGATTTCAGCCGGCGCCGTACAACGCCGGCTACGCCGCGGCGAAAGCGTATGTGCTGTGGCTGTCGGAGGCGGTCAACGCCGAGGTCGCCGGCAGCGGGGTGACGGTCACCGCGGTGTGCCCCGGGCCGGTGCCCACGGAGTTTCAGGCCGCCGCCGACGCCGACTACCTCCTCGACCGGGTTCCGTCGTTCGCCCGGGTTTCCCCGGAGCGGGTCGCCGCCGACGCGCTGAAGGCCGCCGAGCATGGTCGCGGGTCGGTGGTGCCGGGTGGGCCGCACGTGCGGGCTTTCCTCGGATCGTCCCGGTTCGCGCCGACGCCGTTGGTGCTGCCGGTCATCGCGCGAATGTACAAGCGCTAGAACGTGTTCACCAGCCTGCGCTGTTCGGCCATCTGGCGCGACATCGTGTAGTGGTGGTAGTGCATCGCGCACTTGATCACACAGATGAACAACAGATTCGGATCGGGCCGTCGGCGCAGCATGGTCGTCATCCGGCGGCGATAGATCCGGCGCAAGCGCGGGTCCGGAATGGTGCGCATCAGCCGCAGCAACAGTCCAGCCGCCCGCAGAGCATCGATCGACTGCGACGTGAACTTCTTCCACGGATGCCGTCGCCAGTAGGCGTTGCGGGTGCGGGCCCAGTCGAATCGGCGCTCCAGGTAAAGGTTCTCGAGCCGCTCGAAGTAGAAGTCGGGGTCGTAGAGGTCCCGCATCAGCTCGATGTAGCCGTCGCGCAGCTCGTCGCGCGTCATGCCAAGCGGAATGACGTTGGTGCCGTATGTCTGTTCGTCGTCGAGGTCGAGGCGGCCCTCGTTCTTCAGTCGGGTGTGCAGAGGGGTTTTCGGGATGGCCGCGAGCATGCCGACCATCGCGTGCATGATGTCGGTCTGGCGCACGAGTTCCCGCTGCGCCTTGAAGATCCGGGTGTCGTCGTGGTCGAACCCGACGATCATGCCGCACCAGACTTCGATGCCGGAGTCCTGCACTGTGCGAACGCGATCGACGATCGTCCCGCCCTTGCGGACGTTTTGGTATTTCTTCGTTTCGCGCAGCGATTCTTCGTTGGGGCTTTCGATGCCGATGAAGACGGTCACGATGTTGGCCGCGTCCATCAACTGCATCAGCTCGTCATCTTCGGCGAGGTTGAGCGACGCCTCGGTGAAGAACATGAAGGGATATCCCTCGGCGGCCTGCCATGCGGCCAGGTCGCGCAGCAATCTCTTCACCGCGACCTTGTTGCCGATCAGGTTGTCGTCGACGACGAACGCAATGTGCATGTGCTGCTTGCGCATTGCTTCCAGCTCGGCGATCACCTGCGCGCTGGTCTTCAGCCGCGGCCGGCGGCCGAAGATGAGGATGATGTCGCAGAACTCGCACTGGAACGGGCAGCCGCGGGAGAACTGGATGCTGCCGAACAGATAGTCCTTGATCTTCAGCAGGTCATATCGCGGCACCGGCACTCGTGTCATGTCGGTGGGCTCGCGTTGCTCGTACCGTTGCCGGTGCCGCCCGTGGGACCATTCGTCGAGAAACTGCGGCCAGGTCGTTTCGGCTTCACCGACGAAGATCACGTCGGGCAGTCCGTCGAAGTAGTCTTCCTGCACGCTGACCCACGGCCCGCCGACGACGGTGAAGACGCCGCGGGCTTTGAGTTCGCGGAGTATCTCGCGCATGCGATGGCGCTGGACGATCATGCCGGTGAGGCCCACGATGTCGGCCCGCGCCAGCCGGTCGTAGTCGAGAGGCTCGACGTTCTCGTCGACGATCGTCACGGAATGGCCGGCGGACGTCACCGCCGCGAGCAGCGGCAGGCAGGCGGTCGGCAGGTTGCACTTCTTGCCCAGCAACGGAAGTGCGTATTCCAGCCCCCAGTACGACACCTCGAACCGAGGGTTGACCAGGACGATATCGGCCATGATCGCCCCATCGTCGCGCACCCGGCGCCGCCGCGTGTAGGTAGCGAACTACCTCAATTGTCAACCGACCGCCCGAGAAAGGCCATCAGCCGGGCAGTGGGCGTCGCGCCCTCGGGCGCCGGCCGGGCCGGACCGAACCCGCCCGGGCGCCGCAGCATGTCGTCGGGCACCGACTCCACCAACTGGCGGCAGAACTCCAGCAGGTGCTCGGGCAGCTCGAAGGGCTGCTCGCGTGAGCGGTAGAGATCCCAGCTGTGCAGCGCCAGATCGGCGACGGGATAGGCCAGCGCCCGGTGCAACGGGACTTCGCCCTGCGGCGACGGCCGCAACGCGTCGAGGTCCGCGCCGGGCAGGGCGTCGTGCAACCGGGCGGCGAGCTCACGAAGCCGCGCGGCCGGGTCGTCGGATTTCCAGTCGTCCGGTTGGGACGGCCGTTGCCAGATGTCGCCGCCCTCCACCAGCGTCACGACCTTGGTCGCGCTGCCGGTGACGTGACCGACCAGGTCCCGGATGCTCCAGCCTTCGAGATTGGATGGGAGATCCCAACTTTCGGAGGGAATCTGCTCTACCGCGTCAATGAGCAAGCCGATCGCCTCGGTGGCGCGCAGGCCGACCTGTGCGGTGGCGTTCATGACTTCGTGGTCGCTCACTGATTCCTCCCGCGGGAAAGCTCTGTACTACGTAAATGTAGTACGATCGATGGCGTGGCTGAAGTGCCCGTGCGTGAGTTGAACCAAAACACTGCCGGCGTGCTGGCACGGGTCAAGCGCGGCGAACACATCGACATCACGGAACGCGGTGCCGTCGTCGCCCGTCTCGTGCCTGCCGAGGACAATCCGCTAGCCGAAATGATCAGCGCCGGAAGGCTTCATCCCGCCACTCTCAGCGGAGCGGCGCCCCGTCCGTCCGGGCCGGTCCAGACCGACCACGAGGCCGGCCAACTGCTACGCGAGCTGCGCGACGACGAGCGCTATTGATGCTTTACCTCGACACGTCGGCGCTCATCAAGCTGATTCGGCACGAACCCGAAAGCGATGCTCTCGCTGACTGGCTCGACGGGCAAGCGCCCGCGCCGTGGGTGTCGTCGGCGTTGGTTGAGGTTGAGCTTCCGCGAGCTGTCCGCTGTGTCGATCCGTCGCTGCTTGTCGAGGTTCCGGCGATCGTGGCTCGCGTATCCCGGTATGAAGTCGACGAGGTGGTCCGAGCCGCCGCCGCGGCGTATCCGGATCCCAAGCTGCGGTCACTGGACGCGATCCATCTCGCTACTGGCGACGCGATTTTCGGCACCAGATTGACTGCGTTTGTCGCCTACGACGGACGCCTGCTCGCGGCCGCCGAGGCAGCCGGCCTCCCCACAGCTGCACCGGGGCTCTCATGACAGATGCCGATGCGGGACGTGTCGCGGTCTACCTGGACTTCGACAACATCGTGATCTCTCGCTACGACCAAGTCCACGGCCGCAATTCGTTTCAGAAGGACAAGGCCAAGGGGCTGGACAAGGATCGGCTGGCCCGGGCCACCGTCGACGTCGGGGCCATCATCGACTTCGCGTCGTCGTTCGGCACGCTGGTGCTCACCCGCGCGTACGCGGACTGGTCGGCCGAGGTCAACACCGGCTACCGCGAGCAATTGGTGGGCCGCGCGGTCGATTTGGTGCAGCTGTTCCCGGCGGCGGCCTACGGCAAGAACGCCGCCGACATCCGGCTGGCCGTCGACGCGGTCGAGGACATGTTCCGCCTGCCCGACCTGACCCATGTGGTGATCGTGGCCGGCGACTCCGACTACATCCCGCTGGCACAGCGCTGTAAACGGCTGGGCCGCTACGTGGTTGGCGTCGGGGTGGCCGGGTCGTCGAGCCGGGCGCTGGCGGCCGCGTGCGACGAGTTCGTCACCTACGACGCGCTGCCCGGTGTTCCAGTCCCTGAGCCAGTGGCGGCGCCTAAGCGGCGCAGCAAGGACGCCGACGAGCCGCTACCGCCCGACCCGCAAGCCGCGGCCACCAGTCTGCTGACCCGCGCGCTGCGCATCGGGATGGAAAAGGATGACGCCGAATGGCTGCACAACTCGGTGGTCAAGGCGCAGATGAAGCGGATGGACCCGTCGTTCAGCGAAAAGTCCTTGGGATTCAAGTCTTTCAGTGATTTCCTGCGGTCGCGCTCGGATCTGGTGGAGCTCGACGAGAGTTCGACGACGCGGATGGTGCGGCTGCGTTAGGACCGCTGCCCGTTGACGAATAGGTTCCACGGCGCGGCCTGGTCGGAGTCCTTGGCGGGTTCGCGGCCGTAGCCGGCCATCAGCTCGTCGGCCGGCGTCACCGTGACCTCCCAGCCGTGGCGGCGCAACCAGTCGCCGACGTCGTCGCGCTCCTCGAAGTACCACAGCTGGTCGCTGCGGGGGACCTGACGCTGCGGATCCACCTTGGCCATCAACTGCTGGACGCGTTCCATGCGCTCGCGGCGCTGCGCGATGGCCTCGGGGTCGGCGAAGTTGGGCGCAAGCGCCTCGACGCCAATGCGGCTGCCGGCGGCAGCGAGCTCTTGGATGCGGGCGAACAGCAGGTCTTGGGCCGACGCCGGCAGGTACATCAGCAACCCCTCGACCGACCAGGCGCTCGGCGCCGTGGCGTCAAAACCGGCCTGCAGCAACGCTTTCGGCCAGTCATGACGCAAATCCACCGCGACCTCAACCCGATGGCAGGTCGGCTTGTGCTCCCGCAGCGTCGACGACTTGAACTCCAGCACTCTGTGCTGGTCGAGTTCGTAGACCGTCGTGCCGTCGGGCCACGGCAGCCGCCAGGACCGCGCGTCCAGGCCGGCGGCCAGAATCACCGCCTGACGGATGCCCGCGCGGGTGGCGTCGAGGAAGAACGCGTCGAAAAAGGCGGTCCGCGAGGCGAAGTAGTCGACCAGCGACCGCATCCGCGCCGGCAACTCGGGTTCGGCCTCGACGACCTCGGGAGGCAACTGCGGGGCCTCGTACCAGTTCCACACGCCGTCGCCGACGGTGTCGAGGAACACCCGCGCGAACGGATCGCTGATCAGCGGGTTGTCGCTCTCGGTTTCCGCCGCGCGGGCGGCGGCCACGCCCAGCGCCGTCGCGCCCACGCTCTCGGTGATGTCCCAGGTGTCGTTGTCGGTTCTCGCCACTCTTCGACCCTACGTCAGGCCTGTGCGGCACAATCGCGGTCACCATGAGCAACATCGCCTCGCGACGACGGCACATTGTGCGGCTCGCCGTGTTCGCCGCCTTCCTGCTCGCGATGTTCTACCTGATAGCCGTCAGGCACATCGTCGACGTCGACGCGGTGCGGCGCGCGGTCGCGGCGACGGGGCCGGCGGCGCCGCTGATCTATGTCGTGGCGTCGGCGGTCCTCGGCGCGGTGTTCGTGCCGGGCCCGGTGCTGGCCGCGGGCAGCGGGGTGCTGTTCGGTCCGCTGCTGGGCATCTTCGTGACGCTGGGTGCGACGGTGGGCACCGCGATCGTCGCGAGCCTCGTTGGCCGCCGGCCGGGTCGAGACAGTGCGCGGGCGCTACTCGGGACCGAACGCGCCGAACGCGTCGACGCGCTGATCGAACGAGGCGGACTGTGGGCGGTTGTCGGTCAGCGCTTCGTTCCCGGCATATCGGATGCGCTGGCCGCCTATGCGTTCGGGGCGTTCGGAGTTCCGTTGTGGCAGATGGCCGTTGGGGCGTTCATCGGTTCGGTGCCGCGCGCGTTCGTCTACACCTCGCTGGGCGCCTCGATCGCGGACCGGTCGGCGCCGTTGGCCTACGCGGCGATCGCGGTGTGGTGCGTGACGGCCGTCATCGGCGCGTTCGCCGCGCACCGCGGGTACCGAAAATGGCGTGCGCACGCCCGCGCCGGTGGGGACGGCGTTCCGGATAACGAGGCGCGCTGAGCGTCCGGCGCGCTTCGGTCACTTCCATCCCATCAGTCACGGGACGGAACCACTATGCGAGTTGCCCGCCTACGCGCGACAAATCCCTTGGGCCCCTAATTGTCGCTGTGAGCCGTGCACATTGCGGTCTGGCCAGACCGAGGGATTGGTGTGGCAGATGAGATTCGCACAACTAAATGCTGTCCGATCAAGCCGCGACGGCTGTGCGCGGCGGACCGCCCCCGGGGCCGTTGGTTGCTCCGCAACTATTGCGGCGGCTAATGCTATTTGGTATGGGACTTTATGCGTGACGCAATGGTGTCATTGGCGTCATCGGAGTCGAGCGTCAAATCCCAGTTGGTGTGCTCGACCAAGTAGTCGTAAATGCTGCGGGAAAGGGCTTGGCGGTCAGCAACCTCACCGGCGTGATAGACCTCGGCAAACCACTGCCCGGGACTGTCGTCGTCCGCATACATCGTGACCTGGCTGCGGTCCCCCACCAGCAGGTAGGGACGGCCGTCATCAAGCATCGAGACGGGTACTTCCAGGAAGGTGGAAATGGCGTCTGCCGCAGCACGCATCGACGATGCGCCAGCAATGTAGACGGCATCTACTGCAGCCACTGCGGCACCTCCTCTCCTACGATTCGAATCTGCACCGCTCCACCTGCGCGCGACTCGTCAATGACCAGAATAGTGGCGATCTGATCGTCGGGAAACGCGTCGTAGAGCTGTTGGGCAAGGGAAACAACTCGCTCGATCAGCAGCGGCGATTCGCTGGTATCGAGCACGTAGCGTGGTCCTTGCTTTTTCCTGCCTCTAGTAATTCGGCGCTTCACGTTTCCCGGGTTGGACGACGATGACCATTGAACTCTGTTCGCATGCCATTGACATAGGCGTCAGACGTGTGCTGACCTCGCGGTTGTCGGAACACAACATCGAAGCCAAGCTTTGCCAGCCGTTCGGCTGTATCGAGCTCATGCTCACGCACCTCCCCCGAACAAGTGGACGGTCATCAGTCTCCCCCGGGGGTCCGACACCCTCGAAGCCGTCGACTGATGACTTCACGACCCACTAGCCGCGGCATAGGGTGGTCGGCGTGGCTGACGCACCCGGCGCAACGCTCGAGGGAATTCTGGCCGAACACGGCCCACTGGACGAGGACGACATCGCACGACGGCTACGCGATGCCGGCGTCGCCGATCCGGATGCCGTACTCGAAGAGCTTCAGCTCGAAATCGCATTCCCGGCAAGACAATTGGTCGACGACCGGTGGGTATGGGTGCCAAACGTAGTGACCGGGCGGGTGCTCACCCACCGGGTCACCGCAGACGAGTTGGCCCACGACATTCTCAACGTGTGCCCGGACCTGGAGCCCATCACCACGCTCTGCGAACACGACCAATGGTTCGCCGACGGGTCGCCGGCCCAAGTCGTGATGTTCGATTACGACGACGAGCTGCTCGAGGAGCGCGGCATTCCGGACGAGGCGGTCGCCGAAGGGGGTGCACTGCTGTTGGCTGCGGGCACGCTGGCGGGATTGGGCGTGGCCGAAGGCGATCTGGTCGGCGTGCGGCTGACCAAGCAGGGACTCGTTGTCGAGCGGGTCAGTGACGTCGCGGATCCCCCGGTGGGCGAGCGACTGGCCGCGATGCTCGACGCCGACGAGCCTATCTACATCGACGCGGCGGTGTGGACGGCGTGCCTCGAAGACCCGGCATTGTTCACCCAGCCGCTGCCGCCGCTGTCCGAGATCATCGACGACCATGGGCTGGTGCGCAGCCTGGATTTGTTCGCGCCGGCCGGGTTCGACTTCGACGCTTGGCGTTTGGAGCTGCGGTCTGCGATGCTGGCCGAGCGCCATGACCTCGACCTCGACGACGCATTCGCGCTGTGCACACTGGTCAAGCTCTACGAGCAGATATCGGCTCTGGTCGAGGCCGTCGACGAGCTGCCAGCCGATGCGCCGGCCCCGATCGCCGAAGGGGCGGAACCACCCGAGGACGATGAGTTCGCCGACCTCCTCGGCGAGCTGGGGGCCGCGCTCGCCGACCCGCGCCTGGCGGACCTCCTGGTTGCCGAGACGGTGGGCCTCGACAGCTCCGGGGCGCCCGCACTCGGACTGTTCGCCGACGTGCTGGAGCCGAAGGTGCCGCGTGCGGCGCGAGTGGCGTGCCGGTGGTTGCGCGCGATAGCGCTGGAGCGCATCGGCGACATCGAGGCGGCCGAGCGGGAGCTGTTGGCGGCGGAGTCGATGGATCCGGATTGGCCGCTACCGCTGCGCGAACTGGCCCGCATTGCCTCCGACCGCGGCGACGCCGAACGAGGGTTGGCGTTGTTGCGCCGGGCCGGCGCCGAGCCGGACCATCCGCTGGTGGAGCTGCTCGAGCGCTACCGGCCCGAGCCTAGAACCGACCTCGGCCGAAATGAGCCGTGCTGGTGCGGTTCTGGCCGCAAGTACAAGAAGTGCCACCTTGGGCGTGAGCAGCTGCCGCTGGCTGAGCGAGCGAAGTGGTTGTACGCCAAGGCTATTCAGCACGTGCTGCTAAGCGGATGGGATGAGCTGCTGGCCGAGGTGAGCTACGAACGCTGCCGCTACACCGACGATGCTCCCGATGCGCTGGAGGATCCACTGGTGCTGGACGCGGTGCTGTTCGAGGGCGGCGCGTTCGAGGAATTCCTCGAGACACGCGGGTCGCTGCTGCCCGACGACGAGCGGCTGCTGGCCGAGCAGTGGCTGCTGGCGGAGCGGTCGGTGTTCGAGGTCGAACAAGTGCAACCCGGGCGCTCCGTCACGCTGCGCGACGTGCGCACCGGCGACACCCAGGAGGTGCAAGAGCGCACGGCCAGCCGACAGCTGAAGGAAGGGCAGCTGATCTGCGCACGCCCGATACCCGTCGGCGACGACACCATGCAGTTCTTCGGCGGGCTGGAACCCGTTGCGCTGCATGAGCGTGACCGGCTGATCGACCTGCTCGACACCGAACCCGACGCCGCCGAGCTGGTGGCGGAGCTGAGCCGCCGGTTCGCGCCGCCGATGCTGGTCAACAGCGAGGGCGATCCGCTGGCGATCTGCGAGGCCACCGTGCGCGTCAGCGACCCGGACCGGATGCAGGCCGCGCTGGACGACACCTACGACCGCGTCGACGACGACGAGCCGCAGTGGTTCGAGCACGTGGAAATCCAAGGCATGCAGCGGCTTCGGGCCTCGATGAGTCTCGAGGGCAGGACGCTGGACGTAGCGGCCAGCAGCGAAAAGCGGATGGACCGGGTGCTGGCCACGCTGGCGCGCCTGGATCCGGAGATGAAGGTGCTCGACGATTTCCGCCGCCCGGTGCGCGATGCGCGCGACGCCGCCGAGCTGGCCGAGGAGTTCGGCGTCGGCGACGAGGACGAGCTCGATGACGACGATCCGAAAGTGGCGGCGGCACTTGAGGAGTTCATCCGCGACTACGAGACCAAGTGGCTCGACCAGCCCATCCCGGCGCTCGACGGCCACACGCCCCGGCAGGCCGCCGACGACCCGACTAGACGCGGCGACTTGATCAAGCTGCTGGACAGCTTCCCGTCCGGTGCAGCGGCTCGCGGGGGCATGGACGTCGACCGGTTGCGCGCCGCGCTGGGCCTGTAACAAGCGGGTTTTCAGCCGGCAACTTGGCCGCCCTCAGCCACCCCAGATTCGAAGCGATGTACAGCTGGCCAGGTGGTCGAAGTCCTGGTCGGCGTGCAGCAGCGGGGCACCGGTACGCACACAGGGTGCGGCGATCAGACAGTCGAGTGTTTTGCGAATCGTCACACCGGCACAGCGCGCCGCGCGATACAGCTTGGCCGCCAGTAGGAAATCATCGAGGTCCTCCAGGCGAAGGATCGGGAAGGCGCGCAGATGGCGCTCCACCAACGTCGCCTCCCGATCCGTGCGCAGCCCTTGCAGAATTTCGGTCAGGATGACATCAGTGAGTGCGACGGGTTCTCCCGACTCAATCAGCTGCACGCAACGTTGAGCCTGCGGCGTGGGTCTGTCATTCAGGACGTCGATCCAGACGCTGGTGTCGACGACGATCACGGCCGGCCGCGACGACTCTGGCCGAGGTCACCCTCCCAGTGCACCTTCCCGCGCAGGTCAAGAATACCGATTTGGCGGTGACGGGCGACGAGTTCACGCAGCGCAAGGTTGACCGTCTCGCGCTTGGTCCGCGTCCCGAGCAGGCGCTGGGCCTCGCGCAAGACGTCGTCGTCGATCTCGATGTTCGTGCGCATACACACGAGCATACACCAGCTGTTGTGTATAGCCGCGTGGTCACGCTCAATTCGAGGATTTCGAAACGAGACGTGACAGCGCGGCGTGTCGTATGCCCGCGAGGGACGCGTACTTCGCTTGGCAATGGAAACCGACGTCCGCGTCACACCAGCCTCAATAATCACGTCGCGGAACCACTATGCAATTTGCCCGCCTCACAGCGACAATCCGTTGTGTGCCTTGAGTTGTCGCTGTGAGGCGGGCAAATTGCGCACCGGCCGGCCGAGAAATTCGCGTGACAGAAGTGATTTCCACCCGACACTGCGCGGAACGTCGTAGGCTGCGGCCATGCGTTCGAGCCGTTATGCGGTGGGTGTGATTGTCAGCTTGCTATCGGCCGGCATGGTGGCGGCGGGATGCACTACAATCGCCGGAACGCCTGTGGCAGAAAGCAATCGCGCTCCGATCACTTCGCTGGCCACGACAACATCGACCCCGGCGGGGCCCACCGGCAAGCCAGTGGGTACGGCAGTGATGAAGGTCAGTGGCGGTAGCGCACCCGTGACCATCCGGTACCGGATCAACGGCGGTCCAGAGCAGACCGAGACCAACGTGACGCTGCCGTGGGAAAAGGAGTACACCGTCTACAACGAAGTGGAGTCGGAGGTAACTGCCGACGGCGGGGACACAGACCTCACCTGCTCCATCATCATGGACGGCGACAAGCTGGCCTCATTCAAGAGCGAACCCCGGCCTACATGCAGCTTCGCCTACTACGGCTAGACGTGCCAGCATGCGTCAGCTGCCGTAGAGGTGCAACGCCTGGGCTGCCGCCGTCGCCACTTCACCGCGCAGATCCGAGATCGGTGAACTGCCTCGGATCAGGATGGAGTTCGCGAGCAGGATTACGTAGGTATTCGAGCCGGGGTCCATCCACAGCGACGTTCCGGTAAAGCCTGTGTTGCCGAAACTTCCGACGGGAACGATCGTGCCTCGCGGCTGGGAATAGGCCGTGTCGATGTCCCAGCCGAAGCCAAAAAGGTTTTGCCCCTTGATCACTGGATAACGCGGAGCGGCTGTCTTTGCCCGGGCTTCACGCGCTGCTTCGATTTGTTCAGCGGTATGTCCGGGCTGCTGCGGAGTCGTCATCAACTCCAATGTCGCTTGCTTCAGCGGAAACTCGCTCGGCCGGCCCGCGAGCCGATCAAGCAGGGCCTGCGCGTAGACGCCGACATCGTGCGCCGTCGAGAACACACCGGCATTCCCCGCCACTCCCCCCATGCGGCGCGCCGTCGGGTCATGCACGGTCCCCCGAAGCAGGTGTCCATAGTCGGGGTTCTGGCTCGGGTCGCCGCTGTTTTCCTCGTCAAGAGCGGTCGGTGCGATGCGCGGCAAAAGACTCGTGCTCCAGGTACCTGCCGGGCACGCGTGCGCTTGCGGCCCCGGCGCCCAGGCAATGGCCGCTCCTCTCACCGTATGGGGACCGCATGCTTTGGCCGGAGGTAGATAACCGGTGTCTGTCATGCCAAGTGGCGCAAAGACATTGCGCTGAATGTAGACGTCTTCTGTCTCGCCGGTGACCTTTTCGAGTAGCGCGCCGAGCAGAACGTAGTTGATGTCGGAGTAGCGGAAAACCTCGCCGGGGCCCGATTGCAGCGGCGTGGTGAGCGCACGGTGAATACCTTCGGCTTTGTCGGCTCGGCTCAGTCCCCACGGGTCTTGAAGGTTGACATCTATCCCTTCGCCGGAGGTGTTCGTGAGCAGCATGCGCACGGTCACCTTGGCGCGCTGCGGGTCGTTGGTCCTGTTGAAGTCGGGCAGATAATTCTGCACGGGATCGTCGAACGCAACCTTGCCTTGTTCGTAAAGCTGCATGACGGCGGTCGCCGTTGCGAGGCATTTTGTCAACGACGCGAGGTCGAAGATGGTGTCCTCGGTCATCGGCTCTGCAGGTGCCGGCGACCCGTCCAGCCCCGGCTCGCCGGCAAGCGTGCGAGAGCCAAAAGCCTTCTGGAAGACAACCTTGCCGTCATGCCCGATCGCAACCACGCCACCTGGCAGCCGCTCAGCCGCAATCGCATCCGTCATCAGCTTGGAAACCGCCGCGAAGTCAGGGGTGTCAGCCGGCGTCGGCGTGGCCGGCGCACTGCCGTTTACTGTTTTGTGCGCCGCACAGCCCGCCGCCACGAGCGTAAGCACAACAGTTGCAACAGCCTTCCGCAGCTTCATGTCAACCGGTTTCGCCACCGCGCAAAGCGACTCGTCGGAACCTGCATGGCAGCCATGACCGCGCTCATCGGCGATGCCACCGATTTCGCACGCGTCGCGGGCCCAGCAACGGGCGGACCGTCACCTTCCCACCACGTCGGCTCCAACAGCGCCGACGTCACCGGAAGAGCCTTCTCGACGCTTCGCCGTCCCCATCGGCTCGCTCGGTCGATGGCCGCGACGGAGGGCGCCAGATTCGCCGGCGACAGGGTCGGCCCGAAACGGACCAGATGGTCGGCGTAGGGCAGGTTGCGCATCATCTGCAACTGGACCGCCTGGGTGATCGGCACCAGCCACAGGTGCCGCGGATCCCATTGCGGGTGAAAGCAATCGAACGCCAGATAGCACGCGTTACGGGTGCCCAGCCGGCCGTCGCGGATGCGCTTCCACGCCAGTTCGATCGGCACGTTGCTCGCCGTCCCACCGTCGACGAGGGCCGCGACGTCCTTTTCTTCGCAGAGCTCGTCGAGCAGAGGGATCATCCGCGGGTCGCTCGTTTCGTGGTGCAGCACACCGGGAATGGCCGCCGAGAAGGACGCCGCGTCGACGACGTCGAAGTCGCGGGCCGGGTCGTCGCCGCCGATGACGATCGGCTTGACCACCCGCAAGTCGATGAACGCGGCCACTTGCCACATCCGCGCGCCAACCTGCGCACCGATGCCGATCGGACGGAACGGCATCGCCCGCAACTGCAGCGCCGCCACTTCGGGACGGCGGAACCGCGACGGCAGCGCGGAATACGGCTGCTTGCGCACACCGGCGACCACGACGTCGAACGGAATTGCCAAGTCGGACATGCGCATTCGCTGGCCGTCCTCGCGGCTGAGCATGGCGCCGGCGAACCGGTCGAAGCGCAGCGCGAACATGCCGGCCAACCCGTGGCGGCGGCGCAGCCGCTCGGGCCCGAGGATGGCCCGATACGACACCGTTTTCGCCCAGGCGATGTACTCCTCGATCGGCACCGGCAGGGCCCGGCTGACGAGGCTGCCCAGGATCGACCCGATCGACGAGCCGATCATGTAGTCGGGCACGTGGCCGGCCTCCAGCAGCCGCTGCATGCCGCCGATGTAGACGAAACCCGCTCCCCCGCCGCCGCCGAGGACCGTGACCAGCTTCTTGTACCCGACCTCGGCGTCCAGTTCGGCGGCGGAGAAGTCGCTGCCGTGGCGCTCGAGAAGCACACAGCGCTGGTCGTCCTGGTCCGGCGCCAGAACCGCCAAAGCCTCTCGTGCCGCGGTCAGCGCCGTGACCGGATCCGGCTCCTCGCGCAGCGGCCCGAACAGGGTGTCGGCGACGCGGGAGCGCCACGGCGCGATTTCGGCGCCGACCGAGATGTCGCCGCGCCCGCGGCTTCCACCCGGCCCCGCGGCGCCCGGTTCGAAGTCGGCGAGCCGGGCGAAGTTGAGGATGTAGCGCAGCCGGCGCAGCTGCTCGGCGCTCAGCACGTCGGGGTTGGCGAGGTGGTGGCGGACGAGCCGGTTTTCCATCTTCTGCAGCAGCAGGGCCGGTTCGGCGGGCGGTAGCTCGGCCGTATCGGAGTCGACGGCCTCGTCCTCGATCTCCTCGACGGCCTCGAGCGCGGCCTCGCGGCGGCCGAGTCGGCCGAGCACCGCGTCGGCGAACGGGATCTGCATGAGGATCAGTCTCGTCGCCGGGTCGAAGTTGCTCCAGGCTGGCGAACGTCGACCAGATCACCGATGATCTGAAAGTCGCCGGTGTTGTGGGTGAGCAGCGGCACGCCGTAAATGTTTGCGGTCGCAGCGATTACGAGATCGATTGAGCGACGCCGCGGCTGGCCGCCCCGGTTGCTGACGGCTGCCGACAACCGACCCCACTCTCGAGCGATCTCGACCGTGATCGGAAACGGGTCAAACGCGGATTCGATTGCACCTAGCCGTTGGGTTCGAACCGCCCGTTCGTCGTCGTCGCCGGCGACGAGGACACCGAAGTGGAGTTCGGCTATCGAGGCGACGCTGATCGCGGCTTCGACGTGCGAAGGCGGTTCCTCTCCGATAAGCACGGAGGTGTCAAGGATTGCGCGCATCTGCTACTTGAACGGGTCGGCAATCGAAGCGGGAAACCGTTCAAGGTCTGCGCCAAGCGTTTTCGGGGCGGGACCGCGCCAGACCGCGCGCAATGCAGGCCCGCTGACCCATCGCCTCGGCGTGGCCGGGCCAAGCTGCGCAACCGGCCGGCCTGCAACGGTGACGGTGATCTCTTCGCCTGCTTCCGCTCGACGCAGCACCTCGCCGACGTTATTGCGAAGTTCCTTCTGGGGAATGGTCGCCATAGGACAATGGTAGCAGAACTGCTACCAGAGCGTGCTGGCGCCGACGGCGCATCATGGAAGGGTGCGCATTGGAGTCGGAGTTTCCACCGCGCCCGACGCACGGGAGGCCGCGGCGCAGGCGGCAGCGCATGCACGCGACGAGCTCGCGGGTGAGGCGCCGTCCCTGGCCGTGCTGTTCGGATCGCGGGCACACACCGACCAGGCTGTCGACGTACTCAAGGCGGTGCAGGAGATGGTCGAGGCGCCCGCGCTGATCGGGTGCATCGCGCAGGCGGTCATTGCGGGCCGTCGGGAGATGGAGCGTGAGACTGCGGTGGCGGTGTGGCTGGCGTCCGGCCTGGCCGCCGAGACATTCCAGATGGACTTCATCCGCACCGAGACGGGTGCGCTGATCACCGGCTACCAGTTCGACCGCACGGCGCACGATCTGCACCTGCTGCTGCCGGACCCGTACACGTTTCCCGCCGACCTGCTCGTCGATCACCTGAACGCCGATTTGCCGGGAACGACGGTCGTGGGCGGCTTGGTGAGCGGGGCGCGGCGGCGAGGCGATACCCGGATGTTCCGCGACCACGAGGTGCTGTCCTCCGGGCTTGTCGGCGTGCGACTGCCGGGCGTGCAGTGTGTGCCGATCGTGTCGCAGGGCTGCCGGCCGATCGGCTTCCCCTACATCGTCACCGGCGCCGACGGCACGGTCATCACCGAACTGGGCGGCCAACCGCCGCTGGTGCGGCTGCAGGAGATCGTCGCAGGGATGTCGGCCGACGAGCAGGAGCTGGTCAGCCGCGGCGTGCAGGTCGGGATCGTGGTCGACGAGCACCTGGCGGCTCCGGCCCAGGGGGACTTCATCATTCGCGGCTTGCTCGGTGCTGATCCCTCGACCGGGGCGATCCAGGTCGGCGAGGTTGTGGAGGTCGGCGCGACGGTGCAGTTCCAGGTCCGCGACGCGGCGGGCGCTTCGACGGACCTGCGGGCTTCCGTGGAGCGGGCTGCGGCGGAGCTGCCGGGTCGTCCGGTGGGCGCGCTGTTGTTCACGTGTAATGCACGGGGGCGGCGGATGTTTGGGGTCGCCGACCATGATGCGTCGACGATCTCCGACTTGCTGGGCGGGATTCCGCTGGCGGGATTCTTCGCCGCCGGGGAGATCGGCCCGATCGCGGGCCGCAATGCGCTGCACGGGTTTACCGCGTCGATGGCGCTGTTCGTCGAATGAGCGGTGGTCAATGGCCTGGCCAACCTGGTGCTGGCGTGGGCTCGCTTGTAACGGCGACGGAGCGGTGTAGTGTCAGCGCCGTCGATTGTCGACCGACTTGTGGAAAACATGCCTTCTCGTCATACAAAGGCTGATCAGCCCAATTAGAATCTAGATCAATGAGTCAGGCTGTTGCTGAACCGCCACATCTGCCGCCGGCGACCGAGGTGCAGGTGCGGTCGCATGCTGCCCAGCTACGAGAATTGGGGGGGAGATATGGCGTCACTGAACTGGCGTTCGCATCCGCAGGCAGACTGATCGGACGGATCGACAATGACCGTGATCTCTTCGACATGTTCGAGTTGCAAAGGGCCGCAACGGACTTGGTTGGCGGCGAGATCGTTTTGTTTTCTGCCGACGCTCTTGCGAACGAAAACGTGAGTCCAGACCTGCAGTCTGCCGCGCGTATGTGAACGCCGACCACCGGCCAGATCTCCATGCGTTACTCGAGCTCGATGCTCTTCTAACGGAGATCGTTTCGCTTCGTGACGCGGGCGACTCGGCCCGCTATTCCGCCGAAGCTCACTATCGATGAGTGCTGCACCGCTTGTGGAGTGCCGTCGGTAACGAAGCGCTGGCCTGCGCCATCGCAACCAAGAGGTCCATCAGAGCCAATCGGCTCTGGGCGAACCTGTACGACCTGCGCAACCATCTTGCGCACTCGCGGCTTCCCGACATCGACGAAGGAATTGTCCAACGATTCACATGGGCTCGCGCTGACTCATTGCGTTCGACGATCGGAGAGATGCTGCGGCTCATGCAGTAGCCGCTGAGTAGTGGACGGTCGGCTGCTTATCCCCACTCCATCGAGACCCACGTGATCGGCCGCACCACTTCGCGTTGGAATCGACAAGGGATTAGTGCTTCTTGATCGCGTCCCGCACGCGTCCGCGCGCCCGGTCGAGTCGGGCGGCGGCCTCGGCCGCGTCGACGCCCGCGAGCAGCGCGACGATCGCGGTCTTGGCCTGACCTCCCGCGGCAGCGAGTGCCGCGGCCGCGGTCTTTTCGTCGACGCCGGCCGCGTCGCGAACGATGCGCACCGCCCGACGGCGCAGCTTCTCACTGGTCGGGCGGACGTCGACCATCCGCGGTCCGTAGGCCTTGCCGAGCGCGATCATCACGCTCGTCGAGAGCGCGTTGAGCACGACCTTCTGGGCGGTTCCCGCGGTCAGCCGGGTGGATCCGGCGAGAAGCTCAGGGCCCGTGAGTAATTCGATCACGACATCGGCCGACGCCTCGCTGCCCGGGTTGTTGACGATCGCGACGGTCAGCGCGCCCACCGCTCGTCCGTGCTCGAGCGCCCCGAGCACATACGGTGTGCGGCCTGACGCGGTGATCCCGACGAGTGCGTCGGCGGCGGTCAGGTTGGCGAGATCGGTTGGGTCAAAGGTGTCTTCGGCTCCCTCGATCGCCTGGGTCAGCGCCACCGGCCCGCCGGCGATCACGCCGCGTACGAGGTCGGTGTCGAACGTGGGGCCGCACTCGGCTGCGTCGAGCACGCCGAGGCGACCGGGCGTTCCGGCACCGACGTAGATGAGGCGGCCGCCGCGTTCGAGCCGCGCGGCGATCGCCTCGGCTGCGGCCGCGATCTGCGGAACGGCCGCGGCCACCGCGTGGTGCGCCTCGCCCTCGGCGGCGACGAGCAGCGCGACGATTTCGGCGATGGGCCGTGCGTCGAGGTCGTGCAGGTCTGGCCTGACGGCCTCCGTGGCAAGCGCATCAAGCCCTTGCGAGGCAACGGTTTTGGCGGCCGCCTGCACGCGGATCACGTGCGGCTCGTGGATCGCACCGAGGCGCAGCGCACCGTCGAGTGCGTCGCCGTCGGCGGGGACCAGGTCGAGGTGCTTTCGCAGCGCCTCGAAGCGCGCCAGACCGCCGACCATCGCGACCGGGCCGTCGCCAGCCGCGCGGGCGGTTGCGGCGAGCGCCTCGGCGGCGGCGGCGACGATCCTCTGTGCTGCGGCGTCATCCTCGGCGGCGAGGACGTCGGGCGCGAAGGACGCGAGGGCGGCGGCGGCGGTGAGCTGCGTGGGCCAGGTGTGCGGGGCGCCGAAGCGGGCGCGGGCGGCGTCGAGCAGCGTGGTGGACGGGCCGCGGCCGTCGTGGGCGCGCAGTGCCGCGCGCAGCCCGGCGGCGCCGATCCAGGCGCCGCTGCCTTCGTCGCCCAGCCAGGGGCCCCAGCCGTCGGCGGTTCGCAACGCGCCGTCAGAGCCGATTGCGAGCGCGACGACGCCGGTGCCCACGATGAGCATGACGCCCGGCTTTCCGTTCAGCGCACCGGCGTGGGCGATGACGGCGTCGCTAGTCACCGCAACGTGTTTCGCAGGTAACGAGCCAAGCAGCACATTGGCCAATGCGCGGGCCGCGTCCGGTGCAGCCAGCGCCCCGGCGGCACCCACGATCACTTCGTCGACGGGGCCGAGTTCGCGCGTGGCGGCAAGGATCGCTGCTTCCGCGGCCCGTACGCCGCCGGGCGCCGCAAGCCCGGGCGCGCCCGCGCCCTTGGTCCGCTGGCCGCCTGCTGCGGCGCGGCAGGATGTCTTGCCGAGGTCGACGGCGAGGATCAAGGCACCCCTATTCGCCACAGTTGTTCGCGGTAGCGGCGCGCGCCGTAATCTGCGCGCAGCCGGACTGTCCAACTAGCCTAAGACCGTGCTGGCCATACCGACCCTCAAGTTCAGCTACGGCAATCTGCTGCTTGCCCGCCTTCGCGAGCTTGGCTCGGCGAGTATCGAGGAGCTCCTCGGCGACGATCCGGGGCAGCTCTTCAAGTCCGAGGGACCGTTCGAGAATCCGGAGCGACGAGCTCGCGATTGCCTGCGTTTCGCACGGATGGTCGGTCTGGTGGTGGAGGACGAGCGCAAGTGGAACCTCACCGAGTCGGGCATCGCATACGCCGAAAATGTCGATCGAAGCAATCCTTGGATTGTTAATGACATCCAGGCTGAGGTCCTTCGTGCCCGGCTAGCCGGTGATGCTCCACTGGCTGAGGACGCTCGTATCGCTCTTCAAGTTGTTCGTGACTTGCCCGCCGGCTTCTCTAACGACGACTTAGGGCGCGCGCTAGCTGAGCATGCGAACACCGGCCAGTGGCAAAAGGACCGGACCTTCGAATCCCAGGGCGCTCGCTACCGAGAACTTCTCATAGAGAGCAGGCTGATCGATAGGAACGGTGAAGTAACCGAGCAAGGGTTCACCTTCCTGGGTCGACAGGCTTCAGTCTGGTGGGTGAATCAGGGCGCCACGTACACGAAGGAGCGCGATGGGGGGTTCCTTTGGGCGCCGATGCTGAATAAGGCGGGCCGCCCGCAATATCACTGGGACACAATGGATGAGGTCCGCGAAGGTGACGTTGTTCTGCATTACAGCGGTGGCTCGTTGCGAGCCGCAAGCCATGTAAAGGCAGCAGCTAGGCCAGCGCCGAATCCGCTCGACGACCAAGCCTGGGAGGATGCTGGCCGGCTGGTCGAGACGCAGTATCAGGAGCTGAATGAGCCTGTTGCACTCGGCGCCATCGACGAGGCTGCCCGCCGCAGGCAGGGTTCACCGTTCACAAGCACTGGATCTGTCCAGCAGGTCTATCTGGTCCGCCTGCAGGGAGAGTTCGTCCATGAACTGGCCCAGCGGTTCCCCGAGCTCGCGGCGCACCTGCCTTCGATCCCGGCCACTCCGCGTTCAAATTCAACATCGTCGGAGGCGCCGATGCCGGCAGAACTGTTTCGTGACTTTGCCGACGCGGTCGAAGCTTCAGGACTGCGCTTCCCAGCAGGCTCGAACCTCGTTCGATCGTTCGTGAGCAGTCTGCTTGCCAAACCCTTCGCGATACTGACGGGACTCGCAGGGTCGGGCAAAACTCAGCTCGCGATGAGACTCGGTGAATGGTTCGGCACAGATGAACACGGCCGTCATCGACACGTCGTCGTACCCGTGCGGCCTGACTGGACGGGCCCGGAATCCATCTTTGGTTACGAGGATGCGCTACGTACGTCGGCGTCCGGGGCGCCAGTGTGGTTCGTTCCCGAAGCGTTCGAGTTTGTTCTCCGCGCAGCGAACGACCCCGAACACCCGTACTTGCTGATCCTCGACGAGATGAACTTGGCCCACGTCGAGCGGTACTTCTCGGACTTTCTGTCCGGCGTCGAATCGCGGCGTCCGGTCTTGCCGGATCTGGTCTTCGATCAGCGATCTCGTCAATGGGTCCTGCGCGACGTAGAAGCGCAGAGGCTGCCGTTGCCACGGAACCTGTTCGTAGTCGGCACAGTGAACGTGGACGAGACGACCTACATGTTCTCGCCAAAAGTTCTCGACAGGGCCTCCACCTTTGAATTTCGGGTGACCTCCGATGAACTCGACGGGGAGCTCCAGCGGCCCATTGCCGCGCAGGCCGCAGAGGACCAGCGAGTGCGTGCCTTCGCGTCGCTGGCGGAAAATGACGATTGGCAGCGCGAGCATCCTCATCCTGCTCGCGACGAGATTATGAGGACGCTTCGAGAAGCGCACACGATCTTGGCTGGCGCCAACCAAGAATTCGGGCACCGCACACTGTACGAGATCCTGCGTTTCTGCGCGTTCTTCGCGGCGACGGGAGACACCGATGTCGATACTGCGCTCGACCTCGCGATGATGCAGAAGGTACTACCGAAGGTGCACGGATCGCGCCGGCGGATCGAACCTGTTCTCAACGCGCTCGATGCGCTAGCGGTAGGGACCGGCCCTTCCCCGCGACTACCAATCACGCATCACAAGATCGCCCGCATGATCGACTCCGTTCGCGCGAATCAGTTCGTCAGCTTCGCTGAGTAGCCATGCCTAGCGATGGGGCGCAATTCGAGCTTCGAAATAACGAAGGTCGCGTCGTCGGCGAACTGCTGGTCGCGAACCTTCCGGGTCGGCGCGACACGACTTTGTCGGGCGGTGAGGTCGCATTGCGCGAAGCGGCGATCTACCGTTACGAAATATTCACTGATGCAAGGAATGTCGACCTTGAGCCGCGTGAGTTGTTCGATCCTGATGATGCGAGTTGGAAGCAAGGCCGGTTACGTCCCGGTGAAGCCGTTGGGCGTCTCCGTATCCAGGTGGTGGATCCCGCGACAGGGCAAACAGGGACGACCGACGTCGATGTCCTAGCCGTCAAGCTCAACCACGAGACTGAGTATCGCCAAATGCTTACCGACATCTCTGCCTTCGCTGCTGAGGCAGTCTTGCAGGGATTTGCACCAAGCTTGTTAGATCTTGCGCCAAGTGAGCTTCCCGCCGAACTGTTGTACCTCCGTTTCGCGATGATCGCGTCGTACCTGCAAGATCCAGCGTTCGAGGCCGCGATTGCGCGTGTTACCTCGCAACCGCACCGCACATGGGTATCTGAGCAAGAAATCCGTCCAATTGGATCACCGTTTCCAGCTGGGGCCGCTTTCCGTCGCGCGGTGTGCGCACCCGGTCCCCGGGTGCCGTGGACGGGAGGGGCGGCCGCACTCGCATCGTTGCCCGCTGCTCTAACACGTGATCGCGCCGAAGCGAGCGTCGACAACTCGGCTAACCAGTTCGTCAAGTTTGCTTTGGAGCGCTGGCGAGCCGTCGCGCTCGAATTGCTCGATGTGCTATCCCAGGCCTCGCAGAAGGTCGAGTCAGGACCGCTCCGTCGCGGTCAGCAGATCGCTGCTGACGTCGGTGCCCAACTCGACGAATACCTAGCGCACCCGCTCTTCCGAGAGGTCAGCTCACTAAGGAGAATGCCGACGTCCGACCAGGTGTTACTCAAGCGCGCGGGCTACCGCGAAGTCTTCCGGACATTCGCGATGACTGAGTCGGGCCCTACCCTGCGAATTGATCGCGGAGACATGACCGATGTCTTCGCAGCTTCGCAACGCAACATCGCAACGCTGTATGAGTTCTGGTGCTTTCTTGCGCTAGTAGATTCACTGGGGCGAGTGTGCGGGGAGGAGCAGACAGCGCGGGCCTTCACTGTCGCTGGCGATGGCATCTCCATGACTATGCGATCAGGTCCCGCGTCGAAGTTGTCGTGGTCGGTCCGGCGAGGAGACCGGCCACTTCTTGTCGAGGTCTTCTTCAATCGAACCTTCGCTGGAGCAGACGATCGACGCGGGTCATGGAGCCAAGCGATGCGACCTGACTGCTCAGTGCGCATTCGACCAGAAGGCAGCACGCCATCGCGCGTCTCTATAAACGAGCTCGAGATCTGGCTGCACTTCGATGCAAAGTACCGTGTCGACAATCTCCTCGCGCAGCTGACATCAGCTCCTGCTGCGGATGGGCTGCTCGACGAATCGACGAACTCTTTCAGTGCTAAGCGCGACGACCTGCTCAAGATGCACGCATACCGAGACGCGATCTCGCGGACGGCGGGAGCGTACGTGCTGTATCCCGGATCAGAAATCAAGGACATTCGACGACACCCCGGCTTCAAAGAAGTGTTGCCTGGTCTCGGCGCCTTCCCGCTCAGACCGAGTAGTGACGGTCTGCGGTCGTCATCGAAGACCCTCGATCGTTTCTTGAGCGACGTGCTCACACATGTTGCTAGTCAAGTCACGCGCGACGAGCGGCATCGCTTCTGGACCGCGACTGTGCATCGACCTGGTGAACCCAACCTCAACTCATCACTGATAACCGATTTTCTGGACGAACCTCCTGCGGATACGGATGTGCTTCTCGGTTTCGTCCGGAATGATGAGCACCTTCGCTGGATAGAAGAGTTGCGGCAGTACAACATTCGTGCGGGAGATCGATCTGGCGCCGTCGAGATCGGCGGACGAGAGCTCGGCGCCAAGCTCCTTCTTTTGTACGAGAACCGCAATGGCTCCCTCCACGTAGTCCGCGCTGCAAAGGTAACGCGCTGGCGGCCAGCAACGGCCGCCGATTTGATGGCGACTGGGTATCCCAGTCCTCGCGGTGACATTTACTTCGTGGCCGACCTCGAGTTCGTCGAACATCTGCCTCCGTGGGCCGACTCGATCGACGTGGCGGTTCTGACGGCGAACGTCCGTACTGGGGCGCCGGTTGTCGTTACTTGGTGGGACGTTATCCGTGCAGCGTCGATCGTCGAACCTCGAGGCGAGCGGTGATCCCTCGGGCAGGGTGCGCTCGCATGGCCGAAACATGCTGGAACTCAAGGTAATCCTTGTCCCCGCTCGCGGTGCGCTGCCCCGGCCACGGACTATCGCGGATAGATTCTTATCCCGCCTCTTGCGCCGGCCGCACGAGGCCAGTTCCCCAGCAGCCGAGGGGACGGTCGTTCGGTGTCAGTCACCAGCGCTATGGTGTTGCGCATCTCGACTGAAATTGGGATCGCTGGTGTCTGTGGAGGCCGCAACCCCTGCGATAGGCCAGGAATGCTCCACGCGTTGAGTAGCGCCGACAAGCGCGCCCAGCGCCTCCCGCGTCTCGCGGTCGGTGGAGTAGATGACTGTACCTATCATCCCGCGCGTCAGAAGGACTTTGTAAACGTGACGCACGAGGATATCGAACCTGTTGTCGGGCACTGTCTTCGAGTTGCGGAAGTCGGGGTCTTTGTTCGCACTGCGGACTGTCACGAACCGCCCGTCGCGCCACACGAGATCGGGCCCGAGAATCACACCGCTCCAGTCGAATTCGAAGCCCTGGGCGGTGTAGATGCAGCCCACCTGTCCGAATCCGCCGTCGTCAGTCGCCCATAGTGCGCTGGGGGGCGCCTCTCCGATCCGCCGGTCGCTCTTGCTGTTCCACGGTCGGGACCACGTCCCGATCTGAACGTCTGGCACGAGCGTCCCGTCTTTCCGTGCGTCGCTCCATGGCCAGCAATACCCGGCGGTGATACGTGCCGAATATCCCTGTTGCGATTGGCTTAGCAGATAGTGCTCCATCTCCTCAGGAGTCTCAGCGAGTCGGACGTGGAACTGGGGATCACCGGACCACGCCACCGGTGGATGATCGCCGTCGAGTCCAAGCAGCCGGACGACCCAGTGCACGTATTCCTCACTCCCACCGCAGCGGAACTGTTCACCGAGCTCAATATGGTGAAAGTCGAGTCCGAGGTGCTGTGCGTGGTGCTCGATCTGCTTAAGGGTTCCCATCTCACCGGGGCGCACCACTTGGTGTTCGTCGAGCAGAAAGACCGGGACCCGTGCAGCGGCGATGAGTTCGTCGATCTGCGGGCGATCAGTGCGCAACTCCGCGCGGGTGTACCGGTCGACCGACGTTTGCCGGATGCGATGAGCCTCATCCATGACCAAGACATCCAAGCCGTTGGGATCAGCCGTGACGAATTGATTGAAATACTTGAACAGCCTTCTGACCTTCGGAGCCCTGACGGCGGCGACCTTCCTGAGCGTCTGGGTGAAGGAGCGCGACCCCGTCGCATGGATGACGGTGCGGCCCCTTCGTGCCAGCTCGCCGACCAGAGACAGCGCTATTACGCTCTTGCCGCTGCCGGGGCCACCGGTTACAGCGATCACCCGCTTGCTATTTCCGGCACGCGCATGCTCGACGGCGTGCATGACCAAATCGACTGCCAGCTGCTGGTTTCCGATCAAGCGGAACTGCGGCCGCTCGCGGATCTCCGCGGCAGCGAGCTTCAGCAGCTGTTTGGACGGAGCCACCGGAGAGTTCATCAACAGATCGGCTGCCTGCCGCCCGGGCCCCGGAGCAAGGCGGGACCGAAGGAAGTCGAGCATGGCCCCCTTTTCACCGGCGGTAAAAAGGCGGCCCGACGTGGAGATCGGCACGGCCAGCAAATCTTTGACCAGAGCGGGATTTGAGGCGTTGTGCAGGTAGGCCATCCCGGCCACCGAATCGGGATGATCTGCCACCACGCGTGCGAAGTCCAGGAGATACTCGCAATAGCCGCGCACCTGAATCACCGGATGCAGCCGCGGTCCCCCAGGGATCCCGGGTACTTCAACGATCTCCGGGTCGCCTTCAAAGGTGTAGGCCGCTGACCACTGCTTCAACTCGACAACGACGTATGAGACCCCACCTGTCCGGGGGTGAGTGCCAGCGAGGACGACATCGGCGCGTTGAGATGTCAATGGAAGGTGATACTCGACCAGCATCTCGACCTCGCCGAGACCAGCATCGGCAAGGTCGGCAGCCAAGACCGGAAGACTCCGCTTCCACGAGGTCTGCTCGGCTGGTGCAGCCCGACGGCCAGTCCGATACAGCATCTGCTCCAGCAACTGCTCGACCAATGACTCAGGCGGCATTTCACAAACACGAGCCGCAGTCGTCCGAATGAGTGTCACGTCGAGGTCCCCAGAGCAGCACGAATACAGTCGTGCGGGTGGGGACATATCCGTGCCGGCTACAGAAGGCCGGGGAAGTCCGTCGGGCCGCAGAGGTCATGCTAGGGCAGTGTGGCTTTGAAACGCCGCAATATGCCGTCCGAACGGGCCGCACTAGCGTCAACTCTCACTCGGGTCGTGGATCGCCCGCCGAACGCTGCCCGTGGCCCACCCATCTATGGGAACCGCTGAGTCCGTTGGCTCACATAGCCACAATGGGTGCGAATCGGAATCGACCGGCAACAAGATAGGGTTGCGCTACTCGAGAGGTCCGGAGATTCCCTGCAATACAACCAATTTCATCCGGATGCCCGACGCTGGGAAATTGGCGTCTCTCGTTGGTCGGTCGCTCCACCAGCACCACGCGCCTTAACTACGGCCTCATTCTCAAGGCCCTACCGATTAGTGCGTCCGGTGAATCTTCTACCGCGGTAGCACCCGCTCTGACGAGGCCGGCTCGGTGTTTGCTCGCATGAGCTGTGTAGACAACCACAGGTAAGTGCGGTTTCTCGGCATGGAGTTCCGCAACTAACACCGCGCCGTTGTCTGGGTCAGACCCGCGGCCAATATCTGTAATAACCAGATCGAACGCTGCTTCTGCCAGGCAGTAACGCGCAGCTTCATTCGATGTAACGTTAGTTATCGCGAACCCTAAGTTCAGCAATGCCTTACTCTCGTAAATGTTGTTTTCAGGATGGTCATCGACCCACAGAACCCTCGTGAGGCGTACTGTCTGTAGGTCGGCGATCTGTGAACGAATCTGGTCAGATACACGACGCGACTGGTCGTGTTTCTGAACCGCCTTCTCGGCAGCCTCTATCGCCGTCTTCTTGTCGTCCGCTGACACATCAACCACAATACCCGCAAATCGCAGCTTAAACTTTGTTCCGCGCGCGGCGATATCCAACAGTGGACGGCGAAAGATCGACGCGAGGACAACGGCTGCAATAGGCCAAGCTAGCGATCCGAACAAAGCTGCCACGAACTGAAGAACGCTCACCGCTGTGATCGTGCCACCCACGATGCCTAGCTCACACGACGACACGCCGCTCGAGGTGGCGGGGCAAAATGAGGCGAACCCAACCAAATGCCCGAGCGCCGCACACCTGCAACCCACGGCATCTCACATTATGGGCGACAGTGAGCATATGTCGAACTTGGTCCGCGTCCCGAGGTGTGCGACAACGAAGTTTTTCGACGGAAGCGTCAATCGAATTAAATAGCCGCAATTCCGCGACTGAACTTTGGTCGCCCTGTCGAGAAAAAGCCTGCGCAGTGCTGGCGGGCCGAACAACTCTTGCACTCCTCGACATAGGCGTTCTTCCAATCCGAGATCGACCGCACCGCAAACGGCCGAACGCTGGGGTCGAGTACGCAGAGGGGCAGGTTATAGACCGAGACGTTCATACTAGCCGAAGACAGGATGTCAACGGCGGCGGCCAACTGCTCTCGATAATCCAGCGGATCAATCCAAAGCACATCATCGTTCGCGATCGCAAAGCCGGTGTTTTCTAGGCCCATTAGCGCCACGTGATCCACGAAGGGGAGATTTCGCGCGATCCACGAGCAAGTTTCCCGCAATCGCGGGGCGGTGATGGCGTGGAGCACAACACGGATCTCAACCGGCTGACCATGATCCTTTAGACGCAGCACACCCAGGACCGTCTGATCGAATGCGCCCTTCGCTTGCACGACGTAGTCGTGGATGTAGTCAATGGCCGCATAGATCGGTATGCCCGCCGAAAGCTTCGGATGGTGAACCGCTGCCCAAGCGCTCGCCGTGTCAGGAGAGGCAAAGGCGCGGCCGTTCGTCAACACGTGCACCGCTGTCTCGGGGAGCAGATCGCGAGCCAACTCCAGTAGATCGATAAACCTGCGCCATTCCGTGAGTGGTTCGCCGCCGGTAAACGTGAGGGAGGGGGTGGCTGGATCGACTAGCGGAAGAGTGTCCGCGATTTCATCCATTAACCAGCCATCGTTCACTGACTTCGGGGGCTGCGAGCACATCAAGCAGTAGTTGTTGCAGCGCTCCGTCACAAGGAAGAAATTGTGTCTGGAAGACCGGCGGTAGAGCACCCGCACCCGGCCGGTTTCAGGCTGGATACGCACTACGTCGCCTTCCGTGAGTTCGGCGAATTCATCGGGCAAGCGGACGTATCTCAAGGCAGTGTGGGCCGGACGGTCATTGCGACTGATGGCGAGTTTGTAGCCACGCGCGTGCGCCAGCTTCCAATCGTCATGGCCTGCAATCAAAGCGGCGTCGCGATCGCCCGCCGGAAGATTCACTGGGGATCGAAGTCGCCAAGATTGCCGCTCTGCCCTCAGGCCGGCGAGGTCGGCCGCTGGTGCACGCGCGGAAAGGACAAGCGGTCTCACTGGGCCCATCTCCGGAGGACCGCAGCGTCTTCAGGTGAATGTTCCAGCAGCTCGAACAGGTGCGTGATGACCGCCTTCTGGCGCCTGCAGAACTCCGATAATGGCTTCATTCCCAACGTATCTTGCTGGGTCGCATGATGATAAACGGGATCAGCACCGCAATGAGGCTCAAAGACGCAGCTTGAGCACTGCGGCGCAGTTTGAGTTAACGAATCCGCGATGGCCGAAACCAACGTGTCGGATAACACGAGATCTCGATAGGAGTGCTCGTGTACGTTGCCAAGCTCGAAGGTGCGGTCCCCCATCTCCGCAAGCATTCGAGCCTCGTCGGAGGCGAATACAATGCCGTCGTAGTTGTAGACAAGGGCTCCTAGGCCGATCCCGGCTGGGCTTCTGAGATCGACGTACCCGATCGGCTCGTCGCTCAGCATCCGCCGAAGTATTAGGGCCGAATAAAACTCGGGAAAGTGCCGGCCAGACTTATTAATGTCGAGGATATAGCGGAGGCCGCGTTTCCAGAAGCGTACCCAATCGTCGGCACGATATTTGTGGAACTGCTTGGTCTTGATCGCGAAGCCGTACGGGGAGAGTGGCCGAAGGAAGATGCCGTCGAGACCCTGACGGAGGTATTCGTCAACGATCTCCTCGACGCGATCCAGGCTTGCCGCGGTGGTCGTCATCAACGCACCGACCCTGTCCGGCCCGAGGCGCTTTTGGGCGCGCTCGATACCCGCCACTGCGAGTTCGTAGCTGTTTTTGCCCGGCCGTGGTCGGTTCCGATTGTGGAGGTCGCGAGGCCCGTCCAACGACGTGGACAAAAGGACCTCGTGCTCAGCGCAGAAGTCCAGCACCTCATCATCGAGGAGTGCCAAATTAGTCGCGATCACGAACTGAAGGCGCTTCTCGCGGTGGATCGCCCGATCCTTCGCAGTCAGGACAATCCACCGGATGAGTTCGAAGTTGAGGAGGGGCTCGCCCCCTTGGAACTCAATCTTGATAAGCGGCGCCGGTGCAGAAAGCGCAATATCCAGTGCTTTTGAGGCCGTAGCCTGGTCCATGTCATAGCGGGCGCGGTTCATGCTTTGCCGGGAGACTTGACAGTATGGGCAGGAGTGCTCGCACCGCAGCGTGACGACGAACAGGTGAAGGGGCGTGGCCGCTCGGAGAAAGCTAAGGCGACTTCGCAGACGGAGCGCTAGGAGTTGCTGCTGACCGCGGTGTTCACCCGAGCCGATGAAAAGCTTCTCAAACGCGCGCTCGTACAAGCCGTCACCAGGCGCAAGATCAAGGGCACAAAGGCGGTTCAGTTCCGCTTCTGTCATCTCGGTCATGTCGCCAACCAGGTTGCCGACGAGGAATCGATCCGTATCGAGCCGTTCGAAGCGGATAGGTAGCAGTTGCAGCGAGGACCCTACGGGCATAAAGGAGTCCAGTCGGGCGAAGCCGGCCACGGGTCAACCGTCCCGCGCCAGAGACCCAAATGCCAGAGCGACAATGACGTCGCGGAGCCGCTCGGTCTCTCGACTCACTTTCTCGCGAAGGTTCTCGTCTGTAACGAGGTTCAAGAAGTGAGCTCGCAGCTCATCATCCTTGATCTGCGGCTGAGATGGTGAGAGCCGGCAAACGTAACGCCCGTTCGCTTCGTCAATTTGGCAGGCGGCCTGGCCCATCAACCGGTACGCGGCCTCCTGCAACGCGCCGAGCGACTGCACCGACGCGCTGAAGTCAACGACGATTTCAGACATTGAAAGGTCGCTCATCTGGACCATTTGGTGGTAGCGCACAACGCGGCACCGGTAATATCTCCCAGCGCTCTTGACGCCGACGATGCAACTTCATTCTTCGGTCGCGTGGTAGCCGTCGCAGTAGTGTCCACCGACAAGTACGGAGGCCAACGCTTGCTTGGCAATGTTCACCGCCTTGTCCTCTGGTACGCCGTAGACCCGTTCTAGTTCGCTTGCGATTTCATTCACGCCAAGGCCATTGCTCGCCCGCGTGCAAGCAAGGTAGGTGATATCGGAGGTATAAATCGGCGGTGTCGTCGCCGGCGCGGTCGGTGGCACGGCTGGCGGAGCCGCGACCGGCGGCCCTACGATCGGCGGACCCACGATCGGCGGCGCGTAAATCGGATTCGGTGCGTCCGGCAAGCCATATCCCGGGCTGGAGGACGCATGCGATACATGCGACGAATGCGACGCATGCGATGCATGCGATCCATGCTGCGGGAACATCACGCCGCCGCTGCTCTTGTGTACGGTGAAGCTCATTAGCTCCGTGCCGCGCGGCAGGTTAGGCCCGGCCTCTGCTTCAATCTCCTCGTTCGTCCCGGACGCCGTGGCGCTGTGATCCCCCTCGGAGTATGTCGCGTTAGCGATCGGCGGAGCGGCCGCCGGAGCCACGAGAGCAGCAAGCGCCGAAGCGAGGTTCAGGATTTTGGCAGTCTCACGCATTTCGACCCTCAGATTTCGATCCAGAGTCAGCCGCGATGTTAGCAACTAGTGACGCGGCCATCGGCACTTTTCGTCGCACAAATAAAACCAGCTGAACGACTCGCAAAAACCACAGACTGGGCGCCAACCCAGCGCGTCATGCCGCTCCGCTGCAACTCTCGACGTTCTAGAATTCTGTCCTCGTCCGGTAGGTCTCTCCTGCCGGCATCAGTCACCGTCGGCAAGGCCTCAGAGTTGGCCGCAAGGGCGTCAGACAACACGTGGCCCGAACTGCCATACGTCGGGACGTTCAGAAGTTCGAACATGGCCGGGCCAATATCCGGATCGCTTCATACCAACGTTGGATCAGCGCCTGCACCCGCGTCTTCATCGCCGCCTTGCCTTTGCTCTTGAAATGGACTTCGAAGTTACTCTAGGACAAATGTCCGGAAAGTTGGATAAGAATCCGAGAGAGTAGACAACCGGATGCGCGCGTACGGCCCTAGAAGAGGCCAACGTCACTCCAAGCCGCTCGCACCAAATGACGGCGGCGCCGAAGAGCCCGCGGTTCCCCACACCGTGTCGGGGATCGCCGAGAGCGAGAAGGTGACATCGCCACCGGTGCGGATGATCGACTCCGGCAGGCACGTCTGATCGGTCGGCTTGCCGTCGACACTCAGGCCGCTGATGTACTTCATCCCGCTCGATGCCCCGGGCGCGGCTATCCGGATGAATTGGCCTGCAGGAAGCCTAATCTCGGCTCGATCGAACAGTGGTTTGTTCACCGTGAGGATCGATGCCCCCGGCGTCGCTGGATACAGCGCGAGCGCAGCCCAGACATACCAGCTTGACATCGCCCCGAGGTCGTCGTTGCCCGGTTCGCCGTTGGGCCTCGGACCGAACAGTTGGCGCCGCACCCGGTCGACCGTCTCCTGGGTCTTCCAAGGCTGACCGATGTAGTTGTACAGCCATGGCACCCCGAAGTTCGGCTCGTTCCCGACCCAGAGGTAGGGCTCGTCGGGCCCCGCGTTGAGCTCCGTCGTGAACCGGTCGAGTCGCTCAGCTACCGCCTCCCGGCCGCCCAATGCGGTCACCAGCCCGCCGATGTTCTGCGGCACCATCCACAGGTACTGCTCGGAGTTGCCCTCGTCGAATCCGTCCTCTCCCAAGTCCGACGTCGGGCCAGTGAACCCAGGGTTGTCAAGGAAAGCACCGTCGGCCCCTCGCGGTGTGATGCGGCCCGTCGCCGGGTTGAACAGGTGCTGCCAGAACTGCGCCCGCCGCAAGAATTCCGCGCCAATCACCTTCTCGCCCAAGGCATCGGCGAAGCGGGAGATCGCGAAGTCGTCGACCGACCACTCCAGCGTGATCGAGGCGCCGTCGATCCCGTGATCGCCGCGGAACTCCTCGACCTGCGGCGCATACCCATGCTTCAAGAAGGTGCCGATTCCCGGCCGCTCCACACCGCCGTCCGTCGCGCCCTTCACCATGTAGTACAGCGCCCTTTTGACGTCGAAGTCCTTGGCGCCGAACGCATACAGGCTCGCGATCAGCGGCACCACGTTGTCCCCGGTCATCTCCCCCGTCGCCGAATTGGCCAGCGCCCACCGCGGCAGCGACCCGCTCTGCTCCGCGTCGTTCACCAGCGACTGAGCCATATCGCTGGCCCGATCCGGAAACAGCAGTGCCTGCAGCGCCGCCAGGCAGCGATACGTATCCCAGTCGGAGAAGTTCGTGTACTGCGTGTGCCCCGCGGCCACGGTGTGCACCACGCCGTCGAATCCGATGTAGCGGCCGTCCGCGTCGTTGAACATGTTCGGGTGCAACAGCGATCGATACAGCGAGGTATAGAAGGTCTCGATGTCGCCGGCATTGCTGCCCGCCACCGCCACCCGCGACAGCGCCGCGTTCCATTCCGCCGATGCGGCGGCGCGGACGTCGTCGAAGCTCCCGCTGCTCTCGGCGGCCAGGTTGGCCCGCGCCCCGTCGACGCTCACATACGACAGCGCGGTCCGCACCTCGAGCATCGAGCCGGCCGGAAACTCGACGTATCCCCCGCTGCTCCACGAATCCGCCTGGCGCGCACCGGGAAACACCGACTCACCGTCCCAGGTGCCGAAGGACGTGAACGGCCGGCTGAAGCTCATCGCGAAGTACACCGTGTAGATGTTGTCCTTGCCGCAGAATGCCCCGGTGGTCGCCGATCCGGTGATGGTGGTGTTGTCCTCGCCGATCTGGATGCTCGCCGCGTAATTGCCCGCAAGCGACCCGCCAGGACGCACATGGAACAGCGCAGGCCGGCCGTCGTCGGGGAAGCTGAACCGGCCGACGCCGGTGCGGGTGGTGGCGGTCAGTTCCGCTCTCACACCGGTGTCGGGGAACCGCACCGTGTAGTAGCCGGGCACGCCGACTTCGGTGTCGTCGTGGGCGATCGTCTCCCAGGCGGTCCAGGGCTGCGCGCCGATCGGCGTCGTCGTCGGCAGCATCGGGATGTCGCCGAACGCGGCGCAGCCCACCGAGGCGTGGGTCATGGAAAAGCCGGTGGAGCGGTCGTTGTCGTGGTCGTAGCCGGCGTAGGTGTCGGTGGTGTCCGGCGAGTACTGCACCATCCCGAACGGCACCGAGGCGCCCGGGAAGTTGTTGATCTCCCCCGCTTCCTCGCCACCTGTCCCGGTGCCGTTGAGCGTGTCGACGTGCTCGACCGGTTGGCGACGAAGGCAGCCTCTTCGGCACGCGCTATCGGCGCCGGCCACACCGTCATGCAAGCAACCGCCGCCGCGACCCACGTGGCGAGCTGCCGTCGCGACCGCATAGCTGTCTCTTACTGCATAGGCGCCACATCGGGCAGCGTTTCGGGATGCATCAGTTCCCGGACGTGGACGTCGCGCACTGACCCGCGATAGTCCAACACGGCGATCACTGTCTTTGGGGGTGTCGATACCGCCACGACCAGGTTGCGACGCGACGGGCGCTGGTCGGGTGCCGGATTTGTCGCGTTAGTGGCCGTGGCTGCGGCGACTGATCCGTCGGACCACGTCTGACCGTCAGTATCTTCCAGTCGATCGAAGCCAGTACGCGAGGTAGGGCGCCACGAAAAATGCAGCGACAGTAAGCGGTAGGCCCAACCACACCCACGCGGCACGCCATCGCATCACGGCCACAACAATCACGGGCACCGCCGCTGCGACCACCGCCGAGGCAAACGCGAGCACCGGCAAAATCATCGCAAAATGTTGACCCTGCGGTGTGCAGATGTCGCGGGTGTCGCCTTGATGACAATCGTCGCTTGCAAAGGCAGCCGCGTAAAGCCACATAAACGTCACCACTGCAGCGAACACCAGGAGGAGACAAACCGCCGCAGCGTACAGCACAAAATGGGTTGTCCGCCGCCCCGCGGCGCCGGACGGTTGCGGCGATTCCGCCGGTTTCACAGTGACCAGTCTCGCATCAGCGCCGTGACCATTGTCTGCACTCACTGGGCGAGCTGCCGTCGCGACCGCATACCTGTCTCTTACTGCACGCAGCCACGTCCCGCGGGAGTTTCGAGAGGGATCCCGGTATTGCTATTCATCGCGGAACCGGACGGCGAAAGCGGTCAGCCGCCGACCACCTTCACGTGCGGAAATCGCTTCGTCAGCTGTTGCGTGCGGCAAGCTGGACAGCCTTCAGAGATTGACAGATAATTTCGCAAAAGCGAATATATCTGTATGGACCTCGTGGCCGTCAAAGATGCCGCGGAGCAACTCGGCGTGACTACACGGCAGGTTCAATACCTTGTGGCGCGCGGGGAATTGCGCCCGGTCGCGCGTGGCCTGATCGACCGGGCTTCCCTCGATCGGCATATTGCAACTCGACAAGCTTCTCGGCGTCGCGCTTGGTCGGAAAACACCGCGTGGGCTGCCGTCGCGATGCTCTCAGACCTACCGACGCCATGGCTGGGCCCGGCGCAACGCTCGAGGCTAAGGACCGCCCTCCGGCAGTTGACAGGAGCCGAACTGGTCAGCCGTACTCGCGGCCGCGCGAAAGTGCAACGATACCAAGGTCATTCGCGTACGGCTGAACGGCTCCGACAGGAAGTGGTCGATACCTCCGGTGCGGTCGCTCTGCTCGGGTTGGTGGAGGCCCCGAACTACGTGGACGGTTACATCGCTGCCCACAACCTCGACAAGATCGTTGCCCGCCACGCTCTCATCGAGGATGCCGGCGGTACCTACATCCTGCGGGCGACCACCATGGATTTGGCCACTGTCCGTGCCCTTGCCGACGAGGCGCCGGTGCTCGCAGCCCTCGATCTCGCGGAATCTCTTGACATCCGGGAGCGGCGGATCGGGCTGAATTTTCTCGACGACACATTGAAGCGTCTCAATGGCTGAACGGACCACGATCGACGTCGTCGCGATACCAGGCGGCTGGCCAAAGCCGTGGCCGAATGTCGCCGAAATCGCCGATCACTTGCCGGGCGACCGGTGGACCCTCGTCCGCGCAATGGTGAAGATCGAAGGCGGAACCCAGGCCCTGCGCCGCACTATCAACGCCCGCCTGCAGATCGCCACGGGCCAGACAACCACCATCAGCGTTCCCGACGCCTTCGGTGCGCTGATCCTCAAAATCGCCGCTTACCAAACCGATTCCCGCGACAGAGACCGACACCTCTATGACGCCGCCGTCCTGCTGTGCTGCATCGAAGACCCGTACGCTCAACGAGAACGGTTTGCGGGATCCGACAGAAAACGACTGACGTTGCTCGCGAAATCTCTTTTACCGGAACATCCTGCGTGGCATCCCAAGCGACATCCGTCGCGACGGGCAAGCCGCGCTTCGGCTGCTCGCCGCGCCCTGATCCTTTCTTTCGCGCCCCAGCCACGCTGAGCTGTCCGCACCGAATGACGCGATCGTTAGCAGCCAGTGCTTGCGCGCAATGTGCGGCACACTTGGTGGAGCCGTGCCGCAGACAACCGGGTGATCCTGCGGCGAAATGCGCTACGCGGCAACGTATGAAGGTTGTCGAAGTTGACGACGCAGTCGCTTGGCACGCCATCTTCAGCAGCCGTCAGTTCCAGTTCCGACACCAGTCCTCTGCGGGTTCGGGTCAGTGAGGCGACGACGACCGCGCCGATCCGGTCGGCGACGGGATCCCTGGTGAGGACGAGCACCGGGCGATCACCGCCGGGCGTGGCGGCGAACCAGAGTTCACCGCGCCGCATCGGCCCAGTCAGCCCAGTCCTCCGCGGGGCCCCACTCGGCGACCTCAGCGAGCGCCATTTCCTCGCCCGTGACGGGCTGCTCGGCGTATGCGCGCACGTCCTCGTCGGCCGCGAGCTGAGCCAAGTGGCGTCGCAGCGCGTCGCGAATGAGCTCGGACCGCTCGACGTGCAGCCGCCGCGCCCATTGGTCTATTTCGGCGGCGTCCGCGTCGTCCACGCGAAAGCTGATCATCGTCATACGTCGATTCTAGCCTGTATGACAGCGGGCACCGAGGCTTAGCTGGGGCCGGGGTTATTCAGTGACGAATGCGGCGATTTGCTTGACGAAGCCCTCGAGGTCGCCGACATCGCTAAGCCGTGCGATTACGATCTCGTCCGACACCTCCACATATTCGTGAACGAGGACATTCCGAAAGCCAACGGCTTTGCGCAGTGCGTCAGCCAGGTCAGCCGCGAGGACCCCATGACTGCCGAGCAGACGCATCGCGTCGCCGTTGTCGGCCGGCGGGCCCCAGCCCTCCGCCGCGCAAATGTGCTGCGCAATGTCGATACACGCCTCAATCGCTGTTACGAACGTGTATTTGATGCCGCGCAGCCAAATCGGGTCCGTGCGCCGAGCGTCGTCGGCCGCGGATTCTCGATGCAGTATTGCCAAGTCGTCGGTGACGCCACGCAGGAGCCGCAGGACTCGAGTCTCATCGACCACGACGCACCGCTTCGGCGAACTCGCGGTGGGCCCGCGTGATTCGCGGCAGTTCGTCGAGGTAGATCTTGCGGGTCGTCGCTTCCCAAGCCACTCGCCTCGCGCGATCGGTCTCGAAAAGAAGTTTTCCCCGCAGCGCGATGCGGCCCGCAAGTTCGAGGGGAGCGTTGTCCAGGACCAGGAGGTCGACGCCGGCGGGCAATAGAATCTCGAACGCCTCCGGTTGCTGCCCGCCGAAGTACGCGGCAATGTCGATGTCGGAGGTTGGCCGCGCCGCGTTGTCGGCGCGGCTGCCATGCAGGTAGGCGAACACGGCGCCATGACGCCGCAGCACCTCGCCGGCCTCGGCGGTTCGTTCCGCGACATCGGTCACATGGGCAATTGTCTCATCACTGCCCGGCCGTGCGGCCCACCCGCATCCAGCACGACCGCCGCGCCTTGGCAGACTATGACCCCATGGCACAGATCACGTTGCGCGGAAATCCCATCAACACCGTCGGCGAGCTGCCGGCCGTCGGCTCCCCGGCGCCCGACTTCACGTTGACCGGCACCGACCTCGGCGCGGTCAGCAGCGACCAGTTCCGCGGTAAGCCGTTGTTGCTCAACATCTTTCCGTCCATCGACACCCCGGTGTGCGCGGCCAGCGTGCGGACCTTCAACGAGCGCGCCGCCGGCAGCGGTCTCACTGTGCTGTGCGTGTCCAAGGACCTGCCGTTTGCCCAACAGCGGTTCTGCGGCGCCGAGGGCATCGAGAACGTCACCACCGCATCGGCGTTCCGCAGCAGCTTCGGCGACGACTACGGCGTCAGCCTGGCCGACGGTCCGATGGCCGGGCTGCTGGCCCGGGCTGTCGTGGTGATCGGCGCGGACGGCAAGGTCGCGCACACCGAGCTGGTGCCCGAGATCGCCCAGGAGCCCAACTACGACGCAGCGCTGAGCTCGTCGGCCTAACAGTCACCCGGGTTCGGGCGCCGGCGCTTCGCCGAATCGGCCCAGCACCAGCGCTCCGGCGACGGCGACGGCGAATCCCACGGCGACCATCCAGCCGAGTCCTTCCCGGCTACGATCGCCGAGCCACGCCACCCCGACCAGCGCGGGCCCGACGGTCTCCCCGATCACCATTCCGGCCACGGCCGTCGTGACCGATCCGCGGCTCAGCGCCGACGTCAGCAGGAGAAAACCGGCCAGCCCGCCGGCGATCACCGCGTACAGCGACGGGTTGGCGTAAAACGCGGCCTTGGTCGGATCGATCGGATCGACCAGGCGCACCCCGACCTCGACGACCCCGAAGCCGACACCGGCCGCCAAGCCCAGGACCAGCGCGCGCGAGCGGTCGTCCAATCGGCCGGCGGCGGCGCCAGCGACGAACACCGCCGCGACCACGCCCAACAACGCCCAGGGCAGCCCCGCGGGCCCATGCCCGGAACCCTCCGGCCCGGCCGCCATGCCCAGCATCGCGAGGCCCACACAGACCACGCCCACGGCCGCCCATTCCACCGGTGCCAGCTGCGCCGACAGCATCCGCACCGCCCACGAGGGCGGTCACCGCGAGGGAGGCAGCCAACGCCGCGGCGACGACGTAGATCGGCACCAAGCGCAGCGCCGCCACCTGGAACAAAAACCCAACGCCGTCAAGGCCAAAGCCCGCGATGTAGCGCCACTGCCGGATCGCACGCAACAGCAACGCGGCATCGACTCCCGACCCGCTGCCCGGTTCGACCGCTCGCGTCGCCACCGCCTGCAATACCGTCGCGGTGCCGTAGCAGAGCGAACAGCCCAGAGCCAGCAGCAATCCGGTCAGCACACGCCGACGATACGGGATGACGCGCACGCGCCACTGACAGCGAATCAGTTAAGTTGTCGGCCATGCGAGTCGACGGGCGCGACGTCACCGTCTCCGGCAGCCTGCTGCAACCGCTGACCCGTCGCACCAACGACATCTTGCGGCTCATCCTCGCGGCACTGTTCCTCGCGACCGTGGTCACCAGCTCGCTGATCACCCGCACCCAGTGGGTCGCGCTGGAGAAATCCGTCTCGCAGATCGTCGGGGTGCTCTCCCCCGCGCAATCCAACCTGGTCTATCTGATCTACGGCATCGCGATCCTGGCGCTGCCGTTCGTGATCCTGATCGGGCTGATCGTCGCCCGGCAATGGAAACTGCTCGGCGCCTACGCGGCCGCCGGCATCCTCGCCGTGCTCTGCCTGTCGATCAGCGGCAAGGGCATCGCCGCGCCGCGCTGGCACTTCGACCTCTCCGACCGGCTGTCCACGCTGCTGTCCCAGTTCCTCGACGACCCGCGCTGGATCGGGATGCTCGCCGCGGTGCTCACCGTGTCGGGTCCCTGGCTGCCCGCGCGTTGGCGGCGCTGGTGGTGGACGCTGCTGCTGGCGTTCGTGCCGATCCACCTCGTGGTCAGCGCGATCGTGCCGGCCCGCGCTTTGCTGGGGCTGGCGGTCGGGTGGTTCGTCGGCGCGCTGGTGGTCCTGGTGGTGGGGACGCCGGCGCTGGAGGTGCCGCTGGACGGCGCGGTCCGGGCGCTGGCCCGGCGCGGATTCGTCGTGTCCGCGTTGACGGTGATCCGGCCGGCCGGGCCTGGGCCGCTGGTCCTTTCGGCACAGTCGGACGATCCCGCGGTGATCGAGTTGTACGGCCCGCACCAACGCAGCGGCGGCGCGCTGCGCCAGCTGTGGCGCAAGCTGCGGCTGCGCGGCACCGAGACCGCGCCCCTGCACGCCTCGATGCACCGCGCCGTCGAGCATCGCGCGTTGATGGCGATCGCGATCGGCGACGCCGGCGTGGCCAACACCTCGACAGTTGCCGTCGCGTCGCTTGAGCGCGGCTGGACTCTGTACGCGCACAGGCCCGTTCGCGGTCGGTCAATCACCGAATGCGCGACGACGACGCCGGTCGCCTCTGTCTGGCAGTCGTTGCGGCGCTTGCACGATCAGCAGATCTCGCACGGCGACTTACGCAGCAAGGAAATCACGGTCGACGACGGCGCCGTGCTGTTCGGCGGTTACGGCAGCGCCGAATACGGCGCCACCGACGCCCAACTCCAATCCGACATCGCTCAGCTGCTGGTGACGACGTCGTCGCTCTACGACCCGCAGTCCGCGGTGGCTGCCGCGATCGACACGTTCGGCAAGGAAACCGTGCTGACCGCGTCGCGCCGTCTTACCAAAACGGCTGTGCCGAAACGGGTCCGGGACTCCGTAAGCGACGCAAAGGCTGTCATCTCCAATAGCCGCGCGGAGGTGATGCGCCAAACCGGCGCCGATCAGATCCAGGCCGAGACGATCACCCGGTTCACCCGCAGCCAGCTCATCCAGTTGGTGCTGCTCGTCGCGCTGGTCTATGTCGCCTACCCGTTCATCAGCACGGTGCCGACGTTCTTTTCCGAATTGCGCACGGCGAACTGGTGGTGGGCGCTGCTGGGGTTGGCGGTCTCGGCGCTGACGTATGTGGGCGCGGCCGCCGCGTTGTGGGCCTGCACCGACGGGTCGGTGAGCTTCGTCAAGCTGTCAATCATGCAGGTGGCCAACACCTTTGCCGCCACCACCACTCCGGCGGGGGTCGGCGGGCTGGCCCTGAGTACCCGGTTTCTCCAGAAGAGCGGCCTCAGCGCGATACGTGCGACGACGGCGGTGGCGCTGCAGCAGTCGGTGCAGGTGATCGTGCACGTCGTGTTGCTGATCATCTTCAGTACCGCCGCCGGTGCGGGCACCGACCTGTCGCACTTCGTCCCGAGAGCCACCGTGTTGTATCTGATCGCGGGTGTGGCGCTGGGCATCGTCGGCACATTCTTGTTCGTGCCGACGCTGCGGCGCTGGCTGGCGACGGCGGTGCGCCCGAAGCTTGCCGAAGTCTCCCGCGACCTCGTCGAGTTGGCCCGCGAACCGTGGCGACTGGGGCTGATCGTACTGGGTTGTGCCGGAACGACTCTCGGTGCGGCGTTGGCGCTGTGGGCCAGCGTCGGGGCGTTCGGCGGTGACACGACGTTCGTCACCGTCACCGTGGTGACGATGGTCGGCGGCACCCTGGCCTCGGCGGCCCCCACGCCCGGCGGCGTCGGCGCCGTCGAAGCCGCGCTGATCGGTGGGCTGGCCGCGTTCGGTGTCCCCGCGGCTGTCGGCGTGCCGTCGGTGCTGCTGTACCGGGTATTGACGTGCTGGCTACCGGTTTTCATCGGCTGGCCGGTGATGCGTTGGCTCACCAACAACGAGATGATCTAACGCCCTACACCCGCTGCGCGGACACAAACACACTGCGCGGAGACGAGTCCTCGACGTCGGCGGGCGGGCGGCGGTAACTGGCCATCAATTCCTCGGCCGGGATCACCGATGCCTCCCAGCCGTGGCCGCGCAGCCAGTCGCCGACGTCGGCGCGGTCCTCGAGGTACCACAGGTCCTGCACGTCGGGGATGTCGGGCTGCTCGCCGAGTCCGGCCGCGAGATCGCGGATGCGCTGCATCTGCGCACGCTGGCGGGCATGAACCTCGGGGTCGTTGAAATCGGGGCCATGCGCCTCCACGGCGATGCGGCTGCCGGGTGCACTCAGCGCGGTCACCCGCTCGAAGAGCAGGTCCTGAGCGGCCGCCGGCAAGAACGGCAGCAGCCCCTCGGCCGACCAGACGCTGGGCGCCGACGGGTCAAAACCCGCGTCCTGCAAGGCCTTCGGCCAATCCTGGCGCAGGTCGACGGCGACATTGACCAGCCGCGCCGTCGGCTCGACGCCGTGTTCTCGAAGCGTCGACGCCTTGAACTCCAGCACCTTGGGCTGGTCGAGTTCGTACACCGTCGTGCCGTCCGGCCACGCCAGACGCCACGTCCGCGAATCGAGCCCGGCCGCTAAGATCACCGCCTGGCGCGCCCCGGCCTTGGTGGCCGCGAGGAAGAACTCGTCGAAAAACGCTGTGCGGGAAGCCATATAGTTGCGCATCGACTGAATCCGCAGCGGCAGGTCCGGCTCGGCCTCGACGATCTCGGGCGGCAGCTCGGGCCCTGCGAACCAATTCCACATGCCCTCGCCGGCCGCGTCGAGGAAGACCCGGGCGTACGGGTCCTGAATCAGCGGGTCCTCGCTCTCGGTCTCAGCGGCGCGGGCGGCCGCCACGCCCAGCGCCGTCGCGCCCACGCTCTCGGTGATGTCCCAGGTGTCGTTGTCGGTTCGTGCCATGGCCTCGACCGTACGCGAGCTTCCTGTGTGCGTGTTTCAATTGTTTCAATCGGTGGTAGTATTGGGGCATGCCCACCGCCGTTGCCCCGCTTGTTCGCCAGGTCGCCGAGCGCGCCCGGAAGGATTCCGGCTTCGCCGAGGTGCTCGACGCCATCCTGGAGGCGCCGACCGCCCCCCAGGGGACGCTGGAGCGCGTCGCCGCGCGGAGCCTGAACGACGAGCGTCGCGGCGCTTTGGTGCGCGAGTTCGTCGAGGGCTCGCTGCCGACGCCCGCCGTGCAAGCCCGGCTGGGGGTGAAATCGCCGCAGGCGGTGCATCGACTGCGCAGCCGCGGCAGACTCATCGGGTCCGCTGTCGGCAACCAAACCTGGTTTCCGGCTTGGCAATTCGACGACGACCGGTTGCGGACGGATCTGCCGCAGATCCTGGAGTTGCTCGCGCGGTTCACGTCGGACCCCCTGGCCGCCGACCGGATCATGCGGCTGAAGCACGACGAGCTGGGCGGCTCGTCGATCGCCGAGGCGCTGCGCCGCCCGAAGACCGCCGAGACCGCGTGGCGGATGCTCGCCGCCGTCGGTGCCTGACCTTCCCGACGGTTACCGGGCGCCGTTGCCGGAGGCCCGGCCGGTCGGTCTGCGCCGTCGCCGCGTCGAGGCCGACACCGAACTGTGGCGCGTGGAAGCGGCCCCGCCCGCGGAGTGGACGTGGAACGGCTTCCCCACCCCGCGGTTTCGCTTCGACCCCAAATCCGGTGCGTTCCGAACCCGTTATGCCGCAAGCACACTCGTCGGCGCCTTCCGGGAGCGCTACCGGCCCACCGGGCTGGTGATCCCTTCCGACCACGCCGGGCACTATCTGGTGCGGCTGGTCGCTGCCCGGCACCTGCGGGTGCTCGACCTGCGCACCGAGGCGAACCTCGACGTCCTGCACGTCGACGACCAGATCAACACCGGCCAGCATCCCGACGTGTGGGACACCTGTCACCGGCTGGCCGACGCCGTGCGGCAGTGGTGGACCGGGCCCGACGCCCTTGACGCCATCGTGTACCGGCCGCGCACCACCCCGGAGACGTCGATCAACTACGCATTCTTTGGCCTCGACGCCTTTACCGCCTCGTCATGGACATTGGCCGAGCGCACTGACGTTCTCACCGAACTTGTGCTGCGCCATGGGTTTACCGTCGGCTGGGATATCGGCGGCTAGCGCTGCGGCGCCGCACGCTTTACCGTGTTGCCATGGCAGAACAGTCACTCGCGATCACCGAGTCACACCCCCCGCAGGCAGCACTCCGGATACTCAACCCCATCATGCGGTTGCTGCTGCGCACGCCGCTCCCGGGTCCGCTGCGTAAGCAACTGATGGTGGTCAGCTTCGCGGGACGAAAGACCGGGCGCAATTACTCAATCCCGTTGAGCGCGCACTGGATCGACAATGATCTGTATGCGCTGACCGGCGCGCCCTGGAAGCGGAACTTCCGTGGTGGCACGACCGCCCAGGTGCTGCACGACGGCAAGACGACGACCATGCGTGGGGAACTGATCGAAGGCAGCGCAGCCGTCGCGGGTCTCTACCATCGCAGCGCGGAGTCCTACGGTGCTAAGGAGGCCCAGCGCGCGATGGGATTGAAGTTCCGCGATCAGCGGGTACCGACCCTCGAGGATTTCGCCCAGGCGGTCGACCAGCTCCATTTGGCCGCTATCCGCTTGACGGCGACAACGTAAAGCCACGGTATTGGCATGGCCGAACAGTCACCCGCGATCACGGTTTCTCACCACCCGGCGGCAGTGCTCCGTGTCATCAACCCGGTCGTCCGGTTCTTGCTGCGTCTTCCGATCGGCAGAGCCCGCAAGCAGCTGATGTTGTTGAGCTTCACCGGACGAAAAACGGGACGGCAGTACTCAATTCCGTTGACAGCGCACCGCCTCGGCGACGAGCTGTACGCACTGACTGACTCGCGCTGGAAGTGGAACTTCCGCGGCGGTGCTCCTGCGCAGGTTCTCCACGACGGCAAGACCAGCAAGATGCGTGGCGAGCTCGTCGAAGACCCGGTGGTCATCGCAGATCTCTACCGCCGCTGTGCGCAGTCCTCTCCGGGCAAAGACCCGCAGCGCACAATGGGATTGAAGTTCCGCGATGGCGAGATCCCGTCGGTCGAGGCCTTCACCGAAGCGGTGGATCGGCTCAATCTGGCCGCTATCCGATTGACTCCGACTTAAAGCTGCTCGCGAAGCCGCTCGACCAGCCGGAGCAATCCGGTGTGGTGCGAGCCGGGCCAGTAGATCCGTCCGCATTCGGTGCAGCGCCGAAAGTCGTTGTAGTAGCGGCGAGTCAGCGGCTCCAAGTGCTCGATCACCTCCTCCTTGGAAACCGTGGCCAGGGTGCCGTTGCATCGCAGGCATCGGGTCAGCGGGGCCACGCGTTGCGCCAAATCCAGTCGCCGGATCACTTCCAGCGTCTGCTCCTCGGCGTGCTCCGAGTACACGAACAGACCATGGGTGATCGCGCGTCGCTTCAGCAGACCGCGGTCACGGGTCAGCAGGATCCGCTGCTGGCTCAGGCTGATGTCGGCCAGGGTCTGGTCGTCGGCGTCGTTCGACCACCACACGTCGAAGGCAAGGACGCGCAGCAGGCGCGCCAGCCTGCCGAGGTTGACGTCGATGACGAAGCGCGGATCACGCAGCGGCACCGGCCGCAGCCGGGCCGTCGACCCGACGTCGAGCGCCTCGAACATCGGGTAGGCGGCGATGCGGTCGCCCACCGCCGGGCGGTGCGCGAACCCGACCGGATCCCCGTTGACGAGGATCAGGTCGACCTCGGTGTGCGGGACGCCCATCGCCTCGAGGATGTCCTTGACCGTCTGGTGCGAGCGAAACGGGCGGCGCACGGTCACCCCGCGCGACTCGGGCCCCAGGAACTCGTTGAGCTCGGCGTATGCCCGGACGTCCACGTAGCCGGCCATGCCCCCATGCTCTCCCCGCGGCATCGGCGGACACAAGAATAGGTGGACGTCGATGTGCCCGCCTCGCAGCGACAACCGCCGGTGCGACACTCATCGACGCGCGCGAATTGTTCACCTACGCCACTGGTGACTCGCCAGGCACACCAGTGGTCCCGAAAAGGGCGGTTTCGGCCTGCCCGGCTACCAGCGACAACTTGGCTTTGTCGCGCAACGCCAGCACCCGCTTGTGGATCCGGTATTCGGTGCCACGCGGCATTGCGCCCGGGCCATAACGACCCCGACCGAGCCGGCGCACGCGGCCGTATCCCATCTCCCAGCGCAAGGCATCCGAGATCGCCTTCGACGCGCGCCCGCGCACGGCAAAGCCGTGCCACCTGAGACTGTCCGCCAACTCGGTGATGGTTGCCGGCCCGTGCAGAGCCAGCTGCCAGGTCAGTACATAGCGGAGTTCGGTGCCCCGCAGCTGCAGTGGTTCATTCATCATCCGACCCTCGCACGTGGCACCGACAGGTCGCCTCGTTGTCGCTGATAGCCGGGCCCCCCGAAATGGCCGAATCTGCGGAAACAGGTGTGGCTCACTAGCTTTGAGTGCCTGGAGTGACGAATGCGTCGGCGGCTCAGCCCGCAAAACCCCCCTTGTCGCTACGAGGCGGGCACATCGTGCATCCCTTGTCGCCGGTGACTCATGTGACACGTGGGACGCCGGCGCCCTGGGCGGCATACGTCCGGGTAATCACCGGCTGCTCATAGCCCGCTTCGTGCACCGCCCCTCGAACCGCCGAAGCGACGGCGTCCACCCGCTCAGTCGGAACCAATGCGATCACACAGCCCCCGAACCCGCCGCCCGTCATACGCGCACCAAACGCGCCCGCTCTCAGCGCCGCGTCGGCGATCACATCGATGTGCTCGGTGGTGATTTCGAAGTCGTCGCGCATCGAGGCGTGCGACGCTGTGAAGATGCGGCCCGCCGACACGAAATCCGAGTCATCCAGCGCCGCAACAAAATCCAACACCCGCTGGTTCTCCGTCAGCACGTGCCGGGCACGACGGGCATCAGCGGGATCGCCCACCGCCCGCAGCGCAGACACGTCATAAACCTCCCGCAGCGACGGCACCCCCACCGCGGCGGCCGCCCGTTCGCACGACGCCCGACGGGCCGCGTACTCGCCGCCCGCGTGCGTGTGCCGCGCCCGCGAGTCGATCAACAGCAGCGCAACCCCCGCCGCCTCGGGGTCGAACGGCACCGGCCGCACGGTCAGCTCCCGAAAGTCGATCAGCAACGCCGTCGACGGCTCCCCGAACAGCGCCGCCAACTGGTCGAGCAAACCCGTTGGTGCGCCGACGTATTCGTTCTCCGCACGCTGCGCCAGCCGGGCCTGCTCCAGCCGGTCGATATGCACACCACACGCCAACGCCCCCACCACCGCACACTCCAGCGCGGCCGACGACGACAACCCCGACCCGATCTCGACGTCACTGGTGACCGACATGGCACCGCCCGGCACGCGGTAACCCGCGCTACCTAACGCCCACACCACCCCCGCCACATAGCCGGCCCAACCGCTGACGTCACCCGGAACCGTGTCAAGCGGAATCCGCACCACGCCGTCCATGCGGTCGCTGCGCACGGTAATCACATCTGCATCCGACGGCTCGAACGTCACCGTGGTGCGCTGCGGCAGCGCGATCGGCAGCGCGAAACCCAGGTTGTAGTCGGTGTGTTCACCGATCAGGTTGATCCGCCCCGGCGCGGCGTATCGGATCGTCACCCGAGTTCTCGCAGCCGCTCGGCCACGGCTTCCGGCATCACGTCGCTGATGAATGCGTCCATCGCCGACTCGGAGGCGGCCAAGTACTTCAAAGCCGTAGCGCTGCGCCGGATCGACATCAGCTCGACGTGGAAGTAGCCCTCCCGTTGCGCGTCGGTGTCGGCGTACTGGTGCAGTGCCGACATATAGGGCAGCGGAGCGGAATACATCCGGTCGAAGCGCCGCAGCAGGTCGAGATAGATCTGCGCGAAGTCGTCCAGTTCACCGTCGGAGAGGTCAACGAGGTTGTGCACGAACCGGTTCGGATAGACGTGCACCTCCACTGGCCAGCGCGCCGCGAACGGCACGAACGCCGTGAACGACGAGGTCCGCGCGACGACACGACTTCCGTCGGTTACCTCGCGTGCCAGCAGGTCTTCAAACAGGTTGCGGCCAAACCGGTTTCGATGCTCACGCGCTTGCTCCAGCATCACGGCAGTGCGCGGCGTCAGATACGGGTAGCCGTAAATCTGACCATGCGGATGGCTCAGCGTCACCCCGATCTCCTCGCCGCGGTTCTCGAAGCAGAACACCTCCTCGACGCCGGCCAGACCCATCAGGTCGGCCGTGCGATGCCGCCACGCATCGACGACAAGGCGGGCGTGCGACGCCTCCAAGTCGGCAAACGAGCCGGTGTGATCCGACGAAAAGCAGATCACCTCGCAGCGGCCATAACCAGGCACCGGCACAAACCCGTCCGGCACGGCCAGCGTCGAACCGGTTCCGCACAGGCTCGGGAACCGGTTCTCGAAAACCACGACGTCGTAATCGGGAACGGGCACCTCGCTGGTCAACCCCGTCGGGCCCGGGCACAACGGACACTGGTCAGCGGGCGGCTTGTAAGTGCGGTCCTGGCGAAGCGCCGCAATGATCACCCACTGCCCGGTCGTCCGGTCGAACCGCAACTGCGACTGGGCAGGGTCACGCTCCGGCAGCGGCCGGCGGTCTACAACCGGCGCCGGAGTGTGACCGGGCAACGAGAAGAACAGCAGGTCGCGGCCGTCGGCCAGCTTCGCCCGGGTCGGCGCCGTCACGATGTCGAAGACTAATCGACCGGCGCGTTTGGGCCACGGCGCCACAGTGCAGTAACCATGAGGAAGGCAGAAGGAGGCGGTCAGGAGTGCGCGGTCGATTCGAGCGAGCACTGAACTGGCTGATCGGCTCCGACCCTGGGGCGTTGCGGCTGCGGATGGCCATACGGACGACGGCCGCGCTGGCATGCGCGCTGGCGATCCTGTTCCTGCTGACCAAGGCCACCGGACAGCCCGTGACCGTCGCGCTGCTCGGCGTGCTGATCACGATGGTCGCGGCGCGTTCCGTCAACGAGCCCGATCCCCGTCAGCAGAAGATCACGATGGCGCTGCTGCCGCTGCCCGCCGCGGCAGCCATCTCCGCCGGCGCGCTGCTGGCGCCCCACAAGCTGGTCAGCGACATCGTGTTCGTGGTGATCGTGTTCGCCGCGGTCTACATCCGCCGCTTCGGCCCGCGCGGACGAGCGCTGGGCATGGTCATGTTCATGGCCTACTTCTTCACCCTGTTCCTCCGGGCCACGACCGCCGAGCTGCCCTGGCTGATCGGGGCCGTGCTGGTGGGCACGTTGTGCAGCTTCGTCTTCGGCACCTATGTGCTGCCCGACCGACCCGAACGCGTGCTGTCAGCGAGCCTGCGCGCCCTGCGGGCCCGAATGGCCATCGTCGTCGACACCACCGCCGAGGCGCTGAAGACCGGCCGGCTCGACGAGCGACGCCGCCGCCGACTGCGAGCGCGGATCGCCCGGCTCAACGAGACCGCGTTGATGGTCCAGAGCCAGCTCGAAGACAAGGTCAACCCGGCGACGCTGCCCGGCGTCACCGGCGAGCAACTGGCGCTGTGGCTGTTCGACGCCGAACTCACCGTCGAGCGGGTGGCCACGGCCGGGGCACGCGCCGCCGCGGCCGACATCCCGGCCGCCGACCGCGCGGAATTGGCCGCCGCGCTCACCCAGCTGGCCAGTGCCATCCGGCTGCCGGAGCGCGGCGGCCTCGACCAGGCCGCGGCCATGGCTCAGCGAGTGCTCGACCAGCGGCCACCTGACCCGCTAAGGCGCCTCGCAATGGCGATAATCGCTACGGCCACAACCACTTCCGAGGTCCGCGCACGTGTCGAACATCCGGGAAGCTGGGCACCCACGCCCGTCGACACCGAACCGCCCGAGCCCGGTCTGCGGCCGACCACCCGGCAAGCCATTCAAGTCGCCGTCGCCGCCTCGCTCGCGATCGTCGTCGGCGAACTGGTATCCCCAGCCCGCTGGTACTGGGCGGTGATCGCTGCGTTCGTGATCTTCGCCGGCACCAACTCCTGGGGCGAAACGCTCACCAAGGGCTGGCAGCGGCTGCTTGGCACGGCGCTCGGTGTGCCGAGCGGCGTGCTGATCGCCACGCTGGTCTCCGGCGACCGCGCCGCGTCGCTGGTCCTGATCTTCGTGTGCCTGTTCTGCGCGTTCTACTGCATGAAGATCGCCTACAGCATGATGACGTTCTGGATCACGACCATGCTGGCGTTGTTGTACGGCCTGCTCGGCCAATTCACCGTCCACCTGCTGTTGCTGCGCATCGAAGAGACCGCGATCGGCGCGGTGATCGGCGCCGCGGTCGCCGTCCTGGTGCTGCCGGCCGACACCCGAAAAGCCATCCGCGACGACGCCCACACCTTCTTGACGACGCTGTCGAACCTGATCGACGCGTCGGCGTCGTCGCTGCTGGGCAAGGCCAGCGGCAACCCGACCGACCTGGCCCGTCAACTCGACCGCAACCTGCAGCAGTACCGGCAAACGGCCAAGCCGTTGATGGCCGGCGTCGCCGGCCTCTCCGGGCGCCGCAGCATCCGGCGTGGCCTGCGGATGCTCGCCGCCTGCGACCACTACGCGCGGACCCTGGCCCGCAACAGCGCTCGCTACGACGACGCGCCGCCTGAGCTGGCCGACGCCGTGAGCGCCGCGGCCGCGCAGGTTCGCCGCAACATCGACGCGCTGGACGCCGCCCGCGACGGCACCGCACAGAGCGTCGCCCCTGCTACCGACTACCTTGACGCCGCCGAGACTCTTGCCAGCCAAAACTCCAGCCTGCTCGCCGCCCTGCACGCACTGCGTCAGATCGACCGGGCCGTGATCACCGCCGCCGTCGAGCTGGGCGCCGACGACGCTGCTACCAGACCCGTATCCAGTCGATGAGCATCTCCGCCGGATAGCTGCCCGGCCCGGGATCGCCGCCACCCGACCCGGCGACGGCCAGGTTGAGCACCGGAAACACCTGGTAGCCGGGGTCGTTGAACGGCCAGTCCGCGATCGAGCGGGCCGGAACGGTGAAGTAGGGCGCCGCGCCGTCGGTGTAGTCCTGCCAGAACCGCATGCCGGCGTCGTCCCATTGGCATCGCCAGGTGTGCCACGCGCTGTCCAGCGCGATGTTGTGCGTCGCCCATTCGGCGCCGTTCGCCTTGGTGTGGACGGTGGTGGCCGACGGCCAGTTGCCGTTGCCGTACCACTCCATGACGTCGATTTCGCCGTTGTTGTCGTTGCCCAGCCAAAACGCGGGCCAGCAGCCGGCGGTCAGGCAGTTGAGCTTGATCCGGGCTTCCCACGTGTGGCCGATGCCGCCGCGCCACGAGCCTTGCACTTTGCCGCTGTAATAGGTGTTGCCGTCTTTTGCGGCGCGCAGCACCAAATTCGAGTTGCCGTCGAGGAACACGTTCTTGCGGTCGTCGCGGTATTGGCCGACGTTTTCCGGCCGTTCCCAGTACGTCGGGTCCTTCATCGTCTCGCGGGCCCGCGCCACCATCCACTTCGACCGGTCGGGGGCTGAGCCGGCCGGGCCGTCGAACTCGTCGTGGAACAGGTAGTTCCCGGATGCCGCAGGTGGCGCGGCCTTAGCTGTGGAAACGGGAACCGCGGCGGTCAGCAGGCCGAATCCCGTCATCAACATCATGCTGCGTCGGTCCATCTCAGGCAGACTACCGATTCGAGTACCGGCGGACCGCGAAGCGGGTAGACACCTACTCTACTTGCGTCGATTTGCTGAACATCGCTGGTCACACGCGTACCCTTAGCCCCGCGGGGGAGCCTTCGGGGGCCGGAGGCGTATGTGAGCCCTGACCAATCCAATACGACGATTAACGAATTGCTGGACCGCGCGGTGCGGGCCATCAATGCGGGCGACCGCACGACTGCGACCACCCTTGCCGGACAGGTGCTTTCCGTCGACCACGGCAATCTTGAGGCCGAGGACCTGCTCGCCGCTCCCGCTCGATACGGCGAAATCCGCCGCCTCACAATCATGTTCGCCGATTTGGTGGATTCGACGGTGCTGTCCACCCGATTGGAACCGGAGACCTACCGCACGCTGGTCGGCCGCTACCGCGACGAGGTGGCCCGGCTCATCGACCGCTACGAGGGCCACATCTGCTCGATCAAGGGCGACGGGTTGCTGGCGGTATTCGGCCACCCCAAGGCACACGAGGACGACCTGCGCCGGGCCATCGCGGCGGGGCTGGACATCACCCGGGCGGTGGCGCAGCTCAGCGAGCAGGCCAGCCGCAAGTTCGGGGCGCCGATCAACGTGCGGGTCGGCATCCACCGCGGCCTGGTCTACCTCGACACCGACCAGGACGACGTGTACGGATTCGCCGCCAACCTGACCGCCCGCATCTCCGGTCTGGCCGAGCCCGGCACCGTCGCGGTGTCCGACGCCGTCGCGCCGCTGGTGCGCGACGCGTTCGAGCTCAGCGCCCGCCCGCCGGCCCCGGTGAAGGGCGTCGACGGGCTGATCCCCCATCACCGGGTTGTCGCCGAGCGGCCGGGCGCCCCGCCGCTGCGCCCGCTGCCGCTGATCGGGCGGGACCGCGAACGCGACTGGCTGCAGCAGAGCTGGCAGCGAGCGTGCGACGGCGCACTGACCATTCCCGGTGTTGCACTGCGCGGCGAGCCCGGAATCGGCAAGACCCGGCTCGCCGGCGAGGCCACCGAATTGGCCCGGGCCGCAGGCGCGCCGGTGGTCGAGCTGATCGGTTCGCCGCTGCACACCGAGACCGGCCTGCACCCGGTGCACACGCTTTTGGAGCGGCGTTGCGGCATCACCCGGCTCACCGAGGGTGCCCAGCGACTTCGGCTGTTGCAGGACGAATTAGCCACCCGCGCAATGGATCCCGACGCCACTGTGCCGCTGCTGGCGCCGGTGCTGGGTGTCGGCCCCGAACACGGCTATGCCCCGGCCGCGGTGGAAGGGCGCACACTTTACGAGTCGATCGGCGCGGCCGTGCGCCAGTATGTGTTGGCCAGCATCGGCGATCAACCGGGGTTGGTGCTTGCCGAGGATGTGCACTGGTTCGACCCGTCCACTCTGGAGCTGATCACCGCGTTGCTGGCGGCCGCCGACGGGCGCCTGCTCGTGGTCCTGACGGGCCGCGAAGACGGCTGGTTGCAATCCGATTGGCCGGTAACACTTTTCGACCTCGCGCCGTTGACCGACGAGCAGTCCGACGCCCTGATCGACGCATTGGATCCGGCCCTGACCGATGCGCAGCGGGCCGCGGTGCGCCGACGGTGCGACGGGGTGCCGTTCTACCTCGAGCATGTCGTCGGCGAACTCGACGCCAAATTCGGCGTACCCGAGGCGTTGTACGAGCCGCTGTTCGCCAGGCTGCATCGCCCGCACGCCGATGCGGTGCCGGTCGCGGAAGCGGCCGCCGTCATCGGACGTTCCGGCGACATCGCCTTGCTTCGCGCGGTGGTCGGCCGCGACGCCGAGGACGTCGACGACATTGCCGCCGAACTCGTGCGGGCGCGGGTGCTCGAACTCACCGGAAACGACAGCTGGCGGTTTCGCCACGAGCTGCTGCGCGAAGTGGCCGCCGAATTGGCACCGCCGTCGCTGCGCCGCGACCTGCACGCCCGGGCCGCCCGCGCGCTGGTCGAGGCGGCGACCACCGTCGAGCCGGATTGGCGTGTGGTCGCAGACCATTTCGAGCAGGCCCACTTGTACGACGAGGCCGTCGCCGCCAGCCAGAAAGCATCGGTCGACGCCCGTCGCCGCGGCGCCATCGCCGAAGCCCGCGCCTGCCTGACCGACGCCGTCAACCAGCTCGCCCACTGCGCCGAAGGACCGGAGCGCGACCGCAAGGAGATCGCGATCCGGCTGGAGCGCGGCTTCTTGGCCGGCGCCGTGCAGGGCAGCATGAGCGGCGAGGGACCCGCCGAACTCGAACGGTGCCTGCAGCTGGCGACCAGCGGCATGTACGACGACGAGCTGTTCCTGACGTTGATGGCGATGATCGCCTACTACTACAACAGGGCCGAGCTGCGCCGGCTTCGTGAACTCGTCGATTCGCTGTCCAACCGAATTCCGTCGGGCTGGCTGTGGAGCTATCCGGCCATCGAGTGTTCGCTAGGCGGGATCGCCTGGCTGGAAGGCGATTTCGCCACAGCTCGCAAGCATCTGCTGCGCGTGCTGGCCGACCCCTCCGCCGCCGATCCACACGAATTGGGTGCGGCGTGGTGGATCGCCGACGACGTCCTTGCGGCGACCCACATCTACCTGGCGCGCACGCATATGGTGTACGGCGACCTGGACCATGCCGAGGCCGAGCTGGCGAACGCCGCCCGGCGCTGCGACAGCCTGGCATTCCCGCAGAACGCCTACAACCGGGCGCACCTCGACTTCGCGACAATTTGGCTTTGCCTGGAGGCGGGCCAGATTGAGCGGGCAGCCACTATGGTCGGCGATCTTCGTCGGCTGAGCGAGCAGTCGGGACTCGACCTGTGGCGAGGCGTCAGCGCAACCCAGCATGCCACCGTCAAGGGACTGACCGCATTGAGCGCCGGCGCCGACCCGGACACCCTGATCACCAGGGCCTGGAAAATAGCTGGATGGGTGGACGGCTCGCGACACCTGCACCTCAATATCTATCTCACTTTCCACGACGCGGTGATCGGCCGGTTGTTGATTGCCGCGGGCCTGCCGGAGCAGGCGCGCAACCGGTTGGACTGGGCGTTGCAGCATGCCCAAGACACCGGCATGCACTTCCACGACGCCGAGCTGATGCGCGTGCGGGCCCACACGTTCGCGGACCTGTCGCAGCAGCGCGAAGCGCTCAGCGCCGCGCTCGAGTTCGCCCGCAAGCAAGGCGCGACGTTGTTCGAATTACGTTGTCTGCTAGATAGTTTCGAGTTGTGCGGCGACGGCGACCGGTCGGCGCTGGCCGACGTCGTCGCCCGCTTTCCCGGTGACGCGCGCTGGCCGGAATACGTACGAGCGGAAAAGATCCTGTCGTGACGTCGGTCGCGGTGCTGGGCGGCGGAGTCGGCGGGCTGACCGCCGCACACGAACTTGCCGAGCGCGGATTCGACGTCACCGTCTACGAAATGCGCGACGCGTTCGGCGGCAAGGCGCGCTCGATGCCGGTGCCGGGCTCGGGAACGGGACACCGTGAAGACCTGCCGGCCGAGCACGGATTCCGGTTCTTCCCCGGCTTCTACCGCCACATCCCCGACACCATGTCGCGAATCCCGGCCGCGAACGGCACAGTCGCAACGCATCTCACCGCGTCGACGCGAATGTTGCTGGCGCAGGACGGTCATCGCAACGAGATCGTCGGGATTGCCGAGCGGCCGTCGTCGCTGGACGACCTCGAGGTGATGATCCGGTTTATGTGGGAAACCGGTGTCGGCCTGGGCATTCCACCGGGCGAACTGGCGTGGTTCTTCGACCGCCTGCTGACCCTGATGTGCTCGTGCGACGAGCGTCGCTTCGACGAGTGGGAGCAGGTCAGCTGGTGGCAGTTCATGGGGGCCGAACAGCGCTCCCCCGCGTTCCAGAAGTTCCTCGCCGACGGGATGACCCGAACCCTCGTCGCGGCACGGGCGCGCGAAATGTCGGCACGCACAGGCGGATTGATCCTGTGCCAGCTTTTCTACGACCTGGTGCGCGGCGACGGGCGGATGGACCGGGTCCTGGACGGCCCGACCAGCGAGGTGTGGTTCGACCCGTGGCTCAGCTACCTGCGCGGCATGGGCGTCACGTTGCGCGGCGGCTGCGAGGTCGACGAAATCGACTGCAAGGGACATCACATCAGCGGTGTGACCATCTCCGGCCCCGGCGGCGCGGAGCGGGTGCGCGCCGACTATTACGTGGCGGCGCTGCCGGTCGAGCGGCTGCGCATGCTGGTCTCCCCGGCCCTGCGCGCCGCGGAGCCGCGACTGGCGGCGCTGCCGGAACTGGTCGTGCGCTGGATGAATGGCGCCATGTTCTACCTGTACCGCGATGTGCCGCTGGTCCACGGCCATGCGATTTTCATCGATTCGCAGTGGGCGTTGACCGCGATCTCGCAAGCCCAGTTCTGGCCCGGCATCGACTTGGAGAAGCGAGGCGACGGACTGGTCAACGGCATCCTGTCGGTCGACATCTCGGAGTGGAAGCGCAAGGGCGCACACGTCAAGAAGATCGCGATGGACTGCACCCGCGACGAGATCCGCAAGGAAGTGTGGGGCGAGCTCGTCGACGCCATCGACGACGGCTCGCTCGACGTGGCCAACGTGCACAGCTGGTTCCTGGACCCCGCCATCCAGTTGCCGAACCCGAGCGGGGCGACCAACCTCGAGCCGTTACTGGTCAACACCGCCGGCTCGTGGGCGAATCGGCCCGACGCGGTCACCGCGATACCCAACTTTTTGCTGGCGGCCGACTTCGTCCGCACCTACACGGATTTGGCGACGATGGAGGCCGCGAACGAGGCGGCGCGCCGCGCAGTCAACGGCATCCTGGACGCGGCCGGTTCGCCGGCGTCGCGCTGCGCGATCTGGAAGCTGCGCGAACCCGCCGTGCTGGCGCCGTTCCGCAAACTGGACCAGCTGCGTTGGCGGTTGGGCCGAAACGTCGTCAAGCCGCCCATCCGGGTCGACCAGCACGGCAAACCCCGGCACAGCGGCCCGCTGGCCCGTGTGCTGCTGGCGATCACTCGTCGCGGGCGACGATAGGTCAGAGCAGCTTTTTGATCAGCGGGTGCGGTTTTTCGGCGATCCCCGCGAGTGCGGCTACGTTAGCGCCGACGTCGTGGCTTTCCCGCTTTTTGACGACATTGACGATGTGGTGGAACGGTTTCCATTTTTCGGGCGGGTCGAGGTACCAGGCGCCCAGCGCCGACGTCCACGCCGACTGATTGACCGTCTTCTGCTTCGCCTGGGCCGGATTTTCGGCCAGGGCGACGGCGAACCACCAAGCGCCGGTGCGGAACTTGACGATCAGCCGTCGGATCCAAAAGATCTCGTTCGGCACCGCCCGGCGAACCCAGCGGAATGCCGGTGAAAGTTTTTGGATGATGTCGAGCAGATCGGGGACCTGGCTGCCCAGCAAAGCGTTGACGTGGAAGAAATCCGGCTCCAGATCGCGCAGCGTGTGCGGGGCGACGGTGGCGGCGCTGACGCCCAGATCGAAGCAGATGTGGGCGTTCAACCCGGTCATCATTTGCTGAATCATGGTGGCGTCGCTGTCCGCCTGGCCGACGAACGAGACCTCCCACGGCGCTGTCAGCCCGTTGAAGGTGCGCGGGTGGAAATAGGCATTCAACGCGTCGAAGTAGCGCTTGGCGAAAACGAGATCGAACCGCTCCATCCGTTTCGGATCCTTGAACGCGCCGGTGTCGAGGCCGTGACGAACGGCGAAGGTCGCGCGTTTGTACAGCACGGCGAAGTAGCCGATGGTGCTCTGAGCATTGATCGACCAGTCGATGATCTGATCGAGATTGCGCGCGACGTCGTCGACGCTGTGGGGTTCGGGCAGCCGCGGTAATGGCCCCGGCGGGGGCGTAGACAGTGGAACAGCCATGCGAGGGATTGTCACCACGCGCCCGAGAGCTGACTAGGGTATTCGGCTACTCCAACTGTGGTGAGGAGGGTGGCAGGTCCAGGATTCGAACCTGGGTAGGCATACGCCGACGGATTTACAGTCCGCTCCCATTGGCCGCTCGGGCAACCTGCCTTGGTGCGACTAGCACCCTACAACGAGGATGTACTCAGGATACAAACGGCCAAGCAACCAATCGAGAGGGGACGGATCCAATGGCGGATTCATCGTTCGACATCGTCAGCAAGGTCGATCGCCAGGAGGTCGACAACGCCCTCAACCAGGCGGCCAAGGAGCTGGCCACCCGGTTCGACTTCCGCGGCACCGACACCAAGATCGCCTGGAAGGGCGACGAGGCCATCGAGCTGACCAGTTCGACCGAGGAGCGCGTCAAGGCCGCCGTCGAGGTGTTCAAGGAAAAGCTGATCCGCCGCGACATCTCATTGAAGGCCTTCGAGGCCGGCGAGCCGCAGGCCTCCGGCAAGACCTACAAGGTGACCGGGACGCTCAAGCAGGGCATTTCCAGCGAGAACGCCAAGAAGATCACCAAGCTGATCCGCGACGAGGGCCCCAAGAACGTCAAGACGCAGATCCAGGGCGACGAAGTCCGGGTGTCCAGCAAAAAGCGCGACGACCTGCAGGCCGTCATCGCGATGCTGAAGAACGCCGACCTCGACGTCGCGTTGCAGTTCGTCAACTACCGGTAGGACTGGTCGCTATGAGCACCGGAGAGGACTTGGCCGTCGCGACGCAGCGCATTCGCCAGAGCGCCCAGGCCGTCCAGGCCGAACACAACCTCTACCGGCGCATCGACGCGGAATTCGGCATGCTGACCGGCGCCGCGGTCGGCAAACGAATGGGGTCGCGGTCGCGCGCCCCACGCAATCTCGCTGCGAGTGCGCACCGCAATAACCACCTGATCGCCATCCGCCAAGGCAATCACCTCGTTTACCCGGGCTTTCAGTTCGGGCCGGACGGGCGTCCGCTTGCCGTGATCGGCCGACTACGCGAGATCGCGGAGGCCAACGACTGGTCGGAGGTGGGCTTGGTGCAGTGGCTGTGCTCGCCGACGACGTACTTCGACGGCGACAGACCCGTCGATCACCTTGTCGAGGATCCGGACGGCGTCGTCGCCGTGGCCGCCGACGACATGGCTATCGAGTGGTAAAAGCACCACCGGTAGACGCTCTGGCCCAATCAACCGGTGGGTGCCTAATCTGGTGACCACGACCACACCGTCGCCGGAAGCGAGGTTCGCGATGAGCGTGACGCCCCAGGAGGCCCCCGAGACCGCCACTGTGTCGGATGACGGCGGGTACTACGACGTCGTCATCATCGGCGCCGGCATCTCCGGGCTCGGCGCGGCCTACCGGCTCACCGAACGCAACCCCGGGCTGAACTACGTGATCCTCGAGCGGCGCGAGCAGATCGGCGGCACCTGGGACCTTTTCCGCTACCCCGGCGTCCGCTCCGACAGCAGCATCTTCACGCTGTGTTTCCCCTACGAGCCGTGGACCCGCAAAGAAGGAGTGGCCGACGGCGTCCACATCCGCGAGTACCTGACCGAGACCGCGCACAAGTACGGCATCGACAAGCACATCCGGTTCAACAGCCATGTGCGGTCCGCAGATTGGGACTCCTCGACTGACACCTGGACGGTCACCGCCGAGCACGACGGCGCTGAGACGACGTACCGCGGCCGGTTCGTGTTCTTCGGCTCGGGCTACTACAACTACGACGAGGGCTACACCCCGGAGTTCCCCGGCATCGAAGAGTTCGCCGGCACCGTCGTGCATCCGCAGCACTGGCCGGAGGACCTCGACTACACCGGCAAGAAGATGGTAGTGATCGGAAGTGGCGCGACGGCGATTTCGCTGATTCCCTCGCTGACCGAAAAGGCGTCGAAAGTCACCATGCTGCAACGCTCCCCGACGTACATGTTCTCGGCGTCGAGGTACAGCTGGTTCGCCGACGGGCTGCGAAAGCTGCTGCCGCGCAAGGTCGCCCACCCCATTATCCGGCTGCGCAACGCGCTGTTCGAGGGCGCGATCTGGTTTCTGGCCCGCAAGACGCCGGCCTTCATGAAGTGGTGGATCCGTCAGATCGCGCTCCGCAACCTGCCGAAAGGTTACGACGTCGACACCCATTTCAAGCCGCGGTACAACCCGTGGGATCAGCGGCTGTGCCTGATCCCCGACGCCGATCTGTACGTGGCGATCAGCGAAGGCCGCGCCGACGTGGTCACCGACCACATCGACCACTTCGACGAGACAGGCATCGCGCTGAAATCCGGCGGGCACCTCGACGCGGACATCGTCGTCACCGCCACCGGTCTGCAGTTGCAGGCGCTCGGAGGCGTGACGCTGTCGTTGGACGGCGCCGAGATCAAACCGCAGGACCGCTTTGTCTACAAGGCGCACATGCTCGAGGACGTCCCGAACCTGTTCTGGTGTGTCGGCTACACCAACGCGTCCTGGACGCTGCGCGCCGACATCACCGCCCGCGCGACGGCAAAGCTGTTGGAGTACATGCGAACTCGCGGCTACACGCACGCCTACCCGCATCTGGGCGGCGAGCCGATGCCCGAAAAGCCGTCCTGGGACATCCAGGCCGGCTATGTGTTGCGGTCGCTGCACGCGCTGCCGAAGTCGGGTACCAAGCGGCCGTGGAACGTGCGGCAGAATTACTTCGCCGATGCCATCGACTACCGGTTCGACCGCATCGACGAAGCGATGGTTTTTGGTCGGTGTCGCCAGTCACAAGTTGCTTGAAACCGACACCATCGGTTGTGCATTATTAAGGAATGCTAAGCACACGGAAGTTCGTCAGATCGACCGTCATAGCGGCAGCGGCCGCGACAGCGATCGCGGCCGGACCTATGGCCGTGTTGTTTTCGCCCGCACCGGTTTCCGACCAGGTCGTCGTCGCCGATCCCGGCACCGAGGGCGGCGGCGGCCCCGACGGCCAGGGCGGCGGCGGTGGCTGCGGCAGCGGTCCTGGCTGGAACGGCTGCGGTAGCTGGAACCCCTTCCAGGGCGCCATTGTCAACGCATGCACCAACGGCGCGTGCGGCGGGTGGGACGGCCAGCGCGGCTGGGGCCACTTCTAAATTCAGCCGCCGGCGATCTCGTCGGTGATGTCGTGCCAGCCGCTGTCGTTGCGGTGGTCGTTCATGTTGCGGCACTCGCCGAGTAGCTGAATACTGCCGCCGTTGTTTGGGGCCGGGCCCATCGTGATCGTGATGTTGTCTTTGTGCAGGTTCTCCCCATGCGGCCGCATGCCGGGCGCAGCACCGGTGCCCCAGCCGGGTTGCTTGGCCATCGTCGCGCTGATCTGCCGGAAAAAGGCGTTTCGATCAGTACCTTCCGGAATATCGAACGTCATGTCGACGCGGCCGTGGTAGGGAGGCTCGCCCTGGTCGTTGCACCACTCCCACGCGAACGTCGCATAGGCGACATGCAACCCGGTGGCTTTGACGATCTCCTTGGCCGGGTCGACTACCTGGGCTCGGGATTGCTCGTCGGAGAGCGGCGCGACGTCAGGTGAGGCGCGGTGCCGGGACGGAAACATCAGCGAGCATCCTCCTAGGACTAGGACCAGCGTAAGGCCAACCAGCAGCGCGCATCGCCGCCGAAGGTGGCTAATTCGGTTTGTAGTCATGGCCAAGGGTTCCCGGTCGGTCCCATTCCGGGTCGTAGATTGGTGATTCGAGTCGCGGTACAGGGATGTCGCCGAACGGAGTATGCACGTGGCCAGTCGCCACCGGTGGCACGTCGACCCGCGGTTTGGCCAGCAGTCCTTCGTTTCCCAGGTTGTCGCCGTGGCCGGTGGCGATGTCGGTCATGCTGCGCAGAGATTCGCTGCCGAGGTGGTAGTAGAACGAATGGTCGCTCGGGTTGAGGTGGGTGGTGCCGGGAACTTCGGCTTGAAACCGCGTTGCTCCGAAACCGTCATGCGCGGGGTCTGCGCCCAATCCGGCCGAGGCTCCAATCGGGTGACCCAACAAATCGTTGAGCGGGTTCGTCAAGCCGTGGCCTTCGCCGATCCAGCCAACGGGATCGGTGGAGGCGTCACCGACGTAAAGCTTGCCGCCGTTGAGGTGGAAATCGGCGGCGCTGTGCGCCATATCGGTTCCGGAGCAACCCAATAGGACGGCGTCGTTGGCGTGCATGCCGCTGCGGGCGAACGCGTCGGCCACCGTTGTGGAGCCGTAGGAATGTCCGATCACGGTGACATGCTGTGGAATTCCACTGTCGTGGGTCACCCCGAGCCCGTTGACATCCCATGCCAGCAGATCGCCACCCGCTCGCGCCAGTCCCGGGTTGGCAATGTTGGGGTCGGTGAAGTCCGCGGGGGTGTCATAGCCCATCCACGCGATCACTGCGGTGGGATGATCCGGATCCGCATAGTAAGACTGCCTCCATAGGTTGATCGCATCGTTGTGACCGTCAGAGAGCCAGCCGCCCTTCACACTGCTGCTGGTACCCGGCACGATCACCGCGGTATTCGGCGATTTGTCGGGATTGCCTATCGCGATCGCCGCCTTGCCCTTGCCGTTGAAGGCGGTGGGGTCGTACGCCCACAGCATGGTGGGTGGCAGGTGCCGCGCCATCTTTTCCTGGTCGCTGATCTCGCTGTAGCGGCGGTGGTCCTTGCTGGTATCGATGCCGAGATCATGCAAGAGGCCCTCTTGCGTCTTCTGCGCATTCTGATAGCGGGTGATGTCGTCGGCCGAAAGCCCATAGCGCCCTGGGTCTTTCACGACGTCAGCAGGGGACACCCCGTGCTGTTGTGCGGTGCGCTCGACCCGGTTGAGGTCGTCGTCCATGACCTGCACGTTGACCTTGTCACGCACGTCGGCCGGAATACCGTTGAGGTTGCCCAGGATCGGCGGATGTTGCGCGATGAGAGCCTGCCGCTGCTCGTCGGTCAACGAATCCCACCACTTCTTCACATCCTCGGGGCTGGTGTCCTGGGACGGGATCTGAATGTCTTGCCCCGACACCTTGACCGGCGGATTGGGAATCGACGGGCCGCACGCTTCCGCAATTGCGGCCGCGGTGGATTGGTCGGTTTCATCGAACACCTGCAGGAGCTTCTGGAGAAACTTCGTGAACTTGTCCGCCAGCCCGTTCAAGAACCTGCCGATCAGCCACTGGTGCGGTTTGACCACGCCGTCGTCGCTGACCGAGAAACCCATGGTCTGCAGGCTCTCGACCAAGTCCAGGATGGCTTTGCGCAGGGCCGACAGTTGGTCGCCGCCGTTTTGCAGCGCCGATTGCAGTTCTTGCAGCCGGGTGTGGAACCGTTCCTGCTTGCCCAGGATCTGCAGACCTTTGGCGATCGCGGCCTGCGCGGCGTCGCCCTGCCAGGACTGCTGAAGATAGGACAGCTCTTCGCGCTCGCCGGCCATGACGGTTTCCAGCTGGGTGATCTTGCCGCCCAAGGCACTGGCAGCATCGAGCAGTCTGTCCGGATGCGACGCCCTCACGGTCGAAACCGATACGCTCACGTCGCTAGATCTCCCCGGCCCGGCGTCGAACTGCAGGTTTTCTGAAGTTACCATCGGTTTGCCCGGTGTCCGCGCAGCAATTTCGGCGCACTGGCACCAACGCGGCAGTTGCGGCAATACGCTGATCGCCATGGCAGCTTTGCGCGAACCGAAGGTCGTCGTCCTGGGCGGCGGCTCCTGGGGCACCACCGTCGCGTCCATCTGCGCGCGACGCGGACCGACGTTGCAGTGGGTGCGCTCGGAAGACACCGCCAAGGACATCAACGACAACCACCGCAACACCCGCTACCTGGGCGACGACGTCGTGCTCAGCGACACCCTGCGAGCCACCACCGACTTCTCCGAGGCCGCCAACGCCGCCGACGTCGTCGTGATGGGGGTGCCTTCGCACGGGTTCCGCGGGGTGCTCACCGAACTGGCCGCCGAGCTGCGGCCGTGGGTGCCGGTGGTGTCACTGGTCAAGGGCCTCGAACAGGGCACCAACATGCGGATGTCGCAGATCATCGACGAGGTGCTGCCCGGGCATCCGGCCGGCATCCTGGCCGGCCCGAACATCGCCCGCGAGGTGGGCGAAGGGTACGCGGCGGCGGCAGTGCTGGCGATGCCCGACCACCACCTGGCCGCCAGGCTCGCAGAGTTGTTCCGCACCAGGCGTTTTCGCGTATACACCACCGACGACGTCATCGGTGTCGAGATGGCCGGTGCGCTGAAGAACGTGTATGCGATTGCCGTCGGCATGGGCTACTCCCTGGGCATCGGCGAGAACACCCGCGCATTGGTGATGGCCCGATCGGTGCGCGAGATGTCCAAGCTCGGCGAGGCGATGGGCGGGCAGCGCGACACCTTCGCCGGCCTGGCCGGCATGGGCGATCTGATCGTCACTTGCACCAGCCAGCGCAGCCGTAACCGCCACGTCGGCGAGCAACTCGGCGCCGGCAAGCCAATCGACGAGATCATCGCGTCGATGAACCAGGTGGCCGAGGGAGTCAAAGCCGCCAGCGTGATCATGGAGTTCGCCGACAAATACGGGCTGAACATGCCGATCGCCCGCGAGGTGGACGCGGTGATCAACCACGGCTCCAGCGTCGAGCAGGCCTACCGCGGCCTGACCGCCGAAAAACCCGGACACGAGGTGCACGGCGCCGGTTTTTGACAATCGCCGTTGTGCGTATGCATCTTCTATGTATTGCACCGGTGCGGTTGTTGTCCCGTGGAGCCGATAACTATGCTGGCCCAGAGCAATTGGAATTCGGCGCGCGGTGATCGTAATCACAGTATCCGTAAAGTGTTGTGCGCGAACCGTTTTACTTCGCCGCAACGTTGGATAGCAAAACGTTAACGCCGGGCCGTTATCCTTACGCTCATCCTGTCGATATGGGTTGGGAGTCAGATGATCGCCGTGGCCGGCGCAGCCAATCATTCGCGGTTGTGGCCGATTAGCGCGCTCGCAGTTGCGATATGCGTGCTCACTGCGGCAATCGGGTACGGGGTGGCGCGGGCCGACCATGCGGTGTCGCCCGCGCCGCAGCCGGTATCGACAGCCTCGAGCGGTCCCAACATCGCCGACGAACGTCCTGATCACCATGTCGCAAGCGCCTCTTCAGACGCTATTCACGCGGCGTTACACATGGCGGTCCTGCATCGGACTCGGCCATCGACCTTTTCACCGTCGGTGCAATTGCATTGGTGGTCACCGTCGCATGCGTTCCCAGCCACATCCTGGTATCGGCCCGGCGTGGCCGCCTCGTGTTCGGCCGCCACGTCCCTTGGCGGTCGAGAACGCTTGACCCGGCTCTGCGTCGCCCAGCACTGATCAGCCGCAGTCGTCCTGAAATTGCCTGCACCGCAACGCTGAATACCTCGCGTTGTGCGGTCGCGTCCATTGGCGGGCCACTAGCCCAAGTCTTTTGACGAGAAGTTCGAGAAGGGGATAGCTCACTTTATGACTGAGCGCACTACAACGGTGATGGGACAAGTCGATTCGAGATCCCGGTCAGCGCTACGTGAAATCTTCGACAGCGAGGCACGGTTGTCGTGGATCCTTGCCTGGCTTGCCGGCCTTGTCGGCGCGGTGGCGTTCACCCACTCCGCGGGTTACTTCGTGACGACCGCCACCGGCAACACGCAACGGGCAGTGGCGGGTTTGTTCATCGAGGATCCGTGGCTGTCGGTATCGGCCACATTGCTGGTGGCGTGCTTTCTGGGCGGCGTGATTTTCGGGTCGTTGTGCCGTCGGCGTATCTGGCCAGCGCATCCGCACGGGCCCACCGTGATCACCACGGTTTGCCTTGCGATCGCGACTGTCGGCGATGTCCTGCTGCAGGGCTGGTCGACGACGGGGCCTGTTGCCTTCACGCCAATTTTGGTTGTTGCCTTCGGTATTGGCGCCTTGAATACCACGTTCGTCAAGAATGGTGAAGTGTCGATACCGCTGAGCTACGTGACGGGGACGGTTGTGAAGCTCGGTCAGGGCATCGAGCGCCACCTCAGCGGCGGATCGGTTGCCGACTGGCTCGGCCACTTCCTGCTCTTCGCCAGCTTTGTCGCCGGCGGGCTGACGGGCGGGGGCATTTGCTCACTGGTCAGTGGTTCCCAGCTGCTGGCGGCCGCCGCCGTGGTCTGTGCGTTCACCACCGGATACACCTACTTCTTCACCGACCGGCGTGCGGTGGCGCAGTAGGCGCGACTTACCCGCGCGCCATGGCCTCGAGCCGGCGAATGCGGTCTTCGATCGGCGGGTGCGTGGAGAACAGCGACCCGATCCGCTCGCCCGCCCGGAACGGGTTGGCGATCATCAGGTGGGCCTGGCTGGCCAGCTGCGGCTCCGGCGGCAACGGCGCCGCCTGCACGCCGCCGGAGATCTTGCGCAATGCCGACGCCAAGGCCAGCGGGTCACCGGTCAGCACCGCACCGGACTCGTCGGCCTGGTACTCGCGCGAGCGGGACACGGCCAGCCGCACCACCGTCGCCGCGATCGGGCCCAACAACGAAACCAACAGAATCGCAAAGGGATTGCCGCCGTCGCGGTTACCGCCCCCGAACATTCCGGCGAACATCGCCATATTGGCCAGCGCGGTGATCACCGACGCCAGCGCGCCGGCCACACACGAGATCAGGATGTCGCGGTTGTAGACGTGCGAGAGCTCGTGACCCAGCACGGCGCGCAGCTCGCGCTCGTCGAGGATTTGCAGGATGCCGGTGGTGCAACACACCGCGGCGTTGCGCGGGTTGCGGCCGGTGGCGAAGGCGTTGGGCGCGTTGGTGTCGCTGATGAACAGGCGCGGCATCGGCTGGTGGGCGCCGGTAGCCAGCTCGCGCACGATCCGGTACATCGCCGGCGCCTGTACTTCCGACACCGGCTGGGCGTGCATCGCCCGCAGCGCCAGCTTGTCGCTGTTGAAGTACGTGTAGGCATTCATGCCGACGGCGAAGAGCACCGCCAGCCACATCATCGTCTTCCCGAACAGCGCGCCGACGAACACGATCAGCGCCGACATGACGACCAACAGCGCGAAGGTCTTGAACCTGTTGGCGTGCGGATGCCAGGTCATCAGCTTCCTCCTACGAACCCCCGGGTCTTTCTCATTAAACGCTTAGGACGAGCCGGCGGGTTCCGCAATCTAGCCGTGCCGGTTGATGGTGTAGTCGACCAGCGTGGCCAGGGCGTGGCGTCCGGGCAGGTCGGGCAGGGCGGCCAGCTCCTCGCGCGCCTGCGCCGCGTACCGCGCCACAGTGTCCTTGGCCTGCGCCATGCCCGCCGACGCCCGTAGCAGCGTCAGCGCCTCGGCCAGCACCGCGTCGTCGGTAACCGGGCCGGCCAGCAACTGCCGCAGCCGGTCGGCGTCCGGCCCGGTCTCGCGCAGCGCGTAGAGCACCGGCAGCGTGTGGACCCCCTCACGCAGGTCGGTGCCGGGCAGCTTGCCCGACTCGTCGGGGTCGCTGTCGATGTCGATGATGTCGTCGGAGATCTGGAAGGCGGTGCCCACGATGCCGCCGAGCCGGTCCAGCCGCTCGATCTGGTCCTCGTCGGCGCCGGAGAACATCGCCCCGAACCGCCCCGCGGCGCCGATCAGGCAGGCGGTCTTCTCGTGTACCACCTTCAGGTAGTGCTCGATCGGGTCGGCGCCGTCGGCGGCGCCGCGGGTCTCGCGCATCTGCCCGGTGACCAGCTGGGCGAACGTCTCGGCGATCACCCGCACCGCTTGCGGGCCCAGCCGGGACACCAGCCGCGAGGCCGTCGCAAACAGATAGTCGCCGGCCAGGATCGCGACGTTGTTGCTCCAGCGGGCGTTGGCGCTCTGCGCGCCGCGGCGCACCTGGGCCTCGTCCATCACGTCGTCGTGGTACAGCGTCGCCAGATGCACCAGCTCGATGACCGCCCCGGCGATCGTCACCTCAGCGGCATCCGGGCGCGGACCCAGCTGCGCCGACAACACGGTGAACAGCGGACGAAACCGCTTGCCGCCGGCCTCGAACAGGTGCAGCACCGCCTCGGTCATCAGGTCGTCGGCGCCGCGCAGTTCGGTCTCCATCAGGCGCTCGATGCGGTCCACACCGTCGCGCACGTCAGCGGCGAATTCGGCGTCGCCCAGGTCGACGCCCGCCACCACAGTCGCCGGAGTTCTCACCCAACCAACATACTGGTGAGCATGGGGACCAGCGCGGACGTGGTGGTCGTCGGCGCCGGACCGGCCGGCTCGGCGGCGGCGGCCTGGGCCGCGCGGGCAGGCCACGACGTGCTGGTGATCGACGCCGCGAGCTTTCCTCGCGACAAGGCCTGCGGCGACGGGCTGACCCCGCGCGCGGTCGCCGAGCTGGAGCGGCTGGGGCTGGGTGACTGGCTGGATGCCCGGATACGGCATCGCGGCTTGCGGATGAGCGGCTTCGGCGGCGCGGTGGAAGTGGACTGGCCCGGCCCGTCGTTTCCGTCGACCGGCAGCGCGGTGGCGCGAGTTGAGCTGGACGACCGGATTCGCAAGGTCGCCGAGGAATCCGGCGCTCGGATGCTGTTGGGCGTCAAAGCCGTTGGCGTACATCATGATTCGTCGGGACGGGTGGCGTCGGTGGCGCTGGCCGACGGCACGTCGGTGGGGTGTCGGTCTTTGATTGTGGCCGACGGCGCCCGCTCGCCGTTGGGCCGCGTGCTGGGCCGACGCTGGCATCAGGAGACGGTGTACGGCATTGCCGCCCGCGGATATCTCGCGACGCCACGCAGCGAGGAGCCGTGGCTGACGTCGCATCTGGAGCTGCGCGGACCGGACGGCTCCAAGAACAAAGTGTTGCCCGGCTACGGCTGGATTTTCCCGCTGGGCAACGGCGAGGTGAACATCGGCGTGGGCGCGCTGTCGACGTCCAAGCGGCCGGCCGAGTTGGCGTTGAAGCCGCTGATGAACTACTACACGGATCTGCGCCGCGACGAGTGGGAGTTCGACGGTCAGCCGCGGGCGATCTCGTCGGCCCTGCTGCCCATGGGCGGCGCGGTGTCGGGAGTGGCCGGGCCCAACTGGATGCTGATCGGAGACGCCGCGGCCTGCGTCAACCCTCTGAATGGCGAGGGCATCGACTACGGGCTGGAGACCGGGCGGCTGGCCGTCGAACTGCTCGGTTCGGCGGAGCTGTGGCCGTCGGTGCTGCGGTCGCATTACGGGCGCGGGTTCTCGGTGGCGCGACGGCTGGCGTTGTTGTTGACGTTCCCGCGGTTCCTGCCGGCGACCGGGCCTCTCGCGATGCGCTCGACGAGGCTGATGAGCATCGCGGTGCGGGTGATGGGCAACCTGGTCACCGACGACGACGCCGACTTTGTCGCCCGCGTGTGGCGCGGCGGCGGGTGGGCGTCGCGGCTGGCCGATCGCCGAAAACCTTTTGCCTGACCCCTTTCTGGCCTTCTGGCGCGAGCGGCAGAAAGGCGACGCCCCGCATATCAACCCTCTTGACATATATCAGCCAGCCTGATATCTATGGGTGATGACTGAACCCCTGGACTTCGAATTCGAATCGGCCTACCGCGGCGAGTCCGCGCAATTCGGCCCCGGGGCTAAACCGCCCTGGAGCATCGGCGAACCACAGCCCGAGCTAGCCGCGCTGATCGACGCCGGCAAGTTTCACGGCGAAGTGCTCGACGTGGGCTGCGGCGAAGCCGCCATCTCGCTGCACCTCGCCGAGCGCGGGTACACCACGGTCGGCATCGACCTGTCGCCGACCGCGATCGAGTTGGCCTGGCGCGAGGCCAAGAAGCGGGGCCTGACCAACGCCAGCTTCGAAATGGCCGACATCAGCTCGTTCACCGGCTACGACGGCAGGTTCGACACCATTGTCGACGGCACACTGTTCCACTCCATCCCGGTCGAGGCGCGCGAGGGCTACCAGCGCTCGATCGTGCGGGCCGCCGCGCCGGGGGCGTCGTACTTCGTGCTGGTATTCGACAAGGCGGCAATGCCCGACGGCCCGGCCAACGCCGTCACCGCCGACGAATTGCGGGCGGTGGTCTCGAAGTACTGGGTGATCGACGAGATCAGGCCGGCCCGCCTCTATGCCAACGCGCCGGACGGCTCGACCGACCTGTCCGCGTTGATGGGCGCCGAGTTCCGGCCCGAGCCCAACGGCCGCATGTCGGTGGCCGGCTGGCTACTCTCTGCACACCTGGGGTGATCGAATGACTGATCCCAAGCCGCCGCGCTGGCTGAAGCTAACCAACAAGGTCATGATTGCGATGCAAAAGCTCGGCATCCCAACAGGTCCGCCGATGGTATTGACCGTGCCCGGCCGCAAGACCGGCCAGCCGCGCAGCACGCCGATGACACCATTCACGTTGGACGGGCACCTGTACACCGTCGCGGGCTACCCGGGCGCCGACTGGGTGCGCAACGCCCGGGCCGCCGGCTCGGGAACCCTTGCAAAAGGGCGAAAGTCACGGCGCGTCAACATCGTTGAGCTGTCCGCCGAGGACGCCCGGCCGGTGCTGCGAGCGTTTCCCGTCGAGGTGCCGATCGGTGTCAGCTTCCTCAAGCGCGCCGGCCTGGTTCGCGAAGGCACTCCGGACGAAGTCGAGGCGTTGGCCGGCCGAATCGCGGTATTCCGACTCGACCCCGCGCGCTGATGCACACCGCCTATGTGGTCGTGACGCTGATCGCGATCGCCTTCAACGGGTTTTCCGGTGTGGCTGCATTGGCCCATTTCGCGCCGATCATTCCCGGCATGGAAGCAGCCGGTGTGCCGCTGTCGTGGCTGACGTTTCCCATTGGCACGCTCAAAACGCTCGGCGCACTGGGACTTGTTGCGGGCCTGTGGGTTCCGGTGATCGGTCTGGCCGCCGCCGGCGGGCTGGTCGTCTTTTTCGTCTGCGCGATGTACACACACGTGCTGGCCGACGACATCTCGGCGCAATTCGGGCTCGCAACGCTGTTCCTGGCGCTCAACGCGGCGACGTTCGCGCTGACGGTTGCCCGTCTGCTCACGCCTTGAAGGCGGCGTGCAGCGCGACGATGCCGCCGGTCAGGTTGCGCCACCGCACCGCTGACCAACCGGTGCGAGATATCTCGTGCGCGAGGCTGGCCTGGTCGGGCCAGGCGCGGATCGACTCCGCCAGGTAGACATACGCCTCGGGATTGCTCGACACCGCACGGGCCACGCGCGGCAGCGCCTGCATCAGGTATTCCTTGTAGACCGTGGCGAACAATGCGTTTGTGGGAGTGGCGAATTCGCACACCACCAGCCGCCCGCCGGGGCGGGTGACGCGCGCCATCTCCCGCAGCGCCGTTTCGCGCTCGGCGATATTGCGCAGCCCGAAGCTGATCGTCACCGCGTCGAACACGTTGTCGCCAAACGGAAGTCGGGTCGCGTCAGCGGCGACCTTCGGTACTTTCCTGCTTCGGCCCGCCGCGAGCATCCCGACCGAAAAGTCCGCCGCCACACACCATGCTCCGGAGCGCGCCAACTCCACCGTCGACACCGCGGTGCCGGCGGCCAGGTCCAGCACCTTCTCCCCCGCAGACAGTCGCAGCGCCGAGCGGGTGGCGCGCCGCCAGTACCGGTCCCGGCCCAGCGACAGCACCGTGTTGGTCAGGTCGTAGCGGCGGGCGACGCCGTCGAACATCGACGCCACTTCACGCGGGTCTTTGTCCAGGGTCGCGCGGCTCACCTCGACGACGCTACCTGTGAACTTCGCAGAGTGGGAATGCGGCGCCGCCTTCGGCGTTGCACACCGGCGTGAGTGAAAAAGTTTGGTTCATCACCGGGACATCGCGCGGCTTCGGACGTGAATGGGCGATCGCCGCGCTCGAGCGGGGCGACAAGGTGGCCGCGACGGCGCGAAACACCGCGACGCTGGCCGACCTTGAAGCCAGCTACGGCGACGCGATACTGCCCATCGAGTTGGACGTCACCGATCGCGACGCGGACTTCGCCGCGGTCAAACGGGCCCACGATCATTTCGGGCGACTGGACGTCGTCGTCAACAACGCGGGCTACGGGCAGTTCGGCTTCATCGAGGAACTGTCCGAGCAGGAGGCCCGCGACCAGATCGAGACCAATGTGTTCGGCGCGCTGTGGATCACCCAGGCCGCGTTGCCGTATCTGCGCCGACAGCGCAGCGGCCACATCATCCAGGTGTCGTCGATCGGCGGCATCGTCGCATTCCCGCTGGTCGGCATTTACCACGCCTCGAAGTGGGCGCTGGAGGGCTTCTCGCAGGCGCTGGCCCAGGAGGTGGCGCCGTTCGGCGTCAAGGTCACGCTGGTCGAGCCGGGCGGCTTCGACACCGACTGGGGCGGCTCGTCGGCCAAGCATGCCGAGCGGTTGCCGGCCTACGACGACGTGCGCGCCGCGGTCGAAGCCGAGCGCAGGCGGCGGTGGGCGGATCCCGGCGATCCCGCAGCCTCGGCGGCGGCGCTGCTGAAGGTGGTCGATGCCGAAAAGCCGCCGCTGCGGGTGTTCTTCGGCGCGTCGCCGCTGGAAACGGCTCGCGCGGACTACGAAAGCCGGTTGCGCACTTGGGAAGAGTGGCAGCCGGTGTCGATCGAGGCACAGGGCGGCAGCACCGCCTCGTAGTGCTCGAGCAGCTGGTCGCAAATCGCCGGCCACGACCGCTCCAGCACGCTACGCCTGGCGGCCAGCGAATAGCGCGGCCGTTCTGCGATCAGGTGGGCGACGGCGGCGGGCAGGTCCGCCTCGAATTGCTTGACGGGCAGCAGCATTCCGGTGCGGCACGGCGTCACCAGGTCGCGCGGGCCGCCGGCGTCGGGGGCAATGACCGGCAGCCCCGACGCCAGCGCTTCCTGCACGGTTTGGCAAAACGTCTCGTGCTCGCCGGGATGCACGAAGACGTCCATGCTGGCGTAGGCCGCGGCGAGTTCGTCGCCGTACAGCGCGCCGGTGAAAATCGCTGTGGGCATTGCCGATTGCAACTTGGCGCGGTCGATCCCGTCGCCGACGATGACCAGCTGGACCGACTCGCCCAGCACCGCCAGCCGCTCGACGTGCTTCTCCGGCGCCAGCCGGCCGACGTAGCCGACAATCGGCTTGCCGTCCGGCGACCATCGCCGTCGCAGCGCCTGGTCACGAGCTGACGGTACGAACCCCGTGATGTCGACGCCGCGCGCCCAGTGATATACCCGCGGGATGCGATGGGCAGCAAGGCTTTCCATCGCAGAGGTGGACGGTGCCAGGGTGCGGTCGGCAAGCCGGTGCAGGTGGCGGGTCCACGCCCACGCCGCCCGCGACAGTCCCCCGATACCGTAACTGGCCGCGAATCCCGCGACGTCGGTTTGGAATACCGCCACAGTCGGCACGCCGAGTCGGCGGGCGGCCCGCACCCCGCCGTAACCGAGCAGTGCGGGCGAGGCCAGATGCACGACGTCGGGGTCGAACCCACGTAGCACGCGCAGCATTCGCGGTAGCGGCACGCCCAGCGGCAGCGTCGTCACCTTGGGGAACATCCGCGACGGCACGCGGTGGACCCGGATGCCGTCGTGAAGCCGCTCGGCGCGGGGCTCGCCGGGCGGGGTGTCGGGTGCGATGACGAGGGCTTCGTGGCCGGTGCGGCGCAAGTGCTCGAGGATGCGAACCACCGAGTTGCTGACGCCGTTGACGTGCGGGAGGAAGGACTCCGCGACGATGGCTACGCGCACACCGTTACGGTGGCAGCGCCGCCTGTCGTTAAGGTTGCCGACGGGCATACGGCGTGCGAAATCTGCTGCAAAGGGGTTGGAAAATGCGGTCCTGGCTGGGGGCATTGGCAATCACTGTGAGCTGGATCGCATTCGGGACGGCGGCAGCTCACGCCGACGTACCGCGCAGCAGCGACGGCAACGGCGTCCTCGTCGGGTCCGCCGGCGCCCCAGTGCAGTTGGAGATCTTCATCGAACCGCAGTGCCCGCATGTCGCCGAGTTGGAGTCGACCGACGGCGACGCAATCGCGCGCAACATCGGCGACGGCCGGCTGGCGGTGACGTATCGGCCGCTGACCTTCCTCGACGACCGCAAGCACACCGATGTGTCCGCCCGGATCAGCAATGCGCTGTTTTTGGCCGCCGACCCGGCGACGTCGCCGACGGCGTATCAGGCGTTTGTGCAAGACCTGTATCGTCATCAAACCCGGCCGGACAACAACGAGATCGCGGCGATGGCCCGCGAAAGCGGGGTGCCAGACGCCGTGGCCGAGAAGATCGCGGCCGGCGACTACGTCGTCGACCCGGCCGCGATGAACGACGCCAACCGTGCCCGCTTGGTGCAGGACAACCCGGAAAACCCGGGCACCCCAACGGTTTACGATCTCAACACAAAAACCGTTGTGGACACTCAGGACTCGGAGTGGCTTGGCAAGCTGCTCGCGTGACGGCCCGCCCGCTTTTCCAGTAACGCCAGGCCGGCCAGCGCGGCGCCGGCGACCAGCCAGCCGACCACCATGATGGAACCGGCTGGGATGATCGCCAGCTTGGCGGTGCGGTGCTGCACGCGGACCAGGTTCGGGTTTTTCTTGTCGTATTCGACGTAAATCCGCATCCCCGTGGCCAATTCGGACGGGTAGAGCACGCCGAGCTCTGGACGGTAGGTGACCCGGTCGGGCGTGACGAACTCGATCGTCGAGCGTCGCGGCCCCGCGCTGAGCACCTCAGCCTGCGCGACCCCCATGTTGTTCTGGATCGACAGGTCGTTGCGCCAGGCGCCGGCCACCAACAGCACCGACTGCAACGTCACCAGACCGGCGGCGATCAGCACCCCGATCCGCGTCCAACGCAGGATCCGTCGCGCCGGGGTGTCGGGAAGCTCGTCGGCCCGGCCGTGAATCAGAATGCGCGCCAAGGCTTTCAGGCGATTCACAACGCGGCCTTGATGGCCGCATGCAGCTGGCGCAGCGAGGACCGGTCGGCCTTGACCTCCAGCACCCGCATACCGCCGGCAGGCTCGTCGAGCGCCTCGCTCAGCTCACCGACCTCGATTTGGCGAGAATCCACGTGGTAAGCGCGGCACAGCGCGCCGACGTCGACGTCGTGCGGGGTGCCGAAGACCCGCGACGACACGTCGGAGAACCGCGGGTCACCCTGCTCGAGCAGTTCGAAGATGCCGCCGCCGTTGTCGTTGGACACCACGATGGTCAGCTGTCGCGGCGTCGGCTCCGTGGGGCCGATCAGGAGCCCGGAGCTGTCGTGCACGAAGGTCAGGTCGCCGATCAGCGCGACCGTGCGGCCCTGGTGCGCCAGCGCGGCGCCGACCGCGGTGGACACCGTGCCGTCGATGCCGGCGACGCCGCGGTTGGAGCGCACCGCGATGCCGTGGCTGTCGAGCCCGACCAGCGCCGCGTCACGCACCGGGTTGGAGGCGCCGAGCACCAGCTGGTCGCCGGGCCGCAGCGCGTCGGCGACCGCCGCCGCGACGTGCAACCCAGTGGTCAGCGGGTGCGCTGCGAGCTGCCCGCGCACCGCGTCGACCGCGTGCCGGTTGAGCTCGGCGCAGCGGCGCAGCCAGGCCGGGCTGGGCTCGCCGGTAGTGACCGCGCGGGTGCCGGTGGCTTGCGAGTTGCCGGACACGTCGGGCCAGCGCGGGCCGGTGGTCAGCGCGTAAACCGGCACGGATGGGTCTGCCAGTAGCGCCGACACCGGCCGGTGCAGGGTGGGGCGGCCCAGCATGATCACCTGCTGCGGGTGCAGCAGCCGCAGCGCCAGCGGGTGCAGTGGGTTGGCCGGCGCCGGCGCGGTCGGCTCGGCGACAGTCGGCAACCCGGCCAGGTTGGGATGGGCGCCGGCGCCGTGGCCCGCGATGACGACGGTGTCGAGGCTCAGGTCGATGTCGAGCGGCTGGTCGAAGCTGACCGGCGGGGTGTACGTCCACGGTTTGCCGTTCGGGCGGCCGGGCGGGGTGGGCGCGGATTCGGGGTCGGGCACCAGCGGTTCGCGCAGCGGGATGTCGAACTGCACCGGGCCGGCGTTGGCGGTGCGGGCACCGGTGGCGGCCACCAGCACGCGGCACGTGGCCGACCGCCAGGTCGCGTTGAGGGCGTCCATCCGCTCGGGCGCGTCCTCGGCCAGGCCCAGGCTGATGGCGGCGCGCACCTGCGTGCCGAAGTAGCCCAGCTGCTCCATGGTCTGGTTAGCACCGGTGCCGAGCAGCTCGTAGGGCCGGTTGGCGCTCAGCACGATCAGCGGCACCCGCGCGTAGTTGGCCTCCACCACCGCCGGGCCGAGGTTGGCCACCGCGGTGCCCGACGTCATCGCCACGCATACCGGCGCCTGAGCACCGACCGCCAGACCGATGGCCAGGTAGCCGGCGGTGCGCTCGTCGATGCGCACATGCAGCCGCAGCCGCCCCGCCCGGTCGGCGTCGGACAGTGCGAAAGCCAGCGGCGCGTTGCGCGAGCCCGGGCACAGCACCACGTCGCGGACACCGCCGCGGATCAGTTCGTCGACGACGACGCGGGCCTGTGCCGTCGAGGGATTCACAGCTAAAGCGTAGTCGTGTGGCCTCAGGCCGCCATGCCGGCGAAGAACTGCAGGATCGCGGCGTTCACCGCGTCGGGGCGCTCGAGGAACCCGAGATGCCCGGCGTCGGCGATCTGCAGGTAGCGGCCATTGGGTATGGCGTCGGCCACCTCACGGCTAAGGTGCGGCGGGGTCACTAGGTCGTCGGCGAAACCGATCACCAGCACCGACGCGGTGATGGCCTGATACGCCGGCAACCGATTGTTTTGCGGCGAGACGTCGAGCTGGCAGCGCAACCCCGGGGTCATCTTGTTGGGCCACATGGTGAAGATGTCGATCCACTCGGCGACCGCAGCGTCGTCGTTCAAAGTCTTGGGTGAAAAGCTTTCCAGCAGACGGACTTTCGCGTCATAGGCAGCCGGCAGCCGGGTCTCCGAGGCGGCGAGGTCGGCCTCGGCGGTGTGGAAGAACTGCCGGGCCCGGTCCAGCCGGCCACGGGTGGCCATCAGCACGGCTTTGCTGACCAGATGCGGGTGCGCGACCATCAGCTCTTGGGCGATGAACGCGCCCATCGACGCGGCGACGATGCGCGCGGGCGCGGCGCCCAGGCCTTCGATCAGCCCCGCGGTGTCGGCGACCATGGTTTTCGTCGTGAAACCCGATGCGTTCTCGGTGGCGCCGATCCCTCGGTTGTCGAAGGTGATGGTCCGATATCCAGCGGAAAGAAAAGCCGGGACCTGGTGCAAATGCCAGCCGCGCCCGGCACCACCACTGCCGGAAATGAAAACGACGGGCTCACCGGTCCCGCGGTCGTCATAAGCAAGGTTGATCACCTGCGAGAACCTACGGGACGCGACGCGACGCGGGTCAGCCCGGGATGCGGTCCAGGATCCGCTTGGCGATCACGGTGGGCTCGTCGCCCAGGTTCAACGCGAGGACCTGGAGGTCGACGACGATGTTGGACTTGGCCGCCAGGGTTCGCACCAGGCCGAGATCCTGGTGGAGAACGGCGGTGTTGCGGATGGTGGTCATCCCGCCGGACTCGGTGGGGTCACCGACTGTCCATGGCACGGTGCTGCCGTCGGGCCACGTCCAGATGAGCTGTTTGCCCGCACACTGGCGCCACTGTGCGACCGATTTCGACACAAAGCTCGCAGCGGCCGCCGGGTTCTCGAACGCCGCCACCCCCTCGTCGACATCCGGGAGGCCCTTGGGATCTGCCTGCCGCACAATGTAAATCGCCGTGAAGCCGCTGCCGTTGTAGGACACTGCCTCACCGCCGAACGCGGCGCTGATGCACTCGACGGGGTCGACCTTGGTGTCGGTGCTGTCGTCGGGCTTGTTCCAGGTCTGTTGGGTGACGACGTCGGGCGACTTCATGACGTCTTTGACTTCGTCGACGGTGGCCAGCAGTTTGGGCAGATCCGCGGCGGTCACTGCGGGCTTGGCCGGCGTAGTCCCGGGGCCATGGCCGCCGGCGGGCACCGCCGTTCCGCCGACGGTGGAAACACAGCCGGCGACGATCATGCTTACTGCCCAGGCGGAGGCCGCTTTGATACCGAGTCGCAGCACGCTGTCAGCTTACGGAGCGGGTAAACCTTTCGCGGCGGGAACGTACTGTATGCAGCGCTTGCTCCCAGGCCAGCAGCGTCGCGGCCTTGAGCTGAGCCGGTTTCACCAGGTCTCGGGCCATCAGCGCGGTGGCGGCGGCCTTCGTCGTCGCCGATGCCTTCGACATGTGACCGGAGTCGAACGGTGGTTGCGGGTCGTACTCCATGGAAAGCTGGATCGCCTTGGCGCGGTTTTCTCCGCCGATCTGAGCGGCCAGCCACAACCCTAGGTCGATACCGGCCGACACGCCGGCGCAGGTGACGATGTCGCCGGCTTGCACGATGCGTTGGTCGCCAACTGGGTTGGCGCCCAACGTTTTCAGCGCGCTGAGCGCCATCCAGTGCGAGGTCGCGCGCTTGCCGTTCAGCAGCCCGGCGGCGGCCAGGATCACCGAACCGGAGCAGACCGACGTCGTCCACGTCGCCGTCTCGTGGGCTCGGCGCACCCAGTCCAGCAGCTTCTGGTCGCGGGCATGCTCGACGGATGTCATCCCTCCTGGCACCAAAATCACGTCGGGCGAAGGTGTTTCGTCGAACGAATGAGTCGCGCCGACAAGCAGCACACCAGAATCCGCGGTGATCGGGCCGGGCTCGTGCCAGACGAAGCGCACCTCGGCTTTCGGCAGCCAGCGCAGCACCTCGTAAGGACCGATGAAGTCGAGTGCGGTGAAGCCGGGATACACGACGATGGCGATCTGCATGATTTCTCCTTTAGGCGAAGGTCTTGCGGTACTGGTCGGGCGAGATGCCGATGCGCCGAACGAAGTTGCGCCGCATGGTTTCCGAGGTTCCGAAGCCACACCGGGCGGCGATCGCGACGACGGTGTCGTCGGTTTCCTCCAGCTGGCGGCGCGCCGCGTCGATGCGAATCCGTTCGACGTAAGCGCCGGGCGGCTCGCCGACTTCGTCGGTGAACACACGCGTGAAATGCCGCGGGCTCATCCCGGCCCGGCGGGCCAGCTCGGTGATGCTGTGCGCATTGGCCGGGTCCGATTCGATGGCGTCCTGGACGTCGCGGATCGGTTCGCGTTTGGCGCGCGGCATCCACACCGGGGCGGCGAACTGCGTCTGGCCGCCGGGTCGGCGCAAATAGAGCACCAGCCAGCGGGCCACGGTCTGCGCGACGTCGGTGCCGTGGTCGTCTTCGACCAGCGACAGCGCCAGGTCGATGCCGGCGGTGACGCCCGCGGCCGTCCACACCTTGTCCGAACTGCGCAGGAAGATCGGGTCGGGATCGACTGTGACGTTTGGGAATTCGCGCTGGAGCCGGTCGGCGGATCCCCAGTGCGTGGTGGCGACACACCCGTCGAGCAGCCCCGCTTGCGCGGCCAGAAATGCGCCGGTGCATACGCTGGCCACCCGCCGGCTTTTGGCGGCCACGGCTCGGATCCACGCGACGACCTGCGGGTTGGCGCGGGCCTTGTGGACGCCGGCGCCGCCAGGCAGCATCACGGTGTCGACCGGCTGGGCGGGGTCGGGCACTTCGATGGTTGCAAGCGTCAGTCCGGAGCTCGTGGTCACCGGTTGACCATCGACCGACACAACCACCGGCTGATAGCCGTCGCGGCCTTCGGCCGCCAGCAGCAGCGTCGCCGTCGCGAACACCTCCAGCGGCCCCACCAGGTCCAGTGTCTGCATCCCGGAGAAGCTGAAAAACACCACGGTGCGGGTCATAGCTGTCAGTGTCGGGGATACGACGCCATGGCGTCTACGACACGTACCGCACAGATCAGGACATGATCCTAGAGCTTCTTGAGTCCCCGGACGATCTTGAAGAACGACCCGGTGGCGGCCAGGCCATTGCGCAGGCTGCGCTGCATCATCGTGATGTTGGCCAGCACCAGATAGCGAACTCCGTGATCGCGCCACTCGGCCGCCCGGTCGATGACTTCCTCGGGTGTGCCGACCAGAAGCATGTCCCGCAGCAGTTCCGCTGGAATGGCTTTGATGTAAGACAGCGCCGTCTGCTCATCCCAGTCATGGGGTAGCAGATCCTGCGCGCCCGTGAAGCCGACTCCCAGTGGGTGTTGCGCATCATGCTGGGCGAAGAACTCGTCGGAAGCATTGAGTCCAACTGCCTTGATCACTTCGGACTCCAGGGCCTCGTCCACCTCCGCGGTAGTCCGGCCGGCGACGACGAACATCCACATTGCCGGAACGATCGATGCCGGGTCGCGCCCCGCGTCGGAGGCCGTTGCGCGCACGACATCCAAGCGGCGTGCGTACTCCTGCGGTGAATGCGGAAAACCCGGAAAGAAGCCGTCGGCATAACGGCCGGCGGCGCGCAACATGCGGGGTCCGTGTGCGGCGACCCAAATCTGCGGCCACTTGCCGCGATACGGCGGCAGGTCGAAAAGTGCGTTGCGCAGCGGGAAATATGGCGAATCGCGGTTGACGAGTTCACCATTCGAGTCCCACAACGCCCGGATCGTGGCCATCGCCTCTTCGAACCGGGCGACCGGCTTCGACCAGTCGACGCCATAGGGTTCGTTGCCCTCCCGCTCGCCGGTGCCGATGCCCAAGATGGCCCGGCCGCGGGTGAGCAGATGCAACGTGGCGGCGGCCTGGGCGGTGACCGCCGGATTGCGCCGCCCGGTATCGGTCACGCCGACGCCCAACCGCATCCGGCCGATGCGATTGCGCGCGGCGATATGCCCCAGCATGGTCCACGGTTCGAGGAAGGCATCCGCGGACGGCATGATTTTCGCTATGCCGGCGTACTTCGGCTGCCACAGGCTCCGCGGGAACAGCGCGTTCAAATGGTCGGGCACCCAGAACGAGTCGACCCGGCTGGCCAGCGCGCCGAGGTAGCTGGCTCGGGTGAAGGTGTCGGCCGCCGGGCGAGCGGCGACGATCGGGTCCATGATGCCCACGCGAAATCCGGTCATTCGCGCAGTGTGGTGGAGACGCAGCGGAGCGGCCTAGAGTAGCCGGCTACCCCACATGCCGGTAGCAGGCCTTGACCCGGTCGATCCACCACTGGCGCCGCTTCGGCGGGGCGGCCAATGCTTGCAGCCGGGCGGGGTCGGGTGTTCGTGGCGCGACCGGAAGATAGCCGTCGTCTGGCGTTATCGGTTCGGCAACGTCCTCGACGAACAGCCCGCCGGTGCCCAGCCCGCAGGCATGCTTGAGGTCCGGCAGTGCGGCTGCGGCGAGCAATCCGACACCGATCCCGACCGCCGAATCCAGCGCGCTGGAGATCACCACCGGGATATCGATCTGTTCGGCGATGTCCAGCAGTGCCGAAATACCGCCCAGCGGAGCAACTTTGAGCACCGCGATGTCGGCGGCCTTCGCGCGGACGACCTTTAGGGGGTCGCTGGCTTTGCGAATGCTTTCGTCGGCGGCGACGGGCACGTCGACGCGGCGCCTGAGTTCGGCGAGCTCTTCAATTGTCTTGCAAGGCTGCTCGATGTACTCCAACGGCCCGAGCACCTGAGCGGCCTCGACAGCTTCCGCGACGGTCCAGCCGCCGTTCGCGTCGACCCGCACGGTCGGAACCAGCGCACGCACGGCCTCGACGCGCGCGATGTCGTCGTCAAGCGTCTGCCCGGGTTCTGCGACTTTGACCTTCGCGGTACGGGCGCTCGGGAAGCGCGCCAGGACGTCGGGCACCTGCGCGGCGGGCACGGCGGGGACGGTGGCGTTGACCGGAATGAGGTCACGCCTCGCGGGTGGCGGTGTGGTGTAAGCGGATTCGAGGCCCGACGCCAGCCAGTGGGCCGCCTCTGCGTCGTCGTATTCGAGGAAGGCGCCGAACTCGCCCCAGCCGGCGGGGCCGTCGATCAATGCCAGCTCACGGGTGGTGATGCCGCGGAACCGCATCCGCATCGGCAGCGCGACGACGTGCAGCCGGTCCAGGATGTCGTCGAGCGGCGGCGTCACTCGCCGTACACCTGCCGGCCCGCCAAAAACGTTGCACGCACACCGAGATCGGCGATCTCCTCGGGCGGCACCGTGCGCGGATCCGCCGACAGCACCACCATGTCGGCGTACTTGCCGACCTCCAGCGAGCCGATCACGTCGTCGGCGAACAGCTGCCACGCGGCGTCGATGGTCTGGGCGCGGATGGCCTGCTCGACGGTCAATCGCTCCTCGGGCGCCAGCACACGACCGCTCGGCGCGGTCCGGGTGACTGCCACGCTGATGTTGCGCAACGGCTCCTCGGGCGTGACCGGCGGATCGTTGTGCAGCGAGATGCGCATACCCGTAGCCACTGCGGATCCTGCCGGCATCCAACGGGATCCGCGCTCCGGCCCGAACAGCCCGTCCACAATAACGTCGCCCCAGTAGTGGATCTGGTCGACGAAGATGCTGCAGGTGACGCCGAGCGCGGCGGCTCGTTGGAGCTGGTCATTGCGGATGGCGCCGACGTGTTCGAGCCGCAGCCGATGGTCGTCGCGCGGATTGCGTTGCAGCGCTTGCTCGTAGACGTCGAGGATGGTGTCGATGCCGGCGTCGCCCTGCACGTGGCAGGCCATCGGCCAGCCCAGCGGAAAGTAGGCGTCGACGATTTCGGTCAGCTGTTCGCGGGTGTAGTTGGCGTGTCCGCAGGACCCCGGCTCGACGCCGATGGTGCGGGTGGCGGCGGTGTCGAGATATGGAAACGACAGATCGATGTTGCCGATCCACGGCGAGCCGTCCACCCAGATCTTGATGCCAACCTGGCGCAGGATGTCGTCGCCGTCTCCGGGTTTGGCGTCGGTGTGCATTCGCGGGTTGGAGATTTCGTAGGTGCGCAGCCGCACGGTCAGCGCGTCGCGCAGCTGCTCGACCAGTGGCCGAAACGCCGGGTCGAAGGCCATCTCCGAGCAGGTGGTGAGCCCGGCGCGATTGAGCCGGGCGCACTCGGCGAGCAGCATGGCCGGATAGTCGCCGGGCTGGATCGCCGGGCCGACGAGCGGGAACACGGCGCCGGTTTCCTCGGCGGTGCCGTCGAGTTCGCCGTCGGCGGCACGGCCGTATCGGGTGCCCTTGGGATCGGGGGTATCGCGGGTCAGGCCGGCGCCGCGGGCGGCCTGCGAGTTGAAATACGCCTTGTGCCCGGAGTTGTGCAGGATCACCAGCGGGCCGTCCGGCGCGATGTCGTCGAGCCAGCTCAGCGTGGGCTCCGGAAGTCCGCTTTGCAGCAACGGGTCCCAGCCGTTGAGGTAGGCGCCGGCCGGTCCGCGTTTCGCGGCTTCGCGGCGGATCGCGTCGACGACGTCGTCGGCGCTGCGCATGGTAACCGGCCTGATGTCGACGATCCGGTCCGACAGCGCGACGGCCTCCATCAGCGGATGACCGTGTGCCTCAACGAATCCCGGCATGAGGCAGCCGTCACCGATGTCGATCGTCTGGGTCTGGGCGCCGACGAGGTTGCCGACATCTGCGCGGGTTCCGACGGCGACGATCCGGCCATCGCTAACGGCAAGCGCCTCGGCGGTGGGCCGCGCGTCGTCGACGGTCAGCACGGTGCCGGTGATGACGACATCAGCATCGGTCATGCGTGCAGATTAGTGATCCGGCGATGAGAAATGGCGGTTCTGCGAGTCAGTCGTGGATGAAACGTTCCCCCGAGAGGAGTTAGCGATGCGCTACATGATGATCGTGCGATCCACCCCCGAGGCGCAGGAAGCCGCCAAGGACGTCCCGTTCGACGAGATCCTGACCGCGATGGGCCGCTACAACGAGTCGCTGATCGAAGCGGGCGTGCTGCTGGCCGGCGAGGGACTGGCCGCGCAGGAGGAAGGCTTCGTCGTCGACTTCAGCTCGACGCCGCCGAATGTCTCGGACGAACCGTATCCCGGCGAGCTGTTCAACGGGTTCTGGATCATCGGGGTGGCGTCGAAGGAAGAAGCGGTCGACTGGGCGACCCGCTGCCCGCTGGGCCCCGGCGTGACGCTCGAAGTCCGTCGGATCCAGGAGGTCGAGGACTTCCCGCAGGACAACGAGTACGTCCAGAAGGAAATCCAGTGGCGCCGCTCGGCGACGATGCAGGCCGGAACGGCCTGAGGAGGAGGCGAGCACTAGAGGGAGGAGCTGGCAAAATAGCCGATTTTCGGGAGGGGCTCGGCTATTTCTGTAACACGTTCTAGTCTTGAGCGCATGAGTGACGAGCTGCTGCGCAATCCCACCCATAACGGACACCTCCTGGTCGGCGCGCTCAAGCGCCACCGCGACAAGCCGGTGCTGTTCCTCGGCGACACCACGCTGACCGGCGGTCAGCTGGCCGACCGGATCAGCCAGTACATCCAGGCCTTCGAGGCGCTGGGCGCCGGGACCGGGGCGGCGGTCGGGTTGCTGTCGTTGAACCGGCCCGAGGTGCTGATGATCATCGGCGCCGGCCAGACCCAGGGGTATCGCCGCACCGCGCTGCATCCGCTGGGGTCGCTCGACGACCACGCCTATGTGCTCTCCGATGCCGGGATCAGCTCGCTGATCATCGACCCCAACCCGATGTTCGTCGAGCGCGCGCTGGGGCTGTTGGAGCGGGTGGACTCGCTCAAGCAGATCCTGACGATCGGCCCGGTGCCCGATGCGTTGAAAGATGTGGGCGTCGACCTGTCGGCGGAGGCCGCCAAATACGCACCGCAGCCGTTGGTGGCCGCCGACCTGCCGCCGGACCAGATCATCGGCTTGACCTACACCGGCGGCACGACGGGAAAGCCCAAGGGCGTGATCGGCACCGCGCAGTCGATCTCGACCATGACGATGATCCAGCTGGCGGAGTGGGAATGGCCCGAGCAGCCACGGTTTTTGATGATCACTCCGCTGTCACACGCCGGCGCGGCGTATTTCCTGCCGACGTTGATCAAGGGCGGCGAAATGTACGTGCTGCCCAAGTTCGACCCCGCCGAAGTCCTGAAAACTATTGAGGAGAAGCGGATTACGGCGACGTTTGTGGTGCCGTCGATGCTGTATGCGCTGATGGACCACCCGGATTCGCACACCCGGGATCTGTCGTCGCTGGAGACGGTCTATTACGGGGCGTCGGCGATCAACCCGGTGCGACTGGCGGAGGCGATCCGCCGGTTCGGCCAGATCTTCGCCCAGAACTACGGGCAGTCCGAGGCGCCGATGGCCATCACCTACCTCGGCAAGAAGGATCACGACGAGAAGCGGCTGACGTCGTGTGGGCGCCCGACGCTGTTCGCGCGGGTCGCGCTGCTGGACCTCGACGGCAAACCGGTGCCGCAGGGCGAGGTGGGCGAAATCTGCGTCAGCGGACCGCTTTTGGCGGGCGGCTACTGGAATCTGCCCGACGCCACCGCCGAAACGTTCCGGGACGGCTGGTTGCACACTGGCGACATGGCCCGCGAAGACGAGGACGGCTACTACTACATCGTCGACCGGGTCAAGGACATGATCGTCACCGGCGGCTTCAACGTGTTTCCCCGCGAGGTGGAGGACGTGGTCGCCGAGCATCCGGCCGTCGCGCAGGTGTGCGTGGTCGGGGCGCCCGACGAGAAGTGGGGCGAGGCCGTCACCGCCGTCGTGGTCCTGCGCTCGGACGCCCCGCGCGACGAGGCGGCGATCGATCGCATGACCGCGGAGATCCAAGCCGCGGTCAAGGACCGCAAGGGTTCCGTGCAGGCGCCCAAGCGGGTGGTGGTCGTCGACTCGCTACCGGTGACCGGGCTGGGCAAGCCGGACAAGAAGGCGGTGCGTGCCCAGTTCTGGGAGGGCGCTGAGCGAGCCGTCGGCTAACGGCTCACCGCCACGCCGGCCACCAATAGGTCGAGCAGACGGCCGGTCTGCTCCGGCGAACCGCTGGCCAGAAAGATCCCGATCAGGCTGGACACCACATCCTCGGCCTGCACGTCGGAGCGCAGGCTCCCGTCGTCGGCGCCAGCCCGCAGCAGCAGGTCGACGGCCCCGACAATGCTGTCGCGCGTCTGGCTGGGCTGCAAGGCGCCGGAGTCGAACATCGCGTGCAGCGACTCGGCCATGCCGCGCTTGGCCGCCACGAAGCTGGCGTAGCGGTCCATCCAGCGTCGCAGTGCGGTCTTGGGCGGATGCCGCTTGAGCAGCTGGTCGGCCGTCGCCGCCACTTCGGCAAGCTCGGCACGGTAGATCGCCTCGACGAGGGCCTCCCGGCTGGGGAAATGACGGTAGAGCGTGCCGATCCCGACGCCGGCCTCACGCGCGATCGCCTCCAGCGATACCGCTCGCCCTTCGGCGGTCGCAAAGGCGGCAGTTGCCACCTCGAGGAGCTTTTCGCGGTTCCGGCGCGCGTCGGCTCGAGTCGGCTTACAGCCCAAAGCGGAGGATCCTCCGTTTCTGGTATGCTCAACCAAGCGGAGGGTCCTCCGCCTTTCTCCAGTGTGACGGGAGCACCATGACAGATCAACCGCAGCCCGGTGGTATCGGCACGATCGGCGGACGGCCGGTCGCCCGCGTCGGCTACGGCGCCATGCAACTGTTCGAGTCCGTGACCGTCGACGACGCGGCCGCCGTGCTGCGGCGCGCGGTCGAACTCGGCGTCAACCACATCGACACCGCCTCGTTCTATGGCCCCGGTGAAGTGAACCGCCGGATCCGCCAGGCCCTGGCTCCCTACCCTGACGACCTCGTCATCGTGAGCAAAGTCGGCGCGCGATGGACCGGCGAAGACCCCATACCCCTGGCCGCCGCGCAACGGCCCGCCGAACTACGCGCCGCGGTCGAAGACGACCTGCGCCAACTCGGCCTCGAGTGCGTACCGGTGGTCAATCTGCGACGCATGGACCTAGGGCCCGGCCTGGAACCCGAAGGTGACCAAATCGTCGACGTCGACGACCAACTCGCCGAGATGATCGCGCTGCGCGACGAAGGCAAGATCGGCGCCATCGGCATCAGCGCCGTGCCGGTGGACGTCGTGCAGCGGGCGCTGCCCGCGGGGATCGTGTGCGTGCAGAACCCCTACAGCCTGCTGGACCGCTCGCAAGAGGCCACGCTCGAGTTGTGCGTCGCCGAGGGCATCGCCTGGGTGCCGTACTTCCCGCTTGGCTCGGCGCTTCCGGGTTTCCCCAAGGTCACCGATGACGCGGTGGTCGCCGAGATCGCCGGCGAACTCGGCGTCACCGGCGCCCAGGTTGGCCTGGCGTGGCTGCTGGCTCATGCGCCGAACACGTTGCTGATTCCGGGAACACGGTCGATCCGGCATCTCGAGGAGAACCTCGGCGCAGCTTCCGTCACCCTGAGCGCCGACGCCGTCGCGCGTCTGGATGCCGTCAGTTCACCGCAGCCCGTCCACAGGTAACGTCGCTGCCTATGGGCAGTGCACCGGTCAAGCCGCCGCTCCGAGCGGGTCACCGACGGCCGCCGGAGGAATTCGAGAAGCTGGCCGGAATATGCCCGGTGTTCCGCCTGGAGGGAGTCCAAGAGCCTTGAGCGACAATCCTTTTGACGCCGACACGTGGCGACCGGTGGACGGGTTCGCCGAGCTGACGGATATCACCTACCACCGCCACGTCACCGATGCCACAGTGCGTGTCGCGTTCAATCGGCCCGAGGTGCGCAACGCTTTTCGCCCGCACACGGTCGACGAGCTCTACCGCGCGCTGGATCACGCCCGGATGTCGCCCGACATCGGGGTGATACTGCTGACCGGTAACGGGCCCTCCCCGCGCGACGGCGGGTGGGCGTTCTGCTCCGGCGGCGATCAGCGCATCCGCGGCCGCAGCGGCTACCAGTACGCCTCCGGCGAGACCGCCGACACCGTTGACGCGGCGCGCGCCGGGCGACTGCACATCCTCGAGGTGCAGCGGCTGATCCGGTTCATGCCCAAGGTCGTCATCTGCCTGGTCTCCGGGTGGGCGGCCGGCGGCGGGCACAGCCTGCACGTGGTGTGCGACCTGACGCTGGCCAGCCGCCAGCACGCCCGGTTCAAGCAGACCGACGCCGACGTCGGCAGCTTCGACGGCGGCTACGGCTCCGCCTATCTGGCTCGTCAGGTGGGCCAGAAGTTCGCCCGGGAGATCTTCTTTCTGGGCCGCGAGTACACCGCCGAGCAGATGCACGCGATGGGCGCGGTCAACGCCGTCGTCGACCACGCCGAGTTGGAATCCACCGGGGTGCAGTGGGCCGCCGAGATCAACGCGAAATCGCCTCAGGCGCAACGGATGTTGAAGTACGCGTTCAACCTGCTCGACGACGGGCTGGTGGGCCAGCAGCTATTCGCCGGCGAAGCCACCCGGCTGGCGTACATGACCGACGAGGCCGTCGAGGGCCGCGATGCCTTCCTGGAGAAGAGGCCACCCGACTGGAGCCGGTTCCCGCGGTATTTCTGACGATGGCCTGCCCCTAGACTCCCGACGTGTGAGTAAAAGTCCGCTTCGACGGCTTACCGAGGCCATCGCGCTGGCCGGGATGCGGCCACCCATCGCGCCGCAACTGCGGCTCTACGACCCGTCGGCCAAACCCGTCGACCTCGACGGCAAGCGGATCCTTTTGACCGGCGCGTCGTCGGGCATCGGCGAGAGCGCCGCGGAAAAGTTCGCCCGCCGGGGCGCCACCGTCGTCGCCGTCGCCCGCCGGGAAGACCTGCTCAATGCGGTGGTGGACCGCATCCACGCCCAGGGCGGCACCGCGCTGGCCATCCCCTGCGACCTGTCCGACATGGATGCCGTCGACGCCCTGGTCGCCGACGTCGAACAGCGGCTGGGCGGGGTGGACATCCTGATCAACAACGCCGGCCGCTCCATCCGCCGGCCGCTTGCCGAATCGCTGGAACGCTGGCATGACGTCGAGCGGACGATGGTGCTCAACTACTATTCGCCGCTGCGGCTGATCCGCGGCATCGCGCCCGGCATGCTCGAGCGCGGCGACGGGCACATCATCAACGTCGCGACCTGGGGCGTGTTCAGCGAGGCTTCACCGCTGTTCTCCGTGTACAACGCATCCAAGGCTGCGCTGTCGGCGGTCAGTCGGGTGATCGAAACCGAATGGGGCACAAAGGGTGTGCACTCGACCACGCTGTACTACCCGCTGGTGGCCACCCCGATGATCGCGCCGACCAAGGCCTACGAGGGCATGCCGGCGTTGACGCCGCGCGAGGCCGCCGACTGGATGATCACCGCCGCGCGCAGCCGGCCCGTGCGGATCGCGCCGCGCATGGCCGTCGCCGCCAAGGCGCTGGACACCGTCGGCCCGGGCTGGGCGACCGCGCTGATGAAGCGTCAGCGCATCCAACCGCCCGGCGACGATGCAGAGCGCGCAGCGCGATGAGGAGGAGCCGGGCAATTCAGCCGAGCTCGTGATAGACACGAGCCATGGAAATCCTGGCCAGCCGGATGCTGTTCCGGCCGGCGGACTATGAGCAGTCGCTTTCGTTCTACCGGGACCAGATCGGACTGGCCATCGCCCGCGAATATGGCGCTGGCACAGTGTTTTACGCCGGACAGTCGCTGATCGAACTGGCCGGCCACGGCGCGCCCGAGCATCCCGCCGGCCCGTTTCCGGGGGCGCTCTGGCTGCAGGTGCGCGACGTCCGCGCCACCCAGGCCGAACTGGAGGGCCGGGGTGTGCCGATCACCCGGGAGGCCCGCCGCGAACCCTGGGGACTGCATGAGATGCATGTCACCGATCCCGACGGCGTGACCCTGATTTTCGTGCAGATACCGCCGGAGCACCCGCTGCGGCGGGACACCCGTGGTGAACGGCGCACTGCCGAAGGTTAACTGAAAGGTAACATCAGGCGACGAGTCGAAATCCACCCGCGTTTCGCATCACCGATCGTTAGACACCGCCGGAACCTAGACCCAGAATTGGCCCCGTGAACCTTGAGTTGTTCCTCTTGATCATCGTCGTGATCACGGCACTCGCGTTCGATTTCACCAACGGGTTCCACGACACCGGCAACGCCATGGCCACCTCCATCGCCAGCGGCGCGCTCTCCCCGAAAGCAGCGGTGACACTGTCCGCGGTGCTGAACCTGGTCGGGGCCTTCCTGTCCACCGCCGTCGCCGCGACGATCGCCAAAGGTCTGGTGGACGCTCAACTGGTGACGCTGGAACTGGTGTTTGCCGGTCTGGTCGGCGGGATCGTGTGGAACCTGCTCACCTGGCTCCTCGGTATCCCGTCAAGCTCCTCGCACGCCCTGATCGGCGGCATCGTCGGCGCGATGATTGCCGCGGTCGGCGGCCACGGGGTGATCTGGACCGGCGTGGTGTCGCGCGTGGTGATCCCGGCGGTGGTGGCCGCAACACTGGCCACCGCAGTGGGAGCGGTCGGCACCTGGCTGGTGTACCGAATCACCCGCGGGGTCCCGGAAAAGCGCACCGACCAAAACTTCCGCCGCGGCCAGATCTTCTCGGCCGGCCTGGTGTCGCTGGCCCACGGCACCAACGACGCGCAGAAGACCATGGGCGTCATCTTCCTGGCGCTGATGTCCTACGGCGCCGTCAGCCGGAGCGCTACCCTGCCGCCGCTGTGGGTGATCGTGTGCTGCGCGGTGGCGATGGCGGCGGGAACCTATTTCGGCGGCTGGAGGATCATCCGCACCCTGGGCAAGGGGCTGGTCGAAGTCAAGCCCCCGCAGGGCATGTCGGCCGAAACGTCTTCTGCTGCAATCATCTTGCTGTCCGCACACTTCGGTTATGCGTTGTCGACCACCCAGGTGGTGACCGGGTCCGTGCTGGGCAGCGGGGTCGGCAAACCCGGCGCGGAGGTGCGCTGGGGCGTGGCCGGCCGGATGGCGACCGCGTGGGCCGTGACGCTGCCGTCGGCCGGCATCGTCGGAGGCCTCACCTATCTGCTGGTGCACGGCATCGGCGGATACCTCGGCGTGATCGTCGGCTTCACACTGCTCTCCGCAGCGGCCCTGGCCATTTGGCTGCAGTCGCGCAAGGTGCGAATCGACCACACCAACGTCAACAAGGAATGGGCCGGCAACCTGACGGCCGGTTTGGAATCGACCAACGGGCATGTCCCGCAAGTCAATGGGTCCCATCCGGCAACCGAAGTCGTTCCCGCTCGGAGCATCAACGCGTCATGACTACCTGGTTCAACTACGCTGCCACACTGAAGATCCTGGTGTTCGGCCTCCTAGTCGGCGCTGCGCTGCCCGCGCTGTTTGCAGTCGGGGTGCGTCTGGGCGCCGTCGGCGCCGGGATCAGCGGCGACGCCGTTACCCGAAAGCGCCCGGCAGTGACCGCGCTCAGCTGGGCGATCTTCGCACTGGTGCTGGGCGCGGTTGTGCTCGGTGTGCTGTTCATTGCTCGTGACTTCATCGCCTACCACACCGGCTGGTTCATCCTCGGCGCCAAATCCACGTAGCATCGAATCTGTTGGCTACTTGATGCGTGACGGAGGCCCAAGCCGGGAAGTTGACGCAGTGTGAACAGATTTCTCAACTCGATCGTCGCGTGGTTGCGTGCGGGGTATCCCGACGGGGTTCCGCAGACCGATTACATTCCGCTGCTTGCGCTGTTGTCCCGACGGCTGACCAACGACGAGGTCAAAGCGGTGGCGCGCGAATTGATGGAGCGCGGCGAGTTCGACAAAATCGACATCGGCGTGGTGATCACGCAGTTCACCGATGAGCTGCCGTCCCCGGAAGACATTGAGCGGGTGCGGGCCCGCTTGGCCGCCAAGGGCTGGCCGTTGGACGACGTCCGCGAGGGTGAGGAACGCGAATAGCCGTCCTGCGTGCACTCGCCATCCCGCCAGGCGCCGCGGTGCGCACGCTGATGCCCGCGCTGGAAGGTGTTCTGTCCGGCCGTGATCCGGCTTTTGTGCCTTTGTCGGGCGCGGCTTCGGCGTTGCCGCCGTTGGGGATTGGCGATTTCATCGACGACGACGTCGCGCTGGTGGCGACGACGTCGGGCACCACAGGGCCGCCGAAGGGTGCGCTGCTGACGGCCGACGCGCTGACGGCCAGCGCGTCGGCCACCCACGATCGGCTGGGCGGGCCCGGCCGCTGGCTGCTGGCATTGCCGCCGTATCACATCGCGGGTGTGCAGGTGGTGGTGCGCAGCGTGGTGGCCGGGACGGTTCCGGTGGAGATGGACGTGTCGTCGGGCTTCGACGTGGCTGGATTACCTGCTGAGGTAAGGCGTTTGGGGTCGGGTCGGCGATATGCGTCGTTGGTGGCCGCGCAGTTGGCGAAGGCGCTGATGGATTCTGCAGCAGCCGAGGCGCTGGCGTCGTTGGATGCCGTGTTGATCGGCGGTGGGCCTGCACCGCGCCCGGTGCTGGATGCGGCTGTCAGAGCCGGTATTTCGGTGGTTCGCACCTATGGGATGAGCGAGACCGCCGGGGGCTGCGTCTACGACGGTGTGCCTTTGGCGGGGGTGCAGGTCCGAGTCGACGCCGACGGGCGCATCGTGATCGGAGGCGCGACGCTGGCGAAGGGCTACCGCAATCCCGTCGACCCCGATCCGTTCGCGGAACCGGGTTGGTTTCGGACGGAAGACATTGGCGTGCTTGATGATTCGGGTGTACTCACGGTGCTGGGCCGGGCCGACGAGGCGATCAGCACCGGCGGGCTGACCGTGCTGCCGCAGCCGGTGGAGGCAGCGCTGCGCACGCATCCTGCAGTCGCTGACTGTGCGGTGTTCGGGGTTGCCGACGATAGGCTGGGTCAGCGGGTAGTCGCGGCCGTGGTGGTCGCTAACGATTGCGCGGCACCGACATTGGACGCGTTGCGGGCGCACCTCGCGGGCACACTAGACGTCACGGCGGCGCCGCGCGAACTGCACATCGTCGAGGCGCTGCCGATGCGCGGCATCGGCAAAGTGGACCGGCAAGCGTTGGTGCGCCAGTTCGGCGGCTAACGAAACATTGTCATCGATTACGTGCGCCCGCGAGCAAAGCAAGAATTCGGGTACTTCGCGCCTCGAACATCACCCAGGCAACATCCGAGGGTTTCCGGTGGACAAATCAAGTGCGGGAGAGCTGCAAACGAGTGGCTTACAATTTGATAGCTACCACTACCTCGACCTGACGGGAGTCGCCATGGCAGAGTCCCTTTCCGCCAACCCAGACGGGTTGCTGGCCGGCTCGACTGCTTTAAACGGACTGAGCGCACACGTTATGAGCATCGGTGGTCAGGCTGCGGGCGCTGAGCAAGCCGGTGCCGGTGCGGCCAGCGTCTCGGAGGCAGTGCAGGCATTCACCCATGCTTTTGCTCGTCGCGTTGGCCATCGCGGAAAGTCGACGCAAGCGGTGGCCGACGCATACACGCGGACAGACGATGACGCCTCGACGAACATCAGCACTACGATATGAGCGCGTTGCCTGCTGAGCCCGTCGGCGCCTCGGGTGTGCCTACGCGGTCGCAAATCGACGGCTTTACGCATGTCATCAATGGGTTGTCCGCGTCCGCGGTGTCCTGGCGGACAGCGGCTGGGCAATTCGAGAGCGCGGTTGATACCTATGCCCAGCAAATGTCAGCGCCAGGGGGCACCGAATGGGAAGGAGATGCCGCAGATGCTGCCCAGGCTTCGGCCTACGCAGACCGAGGTGTGGTCTATCAAGCCGCGGATCACCTGCGCGACATGGCGAGTGTGGCCAGCCGCGGCGCACAAAACCTCCAGGGTGCGCAATCACGTGCATTGGACGCGATCGCTGACGCCGAACACGACGACTTTGCGGTCAGCGACGACTTGACGGTCACCGATCAGCGCACCTATACCACCGACGAGATGGACCTCTATCGGGAGCGCCAAGCCCAGGCTGAACAGCACCAGAGCTACATCGCCATGCGCGCCGGAGCATTACCCGCCGAGCAGTCTGCGATCGACGCCAAGTTGCACACCGGCGCGGCCACTCTCCACGGCATGATTCCTCAGGATTGGAACGCGTCCGGCCCGAAGGCAGCTATCCAGGAAGCCGACTTCAAACAGTCGCCTGGGAAAAAGCAGGACGAAGATGGGGATAAGGAGGACAAGAAGCACAGCGGCTCCAAGTCGTGGGGCAAAGGCAGTAAGACGCATATCGAGCCACACGGTGACGCGGAACGGGCCTCACACTATCCGCGGACGGCGAAGTCGGCGCGCACGCTGGCGCAGACGCCACCATCACCGATCACGGCGTATCGCTGGGCGGCGACGCGTTTATTGGAGCCGAACTGGGAGCCACGGCCCACTACAACCTGGGACCTGTGGATCTGAGTCTGGGAGGCGCCGGCCAATTAGGCGCGGGAGGGTCCGGACACTTCGACTTCGGCATGCAGGATGGCAAGTTCGTTCTCGGCGGCACATTCGGAGCGGCCTGGGGCCTCGGCGGAAAAATCTCTCCCCACATCGCCGTCGATCCCAACGCTGTCGTCCGTGGGGTAGAAAATGCAGGCAAGTGGTTGAGTGGTCTCTTTCATTGAGTAGGCACAGCTAGCGCGTGCATACGAGGAACTGATCTGGTGGCCATATGAATCGAGATCGGCAGGGAATGCGGGAGTGGGGCTTTGTGGAATGAGACTCGAACTTCCGTTCTCTATATCGTTCGAGCTGCCGGAAGGTTGGGCGCTGGTGCCACCGGAATCGAGCGGCCAGCCACAAGGCACCTGCGTCGCAGTGCGCGAACGCAACGCCTCCGACCCAGTCGTTACCAACTTCGTGATCAGCGTCTCCGGAAACTATGGCGGTCGGGTCGATGTCGCCACGCTCGCGGCCGAGCACCTGGCTAAGCTCAAATCCCGATACCCTGTGACAGTTCTCAAGCATGACGTTATGCCGGCCGACTCGGCAACAGAAGCTGCCCAACTGCTGCAGATCGAATATCCTGCCGGCGAATCCACCGTGACACTCAAGCAGATTCAGATCATCAATGCGTTCCCTGCCGTTGAGGACCCGGATGCTGTCGCTGTGCTGCAATTGGTGATGACTTGTCCGGCCGATGTCTTCGATCAAGCTGGGCCCGAATTCAGCCAGTTCGTGACCAGCATCTCGCCACATCAGTGAATTGCCGGAGAATCGCTTTTCACCACAGAGAAGGGACGACGTTGCTTTCACCAATGCGCTGCACGGCACTCCTCGCCGCCTTAGGTATGTCGGCATTCCCGCTAAGCGCCTGCCACGTCTCGGTCGGCACAGGCACCACTACCTCGAGCCATACCGCTACGACCACGTCAAGTCAATCGCAAGCGGCCGTTCCAAAGGGTGACCTCGAACAGATCACCGCCCAGCAGATCCGCGAACAATCCGGTGGTGGACCTATCGTCATCACTTGCCCCGGAGACCTCCCCATCAAACTGGGTGCCACGGAACAATGCGTCCTCGCCCAAGATGGCAAACGCTTCCACGTGACGATCCGGATAACCAAGGCGACATCTCCCAACGACGCCACCTGGGACTGGCAAGTCGGCGAGCAACTCTCTGCGGCAAGTTAGCCGACGTACAAATACCGATTGGACTTCCTGTTTGTCCGGGGGCGGTCGTCGGTTCCTTTGATGCGCAGCTTAACTCGTGCTTGATATCAAGGATGCACACCGGCTATCCGGAGAATGAGTTGCACTAGGCCGTAGACTGCGAAGAAAAGCGGTGTGACCAGTATGACCGCGAGCGTGAGCTTGAGCATGAACGGCTGGCGTTCCTTGAGTCCCAACTGTCGCGCCACCAAGCGGATCAGGTCCCGACCCTCTCTGGAGTTGAACCGGTAGTCCACGACCGGCTCGATTCGTCCCCGGTCCGACAGCGCCCAAATCTTTTCACGGGAAAACGAAAATATCCGACCCCCTTGCACTTCCATCGAAGCCCCAAGTGCGGGGACTCCGGCCCGCCATTTCACGTCGACCTGCCGATCGGTGATGGTGAAAGAGGACTTGCGTTCGGTGACTCGCCACCGGAAGCTCTTGCGCAACCCAGCCCGGTTGTATAAGCCCCACCACTGGGCGTTGGCAATATCGAGCCGTACGTCGAAACCCTTCTTGGTGTCGACGACGGTGTACGGGGTACCCTCCACCGCAGCGGCTACTGCGTCCCTGAACTCACTCATACGGTCTCATCACCATTCCCGCGCGACATGTCGTTGTGTGGTTGCTTGGCGCACTGGCCTAATCGCTGGTGGTCAATCGTTGGCACCGCATCCCAAAGGCGACCGCAAATTTCTGATCGTCTGCAAATCATGTACGCCCCGCAACTAGTGTCGTGCCCGCCGCCGGCGAAGCACTGCAGTCAACACCAAAGTCAAAACCCCGACCGACATTAGGGCTAGGCCACCGAGACCAGCGAGGAAGGCGCCGACAAACTCACTCATATGAAGGTCTCCGCCCACGCCGAACGTATCGGACGAAGAACCTGTGCAGCTGACCGTGTAGTCGCCGGGTTGGCTGGCTGTGATCGTAAAGTATGCCTTCCACTGATTCAGGGTCAGGTCTCCGTTGTAGTTCGTCATCGCGACGCCGACTCCCGGCGTTACGTCGCAATGGACTCGATGCCGCGCGCCTGTGTCGGCGTTGGCGATGAAGACTACGTTTGTGCCGCCCGCATCGATGTGCAGGGTGGTGGATTCGCCACTGCCGAAGGTGTGTTCGCTGCGCGGCTGCTTGCCCACGATATCGATGAACTTGACGGCCGCGCCAACGCCGAATACAACACCTAGGACGATCAGCCCCGTACCGATGGCATTCCAGTACTTTCTCGGTGCGCGCTTACCGACCGCTGGATACGGCTGCGGGTAGGCCGGCGGGCGCATGTCCGGTGAATTCCAACCGTATCCGGGTTGCGCATCAAGTCTCGGCTGGTAAACGGGCGGCGGCATCAGTGGCGGGTTACCTCGGTCAGCGCCGGACCAGTCCGGTGGATCAATTGGCATGGGCACCCCTCTGCTCGTCTGTTGCAGATGCCCTCAAGCGTCCCACAGCGCGTCGTCAAGAAGCCTCACCGGCGTAAATGTCTGACTGTCGTGCGACGCCATACCAATAGGCTGACCGGTGGTGAGGATCGGTCGTAGGGAGGCAGCCGCGGCCGCAATCGGGTTCGTCCTGGTTGCGGCCGCATTCGTGTTGCCGCGGCTGCATTTGGGGATTGTGTCGCGGCGTCATTCGGCTCCCGATCGCTTCGGCTCGCATGCCGGCGCCGCGCCCCTCTTCGGTTGGTTCGAGGCCCATGTCGGCTGGGGCACCGTCCCGGCCATTCTGATCGGACTGGCCGCGGTGATCTGGGGACCGGGAATCGCGCAGCGACTGCGCTGGCGGCTCCTGACGTGGGTGACCTGGGCGACCGCCTGCGCATGGGCGTTTTCGCTGGCGATGATCGACGGCTGGCGACGCGGCTTCGCCGGCCGACTGACCACCAGAGACGAGTACTTGCACGAAGTTCCGGGCATCACCGATATCCCGCGGGCGGTGCGCACCTTTTCCAACCGCATCCTTGATTTCCAACCACATTCGTGGACCACGCATGTCTCGGGTCACCCACCAGGCGCGCTGCTGACGTTCGTCTGGCTGGACCGCATCGGCTTGAGCGGCGGCGCGTGGGCCGGCGTGTTCTGTCTTTTGGTCGGCTCCAGCGCGGCGGCAGCCATCTTGATCGGGCTGCGGGCAGTCGACGACGAGGCAACCGCGCGCCGAGCCGCGCCATTCGTCGCGGTGGCGCCGACCGCGATCTGGATCGCTGTCTCTGCGGACGGGTACTTCGCCGGGGTGGCGGCTTGGGGCATCGCGCTGCTGGCCGTGGCGGTGCACCGTGAGGTGCGACGCCCCCGCCTGGTGGCGGCCGCGTCGGGCCTGCTGCTCGGCTGGGCCATCTTCCTCAACTACGGGTTGACGTTGATGGCGCTACCGGCGCTGGCGGTCCTGGTGTGCGCGAACGATTGGCGGCCCGCGGTGCGGGCGTTGGGGCCAGCCGTGCTGGCGGGGGTGGCGGTGGTCGTGGTGTTCGCCGCCGCCGGCTTCTGGTGGTTCGACGGCTATACCCTTGTCCAGCAACGCTATTGGCAGGGTCTTGCCAGCGACCGGCCCTTCGAATATTGGAGTTGGGCCAATCTGGCTGCGGCGGCCTGCGCGACGGGCTTGGGCAGCATCGCCGGGCTGGGTCGGGTCTTCGACGGGACTGCGATCCGTCGACGATCCGGCATACATCTGCTCATGCTGGCGGTGCTGGTAGCGATCGTCTGCGCCGACTTGAGCATGCTCAGCAAGGCCGAGACGGAACGGATCTGGCTGCCATTCACCGTCTGGTTGACTGCGGCCCCCGCGCTGCTTCCGACGCAGTCACATCGATTCTGGTTGGCGGTCAATGTTATTGGCGCGCTGCTGGTGAACAGCCTGATTTACACGAACTGGTAGGCGACTACAGCCCAGCCGCGCGGGTGGCTTGGGCGAACCGGCTGTTCGATCGGCAGCTTTCGCGTACCGCAGCCACATCGTCGACCACGTCGAAATCTGCCAGCTCCGCCAGCATTGACACCTCAACACCGTTGGCATTCAATGCTTTTAAGGTCAGCATTCCGGTGTCCGACTGCGACATGGGAACGCGGCGCAGACACGCAGCGCTCTCCGGTGTGCGCACCCCCAATGCCCACCAGCCGCCGTCACGGGCGAAGCCGAGCACGGCCGGCGATTCGCACAGCTGTCGCGCGCAGTCGACCAACAACTCCGCGCTCACCTGCGGCGTGTCCATCCCGATCTGCAAGACCGGATAGCCGTCGGCCGCATCTGCGTGTGCATTGGCTAAGCGGTCTGCAAAAGTGTTGCCGCGCTGAGGAATAACGGTGAACGACGTGAGCCGGCGCCGGATCTCAGCGGCGCCGACGGAATCGTCGAGCTCGCCGGTGAACGCCACCACTCGGGCGACGACCGGCGCATCCACCACGGCATCGAGGGTGTCCAGCAGCGCGGCGGCCGCGATCTCGGCGGCGACGTGGTCACCCACCGTCGCAGCAAGCCGCGTCTTGGCCCGTCCCGGTACCGGTGCTTTGGCCACCACCAGCAGCGTCACCGGCACGACGCTCACGAGATCGCCTTCCAGAAGTCCAGGATCGCGATCGCGCTGCCGCGCAGCGAACCGCTCACTTTGGATTTTCCGCCGATGCGCGGACCGTAAGCGACGTCGTATTCGACGACACGCCAGCCGGCGGCCGCCGCCCGCACCAGCAGCTCCAGCGGATAGCCCGACCGGCGGTCCACGATGCCCAGGCTCAGCAGGGCGTCGCGGCGAAAGACTCGCATCGGCGCAATGTCATGCACCGGCAGACCGTGCCGGGTGCGCAGCCGCCAGCTCATCATCACACTGCCGAGCCGCGCCACCCACGGCCAGCGCAATCCGGGCACCGGTCGTCGTCGCCCAACCGCCAGGTCGGCGCCGTTGTCGATCTCGGCGACCAATCGGGGCAGGTCGGCGGGATCCAGGGAGCCGTCGGCGTCGATGACCGCCACGATCGGCGTCGTCGCGGCCACCACCCCGGCATGGACGGCGGATCCGTAGCCGGGCCGGGGCTCGGTGACGACAGTGGCGCCGTGGCGGCGGGCCACCTCGGCGGTGTCGTCGGTGCTGTTGTTGTCGACGACCAGCGCCTGGTAGCCGGCGGGGATGGCCGCTAGGACGTTCGGCAGCGACTCGGCCTCGTTCAGGCAGGGCAGCACCACCGTGACCAGACCGTCGGGCATGTCGTCTGACCTTAAGGCGTGTCGGACCCCGAGCGCATCGTGTCGGTAAGCACGACGGGAAGGAAATTGCAGCCGGTGCCGGGTCCGTGGGCGGGGCCCGGCGGACCTGCAAACGTTACGATCAAGCGGCCCATGGCATCTAAGAATGTTGAGCAGCGAGTCAGGCAGGCCGCCGAGTTGGCGCTCGCCGAGCAGCGATTCGTCAGGCCGGTCGACGTGCTGGTCCGTTTGGGTTGGCTGGCGCCGTCGCATCTCCACCTATGGCGACAGGGCCGGATCGACTCGTTGGAGAGCGTCGTCCCGACCAACCCCAGCAAGGTCACGACGGCGATGTCAGCTTTGCGGCGGTGGGCCCAAGAGCGGGGACTGAAACCGTCGGAGGCGGAGTACCTTGCCCGCACGCGCGATCGGCGCCGATTGCAATTCAGCGTCAGCGGGGACGCCGCTATCGAAAGCGCCTATCGTACGCACTGGGTGTCGCCGAATTTGTCGCAGCGCGTAATCGAACGGCAAAGTCGCGCACCGGATCTGGTCGTGATCTGGCCGCTGAAGGAATGGACGTGCACGTCATGCGGCGGCACCGGCGATTTCCTGCTCATGGAAGACCCCGGTCCGTTGTGCATGGATTGCGCCGACTTCGGTCATCTCGAGTTCTTGCCATCCGGCGATGCCACACTGACCCGGCGAGCCAAGAAGGCGAGCCGGCTCTGCGCGGTGGTGGTGCGGTGGAGCCGGTCGCGGAAACGCTACGAGCGCCAAGGCATCCTCGCTGAGCCGGAGGCAATCGAGCAGGCCGAGCAGCAGTGTCTTTCCGATGATGAGGTGCGTGCCCGCCGCAGGGAGCGCGACGAATTGCGACGGGCCGAGGCGGACCTGCGGTTTCAGGCCGAGTTCGCCGCTGCGATCCGGGCACAATTTCCTGGCTGTCCCGCTGATCGGGCCCACGCCATCGCGCAACACACGGCGCTGCGGGGCAGCGGCCGGGTCGGACGCACCGCGGCCGGTCGCGCCCTAGACCCGAATGCGGTACGGCTGGCCGTTGCCGCGTCGGTCCGGCACACCGACACCGACTACGACGAGCTGTTGATGTCGGGTACAGACCGGGAAACGGCCCGGCATCACGTGTGGGACCGCGTCGAAGGGGTGCTTGACGGTTGGCGTGATCAGACGGGGATGCCAGGCTAGGCGGTATAGACGAGCCGCCTTAGCCGCAGCAGTCACATCCGTCACAGGGGTTGCTACGAGGCTGGACTACACGATGTGCCCGGCTCTGAGCGACAAATCACTTGTGCGCCTTGGGTTGTCGCTCAGAGGCGGGCAACTCGCGCATCGCCCTGGCTAGTGGTTCCTGTGGCAGATGTGATCCGCGAAAGGCCCTCATGCGGGCGGACGGTTATGCGGCTTTAGTGGCCGAAGCCGCCGAACCCGCCGCCACCCAATCCGCCGCCGCCAGATCCCGAGCCGCCACCGCTACCGGAACCGCTGCCGCCAGAGCCAGACCCGCCGCCCGAGCCAGTACTGCCGGAGCCGCCGCCACCGAAGCCCGACCCACCTGACCCGCCACCGGGTCCGATGCCGCCGCCACTGCTTCCGGAACCAGTCCCGCCAGATCCAGTGCTGCCAGGGCCACCGCCAGGGCTCGTTCCGCCGGAGCCAGAGCCGCCGCCCCCGGTGTTGCCGGATCCGGTGCCGGATCCGGTGCTCCCCGATCCGCTTTCGCCGCCGGAGCCGGTTCCACTCGAACCACTGCTGCCCGAACCCGACCCACCTGTGCCGCCGCTCCCGCTGCCACCCGGGTTCGTTCCCGGGTTGGTCCCGGGATTCGTACCGGGGTTCGTACCAGGATTAGTCCCGGGGTTCGTCCCTGGATTGGTGCCCGGGTTAGTGCCGGGGTTCGTCCCCGGATTGGTGCCGGGGTTAGTGCCAGGGTTCGTCCCCGGATTCGTGCCGGGGTTAGTGCCAGGATTCGTCCCCGGATTCGTGCCCGGGTTCGTCCCTGGATTGGTGCCCGGGTTAGTGCCGGGGTTCGTCCCCGGATTCGTCCCCGGATTAGTGCCCGGGTTCGTACCAGGATTGGTGCCCGGGTTCGTACCAGGATTCGTCCCCGGATTGGTGCCCGGGTTAGTCCCCGGATTGGTACCGGGAAGAGGCCCACTGGGCACATTGATCGGGAGCGGTATGGGTATCGGGATCGGCACCGGGTTGAAGCCCGGCGCCGACGGCGCAGCCGGGGCGGCCGGCGGCGGTGCCTGCTCGACGGGCGGAGGAGCAGCCGGTGGCGCACTGGGCGCCTGCTGCGGACCCGGACCCGAAACGCCCTGTGGAGAGCCCGGATTGCTGACTACCGGCGCCTGCACTTGCGGGCTCGCGTTGGGTGACGGCAGCACCGGCATGAAGTTTCCCGGCACCGGCTTCTGTTGCTGTTGCGGCTGTTGCACCGGTGGAGGCTGAGGTTGGCTGGCGGCACTCGGGCGAACACCGATCGTCACCGCCACGGCTAATGCGGCACATCCCGCGACCACGATCCCGCCCACGGTGCTACCCACCAGCAAGGCCCGGCCAACCGGCTGAGCAACGACCTCGGTCTCGTCGTAGTCCTCGTCGTCGCCGTCGTATTCCATCGGCAGCAGTTCGGAACCGTCGTCGGCCATCGAGTACGCCAGCTGGTGCTCCGCCTCCGGCACGTCGACCACCGGCTCGTTCATCGTCGGTTCATCAGTCACGGCCGCCGCGGGCGCAGCCATGGTCGCGTCCTGGGCGGGCATAGCGGCTTGCGTCGCCGGTCCGGCCGCCATCGCCGCGCCCCACGCGACAGTGAGCTCAGGGTCGTCCGGCGCGCCCGCCGACAGAGCCGCCGTGGCGTCCGGGCTGGTGATCAGCGAAGTCGCCGCTTCTGGCTCCGGCAGCACCGCGACATTCTTGACGCCGGAGTCGTCCAGTGCCCGCCGCAGCTCGTCGGCTTGATGCTCATCCGACCAGCACAACCGAGTGCCGACCAGCCGATGATCTTCTGCGGCCAATAGCCGGTGGGTGCCGACCACCGTTTCGGTCAGCTTGCCGACCGCGTCCGAACCCAGGTCGACGACCGATTCGTCAATCAGGGCATTTCCGTCGGCTCCCGAGTCGACCAGCGCCAGACGGGCAACCGGACCGCTGACCGCGACGCCCAAAGTCACGTCCATGGTGGCGCTCCTCTCTGACACTGCAGTATCAGCTATTCGGCCGACAAACCTCAGCGAATAACCCAGATCCAGCCTACGGAAGTGAACCTCGTGCTGAGCGGGCCGGCATAGGCCACACTGGACAACCGACGACGATGTTCGCAGTCGAGCAGCGCGAGGGGAAACTGGTGAGCGACAGCAGCGACGACACAAGTACCGTCCGGCTCGGCGCCGTCCCGCGGATCGAAAACCAGCCGCCCCGTTCCGTGGTGACTCGCAAGACCATTCAGCGCTGGAACATCGGCCGGGACGTGCTCGCCGCTGTTTTGCTGCTCGCGGCGCTCGCTTTGCCGTGGAACCTCTATTTCGGCGCCGACATCCCCGGCAGCCGTGCCGGACTGTTCACGATACTGCTTGTGGCGACGGTACTTTCGCTGACCTCGGTCGCCGGGTCGTGGCGCTTAGACCCGCTGGCCCGCCGGCTCCGCGCCCCGCTCAACATCCCCTACCTGCTGGTGGTGCTGGGGGTTGTGATGTTCGACGTGGTCCAGACGGTCCGGTATGGCGGCAGTGCCAATGTGCCGGGCGGCGTGGGGCCGGGCGCATGGCTCGGAATCGCCGGCTCGTTGCTCAGCGCTCAACCGCTGATCACCGCGACGCCGGCCGACAAGGACAGGTTCCGCCGGTGGCTGCTGTCCGCGCGCATCGTCGGCTACGCGTCGATCATTGGCGCAGCGCTGGCAGTGGGGTTCAACTTGTTCTGGCGGATAAAGGCCGCGCTACCCACCGGTTCATCAGGTTTTGGTAAGCAGAATGTCGCGATCATCGCGACGGCAGTCGTGTACGGCATTGTGGCGTTCGTTGCCGTCGTCGTCGCGTCCCGATGGATTCTTCAGCGCAGCAGGGTATCTCGGCTCGCGGCCATCGGGCTCGGGGTGTCCACTCTGGTGGCAGGAATCATTGTCTGGGGCTTGCCCATTGGCCGCGAGATCGACGCGTTCCACGGCATCGCGCAGAACACCTCAACGGCCGGCGTCGGGTTCGAGGGCTACCTGGCTTGGGTGGCGGCCGCTGCGGTGTTCGCACCGCTGACACTGCTGCGAATCGCCACGACGGAGCACATCCCCGAGAACCTTTGGCGTCCGGCAGCACGGAAAGGTTTGCTGCTCATCATCGTATGGTGTGCCGGATCGGTCCTGATGCGTATCACCGACATCGTCGTCTCGGTGAGCTTGAACCTGTCGTACTCGCCGTACGACAGCGCGGCGATGGCGGCATTCGACCTCGTGACCGTGGTGCTTGCGGTGTGGCTATACCTCAACCTCGCCAACCTCTCGCTGCCCCGACCGGTGATCTCGTCACTGTGCGGAGTTCTCTTCGTACTCAGCGTTTCCCGCATCGTGATTGGCGTCGCATTGGCTCCGCGGTACGCGAGTTCGCCTTCCTGGCTGAACAATCCGGTTTACGGCAACAACCTTGCACAGCAGATCACCAGCACGTTCGACGTCGTGCTGTGCGGGCTGACCCTGTGTATCCTCGCCATCGTCGTCGTCACCGGTCGACTGGCGCAGCACCGGCCGCCGGAACCCGAGGCCACGCGGCCGGACGCCGGCCGACCGCGGATCTTTCGGGGAGACAACGCTCCAACGCAGCGGCTAAGCGGCCCACCCAAGATCTACCGGCCCGGCCAGCGCTAGCCGCGCAACGGTGCCGACGCGAATTCGCGCAGCCCCCGTTGCGGATCGACGGCAGCACGGAAACCCAGTATCTCGGCGGCGCGCGCAGGATCGGCGACAATATGGCGCACGTCGCCGCTGCGATACTGCCCGGTCACGAGCGGCGACACACCCCCGTCGCGCGCGTCGCAGAGCGCCGTCGCCACCTGCAGGATCGAAATCGGCTGTCCCGAACAGACATTGGCGGCAACAAAGCCCTGCCCACCGAAGTCCACGGCGGCCAGGTTGGCGGCCGCCACGTCGTCGACATGAACGAAATCGCGCATCTGGCCGCCGTCCTCGAAAACCGGTGGCGGCTCGCCTTTTTCGAGCGCCGACCGGAAAATAGCAGCCACCCCCGAATACGGTGTGTCGCGCGGCATGCCCGGCCCGTAGACATTGTGGTAGCGCAGCGCCACCACCGAACCGCCGGTCGACTCCGACCACGCCAGCGCGTAATGCTCCTGCGCGGTCTTGCTCGCCGCGTACAGGCTGCGCGGCCGCAGCGGAGCGTCCTCGTCGACCAACTGCCACGCCACCTCACGGCCGCACCGAGGGCAGCGATGCTCGAAAACCCCGGCATCCAGGTCAGCCCGGCGCCGCGGCGGCGGGTCGACCGGCCCGTGCTCGGCGCACTGGTAGCGGCCCTGCCCGTAGACCACCATTGACGACGCCAGCACCAGCCGACGCACACCAGCAGCGAACATCTGCGCCAGCAATACCGTGGTGCCAAAGTCGTTGTGGCTGCCGTACGCCGGCGCGTCGGCGGCGTCCACACCCGCGCCGACCATCGCCGCCTGATGACAGACTAGGTCCACCCCGGCCAGCAGCGGGGCCAGTGCGTCGGCGTCGCGGACGTCTACCTGTTGGCATCCCGGCGGCATCACTGCATGTGGTCCGTGCGCGGCGGGCAGTAGGGCGTCGATCGCGATGACCTCATGCCCCGCGGCGTGCAATGCGGCGTGCACCCGCGAGCCGATGAAGCCGGCCGCACCGGTCAGCAGCACCCTCACGGCAGGTCGAACGGCAGGCTGACGCCGGTGTGCGACTGGCAGTCGGTACAGGTTCGCTCGGCGGCGACCTGACCGATGGCCTCGTGCACCAGCTTCTTGAACGGCTCGATGTTCTTCTCGAATTCACCGAATACGTCGACGGCCGTCACACCCCCGCCCGCCTCGATCCCGGCGTCCAGGTCGGTCACCAAAGCGATTGAGGCATAACACATGTCGAGTTCGCGAGCGAGCACCGCTTCGGGATAGCCGGTCATGTTGATCAGGCTGAAGCCGGCCGCGGCGTACCACTGGCTTTCCGCACGAGTGGAAAACCGCGGGCCCTGGATCACCACCATCGTGCCGCCGTCGACCACGCCGGGCAGACCGGTGACCGCCGCGCGCAAAGCCGGGCAGTACGGATCGGCAAAGGCGGCGTGTGCCCCGCCCGATTCGAAATACGTGTCCGCGCGGCCGTGCGTGCGATCCACCAACTGGTCGGGCACCACGATCGAGCCGGGGCCCAGCTCGGGCGTCAGGCTGCCGACCGCGCACGGCCCGAACACCCGCCGCACCCCCAGCGCGCGCAGCGCCCACATGTTGGCCCGGTATGGGACGGTGTGCGCCGAATACTGATGCTGCGCGCCGTGCCGGGGCAGAAAAGCGACCTCGTGCTCGCCGACGGCGCCGACGGTGACCGGGGCGCTGGGCTCGCCGAACGGGGTGTCCAGGTTGACGCTGCGTGCGTCGGCCCCGAAAAAGCTGTAGAAGCCGCTGCCGCCGATCACTCCCAGCATGTGCGCCGCTCCTTCTCATCGCTCCGCTCTGCATCGTCGCCGGCGGACATTCGTTCATTCTGATACAGCGCATGGAACGATCGGGGCATGGCTAGCTTTCAGCAGTGGATCGCCGGTGCCCGGCCGCGCACGTTGCCCAATGCGGTCGCGCCGGTCATCGCGGGTACCGGCGCCGCGGCCTGGCTGCACGCCGCGGTCTGGTGGAAGGCGCTACTGGCCTTAGCGGTCGCGCTCGCGTTCATCGTGGGGGTCAACTTCGCCAACGACTACTCCGACGGCATCCGCGGAACCGACGACGAGCGGGCCGGCCCGGTAAGGCTGGTCGGCTCGCGGCTGGCCACCCCGCGCTCGGTGCTGGCCGTCGCGCTGGTGAGCCTGAGCGTCGGCGCAGCGGCCGGACTGGCGTTGGCACTGACCAGCGCGCCGTGGATGATCGCGGTCGGGGCGGCGTGCGTCGCCGGCGCGTGGCTGTACACCGGCGGGTCAAAACCCTACGGGTACGCGGGTTTTGGCGAATTGGCGGTGTTCGTCTTCTTCGGATTGGTGGGAGTGCTCGGCACCCAGTACACGCAGGCTTTGCGAGTGGACTGGGTGGGCGTGGTGTTGGCGGTGACGACGGGGGCGCTGTCGTCGGCGGTGTTGGTGGCCAACAACCTTCGCGACATCCCGACCGACTCGCAGTCCGGCAAGCTCACACTGGCCGTCCGGCTGGGCGACGCCAGGACGCGGACGCTGTATCAGTCGCTGCTGGCGCTCGCTGCGGTGTTGACGCTGGTGCTGATGTTGGCGACGCCGTGGTGTGCGGTGGGTCTGGTGGCTACGCCGTTGGCGCTGCGTGCCGCCCGGCCGGTGCGGTCCGGACGCACCGGCCCCGAGTTGATTCCGGTGCTGCGCGACACCGGGCTGACGATGCTGGTGTGGTCGATCGCCGTGGCGACCGCGTTGGCGCTAGCGGCGTGACTGTCAGGCCGCTTTGTCGAGCAAGGCGACGACAGCGGCTCGCAACTGCGCGGTGTAGACGTGTTCGGTGATCAGGTCGATCGCCGCCTTGTCGCCTCCCCGCAGCAGTCCCAGCAGTAGATGCTCGCAGCGGATCTCTCTGTCCTTGTGCGCCAAGGCTTCTCGTAGTGAAAGCTCCAGGGCCTTCTTGGCTGCGCGGGTGAACGGGACGTGACCGCGACGGCGTCGTCGCCGGCCGGATCGGGAGAGAGCGTGGTCGAATGCGTCGGCCCCGAAGGTACGGGCCACGCTATCGCGAACGGCCTGCAGGTCGATGCCGATGGTACGCAAGGCTTCGGCGTCCTCGTCGAACGATGCCCCGGTCGTCGACGACGTCTCGACCAGGCGGGCACGCACCACATCGGCGGTCAGCCCGTAGCCACTCAACACTGCGGACAGCTCATCGCCCGCGGCTTGCAGAAGACCAAGAAGTATGTGCTGCGTACCGATTTCGCTGTCTCCGAGTTCCCGCGCCTCTTCATGGGCGAAAACTATTGCGACGCGGGCATCGCGGGTGAACCGTTCGAAAGCCATGGATCATTTCCTCCGGTTGTACTTCTGGTGCACGGCCTGCCGGCTTACCCCCAATGCGTCGGCGATGGCCTGCCAACTCCAGCCCTGCTCACGGGCATTCGCGACGTGGATGGCCTCCAACCGCTCCTGCAGTCGCTGCAGCGCTCGCACCGCCCGTAACCCGACGGCAGGGTCGGCGCTCGCGGCCGCGTCCGCGGTCGGGATCGAGGACAGATCAGCGGCGTCACTCACGATTGTCAATATAGATTGACACCGGGCCGCTGTCAAGAAAGTTTGACAACCCGCCGTCGCGTCGAGTGTGCACTCAGGGCGCGACGCGTCGGCGTGTCGTCGCCCTGGATGCACACTCGACGAGGCTCCTACGAGTCGTCGGGGGGAGCCTCGCCGCGCAGGCGGGCCCGCAGTTGCTCACGGTCGCGACGACGTCGCTCGGTGGCCGCCTCGATCCCCGCGGTGGCGCGGCGGCGTAGCGGACTGAACAGCCAGATCCCGAGCGGCATCGCGATGACCAATGCGAACAACGCGGCGACAACCACGGGGAACTCCCGCACCCCGAGCAGCCGTGCCACCCCGTAGATCGCGGCCGTCAACGCAACCGCAAGAGCAATCCGGGCCGCTCCGTACAGTGCAACGTCGACCACGGCGCGACCAGCGGGGCTTCGACCAACCGGCACGGTCCGAGCCTACGGTGCGCGTATATTCGGACGCAGGAGGTGTCGAGTGCTCTACCTGCTCCTCGTCTTGGTTTTGGGGACGCTGATCTACCTTGGCTGGCGGGCCGCGCGTTCGCAGGTGAACCGGCCGAAGACTCGCGTCATCGGACCCGACGACGATCCGGAGTTCCTGTGGCGGCTAAGCCACGGCGATAACAACCCGCGTTAGATAAAGCCGGTGTTGCGGCGGTCGTCGCTCGGAAATCCGTCGGCCACAACGGCTGCCAACTCGATCAGCGCTTCTCGTGTCTCCCGCTTCAACCGCTCCAGGCTGATCTCCGCGCCCTCCTCCAGATGCGGGTCGAACGGAATCAACCGCACTGCGCGGCAGCGCCGGGAGAAGTGATCGACGACCTTTTGCATGTCGACCTTGCCTGACCGCGGCCGCACCGCGTTGATCACCGCGATCGAATTGCGCACCTGATCCTCGTGGCCGTGCGCGTCCAGCCAGTCCAGCGTCGCCGAGGCGCTGCGGGCGCCGTCGATCGACCCCGAGCTGACCACCACCAGGGTGTCGGCCTTAGACAGCACCGCCGACATCGCCGAGTGCAGCAACCCGGTGCCGCAGTCGGTGAGCACCAGACCGTAGTAGCGCTCCAGGATTTCCAGCGTGCGGGTGTAGTCCTCGGCGCTGAAGGCATCCGACATCGCCGGGTCGCTTTCCGACGCCAGCACCTCCAGCCGGCTCGGGCCCTGCGAGGTGTAGCTGCGCACGTCGCTGTAGCGCTGGATGCCCTCGGCGTCGCGCAGCAAATGCCGCACGGTGGCCGGCGTCTCCAGCGGGACCTTCTGGCTCAGCGTGCCGCGGTCGGGGTTGGCGTCGACGGCGATCACCCTGTCTCCACGGATGGACGCGAAGGTGGCGCCCAGCGTGGCGGTAATCGTGGTCTTGCCGACCCCGCCCTTCAGCGACAGCATCGCGATCCGGTAGCAGCCCCGCAGCGGCCGGTTGGCCTGCATGATCAGATCGTTGTAGCGGTTGACCCGTGGGCTTTCCCCAACGTTGATCAGTTGGCCGGAAAGGATGTAGAGCCATTTTCGCCAGCCCTCCGACGGCGGCGGCTTGACCTGGCGCAACAGGGTGCTGGTGGACAGTTCCGGGTACGGCGACGGCGGGTGGTGTGCCGCACCCTGGCGGTAGGGCGCCTCGGCCCGTTGTCCGCCGTAGAAGCCGGTGCCGTAGGGCGGCGAGTCGACGACGCGGGGCAGTCCCTTGGCCGGGGTGGCCGCCCAGGCCCGCGGCTCGACGCGGGTTGGCGGCGCCAGCCCGCCCACGGTCTCGTTCTCGGCGAAGCGACGTTCGGTGCGGAACCCGGCGAACGCCTTGGTCTCCGCGTTGCTGGTCCTGGCGTCCGGCTCACCGGGGGGCGGCGGTGGAGGCTGCGGCGGCAATTCCGTCGTCGGATGGTCTTCAGGCCCTCGAGACGCCCCAGCGCCCTGACCCGGATGCTCAGACACGTGCACTTCCCCTCGTTGGAATACTCGGGTCGTTTGTCGATGAACAATCGCCCTGGTCAGCCCACACCCGCATATGAATGCAGGCCCACAGTCACCAGGTTAACGAAGAACAGATTGAAGACCATGGCCACGAAGCCGACCACGTTGATCCAGGCGGCTTTGCGGTCGCGCCACCCCGCCGTCGACCTGGCATGCAGGTAAGCGGCGTACACCATCCAGGCGATAAACGCCACAGTTTCCTTGGGGTCCCAGCCCCAGTAGCGGCCCCAGGCTTCCTCGGCCCAGATGGCGCCGAATATCACCCCGAACCCGAAGACCGGAAAGCCGAAGATCGTCGTTCGGTAGGCGATGCGGTCGAGAGTTTGCGCGTCGGGCAGCCGCTGGACCACGCGGGCGTCGGCCCATCGGGAGGCCCGCAGCAAGAACAGGATGCTGGCCACACCGGCCACCAGCAAAACCCCCGAGCCCAGACTGACCACCGACACGTGGATCGGCAGCCAGTAGGACTGCAGCGCCGGCATGACCGGTGCGGCGTTGGCGTAGAGCCAGCGCCCGGAGACCGTCAGCAGGATCAGCACCGGCAGCAGCAGGAATACCCATAGCGGGCGATATTGCGGGCGGCGCAGCGTGACCGCGCCGGCGACCAGGCCGCAGAAGCAGGTCAGGTTGATGAACTCGTACATGTTGCCCCAGGGCACCCGCGCGGTGGCCAGGCCGCGCAGCACGATGCACGCCAGCAACATCACGATCCCGACGTAGACCAGTGCCAGACCGGCCCGCCCGACACGTTCGTCGACCGGGCGTCCCGGTTTATCGAGCACCACCCCGGGCGTGGGGCTGTCAGCGGCGACGCCGGCGCTCACCAGCTCCCGGTCGGGGCGGCCGCTGCGGGCGTAGGCGAGTTCGACAGCCAGCAGCAGCAGCGCCACCACCAGCACCACCACCGCCGACGTGAACGCCCAGTCGGACGTGCGCGCCAACCCCAGGTGGATATGGGTGGTGTTCATCGGACGCTCAACTCCCTCCGGTCGCCCGCGTCGAATCCGGCCAACAAGCGGCTGGTCAGGCGTTCGAATTCGTCGCCCCAGCCGGAGTTGTCGGTGCGGGCCAGGCCGCCCAGCTCGACGCTCACCGTACCGGCATCGCCCGGCACGATCCGCGCCCAGACCCGCCGTCGTCGCACCAGCAGGGACACCAGCAACCCGGCCATCATCACAGCCGCGAAGACCAGCACCCAGATCTGGCCGGGGTCGTGAGAGACCTGCAGGTTGACGAACGGCACGGCGCCGTCGAAGCGGACCACGGTGCCGTCCTCGAGGTTTGCCGCTTCACCTGCGCGCAGGTTCACCCGCTTGGCCTTGGTCAGCCGGTGCTGCTCGATCAGCCGGGGGTCCAGGGTGTACAGCGACTGGGGCCGGCCGGTGTCCAGCCCGGTGTCGCCCTGGTAGATGTCCACGGCCACCGCGGGGGCGTTCAGAGCGGGGAAGCTCGACGACAGCAGCGTCCCGTCGAGCTGCTCGGTGGGGGCGAGCAGGCCCTGGATGGCGATCTGGTGTTTACGACGCTGGCCGGGGTCGGGATAGCTGCCGGCCGGCGGGTCGATGCGGGCCACGCCCGACGACAGCAGGGTCTGCGGGTTGTCGGGCCGCCACTGCACGGTCGAGCTGCGGGTCTGCCCGTCCGGGAACGTCACCGTGAACGTCGGGGCGTAGCCGTGGCCTTGCAAGTACACCCGGTCGCCCTGTTGCCGCAGCGGGTGGTTGACCTCCAGCCGGTAGGGCCGCCAGCTGTCGGTCGTCAGGTCGCCGCCGGTCTGGTAGTCGATGTTGGCGGAAAACGACGTGGCCTGTCCCGACGGCAAGTAGTGAGCGTCAAAGCTGTTGACACGTATGCAGATTGGGTGCAGCGAGGTGCCGTCGACGGTGTTGCCGGCGCGGAAGGAGTCGAACGCGGCCGGCGACGCCGAGCAGAAGCCGGGTCCGCCGTCGGCGATGACGATCACGTTGCCCTCGTAGCCGAACATCTTGCCGACGGCGACCGCGACGAGCAGGCCCAGCAGCGCGAAATGGAAAGCCAGATTACCGAATTCGCGCAGATAGCCCTTTTCCGCAGACACTTCGACGACGCATTGGCGCCGGCGGGTCACCGTGCGCCAGCCACGCAGCCTCTGGGTGATCGTTGTCGCTATCTGCTCGGGGTCGCCGGTGACCGCGGCCGTGGCATGCTTGGGCAGCCGGGTCAGGTTGCGCGGTACGGCAACAGGTTGGGCGCGCAGGCTTTTCGCGTGCTCGACCATCCGCGGGGCCAGGCAGCCGACTAGCGACACGAACAGCAACACGTAGATCGCCGTGAACCAGAAGCTGCCGAACACGTCGAACGCCTGCACCGCGTCCAGCCACGGCCCGATCACCGGGTGGGCGGCCAGGTAGTCGTCGACCTTGCCGGCATTGAGGCTGCGTTGCGGCAGCAGCGCGCCGGGGATCGCGCCGAGCGCAAGGAGGAACAGCAGCACCAGCGCGGTGCCCATCGACGTCAGCGCCCGCCAGGTGTTGCGTGCTGTGGCGAGCGCGGTCAAATCGGCAGCCTCACGTCCGAGACGAACGCGTCGCGCAGCCACGAGACGAAGTCGTTCCACACGCCGGTGAGCGACGCGAGCCCGACGGCGACCAGCAGCACGCCGCCGACGATCTGGAGCGCGCGGGTGTGGCGGCGCAGCCAGCCCAGCCCGGCCACCGCCGACGCCGATCCAAAGGCCAACAGCACGAACGGAACTCCCAAACCCAGGCAGTACGCGATCACCAACACGATGCCGCGCGCCACGCTGGCGCCGTCGGTCGCCGAGGCGACGGTGATCACCCCGGTCAGCGTCGGGCCCAGGCACGGCGTCCAGCCCAGCGCGAACACCGCGCCCAGCAGCGGCGCCCCGGCCACCGTCGACAACTGCCGCGGCGTGAACCGGGCCTGGCGCTGCAGCGCGGGGATGAACCCGACGAACACCAACCCCATTACGATGGTCAGCGCCCCGCCGACCCGTTGCAGCACAAGCTGATTCGTGATCAGCGTGGTCGTCATGCCCAACACCGCGACGGTACCGAGCACGAACACCGCCGTGAACCCGGCCACGAACAACGTCGCCGACCCGGCGACCCGCCAGCGCGCGGCGTGCGCCTGGCGTTCGTCGACGCCGACCACCGCCGCCAGATACGACAGGTAGCCGGGCACCAGCGGTACGACGCACGGCGACGCGAAAGACACCAGCCCCGCGAGCAGGCACACCCCCAGCGCCACCAACAGCGGACCGGCGGAGGCGATTTCGGTGAACCCGCTGCTCATTGCGGTCCCGGCGGCGCCTGATCCTCGGCGGCCAGTCGCTGCACGACAGGCCGCAAATCCTCGGCGAGTAGTTCGCGCAAGAACACCGCGGCGACGCGGTGCCCGCGGTCGAGCACCACCGTCGACGGGATCACCGTGGTCGGGTACTTGCCGCCGAACGCGATCATGGTGCGCATCGCGGGGTCGTAGATCGACGGAAACGTCACGTGGCGGTCGGTGACGAAGTCCTGCGGGGCCTGACGGTTGTTGTCGCGCACGTCGATGCCGAGGAAAGCCACCCCGTCGTGGCGGGTGGCGTCGTAAACCTGTTGCAGCTGGGCGACTTCGGTCCGGCAGGGCCCGCACCACTGGCCCCACACATTGATGACGACGACCTTGCCGGGAAAGTCGTCGACCGACAGCGTGCGGGTGGGATCCATCAGGTCCGGACCGGCCAGCGGCCCTGGTCGGCCGCGGTGGTCGGGCGGGTCGTAGAAGATGTCGGTCTTTCCGCCCGGCGCGACGAATTCGAAGGTGCCGCCCTGCGCGACGGCGTCGTCGCCGTGGGAGCAACCGGCGAGCAGCACGGCCAGCGCCGCGCCGAGGATCGCCAGCCGGCGCATGTCAACAGCCGCCCGGCATTGAATACTCCACGTCGACCAGCCGGTCGCCGTCGTAGACCAGCGAGGTCACGGAGCCCACCGCGCATTGCCGCCGAGTGGGCCAGTGCCAGAGGCGCCGGCCGGTCAGGTGCAGGCGCACTGTCCAGATCGGCAACTGGTGGCTGACGCAGACGGCCTCGTGGCCGGCGGCCCGGGCCCGCGCCTTGTCGACCGCAGTGCTCATCCGGGCCGCGATCTGGGTATACGGCTCCCCCCAGGACGGGGTGAATGGGTTACGCAGGTGCCACCACACTCGCGGGTCGCGCCAGGCGCCGTCGCCGGGCGAGACTCCCCTGCCCTGCAGAATGTTGGTCGATTCGATCAGGTCCGGATCGGTGTCGACCGGCAGGTCGTGGCGGGCGGCGATCGGTGCGGCGGTCTCCTGCGCGCGCTGCAGCGGGGAGGCGATCACCGCGACGACGTCGCGGTCGGCCAGCGCATCGGCAACCGCCTGCGCCTGCCGAATTCCCTTGTCGGACAGTTTGAATCCGGGCAGACGCCCGTAGAGGACGCCGTCGGGGTTGTAGACTTCGCCATGGCGCACCAGGTGGATTCGGGTTTGTTCGGCCATCAGGGTTTTGACTCCTTCGCAGCTGCCGCCGCGGCTGCGGGTAGTGCGTCGGCGATCCGGTCGAAGGCAGCGTCGTCGAGCGCGGCCGAGACGAACCACGCCTCGAACGCGCTGCACGGCGGGTAGACACCGGCGTCGAGCAGAGCATGGAAGAACGGCGGGAAGCGCCAGGTGTCGCTGGCGCGGGCGGTGGCGAAATCCGTCACCGGCTCGTCAGCGAAGAACACCGACAGCATGTTGCCTGCCCGCGGAATCTGATGTGCCACACCTTCTTTCGTCAACGCCTCGGTCAGCAGCTCGGCCAGCCGGTCGGCGTTGGCGTCCAGCGCCTCATACACCGCCTGGTCGGCCGACCGCAGTGTGGCCAGGCCCGCGGCCACCGCCACCGGGTTACCGGACAGCGTGCCGGCCTGATACACCGGGCCCAGCGGTGCCAGCCGCTCCATCACCTCGGCCCGCCCGCCGAACGCCGCGGCCGGCAGCCCGCCGCTCATCACCTTGCCGAACGTGAACAAGTCGGCGTCCACCGGATCGATTCCGTACCAACCGCTGCGGCTGACCCGGAAACCGGTCATCACCTCGTCGACGATCAGCAGCGCGCCGTGCTCGGCGGTGATTCTCCGCAGCGCGGCGTTGTAGCCGGGCGCCGGCGGGACGACGCCCATGTTGCCGGGGCTGGCCTCGGTGATCACCGCGGCGATCTCGTCGCCGAACCGCTCGAACGCTTCCTGCACCGCGTCAATGTCGTTGTAGGGCAGCACAATTGTGTCGGCCGCGGTGGCGCCGGTGACGCCCGGCGACGACGGCAGGCCCAGCGTCGCGACCCCGGATCCGGCGTCGGCCAATAAAGCGTCGACGTGGCCGTGGTAGCAGCCGGAGAACTTGACGATCTTGGCGCGGCCGGTGTACCCGCGGGCCAGCCGCACCGCACTCATCGTGGCCTCGGTGCCGGAGTTCACCAGCCGGATCCGGTCCACGGGCGCCACCCGGTCGATGATCTCCGCGGCCAGTTCGCTCTCCGCGGGCGTCGGCGCCCCGAACGAGAGGCCGCCGGCGGCGGCGTGCTGCACGGCGTCGACCACCGCGGGGTGAGCATGGCCCAGGATCATCGGGCCCCACGAGCAGACCAGGTCGACGTAGCGGTTGCCGTCGGCGTCGGTGAGCCAGCACCCACTCGCCTCGGTGATGAAGCGCGGCGTGCCGCCCACGGCCTTGAATGCCCGCACCGGGGAGTTGACGCCGCCGGGGATGACGGCGCAGGCGTCGTCGAACAGCTTCGCCGAAGTTTCGGTGCTGTACATGGCCACCAGTGTCCCAGCTGGTCCCCGCCGGTCAACTACGGGGTGTAGTGGAGCGGTTAGGTCGCCAGAGCCGCCAATGTGCGGCGTGCGGCGAGTTCGCCACTGCGCACCGCGCCTTCCATATTGTCTGGCCAACTGCTGCGTTCGGCGCCCGCAAATTCCACCAGGCCGTGGGGCCGGTTCATCAGCGGCCCCAGAGCGCGGACTTCGCCCGGGGCAAAGACGGCGTCGCAGCCACCGATGTGCTGCTGATCGGCCCATCGCAGCACTGTCGGCAACCGCAGCTGATCGGGTCGGACGCCGAAAGCGCCCGCCAGGTCGGCCACTAGGGCATCGTCCGTCGCATCGGCTGCGTGGGCCGGAACAAAACCGGTGACCCGATCGCCCCGGCGCCACCCTCCCCACAGGACCTCGCCGCCGAGAACCGTGTTGTGCCGTACCGAATGTCCGTGTGGGAGTAGGGCAATCACCTTGGTTCCGGCACCAATGTGCAGATCGGACAATCGGGCCAGGTCCGGCGGGAGCGGCGGGTCGAAGTCGATCGCCGGTAGCCGGGTCACGGGAACGGCTGCAATCACCCGCCTTGCCCGCACGGCGAGCTCGGTTGCCTCGACCGTGACCGAACCTGCGTCCTGGCTGATCCGCTCGACCGGGGTCTGCAGGTGGACGGCGTCGCCCAATGGCGCCGCAAGGCGACAGGCGACTTGCTGCGCGCCCTGGCTGATGCGCCATTGGAACGTCGCGTTCAAGCTGCGGAGCGGCCCGCCGGCGATGCGGAGCAACCACAGCAGATGCAGCAACGACATCGAGTCCAATGTCTGGCACGCCAGCGAGCCGACAAGCCGTTCGAGCAGGTATCGGCTCTCGGCATCGATGCCCAGGTTGTCGAGCCAGCCGGCGACCGATCGGCTGTCGAATTCCGCGGCACGCTTCGCCGTCCACGGTGCTTCGGGGTCGATCCCGCGAGACTGCCACGCGGCGTAACCGATCGCGCGCGTCAGGCCGAACCAGGTTCGCGCCGGTGGCAGCCGGCCTCGCGTTGACCGACCTGGAAGCCGCCAGCGAATGGGATGGCCGACGTTGCGCGCGGGCTCCACCTGCAGGCCCAGCTCGCGCACCAATGCGTACATCCGCCGATGGGCCCGCCCGATCCACTCGCCGCCGAAGTCCGCAACCGAGCCGTCCAGCTCGCGAGACCGCGCCCGCCCGCCGACCTCGTCACGCGCCTCGACGACGAGCACCCTCTTGCCGGCTCTCCGCAGCTCGCGGGCGGCCGCCAATCCGGCGAGTCCGGCTCCGACGACAACGACATCGACCGTGGACGGCGTAGAGTTCATGAGACGAACGTATCAGACGAACGTCTCATTCTCGGGAGGGGCTGATGACCCGGCGCACAGGAAATCGCGAGCGACTGCTCGATGCGGCGATTCGCTGCATTCAAGACCGCGGCTACGCCCGCACGACGGCCCGCGATCTGGTCGCCGCGTCGAACACGAACCTCGGGGCGATCACCTACCACTTCGACTCCAAGGAGGCATTGCTCAACGAAGCGTTGGCCGAATGCTGCCGCCGCTGGCTGGAGCAGGTGCGCCACGCATCGGCCACCACAACGTCGGAAGACCCGTGGGAAGTCGCCGTCACAGCAGCTCAGCGTGCGCTGGAAGCGGGACGACCCGTCGCTGTCGCCTACCTGGAAACTTGGGCGCAGGCCGAGCGCGTGCCCGGCCTACGAGACCAGCTCGCCGAGCACTACCGTGAATTCCGTAGCAGCACAGCCTCGCTCGTCCAATCGATCGCCGGACAGCCAGCCGAATCCGTGCCCGATCCAGAGGCACTCGCGGCCATTCTCGTCGCTGTGGTCGACGGCCTCACGATCCAGTGGCTGCTCGACCCGGACTCAGTTCCCGACGGCGCACGCCTCGCGGGCGTGCTCAGACGGTTGACGACGCCCGATTCCGCTCAACGGGGTTGAGTTGCGCCCGTTGCGACAGGTTGGATGGCCATATGCAACTACCGCAACGGCTCGCCCGGTTCAATCGGCACGTCACCAACCCGATCCAGCGCATGTGGGCCGGCTGGCTCCCCGGATTCGGGATCCTCGAGCACGTGGGGCGGCGCTCCGGCAAGCCGTATCGCACCCCGTTGAATGTGTTCAGCGCCACCATCGACGGCAAGCCCGGCGTGGCGATCCTGCTGACCTACGGCCCGGACCGTGACTGGCTGAAGAACCTCAACGCCGCCGGCGGCGGGCGGATACGGCGCAACGGGAAAACGTTCGGCGTCGTCCAGCCGCGGACAGTCACCAAGGAAGAAGCGGCCCCATACGTCAGCGGCCGATCGCGGGCACTGTTCGCCCGGCTGCCGTTCGAGCAGGCCGTCCTGCTCACCCGAATCGACTAGCGGTGCAGTTCTCCGAACGACGAGCCCGGTTCAACCGGCGGGTGACGAACCCGCTGTTCCGGCCCGTCAGCGGCTGGCTGCCGGTGTGGTCGATCATCGAACACGTGGGGCGGCGCTCCGGGAAGATCTATCGCACGCCGGTCTCGATGTTCCGTACCGACGACGGCGTCGCCGTGCTACTCGTGTACGGACCGAACCGGGACTGGGTCAAGAACCTGCAGGCCGCCGGCGGTGGACGAGTCAAGCTGTACGGCAAGACATTTGACGTGACCGACCCGCGGATTGTCCCGACTCGGGACGCGGTGCGCTCGTTGAGGCCACCGTGGCGACAGCTGCTGGGGTCGGCCGGCGTCGAGTCGACGCTGCTGCTCGCCCGCGCCGGCTGAAGCGGGTACTGATGGTGAGAGGAAGGCGACGATGACGGACACGGGACGAGAGCAACGCCTGGCTCACCGCATCGAGGAGCTGTACGCCAACGACCCGCAGTTCCGCGCCGCGGCGCCGTTACCGCAAGTGACCGCCGCCGCACATCAGGCGGGGCTGCGGCCCTGGCAGGTCGTCGAGGAGTACCTCACCGGTTACGCCGACCGGCCGGCGCTCGGACAGCGGTCGCGTGAACTGATACGCCAGGATGCCCCCGGACGCGCGACGGCGACGCTGCTGCCCGGTTTCGAGACCATCACCTACCAACGCTTGCGGGAACGCGTGGAGGCGCTGTCCAGCGTGTGGGACTCGCATTTGCCGGGTGGCTTCAAGCCCGGCGACTTCGTCGCGGTCCTGGGCTTCACCAGCATCGGCTACGCGATCATCTACCTGACCTGCATCCGGCTCGGCGCGGTATTCGTGCCGCTGCAAACCAGCTCGACCGCACAGCAATTGAAACCGATTGCCGCCGAGACAAACCCGCGAGTTTTCGCCGCCAGCATCGAGTCGCTGGACACCGCGGTCGACGTGGTGATCGACACGCCCTCGGTCGAGCGGCTGGTGGTGTTCGACTACTTCAACTACGACCACGAGCAGCGCGCAAAGTATCAGGCCGCGTGTGAACGCCTGGCCGGCGCCGGGCGCGACGTGGACGTGACGCCGTTGCTGCCGGAACTGGAATCCGGCCGCAAGCTGCCGGTAGTCCCGCCGTTCATACCACCGGCCGGCGAGAATCCGTTGGCCACACTGATTTACACGTCGGGCAGCACCGGCACCCCGAAGGGGGCGATGTACACCGCCGACATGGTGACCCGGCTGTGGCAGCGCCCGCACAGCCCGTCGCTGGACATCGGCAAGCAGATTCCGGCCATCCACCTGCAGTACATGCCGCTCTCCCACGTGTACGGGCTGGAATGGCTGATCGCCACGCTGGCGTCCGGCGGCATCGGCTACTTCGCCGCCAAGAGCGACATGTCGACGCTCTTCGACGACATCGCGCTGGTCCGCCCCACAGCGCTGAACCTGGTGCCGCGGGTGTGCGACTTGATCTACCGACGCTACCGCAAGGAACTGGACCAACGATCCGGCGCGCAAGCCGACGATGAGGTGAAAGCCGAACTGCGCCAAGACTTTCTCGGTGGCCGCGTCGTGTCGGCCATGTGTGGCAGCGCGCCGCTGTCCAAGCAGATGCACGCCTTCATGGAATCGCTGCTCGACGTCACCGTCGCCGACGGCTACGGCGCCACCGAAACCGGCGGCGGGATCATGCGCAACGGGACCATCCGTCGTCCACCGGTCACCGAGTACAAGCTCGTCGACGTCCCGGAACTGGGCTACTACACCACCGACAAACCGCATCCCCGCGGCGAGCTCTACGTCAAGGCAAGCAACGTCATCCCCGGCTACTTCAAGCATCCCGAGCTGTCGGCCCAGATCTTCGACGACGACGGGTTCTACAAAACCGGCGACATCATGGAGGAGCTCGGCCCGGATCGCCTGAAGTACCTGGACCGGCGCAACAACGTCATCAAGCTTTCCCAGGGCGAGTTCGTCGCAGTGTCCCAACTGGAGGCGATCTATGCCGCCAGCCCCTACATCCGGCAGATCTATCTGCACGGCAGCAGTGACCAGCCGTTCCTGCTGGCGGTGGTGGTGCCCAACGACGACGCGATCGGTCAAGGCGACCCACGCGCACTGATCGCCGACTCCCTGCAGCAGATCGCCGCCGAAAACCACTTGCAGCCCTACGAGATTCCGCGTGACTTCCTGCTCGAGCCGGAGCGGTTCAGCCGCGACAACGGGCTGCTGTCCGGGGTCGGCAAGCTGCTGCGGCCGGCGCTGCGGGCCCGTTACGGCGAACGGCTCGACGCGCTGTACGCCGAGATCGCCGCCGGGCAGGAAAACCAGATCGACCAGCTGCGGGCCGCCGCCGCCGAGCTGCCGACCATCGACACGGTGCGGCGCGCCGCCGTCGCCACCCTGGGCCTGGAGGCCACCGGGGAGGGCATGCCTGCCGACGCGAAATTCATTGAGCTGGGCGGTGATTCGCTGTCAGCATTCTCGTTCGGCTCGCTGCTGGAGCAGATCTACCACGTCGACGTTCCGGTGCAGACCATTGTCAGCCCCACCGCGACGCTGGCCACCATCGCCCGCTACATCGACGGCGAGCGCGACGCGGCGTCCACGCGGCCCACGTTTGCGTCGGTGCACGGCCGCGGGGCGACGGAGGCCCGTGCCGCGGATTTGAGACTGGAGAAGTTCATCGACGCCGGCACTTTGGCTGCGGCGCAGGAACTTTCGGTGGCTGGCGGCTCCGCCAAGACGGTCCTGTTGACCGGCGCCAACGGCTACCTGGGCCGATTCTTGTGCCTGGAGTGGCTGGAGCGGCTCGCCGAGACAGGGGGAACGCTGATCTGCATCGTGCGCGGCGCCGACCCCGTCGCCGCGCGGCAGCGCATCGAGGCCGCGATCGACACCGGCGATGCCGGGTTGTCGGCGCACTTCCGCACGCTGGCCGCTGACCATCTCGAGGTGCTGTCCGGCGACCTCGGCGCGGCGAACCTGGGCGTCGACAGCCAAACGTGGGACCGGCTCGCGGAGTCGGTGGATCTGATCGTGCACGCCGCGGCGATGGTCAACCACGTGCTGCCCTACAGCCAGCTGTTCGGCCCCAACGTGGTGGGTACCGCCGAGATCGTCAAGCTGGCAATCACCAAGCGGCTCAAGCCCGTTACCTACCTGTCGACGGTCGCGGTGACGGCGCTGCCCGACGGCCGCTTTATCGGCGAGGACGTCGACGTGCGCGAGGCGTCGCCGTCACGCTCGCTGGGCGCCGCGTATGCCAGCGGGTATGCGACCAGCAAGTGGGCCGGCGAGGTGCTGCTGCGCGAGGCCAACGACCTGTGCGGTCTGCCGGTGGCGGTGTTCCGGTCCGACATGATCCTGGCGCACAGCCGCTATGCCGGGCAGGTGAACGTGACCGACATGTTCACCCGGCTGGTCCTGAGCCTGCTGGCCACCGGGATCGCGCCGCGCTCGTTCTACCAACTCGACGCCGACGGCAACCGGCAGCGGGCCCACTATGACGGGCTGCCAGCCGATTTCACTGCCGAGGCGATCACCACGCTCGGGAGCCAGGCCACCGACGGCTACCGCACGTACAACGTGCTCAACGCCCACGACGACGGCATCTCGCTGGACACCTTCGTAGACTGGCTGATCGCGGGTGGTCAGCACATCGAGCGGATCGACGAGTACGGAGAGTGGCTTGCGAGGTTCGAGGCGACGATGAAGGCGCTGCCCGAGAACCAGCGGAAGAATTCGGTGCTGCCGCTGCTGAGCGCCTACGCGCGGCCGGCGGCGCCCACTCCCGGCAGCCACCTGCCGGCCGAGAAGTTCCGCGTCGCAGTGCGATCCGCGGGAATCGGCGCCGATAACGATGTGCCGCACCTGACCGAGGCCTTGATAGACAAGTACGTGACCGATCTGCGCCAGCTCGGCCTGCTGGAGAAAACGGACGCACACGTAGCCTGAGGCGCATAATGCACGCGATGGACCCTACGTTCTACCGCACCGCAGCCGATGCCATCGCGGCACCGCCGGAGAAGCTGGCGTATGTGGTGGCGTTCGATCGCGACGCCGAGCAGCCCGACGCGCTCACTGTGGTCGACGTCGACCCAGTATCCGAGCGCTACGGCCGGGTCGTGGGGTGGGCGGACCTGCCGACCCGCGGCGACGAGTTGCACCACTTCGGCTGGAACGCATGCAGCAGCGCGTTCGCGCATGCCGGCCACCACGCCGACGGGCTGCAGCGGCGATACCTGTTGCTGCCGGGATTGCGGTCGTCTCGGATCCATGTCTTCGACACCCACCCGGATCCCGGGAAGCCCACGCTGGTGCGCTCGATCGACGCGGCCGAGCTGGCAGCGAAGGCGGGCTACTCGCGGCCGCACACGCTGCACTGCGGCCCGGACGGAATCTTCCTGTCCTGCTTGGGAAGTGGGAACAGCGACGAGGGCCCCGGCGGCATCGCACTGCTGGACCACGAGAGCTTCGACGTGCTGCGGGCGTGGGAGACCGACCGCGGTCCGCAATACATGTCCTACGACGCATGGTGGCACCTCGGCCAGAACACGCTCGTCACCAGTGAATGGGGCACCCCGTCGATGATCGAGAACGGGCTGCAGCCGGACCTGTTGCTTGCCCACAAATACGGCCACGCCATGCACTTCTGGGACCTCGCGCAGGCCCGCCACCTGCAGACCGTCGACCTGGGCGAGCAGCACCAGATGGTGCTGGAGCTGCGGCCGTCGCACGACCCGCAAGCCACCTGGGGGTTCGCCGGCGTGGTGATCAGCACCGAGGACCTGTCGGCGTCGGTATGGCGCTGGCACCGCGACGGCGACCGCTGGGCCGCGGCCAAGGTGATCACGATCCCGGCCGAACCCGCCGACACGGAAGCGCTGCCGCCCGCACTGCAGCCGTTCGGGGCGGTGCCGCCGTTGCTCTCCGACATCAACCTCTCGGTCGACGACCGCTTCCTGTATGCATCTTGCTGGGGCACTGGCGAATTGAAGCAGTACGACGTGTCCGACCCGGCGCGCCCCGTCCAGACGGGTTCGGTGCGGCTGGGCGGGATCACCGACCGGGTCGCGCACCCGGCAGCGCCGTCGCGGCCGCTGGCCGGCGGCCCGCAGATGGTCGAGGTGAGCCGCGACGGCAAGCGGGTGTACTTCACGAATTCGCTCTACGGCGCGTGGGATGACCAGTTCTACCCCGACGGCGTCGGCTCCTGGATGGCCAAGGTCGACACCGACCCGGACGCCGGCGTCGGCCTGCGCCTCGACGAGCGATTCTTCCCGCACGGCACAGACTTTCGCGGCTTACGGGTGCACCAAGTGCGGTTGCAGGGCGGTGACGCGTCAAGCGACTCGTACTGCTACCGCTGATATGCTCAGCCGGCGGTTGATTCTGCGTCTACCCCGACAAAGTGCGAGAACACTCCGTGGTACACGCAGAATCAACGCCGAACCACACCGGCAAGCTGGCGCGACACCACGTGGGTAACCGGGATCGGGTACGTCGAGCGGGCCTTGTCGACGAGGCCGAGACGCAGCCAGGAGGACCGGCCTTCGGCGATCACCAGCTGATCGGGCCGGAAATTGCGCACCGCGTGGGCCAGCGCCCGCAGTGGCCGGTAGTCGCCGAGTTCGCCCTCGGCGTGCAAGCCCATGTCGCGCATCGCGGACAGGATGGCATCCAGCCGCTGTTGTGCGGCCTGCAGGGTCGCGTCGAAAACGTAGACCGGGCCGGTGTTTTCGGCTTGTCCAGTGTCGACCGGGCTGGCCGGCACGCAGACGAAGTAGTCCGCTCGCGCCTTGGCGTCGACGCGGCGCAGCACGTCGAAAAGCTCACTGCCCGAGACGTTTTTGTTGGCCAGTACCAACACCCGCGTCGCCTTGCCGGTCGGCGGTGTTTCGCCACCGGGTTCGGCCGGGCCGCGCATCCATCGGGGCACGAAGTACAGCGCCAGCACCACCGCCCAGGACAACAGGCTCAGGAACAGCTGGGTGCGCGCCTCATGCTCGAACACCATCTGCACGAGCACGGCGACGATTCCGGCCAGCGTCAGAATCGACAGCGCCGGAAAGCCCCACATCTTTACCCGCAGCCGCTCCGGCGGTGTTCTCCGGCGCAGCACGATCTGGGACAACGCGATCAAGAGATAGACGAACAGCACAATGGCGCCCGAGGACTTCAGCAGGAAGACGAACACGCTGCCCGGCGCGATCCACGCCATCACCACACACAAAAAGCCCACCACCGACGCGCCGAGGATCGCGTTGTAGGGCACTCCGCGGCGGCTGACCTTGACGAATTGGACCGGTGCTTCGTGACGTGCGGCCAGCACGAACAACATTCGCGACGCGGTGTAGAGCCCGGAGTTCAGACAGGACAGCACCGCGGTGAGCACCACCGCGTTCATGATGTGACCGGCTCCGGGGATTCCCATCGTCTTCAGCGCGGCGACGTAGGGCGAGGTGCCGAGTTCGGTTGAGTTCCACGGTACGATCACCGCGAGCAGGAACACCGATCCGACGTAGAAGACCAGGATGCGGGCGACCACCGACTTGGTGGCCCGGCGTACCGCGCGTTCGGGGTTGTCGGTTTCGGCGGCGGCGATCGTGGCAACCTCGGCGCCGACCATCGCCGAGATGACGACCGCGACCGCGCCGAACACGGTCGCGATGCCGTGCGGGAAGAACCCGCCGTGCGAAACGAGGTTGCCGAAACCCGCACCGTGGCGCGGCCACAGCCCGACCACGAACAGCGACCCGACGGCGAGGAAGACCATGATCGTCGCGACTTTGATTCCGGCGAACCAGAATTCGAACTCGCCGAACGACGACACCGAGAACAGGTTGGTCGCTGTCATCGTCACCATCAGGATCAGCGACAGCACCCACAGCGGCGCGTGAAACCAGTAGGTGATCACCCGGCCGCCGGCCACCGCCTCGAAGCCGACGACGATCACCCAGAAGTACCAGTACAGCCAGCCCACCGAGAACCCCGCCCAGTCGCCGAGGGCGTCGCGAGCGTAGTCGGCGAACGATCCGGTCGCCGGGTTGGCAGCGGCCATCTCCCCCAGCATCCGCATCACCAAGACGATCAGCAGCCCGCACAGCGCGTAAGTGAGGAACGCTGCGGGTCCGGTCTCGCCGATAACGACGCCGGAGCCGACGAACAACCCCGCGCCGATCACCCCGCCGATCGCGATCATGTTGAGCTGCCGTTGCGACAGGCCCTGGCGCAGCTTCGTGGTCGTGCTCATGCGCGCCTCCTGCCTCAGCAGCATGAGCGGACGCTAGCACCCGTCGGCGCTCACACCGGCGCGGCGCGCAGGCTTTCCCGCCCACGCGCCATCCTCGGCCAGGCACGTCCACTGCTCACATAATCACGGAAGTGCTTGGGGGCGTTCGTTCATCGCAGCAGCCGCGCCCAGCACGCGCCGCTTTTGCTCGCTGAATTCCTCGTCGGTCAGGATTCCCTCGTCGTGGAGTGCGGCGAATTCGCGCAACTGGCTGGCGATAGCCGTCACCGGACTGGCCGGTGACGTCTGCGGCGACGCCGCGCGTCGACCTGCAGCCACCCCGACACGCTCCGCGCGGCCCGAGCCGACCGCACCGGCCAGTGCGCTCCCGCCCATGCCGGCGAGGGCCATCTCGCTGAACGCGGTTCCCGCGGTACCCGTCAGTGCCACCGGCGCGGCAGCGGCGCTGGTGGACGACAACGCATAGCCGACGGTACGTATCTCCGGGGCGGCCGCCGCCCAGCTCGCCGGCACCGACAACCTGCCGACCGGGACGGCCCGGCCCATGGCTCCCGACACCGGCGCAGCACTACCCGAGCCCGCCACCGTCGTTCGCGGCTGGCCTATCGCGTTCAGTATTTCGCGGTGCTCCGCGGACAGTTCGTCTTGCTCGGCGAGGATTTCTTGAGAATCAAGCGATGCCGAATACCATGCCCCGCCCGACAGGACCGCGCCGGCAACCGACACTGCCCCGAAACCGGGGGTGAGGGCCAGGCCCTCCACAAGGGTCACCACGGTTGCGAGGTCACCGACCCCCGGTGGCAGGACCTGCAAAGGCTGCACGGCGGCGGGCGCCACCGAGGTCAGCTGAGACACGGCCGCCTGCGTATTCGCCACCGCCGACGTGCCGGCAGCTGCGGTGACGGGGGCGGCCTGGCCGGTCAACGGGGCCGGATTGCTGCTCTGCAGCGGCGGGGTGAACGGTGCCAACCTCGAGGCGGCCGCCGAGGAGGCGGCGTAGCCGTACATCGCGGCGGCATCCTGTGCCCACATCTCGTCGTAGAGGGCTTCGGTGGCCGCGATCGCCGAGGTGTTCTGGCCCAGAACGTTGGTCGCGACCAGCGCCATCAGTTGCGCGCGGTTGGCCGCGATCACCGGTGGGGGCACCGTGGCGGCAAACACCGCCTCGTATGCGGCCGCGGCCGCGTTGGCCTGGTTGGCCGACAGCTCAGCCCGCTCCGCGGTGGCACGCAGCCATGAGACGTATGTCGCGGCCGCGGCTGCCATCGATGCCGACGCAGGTCCCAGCCACGAGCTACCCGTCAACTCGACGACAGCCGCTTCGTAAGAAGTTGCCGCCGAATTCAGTTCGGCGGCCACCCCGCCCCAGGCTGCGGCGGCAGCCAGCATCGGTCCTGAACCGGGACCGGAATATATTCTGGCCGAGTTGATTTCGGGCGGTAACGCTGCGAAATGCATGTCTCAACCCCGTCAGCCCGCAGCGACCGCATTGGCGGATTCGGTGGCTGCATACGCACCCGCGCTGGCGCCCAACGTGGCTACGAACGTGTCGTGAACCGCCGCCGCCTGGGCGCTGACAGCCTGATAGTTGGCGGCATGTGCCGCGAATTGCGCCGCTACCGCTGCCGATACTTCATCGGCAGCGGCCGGGACCACCGCGGTGGGAGCGGCCGCAGCCGCGTTCTGGGCGGTTACGGCCGACCCGATACCGGCCAGGTTGTCGGCCGCCGCTATCAACATTTCCGGGTGTGTGGTCACGAACGACATGTGTTCTCCTCCTCCGGGATGTGGGTGTGCGCCCGAGCGCACGGGTTGGAGTACCCATGTAGTAGCTAACTCGCGCTGGTAGCCACGCGTGGTAGTTGAGAGCGTGTCGCTGATACCGGCTGGGTTTGTCCCGGAAGGGTCTACACCGGCACGGCGCGCAGCGCGGCCGGCAGGCTGGGCAGGAAGTGTTCGGTGGCGAAGACGCGGAGGTCGTCGGCGGTGGCCAGCGGATGGCGGCTGGGCAGCAGCAGCACCATCGCCGCGTAGTGCAGGATGGTCTCGGCCAGCTCGTCGACCGCGGCTTCGCCGATGCGCTCGGCGAACCCGTCGGGGAAGATCACCCGCAGCGCGGCGGCCATCCGCTCGACCGCGGCACCCCAATGCTGCTGCGCCAGTTCGAGCATCAGGCCGGGCTCGTCGGCGAGCATCCGGGTCAGCACCCGGTGCTGGCGAAACCGCATGATCGACAGCGCGAACGCCTCGACGTAGTAATTCGATTGCGGGCGGCGGCTTTTCAGCTCTTCGGCGATGTCTGCGAACAGCGCGGCGTTCTCTCGGTCGATTACGGCGGCGACCAACTCGTCACGATTGGCGAAGCGGCGATAGATCGTGGTGCGGCTGACCCGGGCGCGGCGGGCGACATCGTCGAGCGCGACCCGCCGGAAGCCATGCCGCTCGAACTCGACGACGGCGGCGTCGAGGATGGCGCGGGTGGCGGGATCAGGCCCTGGCGTAGCCGGCACGGGCAAACCTGTTGTAGCGCAACCGCATCGGCAGATGATCCCACACCCAGTTGACCGGCCGAGAGCGCCACACCGCGGCGAAGCGCTGGTAGCGACGCTCCTGATGCTCGCTCCACGGCAGGTTCAGCAGGGCGCGGGCCTGCGGCGGCAGACCGCCCGTCGTCAGGAACGCCGCGACCGGATTGAACACCGGCGACACCAGCCGCCACAGCAGCGGCGGCACCCCTTTGGGGCAGGGGAAGCCCTTGGTGACGTAGCCGACGCCGTATTTGGCGGTCTTGTGCGCCACGACGACGTTGTCGAGCATGTCGTTCCAGTACTTTTCGAACTCCGCGTAGTCGGCGGGCATCGCCCGGTCGCTGACTCCGTAGCGGCGATACCACGTCTTCGACTCGAGGTATATCTGCTCCTTCTCGGCGCGGGTGAGGCGTTTGACGAACGTGTCGGCGAAGTAGAGCACCTGCTCGACGAACGTGGCGTGCGCCCAGTAGTAGGTCTCCGGATCGAGTGCGTGGTAGCGCTGCGCTTTTCCTTGCCCGGGGGGCATAACCCCTTTGATCTCGTGGTGGAAGTCGCGCACCTGCTGGCCCGGATGGTCGTCGTCGGCGCCATAGACAGTCATGAAAATCGGCGGCAGCGAGCGCTTGACGCGGGCGGCGGTGTCGGAGAAGAACACCGAGTGGTCCAGGACGCCCTGCCCCAGCTCGGCGAGCATGTTCTGCAGCACCGCCGGCCGCGGACCGATCAGAAACATGCGGTTGTCGCCGAAGTAGCGCCATACCAGCGAGTCGGGGCCCAGCGGCAACGCGTCGACGTCCACGGGTGTCTCGGACAGCTCAGTCATGTGGCACAGTGTTACACATTTTGAACTTTGTACCAACCCCGGGCTCGCCAGTCGGCCGCCCCCGAATAACGAAACGATTACGACGAGTGTTAAAATTGCGCGATGCCTTCGCAAATCTATCGAATTCAGTTTCCTCCGGCGAATTCCGAACGACTTGCTCAAGATGAAGTCTTGTTCAAACTGATCGAAGATGGCAAGCCACGGCGATTACGCTTTCACGACTACGCGGAGATTTACAAACGTCCGGGCCTCTACGAGGAGCTCTTCTACGGCCGGCTTCGGTGCAATTCGCCCGGCAAGGTGATGGAATTGCTGGAGCGGGCCTTGCACACCGCCCGCGAGCCGCTCACCGAATTGCGGGTGCTGGATCTGGGCGCCGGCAACGGCATGATGGGCGACGAGCTCAAGCAGGAAGGCATCGCTCGGCTGGTTGGTGTCGACATCGTCCCGGAGGCACGTGATGCCGCCTACCGCGATCGGCCCACCGTGTACGACGCCTACTACGTCGCGGACCTGGGTGATCTCGACCCGGGTCTGCGCGACGAACTGTCGGAGTGGAATTTCGATTGCCTGACCTGTGTCGCGGCGCTGGGATTCGGCGATATTCCGCCCCGTGCGTTTTTCAATGCATTACGGCTTATCCAGTCCCGCGGCTGGCTGGCTTTCAATATCAAGCAGTCATTTCTGGATGCCGACGAGCAGACCGGCTTTTCCCGATTAGTGCGGGCGCTGATTTTCTCGAAATACCTCGACATCTACCATCTCGAGCTATACCGGCACCGGCTTTCCATGGAAGGCACCCAGCTGTTCTATTACGCGCTGGTCGGCCGGTTGACCGCCCCGCTGCCCGACGACTTCCTGGAAACCCACGGCATCGAGGACTGAGCCGTTACCAGGCTGTTGTCGGATAGGTGACGCGGCGAGACCTGCCGCGGTCGTCTGCTTGGCATGATGCGCTGGTGAAATCGCTGACCCGCCGCGACGCACTGCATCTGGGTATCGCCGGGGCGGTGGGTCTAGGTACAGCCGGGTTGTCGGCGCTGGGCGCCCTGCTCGATCCGCCAACACCCCACGCGTCGCCTGACCCCGGCCCGGCATCGGCGGCTACCCCACTGCCCACCCGCGAGTCGGGCTCGTTCGTCTCCGCGGCCCGCGGCGGCGTCGAGACCCGCTGGATCATCGCCCGGCCGCCGGGCCAGACCGGCGTCCTGCGACCGGTGATCGCCCTGCACGGGATGGACAGCGACGCCGCCGGCGTGATGAGCCTCGGCGTGCCAGACGCGCTGGCGCGGCTGACCGCATCCGGCCGGCCACCGTTCGCGGTGGTGGCCGTCGACGGCGGCAATGCCTTCTGGCGCCGGCGGGCCAACGGCCAGGATTCCGGTGCGATGGTGTTGAACGAGCTGATCCCGATGCTGGCCACCAAGAACATCGACACGTCGCGGGTGGCCTTCATGGGCTGGTCGATGGGCGGTTACGGCGCCCTGCTGTTGGGCTCTCGCCTGGGACCGGCGCGCACCGCGGCGATCTGCGCGATCAGCCCGGCGCTGTACATGACGTATTGGGGTGCGCCGCATGACGCCTTCGACAGCCTCGACGACTGGCGCAAGAACTCGGCGATGGACCTGGTGCCGCAGCTGGCGGGGATCCCGCTGCGTGTCGATTGCGGCACGGGCGACGGCTTCTATGTTGCGACACGGCAATTCGTCAACGAGTTACCAACGCCGCCGGCCGGCGGGTTCTACCCGGGCGGGCACGACGCGGACTTCTGGCGCCAGCACCTGCCGGACGAGCTGGCCTGGCTGGACTCCTAAGCCAGGCTTAGCGTCCGAATCGCTTGAGCCGCAGGCTGTTTGCCACCACCAACACCGACGAGCAGGCCATCGCCGCGCCGGCGATCATCGGGTTGAGCAGGCCCAGCGCCGCCAGCGGGATGGCCGCCACGTTGTAGCCGAACGCCCAGAACAAGTTGGCCCGGATCGTGCTCAGCGTGCGCGCCGACAGCTGTAGCGCCGTCGGCACCGTGCGCAGGTCACCGCGCACCAGCGTCAGGTCGCCGGCCTCGATCGCGGCGTCGGTGCCGGTGCCCATGGCCATACCGATGTCGGCGGTGGCCAGCGCGACCGAGTCGTTGACGCCGTCGCCGACCATCGCCACCCGAAGTCCTTGCGCCTGCAGGCTTTTGACGGCGTCAGCCTTGTCGGTCGGTAACACTTCGGCGATCACGTCGGCCGGGTCGATGCCGACTTCGGCGGCGACCCGCAGCGCGACGGCGGCGTTGTCGCCCGTGAGCAGCACCGGTCGGATACCCATGTCCCGCAGTTGCGAAATGGCTTGTGCGCTGGTCGGTTTGACGGCGTCGACCAGCCGGATGACGCCGCGCACCCGATCGTCCCAGATGACGTCGACGCTGGTGCGCCCGTCGGACTGCCCGGCTTTGACCACGCTGACCGTCACGCCGTCGACGTCGCCGCTGACTCCCGTGCCGGGATCGTTGACGAAGTTGGCGACCGGTGCCACGTCTGCGACGGCGGCCACGATCGCCGCGGCGACCGGATGCTCGGATGCCGATTCGACCGCGGCGGCGCGGGCCAGCACCGTGTCGGCGTCCTCCCCCGCCGCGGGCTCGACCGCGTCGACGGTCATTACCCCGGTGGTCACGGTTCCGGTCTTGTCCAGCACGACGGTGTCGATGCCGTGCACGGCCTCCAGCACCTGCGGGTCTTTGATCAGGATGCCCAGCTGCGCGCCGCGTCCGGTGCCGACCAGGATGGCGGTCGGGGTGGCCAGGCCCAGCGCACACGGGCAGGCGATGACCAGCACTGCCACGGCCGCAGTGAACGCCGCGGCGGCGGGCTGCCCGGCCAGCAGCCAGCCGGCCAGCGTCGCCGCGGCGATCGCCAGCACGGCGGGCACGAACACCGCCGACACCCGGTCGGCGAGCCGCTGGATGGCTGCCTTGCCGTTTTGTGCGTCGGCCACCAGCCTGGCCATCCGGGCCAGCTGCGTGTCGGCGCCGACCTTCACGGCGCGGACCAGCACGCGGCCGTAGGTGTTCACAGCGCCGCCTAGCACGTCGTCGCCCGGGCCGACGTCGACGGGCACCGGCTCGCCGGTCAGCGCCGAGGTGTCCAGCGCGGAGGCCCCCTCGACGACGACGCCGTCGGTGGCGACCCGCTCGCCGGGCCGGACCACGAACACGTCGCCGACGTGCAACTCGGCCATCGGGACCCGCACCTCGGCGCCGTCGCGCAGCACGGCGGCGTCCTTGGCGCCCAGGGTCAGCAGCGTCCGCAGCGCCGCGCCGGCCGAGTGTTTGGCCCGCGACTCGGCGTACCGGCCGGCCAGCAGGAACACCGTCACGGCCGCGGCGACCTCGAAGTACAGGTGGCCACTGCCGGTGATGACCGCGATCGCCGACCACAGGTAGGCGGCCAGGGTGCCCAGCGACACCAGGGTGTCCATCGTCGACGCGCCGTGCCGGGCGCCGGCCAGTGCGGCCCGGTGGAACGGATAACCGCCCCAGGCGACGATCGGCGTCGTCAGCGCCAGGACCAGCCACTGCCAGCCGCTGAACTGCCATGCCGGCACCATCGACAGCGCGACGACCGGAATCGCCAGCGCCGCAGAGCCGATCAACCGCGCCGGCAGCGCAGCCTCGGGCGCGTCGTCGAGGGCGGGATCGCGGCTCAGCGAGGCCTGGTAGCCGGCCGACTCGACGGCGCTGATCAGGTCACGCGCCGACACCGTGGGTCCGTGCTCGACGTGGGCGCGTTCGACCGCGAAGTTCACCGTCGCGTGCACTCCGTCGAGCTGGTTGAGGACACGCTCGACCCGCGCGGCGCACGACGCGCAGTTCATGCCACGCAGTTCGAGATCGGTGGTCGTCATGCTCGGCTGGTTGCGGCCCGTCGCAGGTTGGCCAAGCCGACCACCGCCAGGACGCCGGCCGCCGTCGCCAGCAGCAGCGTCAGCAGCAGCAGCGGCGGGTCGTAGACCACCGACGTGGTGACCGGCTGGCCGTCGAGCACGGGCGCGACCGACACGGTGGAGCGCACCTGCGACCACGCCGCCGCGCAACCGAGCGCCGCGGCGCAGGCCAGCGCGAGCTCGACGACCGCCTTGCTAGCGGGGCTCACCGGCGCGACCGTCCTCGTCGTCGTCGACGCCAACCCGCTCCTCGACCAGTGGGGTCAGCGCCGCCCGCAGCGACTTGTGCCGTCGCGCCCAGGCCTGCGCGGTGCGGCCGTGGGTGAGCCGCAACCCGATGCCCACCCGGCCCTTCGGCACCCCGACCAGCTCGCCGAGCGCGCGCGACGACTGCCACCGCGCCGATTCCTGTTCGGAGGCCTGCGGATGCCCGGCCTCCGGGAAGACCCGCACGATCTCGGCGACGTTGATGGTCTCGGTGCCCTGACGCAGCGTTTGCGGGGTCAGCTCAACCGACGTGTGGATGCGTGCCGCCTTCACCTGCAACCCCACGAAGCCGGAGACCAGCACCAGAAACACGCCCGGTACCAGCGGCTGCCAGCCGTAGCCGCTGGAATGCTCGATCAGCAGCATGGCGCCCGCCGCGAGCGGGCCGGTCAGCACCCAGTACCAGCTGGCCCCGGGCTCACGGAACAACGGGGTCTGCTTGGTGTCGGTGTCTGTGGTCACTGAAGGAAAGCCTAACGGCGATCACAAGCGCGGCGGAGCCGGGCGCAGTGGGTCGCCGTCATCAAGCTAGCGGCGATCACCTGGTGAAGTAGGTGTGGGCGTCGCTGCGGTGCAGCAAGAACATGCCGCCGGCGATCAGCACGCAGCCGACGATCCCGGTGACCGCACAGATCACCGCGGCCAGCGGCGGCCAGTCCACGCTGAACAACCGGGTGCCCACGTAGACGACCGCGGCGATGCCGCCGCCGGTCAACACCGTCCGGGCCCAGCGATACCCGGCCCGCATCAGGATCAGAAACGTCACCACGATCGCGCACACCACCGCCGCGAACAGCCCGGACGCCGCGTAGACGAGCGGCGAGCCGTGACCGTGCCGGGATGCGACCAGGTCCACCACGTAGCCGGTCACCATCAGCGGCACCGCCGCCAGCCACAGCCAGAACCCGGTGTCGACGTCCACCGGCCGGGTCTGCGGCTCCTGCGACTGCGGGGGTTCCGGCGGCCCCGGCGGACCTGGCGGGCCCGGCGGCGAACCCGGCCAGCTCGGCGGTCCGCTCACGACAGCCAGCCCGCCGCCTCGGCGGCCCAGTAGCTCAACACGATGTCGGCGCCGGCGCGGCGGATCCCGGTCAGCGACTCCAGCACGGCGGAGCGGCGATCGATCCAGCCGTTTGCCGCGGCGGCCGAGATCATCGCGTACTCGCCCGATACCTGGTAGGCCGCCACTGGCACCGGCGACATGGACGCCGCCGCTGAGATGACATCGAGGTAGCCCATCGCGGGTTTGACCATCACGATGTCGGCGCCCTCGTCGAGATCCAGCTGCACCTCGCGCAGGGCCTCGCGGGCGTTGCCGGGCTCCTGCTGATAGGTGCGACGGTCACCGGACAGGCTGGAGCTCACCGCCTCGCGGAACGGCCCGTAGAACGCCGACGCGAACTTGGCGGCATACGCCAGGATCACCACGTCGGTGTGACCGGCGGCATCCAGGCCGTCACGGATCGCGCCGACCTGGCCATCCATCATGCCGCTCGGCCCTACCACCTGGGCTCCTGAATCTGCTTGCGCCACAGCAAGTTCCACATAACGAGTCAGTGTAGCGTCGTTGTCGACCCGGCCGCGTTCGTCGAGCACGCCGCAGTGCCCGTGGTCGGTGAACTCATCCAGGCAGGTGTCGGCCATCAACACGGTCGCCTCACCGAGATCCTTCGCCAGATCCCGCAGCGCGACGTTGAGGATGCCGTCCGGGTCAGAGCCGACCGACCCGGCGGCGTCCTTGTCCTCGTCGCGGGGCACGCCGAACAGCATCAGCCCGCCCACCCCGGCGGCCACCGCCGCCGCAGCGGCGGTGCGCAACGAGTCGCGAGTGTGCTGCACCACGCCGGGCATCGACGTGATCGGGCGCGGTTCGTCGATGCCGTCGGCGACGAACATCGGCAACACCAAATGCCTTGGCTCCAGCGATGTTTGCGCCACCAGCCGACGCATCACCGGGGTGGAGCGGAGCCGACGGGGACGCTGCCGGGGGTAGCCAGCCATGCTCACTGGCCGCCGCGAGCGTGCGCACAATGCCAGGCGTAACGGCGTGTCGCCGTACAAACACGCACGCTCGGCGTTACGCCCGCCATCTAACGCCTGCGGCTCTTCTTGCGCGGCGGCGGCAGCGCACCTTCGGCCCGCAGCCGGGCGGCGTGCTCGGCCAGCGCCTCGATCAGCGGACCCACCGCGGCAACCTCGGGCTGCACGTCGACGCGCAGGCCGAATTCGGCTGCGGTCTCCGCGGTCTTGGGCCCGATGCAGGCGACGATCGTGCGCGCGTGCGGCTTGCCGGCGATGCCGACCAGGTTGCGCACCGTCGAGCTCGACGTGAAGCACACCGCGTCGAACCCGCCGGTCTTGATCATCTCCCGCGTTTCCGCCGGCGGCGGGGCGGCCCGCACGGTCCGGTAGGCGGTGACGTCCTCGATCTCCCAACCTCTTTCGCGCAGCCCCTCGGCCAGCGTCTCGGTGGCAATGTCGGCCCGCGGCAACAGGACTCGGTTGACAGGGTCGAAAACGCTGTCGTAAGGCGGGAATTCGTCCAGCAACCCCAGTGAGGACTGCTCACCGGACGGCACCAGCTCGGGGCTGATCCCGAACGCGCGAACCCGATCGGCCGTCGCCTCGCCGACGCAGGCAATCTTCACGCCGGAGAACGCGCGCGCGTCGAGACCGAACTCGCCGAACTTCTCCCACACCGCACGCACTGCGTTGGTGGAGGTGAACACCACCCACTGGTAGCGGCCGTCGACCAAACCCTTGACCGCGCGCTCCATCTGCGCGGGGCTGCGCGGCGGCTCGACGGCGATGGTCGGCACCTCGATCGGCAGCGCGCCGTGCGCGGTCAGCCGTTCGCTCATCTCGCCGGCCTGGTCCTTGGTGCGCGGCACCAGTACGGTCCAGCCGTACAGGGCGCGGCTCTCCCACCAGTTCAGCTTGGCTCGGTTGGCCACGGTCTTGCCGATTGTCACCACCACGGCGCCGGTCAGCGGGCCGGCGGGATCGGTGGCGCCCAGCGGCGCGCCGTCGGTCAGCGTGCCCAGCGTCGACTCCACCGAACGCTGCGCGCACGTGGTGCCCGAGCCGGTCACCACGCACGGCGTGGTCTCGGTCAGCCCGTATTCGATCAGCGTGCGCGCCGCGTCGGCCACGTGAGATGCGGTGGCCTGCAGGATCAGCGGGCCCGGTGCGGCGGCCAGCGCCGCCCAGTCCACATCACCGCGCACGTCGGCCACGGTGTGCGACGAGCCCAGCGGCAATCCGGCATACGCCGGCACCGCAGAGGTCGGCGCCAGCCCGGGCACGATCTCGAAGTGCAGGTGGCTGCGCGCCACCGCGCTCACCTCGGTGATGACCGCGTCGACCGACAGCGGGTCACCGGCCACCAGCCGCACCACGTCGTGGCCCGAACGAGCTTCGGCCACAAGCGTTTTCGCCACCTCGGCCGGATCGCCGAGGGCGGGCCGGATGTCGGGTCCGACGGACACCACCGCGGCGGCGGGGTCGTCGGCGGCACCCTCGGGCGTGTCGGGGCCCGGCTCGGCGGGCGCCGGACCGGACACCGGCGGCAGGTCCTTGCCGATCAGCGCCAGCACGGCCTCGGGCACGTCAGGGTCGGTGAACACCAGGGCGGCGTTGGCCAGCGCCGTCGCGGCCCGCGTCGTCAGCAGACCCGGGTCCCCAGGACCTGAGCCCACGAACGTGATGCGGCCCGGCTTCGGCTTACGCCCTCGCGTCGTCATCTGTCATCCCTCCTCGCGCGGGATTTCACCGCGCTCCCGACATGAGTTCCCGTGCGCCCAGCGCGAACAGCTCCTCGGCCACCGAGAGCCCCAGCTCCCGTGCCCGATCCGGACTGCCGATGCCGGATGCGCGGATCACGTCGGATCCGTCCAGCGCCGCCACGCAGCTGCGTAGCGACAGCTCCTCGAAGACATGTGAGTCGTCCTCATCGATGGACTCGACCACCTCGGCGATCGCGCCCACCGGCGCGGAGCAACCTGCCTCCAGTTCGGCGAGCAGGGCACGCTCGGCGGTGACGGCCGCGCGGGTGTCGGCGTCGTCGAGCTCCGCCAACAGTGCCGCCAGGCCGGTGTCCCCGGCGCGGCACTCGACGGCCAGCGCCCCCTGAGCCGGTGCCGGCAACATCTGGACCGGCTCCAGCGTCTCGGTGACGGCGTCGAGCCGGCCCAGCCGGGCCAAGCCCGCCCTGGCCACCACGATCGCGTCGAGATCACCGCTGCTTACCCTGTTCAACCTGGTATCTAGGTTGCCTCTTAGGGGGCGGATTTCCAAACCGAGACCCAGTGCTCTAAGCTGTGCGGCCCGCCGGGGCGACGAAGTGCCGACCACCGAGCCCGTCGGCAACTCCGCCAGCACCAGCCCGTCGCGGGCCACCACCGCGTCTCGCGGGTCTTCGCGGGGCGGTATCGCCGCCACGGTGAACCGCGGATCGTCGGCCGTCGGCAAATCTTTGTGCGAGTGCACCGCGGCGTCGACCTTGCCCTCCAGGATGGCCTCCCGCAACGCCGCGGTGAACACCCCGACGCCGATGCTGGCAATCGGATCGGTCGACCGGTCCCCCTCGGTGCTGATCGTGACCAGCTCGGCGGGATGGCCATTGGCCGCCAGGGCGTCCCTTATAGCGCCGGCCTGGGTGGTGGCCAACAGGCTGCCCCGCGTGCCAATCCGGATCACGTCGGCCAAGCGGCTACTCGCCCGAATCGGTTGTGACCGTAGGCAATTCGCCTGCGGTTGCGACGGCGTCAACAGCCGTCTGGTCGAGTTCGAACAGCTCGCGCAGCGCCTCGGCGTAGCTGTCGCCGCCGGGCGCGCTCGCCAATTGCTTGATCCGCACGGTGGGGGCGTGCAGGAGCTTGTCCACCACGCGGCGCACGGTGCGGGCCACCTCGTCGCGCTGGTCGGTGTCCAGTCCGGGCAGCCGGTTCTCCAACCGCAGCAACTCCGCTTCGACGACGTCGGCGGCGCGCTGGCGCAGCGCGGTCACCGTCGGGGTCACCTCGGCCATCCGCTGACCGGCCAGGTACGTGGCGACCTCGGCGGCGACGATGTGGCGGGCGGCTTCGGCGTCGGCGGCTGCGGCCCGCGCCGACGGCTCCCGCTGGATGCGGTCCATGTCGACGACCCAGACACCGGGCAGGCCGGCCACCGCGGGGTCGACGTCGCGCGGCATGCCCAGGTCGCAGATCACCAGCGGCTGGGTGGTTTCGTCGCGGCGGGCGGCGGCCAGGGCGTGGTGCACGTCGGCCAGCGACACGACCGGGCGCACCGCACCGGTGCAGCTGACGACGACGTCGGCGTCGGCCAGTGCCGCCGGGAGCCGGTCGAGAGCCCAGGCTTCGGCTTGGGCACCGGCTTCACGGACCTTGCGGGCCAGCCGCTGCGCCCGCGGCAGCGACCGGTTGACGACGTGGACATGCTCGACGCCGGCGCGGGTCAGATGCGCCGCGGCCAGCGCGCCCATCGCCCCGGCGCCGATCACCGCGGCGGTCTTGCCGTTGAGCCCGACCAGCTTGCTGTCGGCCATGCCGAGCGCCACCGACACCACCGATGCGCCGGCGGCGTCGATCGCCGTTTCGCTGTGCACCCGCTTGCCCACCGCCAGCGCGCGCTGAGCCAGCTCGTGCAGCACCCGCCCGACGGTGCGATTGGCCTCGGCGGTCGCATAGGCGCGGCGCACCTGGCCCAGCACCTGCCGTTCGCCGAGCACTGCTGAATCCAGGCCGCTGGCCACCGCGAACAGATGCTCGACGGCGGCCTCGCTGTAGCGCACGTAGGCGTATTTGGTCAGGTCGCCCAGCGACATTCCGGAATGCTCGGAGAGCACCTGCCCGATGACCGACAGGCCGCCGTGGAAGGCGTCGACCACGGCGTAGACCTCGACCCGGTTGCAGGTGGACAGCACCATGGCCTCGGTGACCAGCGGCGACTGCAAAACCCGGTCGATGATTTTGATCTGGTCGGACTCGTCGGTGGACAGCTGCTCCAGAACGGAAACCGGCGCGCTGCGGTGTGATACCCCGAAGAGCAGGACGCTCACGGCTTAATCACCTGGCCTGCTCCCTTGCTTTCACCAGTGAACGAACTGACATCCACGGTAGTCGTTCGGCTGGTGGGCTACCAAATTTCACCGCGCGGCAAGATCGGCACGCAGGCGCTCCTCGTCGACCTCCCAGTAGCTGTGCTCGCGGCCGTCGAGCAGCACCACCGGCAGCCGGTCGCCGAATTCCGCCCGCAGCGCGGGATTCCCGGCGGCCGCGGCGGCGTCGACGTCGGTGGCCGACAGGTCGAACCCCAATTCGGCGGCCAGCGCGGCCAGTTGAGAGTAAGCGCGCTCACAGATGCTGCATCCGTCACGGGTCAGCAGCTGCACCTGCGGGCGGTCCACGACCCCAGTGTGCAGCAGTTGCCGGATAGTGTTGTGGCGTGATGGCTTTTGCCGACTCGGGCCATGAGCAGCCCGGTCGCTTCGACCTTCAGGCGCTGGCGTCCAACGCCAGCGCCGAACGCGCGCTCGACGGCCTGCACGAGGATGACGCGCCCGGCCCCGAGCAGCCTCCGGTCGACCTGACAGCGGCGGCGTTCTTCGACGTGGACAACACTTTGGTGCAGGGTTCGTCGCTGGTGCATTTCGGCCGAGGCCTGGCGGCCCGCAAATACTTCACCTACCGCGACGTGCTCGGGTTCATTTACGCGCAGACCAAGTTTCAGCTCATCGGCCGCGAGAACAGCAACGACGTCGCAGCGGGCCGGCGCAAGGCGCTGGCGTTCATCGAAGGCCGCTCGACGGCCGAGCTGATAGCGCTGGGCGAGGAGATTTACGACGAGATCATCGCCGACAAGATCTGGCCGGGCACGCGTGAGCTGGCGCAGATGCACCTCGACGCGGGCCAGCAGGTGTGGCTGGTCACCGCTACGCCCTACGAGCTGGCGGTGACCATCGCGCACCGACTCGGCCTGACCGGCGCACTCGGCACTGTGGCCCAGTCGGTCGACGGGGTGTTCACCGGCCGGCTGGTCGGCGACCTCCTGCACGGCACCGGCAAGGCCCACGCGGTGCGGTCGCTGGCGATCCGGGAGGGGCTGAACCTGCGGCGCTGCACCGCCTATTCGGACAGCTACAACGACGTGCCGATGCTGTCGCTGGTCGGCACCGCGGTCGCGATCAACCCCGACGCCCGGCTGCGCGCCCTGGCCCGCGAGCGTGGGTGGGAGATCCGCGACTTCCGGACCGCGCGCAAGGCCGCCCGTATCGGGGTGCCGTCCGCGCTGGCGCTGGGCGCGGCGGGCGGGGCCCTGGCGGCGGCCGTGTCGCGTCGCCACGAGCGCGGGTAACGCGCGAGGGGCGCACCGACCGCATCAGGCCCCGTGTCGCGTCGCCACGAGCGCGGGTAACGCGCGAGGGGCGCGGATAGCGCCCGACGGCAATTCCGCTGATAAGCTGCGCCGCTGAGCACCCATACGAGTGGAGAGCAGCGCATGTCAGTGCCCGAAGGCGCCCAAGACCTCATCGGGACGCACTACAGGTTCCCGGACTACTTCGACGTCGGTCGTGAAAAGATCCGCGAGTTCGCGCGGTCGGTCAAGGACGACCACCCGATGCACTTCGACGAAGCTGCCGCCGCCGAGGCCGGCTACCCGGCGCTGGTGGCGTCGCTGACATTTCTGGCGGTCGCCGGGCGGCGCGTGCAACTGGACGTCTTCACCAAGTTCGACATCCCGATCAACCTCGCCCGCGTGCTGCACCGCGACCAGAAGTTCATCTACCACCGGCCGATCCTGGCCGGTGACCGGCTCTTCTTCGACACCTACCTGGACTCGGTCATTGAGTCCCACAGCACCGTGATCGCCGAGATCCGCAGCGAGGTCACCGACGCCGACGGCAACCCCGTGATCACCAGCATCGTGACCATGCTCGGGGAGTCAACGCATCCCGACGCCGACGCGGAGGCGACGATCGCGGCGATCGCATCCATTCGAGGCGGGGACAAGGTAGTTGCCGCCAACCAATCAGGGGGCCAAGACCAGTGAGCAACAATCTCACGCCGCACTTCGAGGACGTCCAGTCGCATTACGACCTGTCCGACGACTTCTACCGGCTGTTCCTCGACCCGTCACAGACCTACAGCTGCGCATACTTCGAGCGCGACGACATGACTCTGGAAGAGGCGCAACTCGCCAAGATCGACCTGTCGCTGGGCAAGCTCGATCTGGAGCCCGGCATGACGCTGCTCGATATCGGCTGCGGCTGGGGCGCGACGCTGCGGCGCGCGATCGAGAAGTACGACGTGAACGTCATCGGCTTGACGCTGTCCAAAAACCAGGCCGCCCATGTGCAGAAGTCCTTCGCCGCGATGGACAGCCCGCGTTCCAAAGAGGTGCGGCTGCAGGGCTGGGAGCAGTTCGACGAGCCGGTGGACCGCATCGTGTCAATCGGTGCGTTCGAGCATTTCGGCCGCAGCCGCTACGACGACTTTTTCGCAATGGCCTACCGAGTGCTGCCGCCGGGTGGGGTGATGATGCTGCACACCATCGTCAAGCCCAGCGACGAGGACTTCGCCGAGCGCGGGCTGCCGCTCACGATGCGTCTCCTGCGGTTCTTCAAGTTCATCATGGACGAGATCTTCCCCGGCGGCGATCTGCCGCAGGCGTCGGCGGTCGAGGAGCACGCGGCCAGGGCGGGCTTCACGCTCACCAAGAGGCAGCCGCTGCGGCTGCACTACGCCCGCACGCTGCACATCTGGGCCAAGAATCTGGAATCCCGCAAGGACGAGGCCATCGCGATCCAGTCGCAGGAGGTCTACGACCGTTACATGAAATACCTGACCGGCTGCGCCGAGCTGTTTCGCGACGGCTACACCGACGTCTGCCAGTTCACCTTGGTCAAGCCGTAGTGCGGCCGGCAGACGCGAAAACTCAGCCGAAGAACACGTTGCGCCGGCCGGCCAGCAACCGGTACAGCGTCTGCTGGATGGTCTCGCGGACCTGATCGGTCAGCTCGAAGGTGACCATCGGATCGTCGGCGTCGGCAACGTCGTAGTCGGCGGTAGAAATCGGCTCGCCAAAAGCAATGTGCCACTTCGACGGCAGCGGCACCATGCCCGCCGGGCCGGCCAACGGAAACAGCGGGGTGACCGGGAAGTACGGCAGACCGAACAGCCGCGCCAGCAGCTTGACGTCGGCCACCATCGGGTAGATCTCCTCGGAGCCGACGATCGAGCACGGCACGATCGGCGCCTTGGTGCGCAGTGCCGCCGACACGAACCCGCCGCGGCCGAACCGCTGCAGCTTGTAGCGGTCCTTGAACTTCTTGCCCAGGCCCTTGTAGCCCTCCGGGAACACGGCGGTGAGCTCGCCGGACGCCAGCAGCCGGTGTGCGTCGGTGGTGCACGCCATGGTGTGGCCGGCCTTGCGGGCGGTTTCGCCGATCACCGGCAGGTCGAACACCATGTCGGCGGCCAGCAGCCGCAAGTCGCGATGCGCGGGGTGCTCGTCGTGCACGGCCACCGAGGCCATCAGCCCGTCGAACGGCAGCACCCCGGCGTGGTTGGCCACGACCAATGCCGCGCCGGTGTCCGGCAGGTTCTCGATACCGCTGACCTCGACCCGGAACCACGACTTGAAGAAGAATCTCAGCAAAGGCCGCACGATGGCGTCGTTGAAGTGTGGGTCGAACCCGAACTCGTCGACGCTGTAGTCGCCGGTGATGCGTTGACGGATGAATTCGGCGACCGCACCGACCCGCTGCGCGAGGTCGCTGCCGGGCGTTTCGGTTTCGGGTTTGGCGCCGGCGACGCGACGATGCTGGTCGATCTCGCGGACGACGGCGGCGATCTGCTCGGCTGATGCCCGCCCGCCGGGATCCGACAACAGCGACGGGTGCCGACGCGACTCCTGCGTCCGTTGACCCGCCCGCCGCTGCGCGGCTGCACGACTCGGATTCGTGTGCAGCGGAATGACTTTCGCCTTCGGCTCACCCGCCACGATATTTACTTCCCCCAAACCGATGGAATTGGGTTCCAGTTGCCAAAGCGCTGCGCTGCTGCCACGGCCCGACCCTCCAAGGAGACTACCAACTCCGGTTTGATAATGGGAGTCAAACCTCGACCACGTACGTAGTCATCAAAGGCTTCGGCCGTAGTCCATTTGGGTTGGTAGCCGAGTTGGACACGCATCCGTGTTGTGTCCATTACGCGGCCGTAACTGAGGTAGTCGAGTTGCTCGCGGTTGATTTCGGTATAGCGATTAGCACGTCTCAGCGAATCGAGAATCCAGAGCCCGAATCCGGGTACCGGCAGCGGAATTCGGCCCGCCCGCCGGATCGCCTGCGACAGCATGATGATCCCGTCGGCACCGATGTTGAAGGTGCCCGGCTTGCCGGCCATCGCGGCGCGCTCCAGCGCGCCGAGCGCGTCCTGCTCGTGCAGTAACTGCAGGCGAGCGTCCCGTCCGACGACGGTGGGGACCAGCGGGCCGGCCAGATACCGCGACAGCGTGGTGTCCATCGCGGGCCCGATCATGTTGGCCAACCGCAGAATCGTCACCGAGATGTCGGGCCGCCGGCGGCCCAGCCCGCGCACATAGCCCTCGATGTCGAGGCTGTCCTTGGGGAAACCTTCGCGGAAGGGCCGGCGGCTGCTGCTGTCCTCGGTGAACATCACCGGGTCGTGCGGGCTGGACCCGTAGACCTCCGACGTCGACTTCAACACCACGCGGCGCACCGACGGCGCCTTCTGGCAGGCCGCGAACAACTGCATCGCGCCCATCACGTTGATTTCCTTCAACGCCGCACCGCCGCCGGATCGCGGCGCAAACGACGCCGCGGCCGCATGCACGACGGTGTCGACGTCGCCGTTTCGAATCACCTTGGCGATAAAGGGGTTGCGGATGTCGGCGCGGACGAATTCGGCGCGGCCCATCCGCCGCAGCATGTCCTTGCTGGGCGCAATGGCATCCACGGCGATGACCCGGTTGATCAACGGGTTCTGCGCCAGCCGGGCCGTCAGGTAGCCGCCCAGAAACCGGCACGCCCCAGTCACCAATACGACTTTGGGGTAGTGCACGGTGTCGCTAGTAGCGCCCGACGAATCCACTCCGACAGCCTATCGGCCAAGCGCTCAGACGGCCGGTCGAGACTTACTTTCCGAGTTTCCTGCGCTGCACCCGGGTGCGGCGAAGCAGCTTGCGGTGCTTCTTCTTCGACATCCTCTTGCGCCGCTTCTTGATTACTGAGCCCATAACCCCGCTATCCCTATGGCCGTGCAACAACCCGCACACTCTACCTGGGCAACCGCACGCAACGGAAAAGCGCCGACCGCGCGCTCGGGGCGACGACACGCCCACGCGCTCATCCCCGAGCGCACGCTCGAAACACCGAGCGGGCTACCCGGCGTCGAAGTAGGAGCTCTCCAGCATGTCGTGCACGGCCTTGGCATGCACCCGGAAAGACCGCCCGACGCGGACCGCGGGCAGTTCACCGTTGTGAACCAGCCGGTAGACCGTCATCTTGCTGACCCGCATCAGCGCCGCCACTTCGGCCACGGTCAGAAATTGTGTCCTGGGCTGCTGGCCGTCGGGGGAACCGCTGTCCCGCGCCGATTTTCCGCCAGCTGAATCTCGTGCTGATGGCCCGTTCATAGACGTCATCGCAACCCAATCAGTCAGGCACGCGCAGTCCCAGCGGCTTCCCCTCCGCTGGCACCCACACGTGCATACACACAGGAGAATAGCGGTACTAGTGGGGTTACTGCGACGGGTGGGGGGAATTCAGGGAAAATTTATGAATTACTCTGATGTGATTCGTAGCTGCTCAGAACGGGTTTTCGCGGCCCGGACCGCGTCGTCGACAGCGCTGCGCAAACCCCCACGCTCGAGTTCCCGCAGCGCAGCAGCGGTAGTGCCGCCCGGCGAGGTGACCGTGGCCCGCAGCCCGGCGGCCGTCGTGTCCACGCCGAGGTCGGCCGCGCCGCCGCCGGCGGGCGCCCGGTCCTGCTCCATCCGCTCCAGCAGCATCGCCGCCGACCCTGCCATCGTCTGGGCGACCAGTTCGGTCGCCACCTGACGGCTCAGGCCCACCCCGACGCCAGCGTCGATCAGTGCCTCGACCATCAGGAAGAAATACGCCGGCCCGGAACCGGACACCGCCGTCACCGCGTCCATCTGCGCCTCCGGGACGGTGAGCACGCCGCCGACGGAGTCGAACAGCGCGGCCACCTCCTTGAGCTGTTCCGGTGTGACGAAGCGGCCCTTGGCTATCGCGCTGACCCCGGCACCGACCAGCGCCGGTGCGTTGGGCATCACCCGGACCACCGGCGTCCCGGCCGGCAGTTTCGATTCCAGGTATCCGGTCGTGACCCCGGCGGCGACGGTGATGAACACCTGCTCGGGGCTGTCGCCGTCGGCCTGGGCGGCCGCGTGGGCGATCTCGGTGACAGCCGCCTCGACGTCGGAGGGTTTGACCGCGAGGATGACGAACGTCGCGTTCTCCGCCGCGTCGACCATCGACGTCACCAGCACCGAATACGTTTCGGACAGGTAGCGGGCACGCTCAGGCAGCCGTTCGGCCACCACCAGGTCCTTGACCTGCCGCCCGGACCGCAGCAGGCCCGAAAGCAAGGCTTCGCCCATGCTGCCGCCGCCGATGATCGCGATTCTGGCCATGCCGCACAGCATGGCAGACCTCTGGATCAGCGAAGAGCGGGGACCATCGCCAGCTGACGCGATTGCACCACGATGCGGCCCTCGCAGTCGACGACGGTGTGGTCCTCGTCGAACCAGTCCTGGCCGATCTGCACGCAAGTGCACAGCACGCGCAGCCATCCGTCGGCGGGCAGGCCGCGCAGGTAGGCGGTGAGCTGCACGGTGGGCGCCCAGCCGGTGCGGCCGACGGCGAAGCTCACCGGCGCGGACACGTCACCGCACATCAGCGCGAACAGGACGTCGGGCGCCACCCCACGCGGCCGTACCCACATCTGGATCAGCGGTGGCCGCCCGTCGGTGGGCTCGAGCGTGGAGACCACTGGCCGCACGTCGCAGCCCTCGGCCAGGTGCACCAGCCCGGCCATCGGATGGCCGGGACCGATCGGCGCGATTCCGGGCGGCGGTTCGGGCGTCATCAGCTCGGTCACCGGGTTGGCCGAAAGTAGCGGCGGCACATGGTGTTCGGGTTCGCCGAGGGTGACGACGGCGTGCACGGCGGTCCGCTGGCCCTGGTTGAGCTCCACGTCGACCACGCTGATTCGTCTGCCGCGCTTGCGGATTGAGGTCGTCAGCTGCATCGGCCCGGGATCGGGTGCCCACAGGTAGCTGCCCGACACCGCGACCGGCTGGACGCCGTCGCCGTGGGCGGTGCGGGCGGCGTTGGCGCACAACGCCAGCATCGCCCCGCCGTGCACCTTGGGCCCGATCGTCCAGTGCTTGTTCAGCTCGCCTTCGAAAGCACCAGGCCCGGTCTGGCGCAGCGTCATCGCCTCGGTGAATAACGGGATGCTCATCGCAGCAGATGCTTTCGGGCGAATTGCAGCGACTCCGCCAGCATCGCCTCGCGCTCATGGGCGGAACGCGCGCGCGACGTCGACACCTCCAGGACGACGTGGCCGGCGAAGTCGCTACCGGCCAGCATCTGGCACACCTCCACGACCGGCTGGGTGCCCCGGCCGGGCATCAGATGTTCGTCGGCCGGCAGCCCGCTGCCGTCGCACAGATGCAGGTGCACCAGGCCCGAGCCCATCCGCTGGGCCATGTCGAGCGCGTCGCTGCCCGCGGTCGCGGTGTGCGACAGGTCCAGCGTGTAGTGCGCGTGGTTGCCGTCCAGCGGATCGTAGGACGGCGAGAACGCGGAGATCGCCGGGCCGGGCCCGCCGCCCCGCCTGCGCATCCGCTCCATCGACTGCCGGAAGAATCGGTCCGCCCTGAACGGGAACATGTTCTCCACCGCCACGAGCACGTCGCTCGACTCCTCCAGTGCGGCAACCTGTTCGGAGAACCCCTCGGCGTAACGGCGCTGCCAGCGGAACGGCGGATGCACGACGACGGTTTGGGCGCCGAGCTTTTCGGCGGCCCGCACGCTGCGTTCCAGCTTCGGTATCGGGTTGGATCCCCACACTCGCTGCGAGATCAGCAGGCACGGCGCGTGTACCGACAGCACCGGCATCCGGTAGCGCCGGGAGAGCTTCTGGACGGCGGCGATGTCCTGGCTGACCGACTCGCCCCACACCATCAGCTCGACGCCGTCGTAGCCGAGCTTGGCCGCATACTCGAAGGCGGCCTCGGTCCTCATCGGGTAGACCGAGGCCGTCGACAGGCCGACCTTGATAGCTGGGCGCACTGACTGGCTAGCCGGATTGCAGCAATGCCAGCGGCCCCAATGTGACCAGCGCCCCCACCGCCACCGCGATCAACGTGCTGCCGATGTCCTCGGTCTTGCGGACCACCCGAACCCCGACCACCAGACCGAGGATGACGAGCACCGAAAGCACCAGCGCCACAATGTTGTTCCACCGCCACAGCTGGTCGAAGGCGATGAACAGCCCGGCGCCGAACGCGACGGCCAGAATCGACTGCAGCACAACCAAACCGCCGTGCAGCAAGGCTTCGGTGCGGTCCGGCCACGCGTAGGCGTCCTCGGTATCGTCGGCGGCCAGATCGTCGGCGACATCGTCAATGTCGGAGTCGACGTCGGAGTCGAGATCGGCGTAGTCGTCGGCCTCGTCGATGTCCGGGTAGTCCTCGTCGGCCTCGACGTCGTCGGCGGTCTTGTCGCGCAGGAACCGGCCGAGATAGGACCGCACGTAGGCGGAGTCCTCGGTGGGCGGTTCGGCCTCGCGCACGTCGGTGTCCATGACGTCGACGGGCATGCCGGCGTAATCCTCCAGCGGGTCGGGGTTCATCCCCTCGGCGCCGGCTTGCGCGGCGGGCCGGACGGCTCGCTCCTCGTCGTCGACAGGGGCTTTGCGGGTCGGCAACGGGTAGGGGCTGCGCTCGGGGCGAGCTTCACGCGGGGGCCGCTGCGGCGACGACTCCGGCCAGCGCGGCTGCGGCTCGGACCAGTACGGCGCTGCGTCGGCGGCCTCGTCGACGGCGGGCTCGTCGACCCGGGTGGCGCCGTTGGGGCGACGGGCATGTGACCGTGGGCCGGGCCGTTCGGTCTCGTCACGCTCGGCCTCCTCACCGACGACCGGGATCTCGCCGGTCAGCTCGGCGACGGTCACTGCGTCGTCGTTGCCGCGCCGCCGGCGGCGGCGTCCGGCGGGGGGCGGCGCGCCGATGGTGCCGTTCTTGGCCAGCAACTCGGCTACCGAGATCGGCCGGGTGCCCGGGCTGTCGTTGGGTCCAGTCATCGTGTGCTGCCTCTCGATCGGCTAACCGCAGTCCGATCAGCTTGCTGGCTTCCAGCATCCCGCACGGAAGTCTCGACGAGGGCGGTTCCGTCGGCTTCACTGTCAAGTTTGCGCAAGATGAGACCTTCCCGCAGCGCCCACGGGCAGATGTCCACCGTTTCTATCGACAGCGCTCGCATAGTCGCCTCCGCCACCAGAGCTCCCGCCACGATTTGCGGCGCCCGCTCGGCACTCACTCCTTCCAGTTCGGCTCGGTCAGCCGTGGTCATCCTAGAGATGAAAGATATGAGTTGTCTGAGGCCGCTTGCGGTCAATGTCCGCTTCACCCGCGGGCCGGCCGCCGACGGCGCCGCGCCGGTCAGCCGCGCCAGGGAGCGGAACGTCTTCGACGTTGCTACGGCAAGGTCGGGTGTGCCGGGTTCGAGGAGTGTGGCGCTGGGCTCGGCGAGCTCGGAGTCTAGCCAATCCCGCAGCATGCCGACACGCCGCCGGCCCGGCGGATCGTCTTGCAGCCATTCGCGCGTCAGCCGTCCGGCGCCCAGCGGCAGCGACAACGCGACCTCGGGTTCCTCGTCGACACCGTTGGACAGCTCGAGCGAGCCGCCGCCGATGTCGAGGTTGATGATCCGCCCGGCGCTCCACCCGTACCAGCGGCGCACCGCCAGGAAGGTCAGCCGCGACTCGTCGACGCCTCGCAGCACCCGCAGCTCGACACCCGTTTCGGCCTTTACCCGGGCCAGCACGTCCTCGGAGTTTTTGGCGTCACGGACCGCGGATGTGGCGAACGCCATCAATTCGGCGCAGCCTGAGCTGTCGGCAATCTTCGCGAACTCGTCGATCGTCGAAATCAGCTTGTCGACCCACCGTCGACTGATCTTGCCCGAGCTGTCGATGGTCTCGGCAAGCCGCAGGGTGGCCTTGGTCGAGCTCATGGGGGTCGGGTGCCCACCGCGGTGGGCATCCACCACCAGCAGATTGACCGTGTTGCTGCCCACGTCGAGCACACCCAATCTCACGGGGACAACCTACTGCGTGGCGACGATGCAGACCGCGGAGCGGTCTGAGGAGGAGCCAGGCAATCAGGCCTGCGTGGCTCGTAGCTGCTCACCGGCGCAGCCACTACCGTGGACATACGTGACGTCCTCGCAACCAGACCACCCGGGCGAAGTCGAATTGGACTTTGCGCGTGAATGGGTGGAGTTTTACGACCCGGACAATCCCGAGCATCTGATCGCAGCCGACCTGACCTGGTTGCTGTCGCGCTGGACGTGCGTGTTCGGGACGCCTGCCTGCCAGGGCACCGTCGCCGGGCGCCCCGACGATGGATGTTGTTCGCACGGTGCGTTTTTGTCCGACGACGACGACCGCGCCCGGCTCGACGACGCCGTGTCACGGCTGAGCGACGACGACTGGCAGTTCCGCGAGAAGGGCTTGGGCCCCAAGGGTTATCTGGAGCGCGACGAGCACGACGGCGAGAAGGCGTGGCGTACCCGTAAGCACAAGGGTGCGTGCATCTTCCTGAACCGGCCCGGGTTCAAGGCTGGCGCCGGTTGCGCGTTGCACACCGCGGCGCTGCGGCTGGGCGTGCACCCGCTGACGATGAAGCCCGACGTCTGCTGGCAGCTGCCGATCCGGCGCAGCCAGGAGTGGGTGACGCGTCCCGACGGCAGCGAGATCCTCAAGACCACCGTCACCGAATACGACCGCCGCGGTTGGGGTGCGGGCGGCGCCGATCTGCACTGGTACTGCACGGGCGATCCGGCCGCTCATGTCGGCGCCGAGCCGGTGTGGCAGAGCCTGGCCGCCGAGCTCACCGAGCTGCTCGGTGAGAAGGCCTACGCCGAGCTGGCCGCAATGTGCAAGCGGCGCAGCTCTTTAGGGCTCATCGCGATCCACCCGGCGACGCGACTCGCCGAATAGCTTGTACGACTCGACCATCCGCAGCGCGCTGGCCTGCAGGTAGGCCTCGACCGTCGCGGCGGCCCCCGGGGCGTTGTGCGCCAGCACCGCGTCGGTGATCGTTTGCAGCTCGGCCACCACGGTGTCGGCGTCGTCGTAGGCGGCGGTCAGCTCGTGTTCGCGGCCGCCGAAGGCCTGCTCGACCCACCGGTACAGCAGCCCCAGCGCCCGGTTGCGGGTGGCGTGCACCAGCACGCGGAAGAACGCCAGGTCGGCCTCTTGGCGGGCCTCCGAGGTCTCGGCCGTCTGAACCGCCGTCAGTGCCGCGCGCAGCGCCCGGGCGTCGTCGGGTGTGCTGCGCTCGGCGGCCAACCGGCCGATGAATGCGCCGAACGCAGTTCGCAGCTCCAACAGCTCCGCCAGGAAGTCCGGGCCCAGCTTGCGCACCAGCGCCTCGACCACCGCGGGGTGGGTCAGGCCGCCGGGGTCGCGAACCACGTTGCCGCTGCCCTGCCGGGCCTCGATCAGCCCCATGTGCTGCAGCCGCGCCAGCCCCTGCCGCAGCGACGTGCGGTTGACGCCGAACTGCTCGGAAAGTTCCCGCTCCGGCGGCAACGTCGACCCGGGCGGGAAGGCGCCGTCGAGGATGGCGTCGGCGATCGACGCGGCAATTTGCTCGTCGAGGCGCTGACGATCCGGCGGACGAAACGGGCTTGACTGGTTCATTGGTCCAACCAATATAGTGGACGAACCATGGACGCCGAACTCCGGTCCGCCGCTGTCCCGCGCTGGCGGGGCAAGCCCGGCCGCCTGGAAGTCTGGTATGCCACCCTGTCCGACCCGGCGACGCGGGCCGGACTGTGGGTGCATTGCGAAACCGTGGCACCGACTTCCGGTGCGGCTTACGGGCACGGTTGGGCGACGTGGTTTCCCGCCGACGGTCCGCCGCGCACAGCACGCTTCGGGCCGGGTCCGGTCGAGCCCGGGGATTCCGCGTGGTTCCGGGTTGGCGACGTCCACGTCGCCGTTCAGGAACTGGCCGGCCGCGCCGGGTCGCTGGCCTGGGATCTGCGCTGGAAGGACACCGGCAGACCGCTGTGGACCTTCCCGCGGGCGGCGTGGGAGCGCGAGCTGTTGCCCGGCGCGCAGGTGGTGCTGGCGCCCACCGCCGATTTCACCGGGTCGCTCACCGTCGGCGACGCATCGCATGCGGTCAATGGCTGGCGCGGCGCAGTCGCGCACATCTACGGCCGCGGCAACGCCAAACGCTGGGGGTGGATCCACGCCGACCTCGGCGACGGCGACGTTCTCGAAGTGGTCACCGCGGTGTCGCACACACCGGGCCTGCGCAGGCTGCCTCCGATCGCGTTCGTCCGATTCCGGATCGACGGAAAGGATTGGCCGCCAATGGGTTTGCCGTCGCCCTGGATGAGGACCACGCTGGGGCTCTCGCATTGGCAGCTGGAGGGTCGTATCGGCGGTCGCAACGTCCTGATCCGCGTGGACCAGCCCGCCGATCGATGCGTGAGCCTGGGCTACACCGATCCTGACGGCGGCACCGCGGTGTGCACGAACACCGAGCAAGCCGATGTCCACGTCGAGCTGGGCGAGCGGCGCTGGTCGGTGCTTGGTCATGCGGAAGTCGGCTTGCGCGGCGATGAGGCGCCACTTATCAACGAGAGGATTCCGTCATGAGTTTTCTGCTTGACCCGCCCATGCTGGTGGCCTCCGGCGTGCTCATCGAACGCGGACTCCCATCAGAGCAGCGCGACGCCGCCGAGGCCGCCACGCTCGGCGTGTTCTTCGGCGGCTCGTTCGGGCTTTACAACAACGTGCCGGGGCTCGGGGTGCTGTGGCGTCCGTTCCGGGCCCGCAATGGGCGCGACTTCATGTGGAACAGCGGGGTTTTCGGCGTGAAGACCGATACGCTCGGCCCTGGGATGCATGCGCTGGCCGCAGGCATTTTCGCGACGTACCCGTTGTTCCTCAAGCTCGGCCGCCGACTCGGGCGGCGCTTCGGGTGACGGCCCCGTTCGGGCAGGCGCTGCTGCCCCAGGAGCGCGGCGGCCCGTCACCGGCCCAGTTGGTCGAACGCGTCGACCGCTATCTCGCCCGGTTGCCCACGGCGTCGCGGCTGGCGGTGCGAGCAGGGCTGTTGACCGTCGCAGCCGCCAGCTATCTGAGCACCGGCAGGTCGTTGTCGCGGCTGAGCCCGGAGGCGCGCGCCGCAGTGCTGCGCCGAGTGGCGGCATTGAGTCCGGATGTCGGTGCGGCGATCGAGGGATTGAAAGCCGTTGTGCTGCTTGCCAACGGCGCTGACACCTACGCCGCCGAATTGCTCGAGCGCGCCGGCGAACACGACGTAGCCCGACCTGACGCCGTGCTGAATGTTGCGTCGTCGCTTGATATCCCGTCCGTGGTGCGGGCCGACGCGGTGGTGGTCGGGTCTGGCGCCGGCGGCGCGATGGCGGCCCGCACACTGGCCCGCGCCGGGATGGCGGTGGTCATCGTCGAAGAGGGCCGGCGCTGGACCGTCGACGAGTTTCGCAGCATGCATCCGATCGACCGCTACGCCGGGCTGTACCGCGGCGCGGGAGCAACCGTCGCGCTGGGACGCCCGGCGGTGGTGCTGCCGATCGGCCGGGCGGTCGGCGGCACCACCGTCGTCAACTCGGGCACCTGCTATCGGCCGCCGGTCGCCGTCCAGCAGCGCTGGCGCGACGAATTCGGTTGGGACTTAGCCGATCCGGACCGGCTGGCCGGTTACCTCGACGACGTCGAGCAGACGTTGCAGGTTGCCCCGGTGCCGCTGGAGATCATGGGCCGCAACGGACGGCTGCTGCTCGACGGCGCGGCAGCACTGGGCTGGCGGGCTGCGCCCATCCCCCGCAACGCGCCGGGCTGCGACGCGTGTTGCCAGTGCGCGATCGGCTGCCCGCGCAACGCCAAATTCGGGGTGCATCTCAATGCGCTGCCGCAGGCGTGCGCGGCCGGCGCGCAGATCGCGTGCGACGCTCGCGTCGAGCGGGTGCTGCACTCGGACGGTCGCGCGCGAGGGGTACGGGCCCGTCGGCCCGACGGGACGGCGGTCGACGTGCTGACCGACACCGTGGTAGTCGCGGCCGGTGCCACCGAGACGCCTGGACTGCTGCGGCGCAGCGGAATTGGCGGGCATCCGCGGCTCGGCCGCAACCTTGCGTTGCATCCGGCGGCGATGCTGGCCGGTCGCTTCGACGAGGACATCACCGCGTGGCGCGGGGTGCTGCAAAGCGCGGCGGTCGACGAGCTGCACGAGTCGCACGGCGTGCTGATCGAGGCGACCTCGACGCCGCCGGGCATGGGGTCGATGGTGTTTCCCGGCTACGGTGCCGAGTTGGTCGGATGGCTGAACCGGGCTCACCGTGTCGCCACCTTCGGCGCGATGGTGGCCGACCGCGGCGTCGGCCGGGTGTATTCGGTGCGCGGGGAGACGGTGCTGCGCTACAACATCACCCCTACCGACACTGCCAAGCTGACGACCGCGCTGGAAGCAATGGGACGGCTGCTGTTCGCCGCCGGCGCGGTCGAGGTGCTGACGGGGCTGCCGGCCGGTCCGACCGTAACCAGCGTGCCCGCGCTGCAGGATGTTCTGGCTCGCACGAACCCGAAAAGCTTGCACCTGGCGGCTTTTCACCCAACCGGCACGGCCGCGGCCGGCGACGACGAGCTGCGCTGCCCGGTCGACCCGAACGGCCGGCTGCGCGGGGTCGACGGCGTGTGGGTGGCCGACGCGTCGATCCTGCCTAGCTGCCCGGAAGTCAACCCGCAGGTGTCGATCATGGCAATGGCGTTGGCGGTGGCCGACGAGGTTCTCAGCGCCCGTGGGTGAACGGATTGCTCAGCAGCGACCGGTGTGGCGACGAACATACTGCAGCGAGCAGACGCCACCTAGCCGATCCGCGCACCGCAGGCCGGGCACCAACGGACGTCGCAGCAACGCCGCGATCGACGAAAGATCTTCGGTGTGCAGGGTGCAGCTCGTCTGCGCGAGGTGGACCCGAACGGTGTCGACAATGAAATGCGCCCGCTCGACAGGGGTTGACCCGTAGCCGTCGTCATCGATGGTGCCGTGGGCTATCACCTCGCCCTCGTCGAGTTCGCGCTCCTCACAACGCAGCTCACCGCCGGGTTCGACACCGACGACAGCGCGGGGCCCGTCGACTTCTCGGTACTCGGCCGCATTGTCATCGTCGGAGAAGTCGAATATGTACATCTCCGGTTCATCGCCCACGTTGTCAGGGTCGCATAACGCTGACTGCGCTGTCGCGCGAATTTTGCTGGCGTGCTCACCTGCCGGGTGGGTCGGTGACGATATTGACGAGGATGTCGGCGACGGTCTCAGGTTGGGAAACATGCGGGCAGTGGCCGGCATCGACCAGCACCGGTTGGACTCCGAGTCGCTCGACGGCCGCTTCGCGGATCCAGTCCGCGCGAAGTGTGCGGTCGCGGGTTGGGGCGATGACGGTGGATGCCGCTGCCGGTCGTCGGAGGCCCGGCTTGTGTTGGTAGCCAGCGGCAGGGATAAAGGCACGCAGCGTGCCCAGGGCCCAGTCCTGCACGCCTGGGTTGCAGTCATGAAACAGGAAGTGGCGGGCGGCGTCCGGATCTCGAATGGGGTCGATGCCGACCCACTCGGGGTGGAACAGCTTGGCCGGCTCGGTGTGTATTTCCTCGACGAGGCTTCGGCCGTTGACGAAGTCGGGAATGTAGGCCGCCAGCCACACAACAGCGACGGCGTCCAGCGCGGCGGCAATGGAAGGAAGCAACGTCCCGGCGCCGGAATGCCCGACAATCGTAACGTCGCCGCGAGCAGTTATCTGGTTGGCGGCCAGCTGCGCGTAGTCATCGACATCGTCCAGGGGTTTGTCGGTGTGCAAATCGACGCTGACACCACGGTGTCCCCGTTGTTCCAGAGCATGCTCGAGCTGAGCCCATCCCAGCGGGGACTGGGTGGTGCCGTGTACGAGGACGAAGTCCACGTGACCTAGTGGTGCGCAGACGCAAAATCACCCAAAATGCCTTGGCTTTGGGGGATTTTGCGTCTGCTGGCCCCGGGCTTGCCGTCCGCCAGCCGCTCGATGGCGCCCCGACTCAGCTTGGATTCCGCGGCAATCTTGTCCGGGTCGAAGCGAATCGGTTGCAGCGGCACACCGGTCACTCTCGCTTGCGCTTGCCGAAATTCGGGCAGCGGCCCGGGCAGCAGGTGCGCGCTGTTGAGCATCACCTTCAGCGCTTGCCGAACCGACCACACCGTCAGCGGGTCGGGCCGGGTGTGCATGTAGAGACTGCGCGCCCATCGCGGTTGCATGTCGCGAATGAACCAGTTGATGAACGCCTGGGGAGGCCACTGCCAGATCGGCATGGCGTGGCGGTTGTTCGGCCAAATCGCTTGCGACACAGCTGGCAATAACGCGAGTTTCGGTACCCAGCTCTCGAGAACCTCGAGTACCTCGGCCTTGCTGGCGGGCAGATCGGTCCCGCCGAGGGCGTAGCCCACTCGGGTGAACTCGCGGTAGTAGCGGTCCAGCTCCACACCTCGCAACGGTGCGTAGTGGTAGCGCTCGTGTGCGGTGGCCAGCCCCCAGACGACATTGGCGTAGTTCCACCGCAGCAGCTCGGGGTCACGAGCGTCGTAGCGAGTCCCGGTCAACCCGCTCACCCCGTGCACCGTGCCGTGCATGGCCCGGACGATCCGCGCGCACTTCTCCGCGGTGTCGGTCGGGCCGTAGGCAACGCCGAGAAAGAACGCCAGCGAGTGGCCGAATCGGACCGCGGCGCCTTCGGGGTCGATGGCGAACCGCGGATTGCCGTCGTCGTCACGCTTGAGCGCACGCGAGTGGTGGTAGCCGCCCGAAATCGTCGACGGGTCAAGCTGTTCCATTGTCGCCGACGAGAACAGCCCCAGCGCCACCAGCGGCATGTGGGAGTGCACAAACCACACCGCGCTGTCCGGCCCGAACCAGCCCGGGTCTCCCTTCGGCTCGGCGAAATCGAGACCCTGGAAGAACCGGCTCCGCACGGCCTGGTCGAACATCCTGTCGAAGATCGCCGATACGGGATTCTGTGGAATCGCCATGCTTCCGGCCTTTCGTGGGACGATGATGTCAGCATGACGCAAGTAAAAGCTCGTCTTCAATTCGCGTTCTGATGGCACGCTCTACCAGCGGCCCCGTCGCTCCTCGGCGCGTCCCCCAGCAACAGCGCTCGCGTTTGATGGTGAAGCGGATCCTCGACGCCGCCAAAACGGTATTGATCGAACGGGGCTATGACGACGCGACAACCAACCGCATCGCCGAAGCCGCCGGTATCAGTCCCGGATCGCTGTACCAGTACTTCCCGAACAAGGAAACGATCGTCGCCGCTGTGATCGATCGCTACACCGACCGCATCGCCGACCGCGTCACCGCTCACCTCTCGGCGCACATCGGCGAGCCCGAAGAGCCGCAGCGCATTTACGCCACATTGGACATTCTCCTGGAAGCGATGGAGGAAGAGCCGGGGCTACTGAGGGCGCTGATCGAGCAGACGCCGCGGCTGGGGCTGGGCAACAAAATCACGGCCTTCGAAGACCGCGTGGGCGAATTGGCCGCGGCCCACTTGCGGCTGCGCTCCTTGCCGGTCCGTCACGCGCAGACCACCATCTGGCTGCTGGTGCGCACCGTCGAACACCTCACCACCCGCTACCTCCTCGACCGGCCGCCGATCGAGCGCGATGAATTCCTCAGCGAGCTCGCCGCGCTCGTCATCGGCTATTTCCGGATACACAGCGACGAACCGACGTAAGCACCCGAAACTGGCGCGGTACGCGGATTCACCCGGCGACGCCCGTGATGCTCCGTTCCGAATTACGGGCTTTGGCCACCAGATTGAGCAGATGGGCGGTGACCGCCTCGCGGCGCTCGTACGGCAGGAAGTGGCCGGCGCCGTGGAAGACGACCAGTTGGCTGCCCGGCAACTTCTCTGCGATCCGGCGGGCATGGGCGGGCGAGGTCAATGGGTCCCGCGTGCCCGCCATGACGACGGCATGGGCATGTCGGAATGCCGGCAAGGCGTCGTAACGGGTGTGCCGCAGTATCGATCGGCCGAGCGCCGCAACAGCACGCGGATCGCTTTGCGCTGCCTGCAATGCGGTCCGATTCATATCGTGGCGTCGCGGCTGCTTGCCGTAGGCCGCTCGACCACCTTGCCGCACCAGCAACAGGGGCTTGCTGGGCAGCCTGATCCGGGCCGCCGGCACGAGTACCGCGCGCATCGCGGGCTCGGTACCCGGAACCCGCCTGATCGTGCCCAGCAGATTCCCGGCGCTGGTCGCCACGAAAGCCACCCCGGCGGCGCGTTCGGCGACAATGCGCGGGTGCCGCTGCGCCAACGCCATCAGGGTCATTCCGCCCAGGGAATGCCCACCGAAAACGATCGGCCCTGCCGGGACCGTCCGGGTCACTACTGCGGCCAAATCGTCGGCGAGTTGCTCGATCGAAGCGGTCGCCACCGACGCGGAATTGCCATGGCCCCGATGGTCGTAGGCGATCACCCGCACCGACGGATCCGCTCGGACCAGCATGGTCCCGACGTCCTCCCACAGTCGACCCGACAGAGTCCAGCCATGGGTGAGCACGACGGTGACGTCAGGCTCGGTCGAGCCCCATTCCCTGACGTTGAGCCAGGCGTCCGGCAGCGTCAGGCCGTACTGCCGGCACAGCACCTCCGATCGGTCGCTGGTCATCGCCGGCCTAGCCACGCGAACTGGGCACAGGCGCGGCCTGCACGTCAGAGCGACCGCCGGGCGGATCGAGCGGCTTGGCGTCGAAGCGCTCCAGCAGCCGCTCGCCGAGTTTCTCCAGTGTGCCCACCGAAAATGGTTGGGTCATACGGCGATTGACACCCGGCGCAATGCGCAGCATGAAATAGCCCAGCCACGCCTCGCTACGCACAGGTACGACCGCGAGGTCGAACCGCACCGCGCGCACAGCCGCACGCGCGACGAGGTTGGGGCTCATCGGGGCGAACGGAAGCCTCTCGGCGAGTTCTTGGAGCTGCCGGTTGACCCGCTTTCCCCGATCCATCAGTTCCTGGTTGACACCGACGGTGATCGCATGTTCGGCGATATTGGTATTGATCACTCCCGGGCAGATCGCGCTGACCCCAACACCTTTGGGTCCCAGTTCCAGACGCAGGCATTCGGTCAGCATCTTCACCCCAGCCTTGGACACCGAGTACGGGGCCATCACCGGTGTCGGTGTGAATGCCGCGGCCGAGGCGATGTTGACAATGTGCCCACTGCCCCGTTCCACCATCTGCGCGCCGAAAGCCCGGCATCCGTACACAACACCCATCAGGTTCACGCTGAGCTGCCGCTCCCAGTCGGCCGGACTGAGCTCCAAAAACGGTCCACCGACCAGCATTCCGGCGTTGTTGACCAACACGTCGGTATACCCGTGCTCGGCGAGCACGTCACGCGCGAACACCTGCCACGCTTCCGGGTCGGTGACGTCAAGCTGTGCCGCCGAGGCGCTTCGCCCGTGGCCGCGAATCATCGCCGTGGTGGCGGACGCCGCGTCCAGATCGATGTCCGAGACCACCACATGGGCGCCCAGCTTGGCGAATTTGATCGCAGTGGCCCGGCCGATGCCGCTCCCCGCGCCGGTGACGACGACGAGGCGGGGACGCAACCTGTTGATCTTCACACGTTCTCCTTCGACTTGGCCGCGACGTGCTCGTGCACCGCGGGACCGAGGCTGTAGCGATAGACGTCCAGGTTGTAATGCCGGTTTTGCCAATACATCTCACCGTGTGTCGACGGCCGGAAGGGCGAGTCGCCCTTGTTGTCGATGTAATACGTGTTCGAGCCCGCACACGTCGGGGTGAACAGGAAGTTGCGCTCCTGACGCTTCAGACACTTCCGGAAGTACTCGTCGTGCGCTTCCTGACGGATCTCGCAGATCGTCGCGCCGAGGCGTTTGGCTTCTGCGATCGCGCGGCTCAGATGAGCGGAGGTCGCCTCGATCATCCACAGGTAGGACCCGAGGACGAAGCCGTACGGCCCGGTGATCGTGAACATGTTGGGGAACCCGGGCACCGAAACACCTTGGTAGGCCTGGTATCGGTGCTCGTCCCAAAATTGCCCGAGGTTGACACCGTCGCGACCGATGACCGGGAAAGGCGGAACCGCTCGGTTGTCCCACAGCCGGAAGCCGGTCGCGCAGATCAATACGTCGACGGAATGCTCCATGCCGTCGACGGTGCGCACGCCGGTTTCGGTGATGCGGTCGATGGTTTCGGTGACCAGGCTGACGTCGCTGCGGTTGAACGTTTTCAGATAGTCGTTGGACATCGACGGTCGCTTGCATCCCAGCCCGTAGCGCGGGATCAGCTTCTCCCGGATCACCGGGTCATCGACTTGGCTGCGCATCCAGCGCCGCACCGGGATTTCCGCCAGTTGTCGGCTGGCGTCGGTCAGCCAGCGCGGGCCGATCAGCTGGCCGCTCATCGCGATCTCGGTCGCCACGGTGCCCACGAGGCGGATCGCCGACCGAAGCCGCCTGCGTCCCATGACCCAACGGCCGACGGACTTCATTTCCATGTCGAATTTGGGGAATACCCAGATGGGGGTGCGCTGGAAGACGGTCAGGTGATCGACCTCGTCGACAATGGCCGGCACTACCTGCAACGCGGTCGCACCGGTGCCGATGATCGCGACCCGCTTGCCCTGCAGCGCGACGTCGTGATCCCACAACGCGGTGTGCATCAGCGTGCCGCCGAAATCGTCAAGGCCCGGGATATCCGGCATTTTCGGGCTTTCCAGCCCGCCGACCGCCATCACCGCGTATCGGCCGGTGATCTGCTCGCCGCCGTCGGTGGTCAACCGCCACAGGCCGTTGAGCTCGTCGAAGACTGCCGAGGTAATCGTGGTGTTCAGTCGCAGCTTCTGTCGCAGACCGTACTTGTCCACCATGTCGTTGGCGTAGTCGCGAAGCTCCTCCCCCGGCGCGAACAGCCGCGACCAGTCACCGCGCTGCTCGTAAGAAAAGCTATAGACGAACGACGGAATATCCACCGCCACACCAGGATAGGTGTTGGCATGCCATGTCCCGCCGACCTGATCCCACTTGTCTACGAGGACGAAATCGTGAATTCCCTGTCGCTGTAACGCGATACCTGCGCCGATGCCGCCGAAGCCCGCTCCGACAACGACGACCTCGTAGTCGGGAGTCACGCGCTCGCCGGTCGGCGCCTGCTCGATGTCAACAGTTGTACTCAACTCGGATCCTCCCCTACTTCAGGTGCCCGACGAGGGCGCCCTCGGCACCGAACAGTTCTTGGCGCCACCGCTCCACCAGATAGTCGGTTTCGATGTCGTCCGGATGGAAGCCTGGTCTCATGTAGGTGCGCAGGTCTGCCATCAACCCTTTCACCAACGGTCCTCGGAACAGCCCGATGGTCTGCCGCAGCACTGTGATCGGGTGCCATCCCCTGGGGTCCGTCGCGATGGACAACAGCACTCCCACCGTCACCACCGGGATGGTGAAGAAGTACATGACCGCCATCACCGAAATGCGGAGCCACTCCGGCCCGCCGACCGCGCGGTAGACGTCGAAGGCGACAGATTTGTGTTCCAGTTCCTCCACGGCGTGCCAGTTGAACAGGTTGCGGACCTCCGGATCCTCGGCGATTGCTTGGATTTCGTCGCTGGACAGTACGCGCTCGGCCAGCGTCGCGGTGTAGTGTTCCGCCGCCGCCGTCATCGCCAGATGCGCTAGCGCGGGGGCTCGGTTCTCGATACGCAGGACCAGCCGCTGGCGGCGGCTGTCATGGGGAAACGTGAACAGCCGGACGAACGGATAGCCCATCTCGATGAGTTTCTCGTTGAGCCGGCGGTGTTCCTGGCCATGCACCGACTCCTGACCGATGAACGCGGCCACCCGCTTCTTCAGCACCGGATCGGTCACCTGATCGGCAAAGCGACGCACCGACCGGATGAACGACTCCTCTCCCGGCGGAAAAGCGGCCGACAGCACGGCAACCAGATGGCTGAACGGAATATCGCCCTCCACGAAATGGTGCTTCATCGGCTGGGGATCGCCGAACCGGAACCGGATCCGCCGCACCTTCGGGTAGGCAGTCACCGCTTCCCCGTTCGTGGCTGTCATCGCCCGTGCAGTAGACATGGCCGCTCTCTCCTTCTAGTTATCGGTAGGTCATTTCAGGTGGTCGACGAGTGCGCCGTTCGCACCGAAAAGCTCTGTCTGCCAACGCTTCAGCAAGGCCGTCGTATCGATGTCGTCGGGATGGAAACCCGGCCGCAGGTACTTGGCCAGGTCGCTGAACAGGCCTTTGAACAGCGGGCCGCGCAGCTGTGCGTAGGTCTCCCGAACCAAGCGGACAGGCTGGCGTCGCGCGACCGGGTCGCGGGCCAGCGACACCGCCAGTGACGTGGCGGTCAGCGGAATCGTGAGAGCAATGAGCGCCACCATCACCGCGATGCGCGCACGCTCGGAACCGCCCACCGCCCGATACACGTCAAACGCCACCGATTTGTGCTCGAGCTCTTCCAGCGCGTGCCAATTCAGCAGATTCCATACCTCCGAATCGCCTGGGATCGCCTGGATTTCGTCGTTGGCCAACACCCGCTCGGCCAACACGGCGGTGTAATGCTCTGCGGCCGCGGTCATCGCCAGATGCATTCGGCTCGGGATCCGCTGCTCGAAGCGAATCTGCCTTTCCTTCCACGGCTTCGAGTCCCACCACTCGATCCGGTAGCCCTTTTCGACGAGCTTCTCGTTGAGCCGGCGATGCTCTTGGCCGTGCATGGATTCCTGGCCGATGAACCCGGCGACCCGCTTCTTCAGCGTCGGGTCGGTGATGTGGTCGGCGAAGCTTCGCACCGACCGGATGAACGACTCCTCACCGGGCGGAAAAGCAGCCGACAGGCCCGCCACGAAGTGGCTGAACACGATGTCGTCGTTGACGAAGTACTTGCCGTAGGTGCGGTCCTCGCCGAAGCGGAAGCGAATCCGCCTGGTCTTGGGGTAGCCGGCCGTTTTCCCGGCCGCGTCGACGACGGCGACTGCTCCTCGCCCTGAATGCCCGCTGGCCATAGCCCAGCCCCTTTCTGAACGCCTAGTACCTAGTACTAGTAGTACTAGTTACAGACGGTACTGCGCGGCATCGCGCCGCGCAAGACCCTTCTTCGATAACGGCTGTCGGGTACGGCATGCCTGAGCGTTGCACCGGAATTTATTGCAGGACAAGGCAATCCGCGAGACAAGTGCCAAACTCGACAATTGGCACGTCCACCTGTCGCCCACCGGGCAACGACGGTCATGACGACCTTGCGGTCGGTCCCGCGGCTGGGCGCATCGTCATCCTCCACCGTCCTGCGGATGACCAAATAATGTGACTGATACGTCACTCTGTCAAGAGTGGCTGTCTGGCAGCGCGGTTATGCGCGGACATCCGCCGGGGCGCTCAGCCGGCGCTGTCGAGCGGTAGCACTCTTTCGTCGGGATCGATGACGACACCGCGCGCCGCGGCCGTTGTCGCAAGGGCACCCCAGACAAAGCAGGTGAGCTGCTCGACCAGAGCGCACTTGTTGATCGTCGGAGAGTTGAGCCAGCGCAGCACCCCGAGTGCCACCGACCCAAGGGCGGCATCGACGACATACTCGAGATCGCCGCTGCTTCCGCCGCGCGCCCGCAGTACCGCGGCCCAAACCTCAACCATCGCATCCGATAACGGCCTGCCGCTGTCGATCAACTCCGTAGCCGAACGCCCGTCTCTGAAATGCGAACCAACCAGGAAGCGGAAGAGCGCCGGCCGCTCGTCGACCAGGTCGACGTATCCGGTCAGCGCCGAGCGGACCAACTCTCGCGCCGTGGCGGTGACATCGAAATGCGGCACCACGCGCTCGATGATCATCTCCTGCACCCGTTCGGCGACCGCGGCGAACAACGTCGCCTTGTCCTCGAAAAAGCGATACAGCTTCGGCCGCGGCACAGCGGCCGTCTTGAGGACGTCGTCGATGGACAGATGTGGACCGTGCTCTTCGATCGCGCGAAGTGTGGCATCTACCAACTGGGACCGCACGGCGGCCCGGTGCTCACTCCACCGGTCGGCCCGGGCATCTCCGGTCAGCTTCGGGAGGCGCCCACGACCAGCGGCAACGCGCGTCGACACGGAGGCAATCGTAATCGACAGGCATACGCGGCCCGCATCGCTTGACAGAGTGACATATCAGTCCGATTATTTCGGGAAGGGACACTAGCCGGTGACTGGTGGAAGGACGCGATGCAGCCCGACGAAGAGCCCGACCACGAAGTTGCCATCATCGGCGCCGGACTTGGCGGGATCTGCGCCGCGATCAAACTGCGTGAAATCGGCGTCGAGGATTTCGTGATCATCGACCGGGATGCAGGTTTCGGGGGCACGTGGCTGCGGAACACCTATCCCGGGGTGGGCGCCGACATCCCGGCGATCGCCTACCAGTTCTCTTTTGCGCCAAAAGGCAACTGGCGACGGTTTTTTGCCGACGGCGACGAGATCCGACAATACATCCTCGATTTGGCCATGACTCACCGCCTTTACCCGCACGCGCGGTTCAACACCAGAGTCGAGCGCGAGGTTTTCGACGACGAAACCCACCAATGGCAGTTGCACACCGCCGACGGCGACGTCATCACCGCCCGCTTTGTCATCAGCGCCATCGGCGCCTACATCAACCCGAAAACCCAGCCGGACATCCCCGGGCTGGACAGCTTCGCCGGACCCGTGCTGATCCCCTCACGCTGGCAGCATGATCTTGACTTGCGCGGCAAGAAGGTCGGCATCATCGGCGTCGGCAGCTCCACGGTGCAGATCGCGCCGGCGATCGCTCCCGACGTCGCCAAGCTCGACATCTACCAGCGCACCCCCCAGTGGTACTTCCCCAAGCCGGACTTCCCGATACCCGTTCTGCTTCAGCGGATGCTGGCCCATCGCCGATTCGCCAACGCGGTGCACTCCGTGGCGTTGGCGTTCATCGAAGCCGGGCTCCGGGTCCTCATCTACACACCGCGGCCGCTGTTTCGGGTGGGCGCAGCGATTTTCGACCGCGTGGCGCTAGTGGCCTACATGCTGTGGCTGCGCTACAAGGTCCGGGACCGCCAGGTCCGATCCCAGCTTCGTCCCCGCTTCGGTGCAGGTTGCACGCGAGGCACTCTCGGCGGCGACTACCTTCCGGTGTTCAACCGCCGCAACGTAGAGCTGAGCAGCATCGGAATCGACCGGATCACGCCGCACGGAATCGTCGACACCGCGGGAGTGGAGCGGCCCATCGACGTGCTCGTGCTTGCCACCGGCTACGAGATGTTCTCCGATCCGGAAACGTATCGGATCGGGACAGTCCTGGGCAGCAACGGGTTTGACCTTGCGGAGTTCTATCACCGCAACGGCTTGCAGGCCTACCAGAGTGTGACGGTCCCGGGACTGCCGAACCGGTTCATGATGGTCGGGCCATATTCATGGACGGGCACCAGTTTCCACTACATCCTCGAGAACTCGATGCGGCACATCAGCGCGGTGATCTCGCTGGCCCGTGCCCAGAACGCAACCCGGGTCGAAGTCACCAAAGATGCGCTGGCTCGGTTCCAGGCGGGCCTGCGACGCAGCGGCGCCAACCTTCAGCGCTACTTCAGCGTCAACTGCGCGGGTTCGAACAGCTACTTCATCAACTCCCACGGGGACACGCCGTATGTGCGGCCGTGGACCATCCTGCAGTCACGCCGTCGCAGCGTGCGGTTCCCGGCGTCAGACTACGAGTTCACCCGCCTGACTAGTCGTGCACGAGAGGCCAGATATGCGGTTTGACGCCATACCGATTACGGCAGAATGTGCCGACGAGTTCTTCTGCACGGCACCGTTCGTCACTCACGTCCAACGCAGCTTCGCGGCCCCGCCGGAAGACGTTTGGGGGGTCATCGCCGGCAGCCGGATGTGGTCCTGGCTGCCGATGGTGTGGGGATGCCGCTACCCGGTGGCTACCGAACCGGCGGCAGGCGTGGTCCGCGATTTCCAGATGCACGTCCACAAGTGGCTGGTGTTCGCCCAGCACGAGCAGCTCATCGAATTCGATGCAGCTCGAATGATGATGCGCTACACCGCGATTGATGCCACACTGCCGGTTTTCGGGTCTTGGTGCGAGGAGTACCGGGTGGAGCCGGCCGACAATCCCGGGCATGCCACGGTGAAGTGGACGCTAGCCTGCGCCCCGCGATACCTGCGCCGGATACCAGGTGTGCGCGTTGCGCTGCGTCCGGTGGCGGCCGTCCTGCAGCCGGTCTTCCGTTTCGGGTTGGGCGGCCTGGAACGCGAACTGCCGTCGCATGCGCCGCCGCAACTCACTGCGGGAATCCCGCTCGGGCTAAACAGCAAGGACCACACATGAATCCGCAGTACAACGTGGCTGTCATCGGTGCCGGACCGGGCGGCATCGGAGCCGGCGTCCGGCTCCTCGAGGCCGGCGTCGACGACTTCGTCGTCCTGGAACGCGCAGCCGCACCCGGCGGAAGCTGGCGCGACAACGACTATCCCGGCATCGGGGTCGACGTCCCCAGCTTCACCTACCAGTATTCGTTCGCCAAGAACACGACGTGGTCACGAATGTTTCCGGCCGGCGCGGAGGTCTGGGCCTACCACGATGCGGTCGCCCGCGAACGCGGCGTGTATCCGCACATCCGGTTCGGGGTGAATGTCGTCAAAGAGGAGTGGGACGACGCAGCCATGGTCTGGCGGCTGCACACCGCCGCCGGCGACGTGATCACAGCTCGATTCGTGATCAGCGCCGTCGGCGCCTTCATCAACCCCAAAGACGATCCCGGCATACCCGGCTACGACAGCTTCGCCGGAAAGATCCTGCGGCCCACCGAGTGGGATCACACCTATGACTTGAGCGGCAAGCGCGTCGGCGTGATCGGCACAGGGGCCAGTTCGGTACAGATAACCCCGGCCATCGCACCACTCGTCGAGACCTTGACGGTGTTCCAGCGAACGCCCGTATGGTGCTGGCCGAAGCCGGATTTCACCATCGGCCCCTGGCTACGAGCGATTCTCGGGCGCCGGGCAACTCAGACGGCGCTGTCCGGAGTGGCGCTGCTGCTGGTGGAGACCCTGACCCGGCTGCTGGTTTACACACCGCCGGTGATTGCGAACCCGGCGGCGGCACTGATGGATTCGGGGGCACGCGCTGTCTACCGCGGTTATCTGCGGGCGGTCGTGCGTGATCGGCGCACCCGGCGTGCCCTGACGCCACGGTACGGCCTGCTCGGCAAGCGTCCCACGCTGTCGAACGCGTTTCTGCAAACGTTCAACCGCCACAACGTCGAATTGGTGGATTCGCCGATCAGTGAGATCACCCCGTCCGGGGTGCGGACCGCCGACGGCCGCGTACGCCAACTGGACGCTTTGGTCGTCGCGGTCGGCTATGAACTGTTCTCCGACCCCGAGACGTACAAGCCGGAAATGGTCGTGGGTGTCAACGGCTTCGATCTGGGCGACTTCTTCACGCAGAACCGTCTGCAGGCCTACGAGAGTGTTGCCGTGCACGGCTTGCCGAACCGGTGGATGCTGGTGGGTCCTTACTCCTGGACCGGCACCGGCTGGCATTTCATGGTGGAGTCGTCCGCCCAGCACGCTATCCGGGCGATTGTCGAGGCCAACCGCCGCGGCGCGGCATACGTCGAAGTCACCGCCGAAGCGCAGCGGGCCTACCACGAGAAGATCCAGCGTCAGGGCCGAAACATCCAGCACTACTTCCAGGTTCGCAACAAGGGTCTGCGCACCTACTACGTCAACTCCCACGGCGACATGCCCTATATCCGGCCGACCACCGCGTTGCAGTCGCGGCGCGCGGCGGCCAGCTACCCGTTCGACGACTATCTGTGGCGAGAGCCGGTCGCACGTACCGAAGACTCGAAGGCCGAACTGGTTTCCGGAGAGATTCCATGATCGGGGGATATCCCAGGATTCGGCTGGACGGCGCTGTCGTCGTCGTCACCGGCGCCGCCCGAGGCATCGGCCTGGCCACGGCAAAACGCTTCGCGCAGCGCGGCGCCCGGGTGGCCATCGGCGACCTCGACAGCGAGGCGGCCGCGGCGGCGGCAGACCTCGTGGGACTCGGCATCCGCGCCTATCCCGTCAACGTGGCCCAACTCGACAGTTACAAGATGTTTCTCGACCAGATCGAAGACGACCTCGGCGGGATCGACATCCTGGTCAACAACGCCGGCATCATGCCGATCGGACCATTCCTCGCCGAATCCGCCGAGGTCACCCGAGCGGTGTTCGATGTCAACGTGGCCGCGCACATGCACGCCGCACGTCTCGTGGCGCCGCGAATGATCGCCCGGGGTCGCGGGCACATCGTCAACGTGACCTCGGCGGCGGGAAAGCTGCACTCGGCCGGGCTGGCCAGTTACACGGCGTCCAAACACGCCGCGACCGCGTTCAGCCGCAGTCTGCGCGTGGAGCTGCGCCCACACGGCGTCTCGGTCACGGCGGTCCTCCCGTCGGCAATCAAAACTCAACTGGTCGACGGCATTCCGCTGGGGGTATTGAGCGTGGGCGTGCTCTCGCCGAATGTCGTTGCGAGGCGGATCGTTTCGACGGTACGAACCAGGCCACCGCTGGCAAGCGCACCGATAGGTCTCACGCCGTTGTTTACCGCAGCGAACCTCATCCCGGAGCGCGTGTGGCTGTTGGGCCGACGGGTGGTCAACGCCGATCGAACGATGGGGCCGATCGACCGGACGGCGCGAGCCGAGTACGACGCCCGCATTGCGGCCAATATCGCGCCGGAGGTGACGACGTGACAACCAGTGAATTGAGATCAGCCAAGACAGACTCGGCCCCGGGCCGTCGCCGGCCGGACATGCTGGTGGCGATTATCGGGGCCGGCATCGGCGGCCTCGGCGTAGCGATTCATCTGCAACGGGCCGGCTACAGCGATTTCACCATCTTCGAGCGCGCCGACGACATCGGCGGTACGTGGCATTCCAACCGGTACCCCGATGTCGCGGTGGACATCCCGGGCATCGTCTACCAGTTCTCGTTCGAGAAATCGCCGTTCTGGTCGCGCACGTTTCCCAAGGGAGCCGAGGTCCGCGCCTACGTCAACCACCTCGCCGACAAGTACGGGCTGCGGAGCCATCTGCGATTGCGAACCGAGGTGATGCGCCGCGACTGGGACGAGGACAATCACTTCTGGACCCTGAGTTTGAACGACGGATCCAACGTCACAGCACGTTTCGTGATCACCGCCACCGGAGCCTTCGTCGAACCACGCGTTCCCGATATCGCGGGGCTGGAAGATTTCACTGGCAAAGTAATCCAGACCCAGGCCTGGGACGACGATTTCGATCCGGCCGGCAAACGGGTCGCGGTCATCGGAACGGGCGCCACCGCCATTCAGGTAGTGCCAGAACTAGCGAAAACCGCTGCGAGGCTCGACGTCTACCAGCGCAGAGCGATCTGGGTGTTCGCCAAGCCGGATTTCCCGATCCCGACAATCGTCCAGGCCGCATTCAAAGCCATGCCGTTTCTGCAGACGCTGGTGCGCGGAATCGCCGCCGCTTTCGTCGAGGTCGGCCTGGTCGCGATAACCGTCTACGGCAAGCAGATCGCGCCATTGGCCCGAATCCCGGCGCTGGCATGCCGAGCATATCTGTTCACCCAGGTCCGCGACCGCGAGCTGCGGCAAAAGCTCACTCCCCGTTACGGATTCGGGTGCAAGCGGCCCAGCGTGTCGAACGTGTACTACAAGACCTTCACCAAGGACCATGTCACGCTGGTCACCGAGCCGATCGAACGGATCACCACAACCGGCATCCGCACCCGCGACGGGGTCGAACGTGACATCGACGTGCTGGTGCTGGCAACCGGCTTTGAAATGTCGAACAGTCCGCTGGTGTACCGGATGCGACCGGTCAAGGGCCGCAACGGGTTCGACCTCGCGTCGTTCTACGACACGCAGCGTGCCGCCGCGTACGAAGGGGTGTCGATGCCCGGCTTGCCCAACACGTTCATGGTGTTCGGTCCGTACGCGTGGTCCGGTAGTTCTTGGCACGTCATGGTCGAGAACGCGGCACGGCACGCCCTGCGGGTGATCGACGAGGCTCTTCGGCGTGGCGCGACTGCGGTCGAGATCTCTGCCGAAGCCAACGATCGGTTCCACCGGTTCGTCGACCGCCGCAGCTCGGCGACCCTGATGCACGGCCGCGCCTGCATCGATTCCAACAGCTACTACATCGACAAGAACGGCGACTTCTCGTTCCTGCGGCCGACCACTGCCTACCAGTCGACGCGTGCGTCAAAGACATTCGACCTCGACGACTACGTCTACGAGTCCTGACCGATGCGATTTTCCGCCGTTCGCTGCCGCCACTGCGCTTCGGCCCGGCCGAGCTCGGTGACAGGCTCCGCGCCGTAGATCCACTCCGCTGCGATGCGGAACCAGTTTGCGCCGGCGCCGATTTGGCTCAGTGTCCCGAACAGCAGGAAATCCAGTCGCCGGGAAAACAGATGCTCCGGCGGCAGCCGCTCGTTGCGCATCGTCTGGAACGATTCGGTGGCCGGATTGACGACGCCCAGCAGGGCCGCACTGACGTCGATGGGCCGCACCACCACGTACTCGTCGACGAAATTCCATCCCGCGGCATCCAGCGTGTACTCCAGACAATCCTGCGCCGACACCGTCGAGCCCGGCCGCAGCACGCCGTACTCCTCCATGCTCGCCCGCAGACCCTCGCCGTCGCCAGCAATGCACAGCTGCGCCGCACGCCGTTCGAACTCGACGGCAGTCGGATCCATGTGCTTGTAGAGACCGAAGTCGAGGAAGGCGACCCGCCCGTCGGGCAGATACAGAAAATTGCCCGGGTGCGCGTCGCCGTTGAACTCGCAGTCGTGAAACAACGACCCGAGGTAGAACCGGTAGATGATCTCCCCGATGCGGTCCCGCTCGGCCGCGGGCAGCTGCGCGACGTCGGCAGCCGGCATTCCCGCCACGTACTCGGTGGTCAGCACCGACTCCGAACTCAACTCCTCGATCGGGCGAGGCACATGGATGAACGGATGGTCGGCGTACCGGGCGGCGACTCGAGCCTGGTTGGCCAACTCCTGGCGGTAGTCGACTTCCCGCGACAACTCGTGGGTGATCTCGTCGAGAAACTCACGGGCCGCCACGGCAGGTATGGCCGCCTTCCACATGCGCAGGAACAAAGCCAGGTTTTTCAGGTCGGCCCGCACCGCGGTGCGAACACCGGGGTATTGCACTTTCACCGCCACGTCGCGGCCGTCGTGCGTCACCGCGCGGTAGACCTGTCCGATGGACGCGGCCGCGAACGCGTCGGTGTCGAACGACGAGAACAACCGCTCGACCGGCGCGCCGAGCTCGGCTTGGATCACCGGGCGCATGATCTCGAACGGCATGGCGTTGATCGAGCCCTGCAGTTTGGAAAGCTGTTGGCGGAAGTAGTCCCGCGACCGTGCGTCGACGATTCCGAGGTCGATCACCGACAGCAACTGCCCGATTTTCATTGCCGCGCCGCGCATATTGCCGAGCACGGCGACGAAGTCGCGCGCGATGCGCTCGTTGGCCCGATCCAGCATCGCCTCACGCCGGCTTTCGGTGACAACGATCGATCCGGCTTTGATCGTCACCCGCCGCAACGTCTGCTTGGCAACGAGTCCCCCCAGCCGCGCGCCCCGGCCCAACCGCGACGTCGCCAGCGCGTCGGCATCCTTCGACGGTGCCGGGCCGTTCGACATGGAATCACCTTAACCAGGTGCTAAATTGGTTCTGACACCGCAGTCGGGGAAATCAAAACGCATCAGCGGGAGGCGCGCAATGCCATCGGGTCGGCGCTGTGGTCGCTGAGGCCGCAAACCCGCCCCGCCGCAAGCGGGGCCGGCCGCCGATCGAGAATCTCGAGGAGCAACGCCGCGCGCAGATCATTGCCTCGGCGGTCGCGGTGTTCGCCGAGCGCGGCTTTGAGGCGACGACGATGTCCGACATCGCCCGCCATGCGGGTGTCGGGCAGGGCACCATCTACCGCTACGTCGCCAGCAAACGGGAACTGCTGGATCTGGTGTTCGACTACTCGGTCGAGGAAGTGATCCGGGTGGTCCGGCCCATGCTGTTCATCGACGAACCGCTCAGCGGGCCAGCCGATTTGCTCGACCGGCTCGACGCCGCGCTGTCGGCCATCACCGAGACCTTCGACCGCCAGCCGGAGTTGCTGTCGCTGGTGGTCGTCGAGGTCGGAGCGATGGACGAAGAGCTCAAGCTGCGCATGCTCGGGGTGGAAGCCACCGTGGTGCGGATGACGGCCAGCCTGTTCGAGGAGGCACAGGATGCCGGGTTCATCCGGCCTGGACTGGACCCCGAGGTGCTGGGCCTGCTGGCCACCAAACTGCTGCTGCCCGCGGGCCTGCGCGAGGTGATGGGTGAGCGAGACCCCACCACTCGCGACCGCTACCGCGCGGCGTTGGCGGATTTCGCGCGCCATGCCCTGTTCACCGAGGAGACCGATCGGTGACGAGCGCGCAGCCAGACCGTCGGGTCCAGTTGACCCGCGCCGCATTCGAAGTCTTCACCGACCGCGGCTACCGCAACACCTCGGTCGCCGACATTGTCGCCGCGGCCGGGCTGGGGCACGGCTCGTTCTACAACTACTTCGCCAATCGACGTGAAATCCTCGATGCCGTAATCGATCTGGGGCTAGAAGAGCGCGCGCCGGAACTATCTCCTCCGGAGGAGCTCGCCGAAAACATCGACGAGTTCCTCGACGCGGTGACCGCACCGTGGCGGGCGTTGCATTCGCTGTCGGATGCCGACAACAAGGTGGTCTCGCTGATCGTCTTCGACGCCGGCGCCATCGACGAGCAGCTCACCCAACGGGTCGTGGAAATCTTTCGGTCGTTCGCCCATTCGGTGCAGCGGCAGATCGACCACGGCATTGCCAAGAGATATCTACGTCGCGGGCTGGACAGTGAAGTGCTGGGCGAGATGCTGGTCTGCATGAGCCTGGCCATGCTGCTGCCCGCGCAGGGTGGGGCTCCCCTTCCGGGCGGCCTCGATCATGTCATCGGCCAAGCGCGAGAACTACTGAGAGCCGGCCTCGGCCAACCAGAGAGCCCGTGACGAGCGGTTCCCACGCTAAGGGGTGACAGAGGCCACACCGTGTGGTTAACTCACCCCGAGTGACACATCAGTCTGGTAATTAGCCGCCGGGTAGAGCTTCGGTTGGGGGTCCAATGTCGCTTGTCGCCGGAACCGCGGTTGACCACACCGGCCGCAACCCGCCCGAGTTGGTCCGCTTCCCCGGACCGGGCCTGGTTTCGCGCATCCTGGCTGCGCTGCTGGTGACATTCGTCAGGCCGGTGATCTCGCTCTTCGCGCGCTTCCCCGACGCTCGTTGGCCCTTTGCGCTGGTCGACGGGGCGGCCGTCGTCTTGCCGCGTCCGCGCAAGGCACGGCGGCACAGGGTTGCGCTGCCCAGCTGCCGTGCCGAGCTCATCACGCCCCGGTCGGTTGCCGGCTCCGGCACCGCGATCCTCTATCTGCACGGCGGTGGCTTCATCACCTGCGGGCTGCACACTCACCGGCGGCTGGCGGCCGACGTCGCCCACGCCGCGGGGTGCCCGGCGCTTGCCGTCTGCTACCGGCAGCTGCCGCGGCACGGTCTCGGTGAAGCGCTCGAGGACGCCGTCGACGGGTTCCGCGCGCTGATCGCGCGGGGCTATCCAGCGGAGAACATCAGCGTGGTCGGTGACTCGGCGGGCGGTTACCTTGCCGTCGCCACCGCGCTCGCCGTTGCGCGGGCGGGATTGGGCCGACCCCGCGCCTTGGCGCTGATGTCTCCCATGACGTGGGTCGACCCTGACTTTCCCGTCGACGACGACGCCGACGATCCGTTGCTGACCGGGTCGACTATCCGGGCGATCAGCCGCAAGCTCGCCGCGGTGCCGGGGGGTCCTGCTGCCGAGTTGCCGCCCGTGCGGCTGGCCTCGACGGACCTGAGACAACTGCCGCCGACATTGATTCAGGTCGGCACCCGCGAAGTGCTCTACGACGGCGCCGAAGAATTGGCCGACCGCATCGCGGCCGCCGGGGTGCCATGCCGACTGCAGGTCTGGGAGGGGCAGTTCCACGTATTCCAGGCCGCCGCACTGCTGATGGCGCCCGCGCGTGCGGCCGTGTCGGAAATCGGCGCGTTCCTGCGCAGTGTCGAGGCGACGCGGGGAGTGTGCCGTTGATTCCAGCCACGCGCGCAGCGGCCGAGGCCCGACGAGAGGCCTCAGAGGCTGCGCGCGGGGCCACCGACCGGGCGGACGTCGACGCAACAGTCCCGGAAACGCCTGCGCCACTGACGGATTCGTCGATCGGCGGCCAGGTGCTGGTGATGCTGGCCCGGCCGCTGCGCTACGGCCTCAACCAGGCCGACTCGTCGTTGAAGACCCTGGGCCGCTTTCTGGAGTTGGCCGCCCAGTCGGGGATCTACCTGGCGGCGGATCTGATTCGGTTGCGCCATCCGTGGCGCGACACCGTCAACCAGGCGTGGTTCATCGTCAGCGTCACCGCGATACCGGCGTTGCTGGTGTCCATCCCGTTCGGGGTCATCGTGGCCGTGCAGGTGGGCAGCGTGATCCAGCAGGTCGGCGCCACGTCGATCTCGGGCGCGGCCGGTGGCCTGGGCGTGATCCGTCAGGGGGCGCCGATTGTTGCCGCGCTGTTGCTGGGTGGGGCGGCGGGTTCGGCGGTGACCACCGATCTGGGCGCGCGCACCATCCGCGAAGAGGTGGATGCGTTGCGCGTCATGGGCATTGACCCGGTGCAGCGGCTGGTCACACCCCGGCTGGCGGCGATTGTGTTCGTGGCGCCGTTGTTGTGCGTCTTCATCATCTTCATGGGGTTGGGCGCGGGTTATCTGATCAATGTGGGCTTCCAGTCGGGCACTCCCGGCAGCTATATCGCATCGTTCGCCTCGTTCGCGAGCGTCGCCGATGTCGTTGTGGCACTGGTCAAGACGTGGCTTTTCGGCGTGGTGGTGATCCTGATCGCGTGTCAGCGCGGCCTGGAGACCAAGGGCGGCGCCCGCGGCGTCGCCGACGCCGTCAACGCGGCGGTGGTGATCGGTGTGGTCGCGGTGTTCGTGCTCAATTTGGTCATCACCCAGTTGGTCACCATGTTCATGCCGACGAGGGTCGGCTGATGGCGACCCCGTCACGGCATCTGCCCCACGGCCTGGGTTGGGCAGCGCGTGGCCCGTGGTGGGTCGTCGGCACCGGCGCCGGAATGGCCGAAACCCTTGGCCACCAAGCCACTTTCCTGTTCCAGGTGCTGGGAGCGATTCCCCGGACGATTAGCCGGTACCGGCGGCAGACCGGCGCGCTGTTGGTCGACATGGTGTGGGGCAACGGGTCGCTGATCGTCGGTGGCGGCACCATCGGGGTTCTGGTGTTTCTCGGCGCCGCAGTCGGCGGCTCGGTGGGCGTGGAAGGGTACGCGGCACTGGACATGGTCGGGATGGGCCCGCTGACCGGGTTCGTCTCGGCGTATGCGAACACTCGCGAGATGGCGCCGATGATCGCCGCGATCGGCTTCGCCGCCCAGGCCGGCACCCGGATGACCGCCGAAATCGGCGCGATGCGGATTTCGGAGGAAATCGACGCGCTGGAAGCTCAAGGCATCCAGTCGATCCCGTTCGTGGTGACCACCCGCGTCATCGCCGGGATGATGACGATCGTTCCGCTGTATGTGCTGACCCTGGTGCTGAGCTACGTGTCCTGCGCGGTGGTGGTCAACGTGATCCACGGCCAGTCGTCGGGCACCTACCACCACTACTTCGACTCGTTCATTCAACCGTCCGACGTGGCGTTCTCACTGATCAAAGCGGTCATCTTCGTCACCGCGATCATCGCCATCCACGGCTACCAGGGCTACTACGCCGGCGGCGGCCCCGAAGGTGTCGGACGGGCCTCCGGACGGGCGATCCGCGCCAGCATCATCACCGTGGTCGTCGCAGACATGGTGCTGACATTGCTGTTCTGGGGCAACAACTCTGGCGTGCGGATATCGGGGTAGCGCATGCCGAGGTATTCAGACCAAGCAGGGCGCGGCCCCAGTTCCCTCAAGTTGCGCATCCGCGGCGTGCTCGTCGCCGCGGTGCTGGGCGTCCTCACTCTGGTCCTGCAGCAACTGGCCACCGGCCGCTACGACAACACGTTTGCGCTGACGGTGGTGGCCGACACCATCGGCGAGGGCCTAGCGCCCGGCGCGGAGGTGAAGTTCCACGGCCTGGCCATCGGCTCGGTAAAGACATTGCAGTCCATCGGATACAACAAACAGAAAATGACGGTGCTGCTCGACCCGCGCCAAGCCAAAGCCCTGACCGCCGATACCAAAGCCAAATTCTCATCGTCGAACGTGTTCGGCAGTGCCGTGGTCGAACTCGTCAGCGACGGCAAAGGCGGCCCGCTGCGCGCGAACCAGACGCTGGTGATGCCCGCCGGCACGGAGGCTGTCTCCATCACCGGGATGCTGCGCCAGTCCCAGAAGCTCAGCGAGATCCTGGACGCGCCCCAGTTCAGTCACATTGTCAAAGTCCTGGGCCAACGCGCCGACCTGGTCGAGCCGGTGGTCAGATCCGCGTTCGACCTCGCGAAGATCCTGGCCGACGCCCAGAGCGTGCCGTTCTCGCAGTCGCTGTCGATGGTGGCTTCAGTTGCCAACGGCGCCAACGACTTCATCCCACTGCTCGGGCTGATGAACAACCTGCTCGACGGGTTGGCGTTTTTGGCCGAGCCCGCCGGAGTCGACCGGACGAATCGGGTCTTGAACGAAACCGGTGGGCTGCTGATCGATGCCGGCCAATTGATCGTGGACAACAACTACTGGCTCATCCCGGCGGTGGCCGCGACGCTCAATCTGGCTATCCCTCTCACGTTTTTCGTCGGCAGCTGGTTTCCGGCGTATGACCGGCTGCCGGGTCTGTTCGACCGAATCAGCACCGCGTTTCCGGTGATCGACGGTCAGGTTCAGATGCGAACCGAGGTCATCATGAACACGATGCCGGGATTGGCCGCCGCGTTGCCGTCCGAGCCGGCCTCGCCGCCGCCGGGGGGTGGGCAATGAGGGGGGTCTCCAAAGCGGTGCTGTGGCTGACCGTCTTCACGGTGATCGCCGCGGTGTGCGCGACGATCGTGGTGACCGCGTTGCGTAGCCCCGTGCGCGGGGTGGCGTCGCGCTACACCGCGGCCTTTTCCGACGTGTCAGGGTTGTTCACCGGCGACGACGTTCGCATCTCCGGTGTGCAAGTCGGCAAGGTCGAGGCGGTCCGGCTCGACGGTCGCATCGCCAAGGTCGACTTCACCGCGCTCGACGACCACCCTGTGTATCAGAACACCGTCGCCGCGGTGCGTTATCAGAACCTGCTCGGCCAGCGCTATGTCGAACTCGTTCAACCGGCCCGGCCCGGCGGGCGGCTGGCCGCGGGAGCGACGATCCCGCTCGGGCAGACCATCCCGTCGTTCGATGTGGCCAAGCTATTCAACGGGTTTCGGCCGGTTTTCCAGACACTGGATCCCGCCCAGTTCAACCAGTTCGGGGAAAACCTGCTGCGAGTAATTCAGGGCGACGAAACCGGGATCGGGGCGGTTCTGCATGATCTCGACGCCATCTCCGGGGTCGCCGTGAACCGCCAGGCGGCCGTCACCCTGTTGATCCGCAATCTGTCCGAGATCTCCCGCGACCTCGGCGGTAAGTCGGCACAGCTGTTCCACTTCATCGACACACTCAACGGCGTGCTGGGCAAGTTCAACTCGCGCGCCGAAGTCTTCCGGGCCTCGATCGACGTGGAACTGCCCGCTTTTCGAAGCCTCGTGCACATCCTGCAATATGCCGAACGCATCTTCGACGGAACGACGACCCCGTTCTACGACTTTTCGACGCGGACCTCGCCGCAGCTCGCGTGGGCCATCGCGGGCCTGTCCGTGGTGCCGACTCTGCTCCAAGGGCTGCGAGACTCGCTCGTCGAAGAGGATCCCGCGACCGGCCAACCATATTTGCCGCACACTCCCGATCACGCCGCAATCCAAGACCGCTACCCGGCAAGGGATTTGACCTGTTCGGCCGGCCAAGTCGAGCTGCCGGGCGTCGGCGCGGTGTCGTTCGCGAACCAGGATCTGGTGGTGTGCAAATAATGGTGTTGCGCAAGCGGCGTCGCGGTGTGCTCGACGAGCGCACCGCGGCGGCCCGCAGTCGCCGGCGCGGGATCATCGGCGTCATTGTCATCGTCAGCGCACTGGCGGCCAGCGCCTTCGCCTACCTGAATCCGACCGGGCAGACCCGCTACAGCGCCCATCTGGCCACTGCGGCCGGGGTCCGCGCCGGCGACGAAGTGCGGATCGCCGGCGTCAAAGTCGGGAAGGTCACCAGTGTCCGGCTGGACGGGACCGTCGTCGACATGGAATTCGAGGTCAACCGGTCGGTGGCCGTCGGCTCGGAATCCACGCTGGAAGTCAAGCTGCTGACCCCGCTGGGCGGCCACTACATGGCGCTGGATCCCAAAGGTGCGCTGCCGTTGGGCCGCAAGGTGATTCCGCCGGAGCGCACCGCAACGCCGTACGAGATCAATGACATACTGCAGGCGGCGACCCCGCTCGTCGAGCAGGTCAACGGCCAGGTCATCCACGACACCTTCACCGAGGTCGCCAACGCGGCCAACAAGTATCCCGACGCGCTGCGCGACGTCATCGAGTCCGCGCATGCCCTGACCCGATCGTTGAGCCAGGTCACCGCCGACTTCTATCGCGGCCTGGATTTCACCAACAACTCGATGCGGGCGCTGATCACCAGACGCACGCAGTTCCTTTCGGTGGTCGAGCAGCTCGCGCATATCGGCCAGCTGTATACCTCGAAGGCCGTCGACATCGTCGAGTACTTCACCGTGCTCGACGAGCTGGCCCGCATCGTTGATCGCGCGATCACGTTCTACGGCCGCGAGATTGCGCCGTGGGTCAACGCGATCGACGACATCTTGGATACCTTGTTCGCCGATCCCGCCCCCGAGCGGCTGGCCAAGGCGGCCGCGGGCTACGACCAGCTGATGCATGTCCTGGTGCCGATGCTGAGCGGCAACGGCGTCGCTATCGACCAGCGCGACCGGCTCATGCCCGGACAGGACCTGTGTCTGCCCAGCATTATGAGGCACTGCTGACATGACCGGAATCTCCGCGATCCGCCGCCGGCTGAGCTCCGGGGTAGCGATGGTCTTGGCCCTGGCCGTGGTGGCCGCGATCGCAGCGGCCGGCATCGTCGGCACAGAAATCGTACTGCCCAAACTTGCCAAGACTCGGGCGATGTGCGCCGAATTCACCGATGCGGTCGGGCTTTATCCGGGCAACAAGGTGGCACTGCTGGGCATCGAGGTCGGCAAGGTGACCGCGGTGACGAACATGGCCGATCACGTCCAAGTTGACTTCAGCGTGCCCACCGATCTCGACCTGCCGGCCGATGTCGGGGCCGTCACCTACTCGCAGTCGATCGTCACCGACCGCAACATCGAACTCACCAAACCCTATGCGGGCGGGCCGAAGTTCACCGGCCCCCAGTGCATCAACCTACGATCCACCAAAACCCCGATAGGTGTCGGCGAAACCTTCTCTGCGCTCGGCAAACTCGCGGACGCGATCCTGGGACCCGAACAAGGCCAGGACCCGTCTGCGGCGCCGGGTGTGCAAGCCCTCAACGACAGCCTCAAGGCAGCCAGCCGCTCGCTGGCCGGCACCGGTCCCGAACTGAACCAAACGCTGCGGGATTTGGCCACCATGGTGGGCGACCCCGCCAAGTCCGACGCCGCGTTCCGCCAGCTGTTCGCCAACAGCGAGGCCCTCACGTCGCTCTTTTTGGAGCAGAAGAATTGGGACAGCTTCGCCACCCTGATCCAGACACTGCCCGACACCGCGAAGCTGATCGAGGGGCTCTCGGACAACTTCGCCTCGGCCCTGGAACATGTCGTGCACCTGCTCCCGATCTTGGTGGACGCGCTGAATCGCTTCGCGCCGCGCGTCTATCTCAACCTCACCGACAAGATCATCCCCTGGGTGGGAGCGAACTTGGGCGCCTACTCGCAAAACATCGCGGGCGTCATCAACGGCGTGCAGCCCTATACCGATTGGCTGGGAAGCGTCTACCATCCGGCCTGGGCCAACCAAAACGTCACGTATGCCCCTGGGCAGGTGGATATTTCACCGCAGCAGGCCAACGACATCTGTGCTGTGCTGCGGCAACGGAACACCCCGGGTAGCGCGGCCGCCTGCGCGCCCGGGACTGCGTCCAATCCGGCCAGCCTCGGTTTGGCCGACCTCATCCTGGGGGCCGGGCTGCCATGAGCAGGCGATGGCTACGCACTGGTGCCGCGCTGCTGGGCGCTCTCACCATCTGCATGGCCGCGGCATGTTCGCTCGACCCCACCCGGCTGCCGGTGCCCGGATCCTATGTGCCAGGCCACAAGTACACGATCAAGATCGAATTCTCGAGCGTGTTGAATGTGCCCGCCAGAACGAAAGTCGATTCCGGCGGAGTGCAGGTCGGCGTCCTGGACCGGGTGCAGCTCGCCGGCAACACGGCGGTGGCCTACGTCGACATCTCCGGTGATGTGCAGCTGCCGCAGAACACCCGTGCCGAGCTGCGCCAAGCCACTGTGCTCGGCGACATCTACATCGCGCTGCTGCCGCCGGAGCGCCCAGCGCCGGCGTCGCTGCACGACGGCGACACGATTCCGCTGCGCAACACCGTCCCGGTTTCCAATGTCGAAGATGTCTTGCGGTCCGTGTCAAACCTGTTGGGCGGCGGCACGATCAGCACACTGCAACAGGCCGTGATCCACTTCAACAACGCGTTCCCCAGAGACCCCGCCGAGGTGAACAAGATCAAGACCAAGCTGGGCGGCGTGCTCAACGACCTGGCAGCCAACCAGGCCATCCTCGACCAACTCCTCACCGACGCAGAGAACGTCAGCAACAGCTTGGCGGCCAACACCGGCACCTTCGACCGGCTGGTCAACGAGGGACCGCCCAAGCTCGCCGGCCTGGAAAGCGTGACCCTGAACATCCTGGCGCTGATCGACGACGCCCAGGACCTCGGCCGGTCCGCCGATCGATTGGTCACCCCGTACACGCCCGACATCATCGAGCTGCTCTCCTACCTCACCCCGATGACTGAGTCGTTCTTCAACATGGACATGACCGGGCCGGTGATGGGCGACAAGCTGATCCGGCTGATCCGCGACAAGCTCAACCCCTACTTCGACAAGTTCAACCCATGGACCCCGCACGCACCCGGCGACGAGCCGAAATACATTGTCTCCGAGGTGCATCCACCCACAGCCAACACGGGCACGCCGGTCCCCGAAACCGGTTCGGGAGTCGGGGCCTTCCAAGCGATCGACGTGCTGCGGTCGATGGGGCTACTGCCATGATCAAGGTCAACGCGCCCCTCACCATCGCCATCCTCGCGATCATGACGGTGCTCGGCGCCGGCTACATGTCGTTCGGCGTGCTGCATGCAGGGCCGACCAAACACTTCACCCACGTCACGCTCATGCTGCACGACTCGGGCGGGCTGCTGCCGACATCGCAGGTGACGATGCGCGGGATCAGGGTAGGACGGGTGACCGGAATTCAGGCCACCCCCACCGGGCTGGCGGCGTCACTAGACCTCGACGGCGCCTATCCGGTCCCCGCCGACGCCACGATCAGCGTGGAACCCCTCTCGGTCGCCGGCGAGCAGTACGTCGACTTCAAGCCGAAAGTCATTGCGCCGCCATACCTCACCGACGGATCGGTGATCCCCGCCGACCGGGTCGCCCCGACGGTCACGGTCAGCGAGTTGCTCGCCCGGTTCAACGCGCTGCTCTCGGTCGTCAACCCGGCCGACGTGCACACCATCGTCACCAACGTCGCCCAGGCGTTGACCGGTGACGACGCCGCCCTGGATGTGCTCGGGGCCACCGCCAGTTCGATCGCCCAATATGTCAGCGAAAACAAGCAATTGCTGGCAGCGCTCGTCGGCAACGTCTCGAGACTGACATCCGGGTGGGCCGAAATAGGGCTCGGCGAGGCGTTGAGTGCAACCGGCAAGGTGCTGCCCGACGCCGTGCCGGCATTCACCCGGCTGATCCAGTCGTTCGACCACTTCTCGCATGTGGGAGAGAACGTTTTCGGCCCAGGTGATACCGCCAACGTGCTCGTCGCCAAGCTCGCCCAGTACTTCGACATGCTCGCGCCGTCGTTCAGCGTGATCTTCGAGTCGCTGCAACGAGTTTCCGAACCGGTGCACGACTACAAATTCCACGCCGGCTACTGGGTGGACCTTTGGGAGTCGACCTTCAACGACACCGGCAGCGTGCGCGTCCAAGTAAACGTGCCCGAACAGCAGCCCAATGATGGAGGATGAGCATGACCGAAGACACGATCGACAGGGTGACCGACATCGAAACGGACGCCGAGGCTTCGGACGAGGCCCCGGCTACAGCCGACGGCGACGACACCGGGCGGCCCGAAAAACGGTGGCGTGCGCTGCCAAAAATACGCTGGCGGCGGCCAGGCAATCCGTGGCTTTGGGTGTCGGCCGTGTTGGCGGCGGCGATGATCGCCGGCGGGGTGTTCGGGTACCTCAAATACCAAGGAGTCGCCGACGATCTCGCGGCGATGCGCCGAGCCGAAGCGGACCGAAACGCCGCGGCACAGGTCGCGAAGGACTATGCGAAGAAGTCGCTGACCTACACCTTCGAAGATCCCGACGCCTTTTTCCGATCGGTCCAGGGCGGCGTATCGCAGCCGCTGAAGGACAAGTACACCAACGCAGCAGACCTGCTCAAGGGCGTCATGCTGCAGGCGCAGGTCACGTCGAGCGGTGAAGTGCTGGCGGCCGAATCCGTCGCCCAGCCCGGCGGCATTTACCAGGTGGTCGTGACGGCTGCGCAGACCACCCGCAACCTGCAGCACCCCGAGCCCAAGGTGTCGCTCATCGCACTGCAGATCACCGTCAACAAAGTCGGCGACACCTGGCAGGTCTCCGACATCGGCCCCAAGACCGGCAGCCACCCGGCAAACACCGATCAAATTCCGCAGCCCGCGCCCGGCCAGCCCTCTCCGCCGGGGAGGTGAGATGCGCTTCGCGACGGCCGCCTTGAGCGTGATCGCCACCGCGACGGTGCTGTGCCCGTCCGCCGCCGCGGACAAAGCCTTGCCCGCGTGCCCGCAGACCGCCACCGTGATCAACCCCAAAACCCCGTTGATCCACCAGGATTGCCGTCTGCATTCGGGCGATCGCCAAGGCCTGGACTTCGACGTCCGCTACTTCAACCTGCCGGAGGCGCCGGGGCCGCTGGCGGTGAAGGTCATCGCGACCGCCCCGTCGGGCGAGGTCGTCCAAACGATCAACGAGCTGATCGAACCGTCGAGTCCGAGCCCCGTCGGCTTGCAGGACCTCGACGGGGACGGGCGGGACGAACTGATCATCCCGATGGCCCAACACCCCTACAACGGCAGCCCGAACACCCGATTCTCCGTGTGGCGAGCAGATGGCGACCGCCTGCATTTCGAACGCACCCAAATGGAGGGACAAGCGGTATATCCCAGCGGCGACGGCTACCTCGTGGTGAACGGCGGGGCACTGATCAGCCGCGACCTCTGGTTCTATCTGCCAACCCCCGCCGGGTACTCGCTGGTGACGGTGGTGACGATCGAAGCCGAGCAACTGGAGCCCGGCACCAACCGGGTGTTGACAGCGAGCTGCAGAATGCACAAGGAACAGGGGCTGGGCATGGTCGACATGCTCGCCGGCCCCAACTACCCCGGTTCCGGTCAGCTGCCGGTCCCCGAGGCCGAGGCCACGTTCTGCAATTCTCCGGCGGCGAAAGCGATCTGGCCCCACGCCGAGCGCGTCGCGATCTGTTCACCCCCCGAAGGCGGCAACCCTCCCGTTTGCAGCCCGGGCCGTGTGCAGTAACCGCTACAGGTCGAAGGTGACGCCGGTCATTTTCTCAGACTCTTCCCACAGCCGGCGCCACAGCGTTCGATCCCGCGACAGCCTGCTCGACGGCGACGGCCGCACCGGGCCGCGGGTCTGCATCAACCATGTTGGACCCCAATAGATCTGCGGATCGGCGTCCGGCAGCGTCGCCGCGAACAGTGTCGAATGCGCGGCCTGCGCGGGGGGATGACCGACCAGCCGCGCTCCCTGCTTGGCGACCAGGTCCAGCACCGTCTCGGTCTTGGTGAACAAATCGGTGCCCGACACGCCGGGATGCACCGCGAACGACTTCTTGGGCGATCCGGCCTCGGTCAGCCGGCGCTGCAGCTCGCGCGCGAACATCAGATTCGCCAGCTTCGACTGCGCGTACGCCAAATTGCGCTGATAGCGCCGATGTTGGTAGTTGAGGTCGTCGATCCACAGCTTCGGCGTCTGCCGGTGGGCGATGCTGGACAGCGTCACCACCCGGTCGCCTATCTTGTCGAGGAGCAAACCGGTCAGCGCGAAATGACCGAGATGGTTGACGCCGAACTGTGTCTCGAAGCCGTCCTTCGTCCGGCTGAACGGGATGTTCATCAGACCTGCGTTGTTGACCAGGACGTCGAATTCGGCTTGCCGGGAGGCGAATTCGCGTACCGAGTCGAGGTCGGCCAAGTCCAACCGGGCGACGTGCACGTTCCCGTCGATCGTCTCGGCGATAGCCTTTGCCTTCTCGGTGTTGCGGCAGGCCATCACCACCGTGGCACCGTTGCCAGCGAGCACGCGACTGGTAATCTCCCCTAGCCCGCCGTTGGCGCCGGTCACCACATAGGTGCGCCCGCTTTGGTCGGGGATCTGATTTGGTTGCCACGCCATCGGATTTAGCGCTTCTCCTTTGTTGCGACAATGGTCTGCGACAGACCGGCGATGTGCTGTTCGATGCCGGTGAAGCCGATGTCACCGAGAAATCCGGTGACTTCCTCGCGGCCGAACCATCGAACGCCGCTGACGGCATTCAGCGCGGCTGCGCGAACTGCGTTGTGGCGCCGGCCAGGCACCAGGCTGGTCAGGAGCACCACGCGCCCACCGGGTTTGAGCACGCGGGCAAGTTCGCGGATCGCCTGGAACGGCTCGTTGATCAGATACAGCGCGGCAAGGCAGCTGGCCGCGTCGGCCACGCCGTCAGCGAACGGCAAGTGCTCGGCATCACCGCGCACATACGCGACGCACGAACCGGAGTTGTCGACGACGGCACGCCGCAGCATCGCATGCGATGCGTCCAGTCCGACGGCAAGGCCCTGCGGGGCTACCTGCTCGCCGAACCACCCGGTGAAGTTGCCCGGACCGCAACCGATGTCGAGAACGACAGAGCCCGACTTGAGTCCCAGCCAGCTCGACATCCGCCGCCGGTCTTCCTCACGGCCGGGCGCCTTCGGCCCGCCTGCCAACTTGAGACCGATCGGTCGGCCGACCTGGTACCCGGCGGAGTACACCCGAGTACGCATGAGGCGCCGCGGGATGCTGCGTACCGGCGGACCGCTATCGCCGAGGAGGTCGTAATAGCCGTCGCGCGCGGAGCGGATCCGCTTTAACTGCCCAGGTTCCAACAACCCCAGCACGCGGCCCGTGGCCCCGTGTTGTGCGGTGAACGTCATCGCTTCTTAGCCTTCTGCGCGACCGCGATGATGTAATCCGACTGCAACGCCGTCAGCCGAAAACCCAGCGGGGTAAAGGAATACCGGATAGCCGGATTGACATGCCGCATGTCGGGATCGCTGAGCCGCTTGCGCAGGTATCTCGCGAGTGGTGGGTAGACGTCGTCGGTGATCGGCCGCGTCACCGCCTCGGCAAATCCGACGTCGAGCAGCAAGTCCCGGTACCCGGCGAGGTCTACCGCGGCTCGCACCGCGCGTCGCGCCGCCTTTCGCCAGCCGCGCCGCGCGACCTCGCGGCGGGCCCACGCATTCACAATGGTACGTTTCGGAACGATGTCGGCCGTGACCAATCGACCGCCGGGCTTGAGCACCCGCAGGGCTTCGGTGAAGAAATCGACACGCGACGGGAAATGAAAGGCGGATTCGAGCGCCACCACCTTGGTGCACGATTTGTCGTCGAGCGGCAGATCGGTGGCCGACGCGTTGACGTAGTCGATCCTGTGCGACAACCCGGCATCGGCCACCCGGCGCGTGGCGATGCTGATCTGCTCGGTGGCCAGGTTTATCCCGGTGATGTGCTTGGGTCCAAACTCGTTGACCCACAAGATGTCTTGGTCACCATAGCCCGGGCCGCAGTCGACAACGACATCCGACGACTTGAATTCGGCGCTCTGCGCGACGAGTCGCGCCAGGTCTCGGCTTGCCTCGTCCAGCGTTGCGGGTTTGTTTCGCCAGTACCCGAAGTTGATGAACAGTGATTCCTCGCCGAACAGGTTCTGGGTGCCGACGATGTCGTAGATCTGGCCGGTCTTGGGACCCTCCGAGCGCGACAGCGCCACGCCCGCCATCTGCCTCCACTCGTCGGCCCAGCGACGTAGACGATCACCGGTCGACTCGTCCTGGATGTGACGCGGAACTGTGACCACGGCGCTCCTATCCCTGGCTTTTTCGGTCATCGCGTGAGCGCAACCGATTTGGCGCTTAGCCGCCCGAGGGTCGGGGCCAGCCTGTTGAGGTGGTAGGAGATACGCGCCTCCGATGTCACCGGGACCACCTGCTTGTTCGTCTTGACGGCCTTGACGATCCGTTTGGCGACTTTGTCGGCGCTGTAATGGCGCAACCGGTAGGCGCGGTCGACCATCGCGATTTTTCGTGCGGCTTGCTCGTCGGACAGTCCGGACACGACTGTGTTGCGAATGATGTTGGTGTGCACCACACCTGGGCAGATGGTGCTGACGTTGACGCCCGACGGGGCGAGCTCGGCACGCAGGCAGTCGGAAAACATGAACACGCCCGACTTGCTTGTCGCGTAGGCGCTGAGTCCTTGTTGCGGCGAGTACGCGGCCATGCTCGACACGTTGACGATGTGTCCGCCCAGTCCCTGGCGTGCCATGCTCGGCGCGAATGCGCGACATCCGTTGACGACTCCGTACAGATTGACGTCAAGCACCCGGCGAAACTCCGCAGACGGCGTGGCCAGGAACCGGCCGGCCTGACCGACGCCGGCGTTGTTGACGAGTACATCCGGCACGCCGTGCGCGGCAAGGACTTCGCCGGCATGGGCCGTGACGGCGTCCTCGTCGGAGACATCGAGACGATAGGCGTGCGCGGTGCCGCCCTTCTCGGCGATCAGTGCGGCGGTCTCTTTCGCCGACGACAGATTGATGTCGGAGAGCACGATCTCGGCGCCTTCCCGCGCAAACGCCAGCGCGGTCGCTCGCCCGATTCCGCTGCCGGCGCCGGTGATCACCACCAGCTGATCCTCGAATGGCAGCCGCCGCCTTCCCATCTCGGCGCGACGCAAGCCGCGTGCCGGTGGCAGGCCCGAGGTCGCATCGATCAACTCGATCGTCGCGGTGGCGAGCAACTCCGGATGGGAGAAGGCCAGCCAGTGCCCACCTTTGACCACGCGCTGCCATACCGTCGGCGCCCAATTCGGTTCATCGGCAAAGCTTCCCCGGCGAACCGCCGGATCGCGGGTTCCGACGATCACTTGAACCGGGACCTGCGTGAAGCGCTCGGCGGGCTTCAGGTGGGAGAACAGGTTCGCTCGATAGATCCGCAGCCCGTTGCCGATGTCCTTGTCGAAGCTAGGCCCGAGGAAAATCTGCTCGGGATTTGTGCGTTCGGCTCGAGAAAGCCAGCGGCGCCAGCGGTCTCGTTTTGCCACCAGTCGCAGTGTGGCCTTGGGAAGCCAGGGCAGCATCAGGAAAAGCATGTAAGTGAACGACCCGACCTGAGCGAGGACAAGAGCGAGATTCTTTGGCGTCGGCCGCTTTAACCGGTTGCGTGCCCACATCACCAGATGCGCCACGTTGGGACCGGCCACCGACGTGAACGACGCGATGCGGTGCTGGGCGGAGTTGTCACACACCAGTTCCCACATCGCGACACTGCCCCAGTCGTGGGCGAGCACGTGGACCGGCTTGTCCGGGCTGACCGCCTCGATCACCGCTAGGTAGTCACTGGCCAGCGCACCCAGCGTGAAGTCCCGGTAGCTGCGCGGATTGGTCGAGTTGCCGTGTCCGCGATTGTCGACGGTGACTACCCGGAAGCGGTCGCTCAGCAGCGGTACCACGCCGTCCCACATGTGGTGCGAATCCGGCCAGCCGTGCAGCAGCAACACCGTCTCACCGGTTGGGTTGCCCTGCTCGTAGACGGCGATCTCAACGGCGCCGTTACGGACCATGCGAGAGCTCGGGGCTTCAGGTGCCACCGCAGCCGGCTGGCCGGTCGTCGTCAATGTTGAGTCCATTCCGATGCTCCGTCCGGCAGGGCCGACAAATACCTGCGTGACACGTCAGTCCGCATTACTACCGGTATCGTGTACCGCCTGTTCTAGGAATGTCAAGAGTCTCCACCACGAGCGATGCCATGCCCATCGGCGGGTCGTTGAAGATGGCGTTGATGACGCCTCTATGGCCGAGGCCGACGGCCGTCGATCAGGCGATGCATGCCCGATTCGTTGACGCGATCTAGAAGCGCTTCGGCAGTTTTCCTGATTCGCGCAGCCAGCCCTTGCGCGCGGTGTAGTGCCATTTCAGCGACGCCGGCACAAACGGCCAACCCGCGCGGATCGTGTTGCGCGCTGCGTGATAGGCGCGTTCGTCGTAACGGGTCCAGCGGATCCGGAACCTCTCGCGCACGCCGGCAGGCAGCCCGCCGAAGATCACCAGCCGCATCGGCGGCGCCAGCGCGGCACGCACCGGCCAGGCCGGAAGCAATCTGTTGGCGATGGGCTTGAGCGCGGGCGGGGCGGGGAAAAACGGCGACGAGCTCATGTCCGGAATGGCTGTGCGGTTGATGAACTCGATGAGGTAGTCAGAGGCGGGGTTCGGTTGCAGGACTTGTTCGCAGTAGTGCACCCATTGCGCGTCGAACTCGGCGCGGTCGGCCGGCAGCACCGATTCGGTCATCCCGTACTGGCGATACCACTCGCAACCTTCCCGGTAGAGCCGGTCGCGCTCGGTGTCGGTTAGGCGGTGGGTGTCCCAATGCTCGGCGACGCGCTCCACCATCCGCTGAAAGGTGGCATGCGCCCACCAGTAGGTCTCGGGATTAAGCGCGTGATAGCGCGTGCCGTCCGGCTGGACACCCTTGATGGCACGGTGGTAGTCGCGGACTTGCCGGCCGGTGGTCTCGGCCTGCGGACCGTTGTAGACAGTACCGAGAATCCCTGGCAGAGAACGGAATACCCGATCGACGGGGTCGTCGAAGAAGTTGGAGTGTTCGATGAGCGCATACCCGATTGCGGGGTGCATGGTCTGCAGCAGGCCCGCGGTGCCGCCCTCGAAGGCGATCCGCATGTCACCGGCCCACCGCCAGATCAGCGAGTCGGGCCCGAGCCGCAAGCGTTGGCCGTTCAGCCGGGAATTCCCTTGGCCGTCCATGATTCACCTACAGGCGAAGCTACTGTTGACAACGAACGATGTCAACGACGCTATCCGTTGAGCTGCGGCGGTGTGAGGCTGACGAGGCCGGAGGCCAATCGGGTGAGGGCGACCAGCGCGTCACGTTTGGCCAATTCGCGGTCGGGCGCATCGGCGATGAGCAAGGCGGCCTCGCACAGGCAACTGATCAGCATGCTGGCGGTCATTGCAAGCGGCACATCGTGCAACTCCCCGCGATCGCGCAACGCCGACAGCAGGCGCTGTAGCGGCGGGATCAGCAGTTCCTCGTCGATGCGCCGATAGAGCCGGCTGGTCAGCACCGCAGGGGCTTGTTTGAGCAGCTCTCGATAGTCGCGGTCGTCGACGATGGTGGTCAGATAGTTCTCCATGAGCCGTTGACTGACCGCCCAACCGGGCGCGGCGCCGGCAGTGATTTGCTCGGTCGACTCCTCGATGATCGCGGCCAGCCGCGCAATGCGCGCGCGAAACAACCGCTCGAACACCGAACGCTTGTCCGGAAAGTGGTGGTAGAAGGCGCCTTTGGTAACTGATGCCTGGGCCGCGATGTCGTCGACGCTGGCGCAGTCGAAACCGCGGCTGACGAACAGCTCACCCGCGGCGCGGAGCAGCATGTCGCGCGTCTGGGCGGTATAGGCGGCACGCCGACTCTGGACAACCATGGGAACCAACAGTACCGTACCCTGAGTACGTTACCTACTCTGAGTATGTGGAGTCGCAGTGGCGCCAGCAGTGACAGACGCAATCGTCGTCCGTCTTTTCGGCAAGAGAGGGCGGCGCGCAGTCGAGATAGCCGAAGCCCCGCGACTCGATGATGGCTACTTCGGACCCGGCTCAATCAGTTGGGAGGTGTGGGCCAATCCGGCGATCTTGGCCATGGCCGGCATTCTGGGGTCGATCGTGGCGGTGCTCGACCCTGTCGGCGCCGCCGGTGTGAGTCAGCACAGCAGCTACCCTTCCGATCCGCTGGGCCGGGTACAGCGAAGCAACGCCTACTTCGTCGGCGCCGTGTTCGGTGATTCCGCGACCGCCGACAAAGTCGGGCGGGATCTGTTCCGTCGGCACTCGCACGTCAACGGCGTCGAACCCACCACGGGCAAGGCCTACCGCGCCAATGAGCTCGAGTACCTGATCTACACCTACGTCACCGGCTGGCCGTGCCTGTGGGACATCTACAAGGCGTTCAGCGGAAAGAAGTTGACCGAGGACGACGAGCGTGCCTTCTACGCCGAGAACAACATCGTCGGCGAGTTACTCGGCATCCCATCTGGGATGCTGCCGCGCACGCCGGAAGAGGTGGAAGCCTATGTCCGCGACGCCGAGAACAACAAGATGGCGCTAACGCCGGCCGCGCAGGAGTTGATCGACTTTTTCTTGCACCCACCGTTTACCCCGGCATGGCCAATGGCGGTCGCCAGCCCGTTCCTGCGGGTGGTCACCTGGGCAGCGCTCTCCCAAATGCGTCCCGGCGCACGCGAAGTCACCGGCATTCCTGCTATGCCGATCCGGACAGCGTTCGCCAAGGCCGCCCTGCGGATCGCGGTGCAGGCAGTCAAACTACCGATAATCGACCGCCTTATCGCCCTCGGCGGATTCGAGGCCTGGGGCTACCGGCACAACGCTTTTCGGCATACACCCGGCACCGGACGGGTGCCGTTCACGCACGATCCCGGTTTGCGGTTGCAGCAAGGCAAAGGCGGCACTTTGCCAGCCCCGACGTAGTGTTGGCGCTGCCGACTAGCCCTCCAGCTTGTAGCCCAGGCCGCGCACGGTCACCAGGTGCACCGGGTTGGCCGGATCGGCTTCGATCTTGGAGCGGAGCCGCTTGACGTGCACGTCGAGGGTCTTGGTGTCGCCGACGTAGTCGGCGCCCCACACCCGATCGATGAGCTGTCCGCGGGTTAGCACTCGGCCGCTGTTGCGCATCAGGTACTCGAGCAGGTCGAATTCCTTGAGCGGCAATGTGATCTGCTCACCGTTGACCGACACCACGTGGCGCTCGACGTCCATGCGCACCGGCCCGGACTCCAGCACTCCGTCGGCGGCCTCAGAATCGTCGTCGCCGCCACGGCGCAGCACCGCCCGGATCCGGGCGATCAGCTCCCGCGCGGAATACGGCTTGGTCACATAGTCATCGGCGCCCAACTCCAGGCCGACCACCTTGTCGATTTCGCTGTCGCGGGCAGTCACCATGATCACCGGCACGCTCGAGCGCGCACGCAACTGCTTGCACACGTCGGTGCCGGACATTCCCGGCAGCATCAGGTCCAGCAGCACGATATCCGCACCGGCACGGTCGAATTCGGCCAGCGCCGACGGCCCGTCGGTCACCACCGTGGCCTCGAAGCCTTCCTTGCGTAACAGGAACGCCAGCGGATCGGCCAGCGACTCCTCGTCTTCCACGATCAGCACACTGGTCATCGATGTAGTTCTTCCTCTCGTTGGGCTCTTTTGGTCCGAGTTTGGAGTACCGGCGGTTTGTCAGGCTGCTGACCGCTGTCGTGATAGGCCGGGATCGACAGCGTGAACGTCGAGCCGGTACCCGGCTGGCTCCACAATCCGATGCTGCCGTTGTGGTTTGCCACGACGTGCTTGACGATCGCCAGTCCAAGTCCGGTGCCGCCGGTGGCCCGCGAGCGCGCCTTGTCGCCGCGGTAGAACCGTTCGAAGACCCGCTCCTGGTCTTTGCGCGGAATACCGATACCCCGGTCGGTGACGGCGATTTCGACGAAGGCACCTCGACGTCGACGGCTGATCGACACCAGGGATCCGCGCGGCGAGTAGGCGATGGCATTGGACACCAGGTTGGCCAGCGCGGTGATCAGCAGGGCCTGGTCTCCCAACACCCGCAGGCCGCTCGGCGCGTCCGTGCGAACGTCGATATCGGCATTCTCGGCCGCCACCTTGTGACGTGAAATCGCCTCGGAGACAACGGTGTCCACGTCGACGGCACCGAGATCGGGCAGCCGCTCGGCGCCCTGCAGCCGGGACAACTCGATCAGCTCACCGACCATGTCACCCAGCCGCTTGGCCTCGACGAGCACCCTTTCACCGAACCGCCGCACCGTCTCCGGGTCGTCCGCGGAGGCCAGCAGCGCCTCGGCAAGTACGGCCATCGCGCCGACGGGGGTCTTGAGTTCGTGGCTGACGTTGGCGACGAAGTCGCGCCTTGCCGCTTCCATGCGGGCGTACTCGGACTGGTCGTAGACGAACACCACTGCAAAGCGGCGGTCCTCTTCGCTCAGCAGCCTCGCCTGCCCATGCACGGACAGGTCGGAGCGGCCCGGCCCGGTGCGCTTACTCGGCAGCAGGTCGAACTCGACGTCCTGTCCGCTGGCGAGCGTGCGCCGCGCCGCATCCCACGCCTCGTCGTCGAGCAGGCGGTCGCGCACCAGCCCCAGTTCCCTGGCCCGGTCGTTCAGATACACCACGTCGCGGTGGCTGTCGACCACCGCGGTGCCCACCGGGGTCAGTGCGACGATTCGCTGCAGCATTTGCGCGACGGTGATGCCGGCCCATTCGGCCGCCACCCGTTGCCGTCGCTCGACGACCCGCGGCGCCAGTCGGGTGCCGACGGCGATCCCCGTGGCCAACGCCAAGAGAATCGATACCCCGGCCAGCGACAGCGCCGAGAACACAGTCACATAAAAATCCTACAAATCCACATGAACTTCACCCCAGCAGCGCAAGGCCAAAACCGGACATGTCACACCCTGCGGCGAAGGTGTTCGACCGTCGTTCATGTGTTGTTTGCCAAACGAGCGCCAAAACCGGCGTCAGCGCGTTCCCTGGCTGGCGACCGCGGCGGCGCCGGCGGCGGCAGCCTCCGGGTCCAGGTAGGTGCCGCCGGTGACCGTGGGCCGCAGGTCGGCGTCCAGGTCGTAACGCAGCGGGATCCCGGTGGGAATGTTGAGCCCGACGACCTCCTCGTCGGACATGCCGTCGAGGTACTTGACCAGCGCCCGCAGCGAGTTGCCGTGCGCCGCGATCAGCACTGTTTTGCCGGAGCGCAGGTCCGGGACGACGACGTCGGTGAAATACGGCAGGAACCGGGCCACCACGTCGGCCAGGCACTCGGTCAACGGGCCGCCGCCGATGTTGGCGTAGCGCGGGTCGGTGTCCTGGCTGAACTGGCTGCCCCTCTCGATCGGCGGCGGCGGCGTGTCGTAGCTGCGGCGCCACGCCATGAACTGCTCGTCGCCGTAGCGGGCCTTGGTTTCGGCCTTGTCCAGGCCCTGCAATGCGCCGTAGTGACGTTCGTTGAGCCGCCAGCTGCGCCGCACCGGAATCCAGTGCCGGTCCGCGACGTCCAGTGCCAGATTCGCGGTGGTGATGGCCCGTCGCAGCAGCGAGGTGTAGACCACGTCGGGCAGCAGGTCGTGTTCGACCATCAGCTCGCCGCTGCGGACCGCCTCGGCGCGGCCCTTGTCGGTCAGGTCGACGTCGACCCAGCCGGTGAACAGATTCAGTGCGTTCCATTCGCTCTCGCCGTGGCGAAGCAACACCAACGTGGCCATGCAGGGAAGTCTGTCAGGTGTCATTGCCCGGCTCCTCCTCGGGCGGTTCCCGCCCGCATCGTCAACCGGGCGCCTCGTCGTCGTCGATCAAATGCGCGAACGCCTCCAGGTTCTTCAGCGACTCGCCGCGGGACACCCGCCACTCCCACTCTTTTTGGATCGACGAGCGAAAACCCAACTCCAGCAACGTATTAAAGTCCGAATCCACCGCCTCGAGCACCTGGCCGAGCACCCGGTCGATCTCGGCGGCGCTCACCGATGCCAGCGACATCCGGCCCACCAGGTAGATGTCGCCGACGTTGTCGAGCGTGTACGCGACGCCGTAGAGGCGGCGGTTGCGTCGCAGAAGAAACCGGTAGACGCCTTCGTGGTTCTCGTCGGGCTTGCGGCACACGAACGCCTCGACGCGCACCGAGTGCTCGCCGATGCTCAGGATGGTGTTGGTCTTGAGTTTGCGTTCACCGGGCAGCTCCACGACCACCCCGGGCGAGCCGCCGTGCGCACCCTCGTGCCGCGAGTAGGTCAGCTTGCTGGCCTCGAGAGCGTCCTCGATCACCTTCTGCACGTCAGTCATGCGCGCCACTCCTCGATCCCGGCTTCGCCGGCATCATCGTCGTCGGCGCGAGTCATGCGCGCATCAACTCGCGCACCGGACCACGGGAAGCGAACTCACCGATCGCGCGACGGTAGCTGGCCAGCAGCGCGTCGACGGTGTTGTCCCACGAGAACGTCGCGGCATGCTCGACTGCGGAGCGGCTCATGGCACCGTCGAGCCGCAGCACCTTGTCGATGGCGTCGGCCCACCTGTCCACGTCGTGCCCGGACACCAGGGTGCCGCTGACCCCGTCGCGCACCGCCACCGGCAGCCCGCCGACGGCGGCGGCCACCACCGGCGTGCCGCAGGCTTGTGCCTCCACCGCGACCAGGCCGAACGACTCCGAATAACTGGGCACCCCCACCACATCGGCAGCCTGGAACAACCTGGCCAGCTCGGACCGCGCCAAAGGCGGCAGGAACGTCACCCGGTCGCTGATACCCAGATCGTCGGCCAGCCGAACCAGCCCGTCCGGTGCGGCCAACCCGCTGCCCGACGGCCCGCCGGCCACCACGATGTGCACCCGCGGCAGTTTGGCGGCGGCGCGCAGCAGAATGTCGGGCGCCTTGAGCGGCTGGATCCGGCCGACGAAGGCCACCACGTGCGCATCGAGCGGCAACCCCAGCGCGGCGCGCGCGGCGCGGCGGTCCCCCGGCCGGAACACGTCCAGGTCCACCCCGGGATGCGCCACGTCGATCCGCGCGGGATCGGCGTTGTGCAGCGAAACCAGTTGTGCCGCTTCCTCTTCGGTGTTGACAATCAGCCGGTCCGCCTCGTCGACGACCTGCTGCTCGCCGACCGTGCGCAGCGGCGGCTCGGGAGCGTCCCCGTCGGCCAGCGCCGCGTTCTTGACCGCGGCCAGGGTGTGCGCGGTGTGCACCAGCGGCACCGCCCAACGGTCCCGGGCCAGCCAGCCGACCTGACCGGACAGCCAGTAGTGCGAGTGCACGATGTCGTAGTAGCCCGGCTCGTGGGCGGCCTCGGCGCGCAGCACCCCGGCCGCGAACGCGCACAGCTGGGTGGGCAGGTCGTATTTGTCCAGGCCTTCGAACGGCCCGGCCACCACGTTGCGCACCAGCACGCCGGGCGCCACCACCACGACCGGCGGATCGGTGGACGCGGTGGCCCGGGTGAAGATCTCCACCGCAACACCGCGGCGGGCCAGATGCAGCGCGCTTTGCAGCACGTAGACGTTCATTCCGCCGGCGTCCCCGGTGCCCGGCTGGGCCAGCGGCGAGGTGTGCACCGATAGCACCGCCACCCGGCGGGGATCGGTCAGGTCGGAGACGTCCAGCCGGGGCAGCGCGTTATGTGGCACACCGCCATCTTTGCAGCACTGCCCGACGGGCCACGTCAGGCGGACGATTCGGCGGCTGCAACCCGCAACGCCGGGCCCTGGGCGCGCCGCATTGCGCCGAGCGGGTCGGCGTACAGCCCGCCCAGCGACACGATGCCGGCCCCGGCCTCCTGCACCCGGTTGCCGAACGCCGTCACCCGGATGTCTCGTCGCGGCAGCACCGAGCGCGCGGCGAATGCCGTCTCGACGTGCGCCATTCCCTCCGGGTACTCGGTGAACGCCTGCCCGCCGACCACCAGGTCGTCGGGGTTGAGCAGGTCACGCAGCAGCGCGACCGCTTCGCCGAGCACCCGGGCCCGCTCGGCCAGCAGCTCTGCGGCCTGCTGGTTGCCGGCCCGCGCCGCCTTGATGAGCTCCGTGATGCCCGAGCCGTTGCGCGCCGGCGTTCGCGCACCGGGCAGCAGACCGAGCCGTCGGGCCGCGGCCAGCACGGCCTCGTCGCTGACCGTGGACTCCAGTTGCCCGGAGCCGCCGAGCAGCTCCGATGTGGCGGGCAAGTTCGCGATGGTGCCGGGGCCGCTGGCCGGGCTGTGCACCCGCCCGCCGATCATCAGCGCATACCCCACGGTCTCGCGGGCGTAGACGTAGAGGCTGGTCGACGGGTTCGGCGTGACGCGGCGCATCCCCAGCAGCAGCTCGGCCCCGGCCATCGCGTCGACGTGCGAGGCCACCGACACTGGCAGTCCCAGCGCCTCGGCCAGCACCGGGCCGACCGGCGCGTCGCGCCAGCCCAGCCGCGGGTGGTCGACGTGCCCGGTGGCGCCGTCGACGGCCCCGCCGATCGCGACCCCGACCCACAGCGGCCGCCGCCGGTGCCAGCGCCGCAGGTAGCGGCGGGCGCCGTCGGCCAGCGACGCCAGCGCGGACGCGTGCCCGCTCAGCGGTGTCGCGGTCTCGACGGCGTCCAGTGTGCGGCCGAAGAGGTCGGTGGCGACGATGCTGGTGGTTCGCGCCCCGATGTGGATGCCCAGGGTCAGGAATGGCTCGTGGTTGACCTCGACGGGCACCCGCGGGCGCCCGATGGCGCCGGCGACCGCGAGGTCCGCGCGCTCACGCAGCAGGCCGGCGTCCAGTAGCGCGATGACCTGCCGGTTGACCGTGGCGATGCTCAGCGAGGTGGCTTGAGCGATGACGTCGCGGCCGATCGGGCCGCGCAGCCGCACCGCCCGAAACACCGACGCCGCGGCGGCGTCGGAGAGCTGCAGTGACGGCGCCACGACGTGCCGCGCCCGCAGCGGGGTCTTGCGGGTGTGGGAGTGGCTGGTAACGGTACTGAGAGTGGTGGTGCGCACGGTGTGTGTCCTTGTCCGAGTTCCGATGGCGGGTCCTGGCCGCACGCCGGCTTCGGTAATTCGAAAAGGCCGGTCAGGCGCGGCAAAGTGCGCAGCGACAACATGCGCAGTCCGCAAACAGACACGCGGACGTCAGACCGAACACAGCGCTCGAGTACACACCAGGAATTTAGCACGGTTACTAAAGTGGTCCCGATGACGACTTCGAAGCGGGTCGCCGTGGTCACCGGCGCGAGCGCCGGTATCGGTGAAGCGACCGCGAGAACCCTTGCGGCCCAAGGCTTTCACGTGGTGGCAGTGGCACGGCGGGCCGACCGCGTCGAGAAGCTGGCCGGCGAGATCGGCGGCACCGCGGTAGTGGCCGACGTCACCGACGCCGCCGCGGTGGACGCGCTGGCCGCCGGGCTGGACCGGGTCGACGTGCTGGTCAACAACGCCGGCGGCGCCAAGGGCCTAGAGCCGGTGGCCGACGCCGACCTGGAGCATTGGCGCTGGATGTGGGAGACCAACGTGCTCGGCACGCTGCGGATGACCCGCGCGCTGCTGCCCAAGCTGATCGCATCCGGCGACGGGCTGATCGTCACGGTCACCTCGGTCGCCGCATTCGAGATTTACGACGGCGGCGCCGGCTACACGTCGGCCAAGCACGCGCAGGGTGCGCTGCACCGCACGCTGCGCGGCGAGCTGTTGGGAAAGCCGGTGCGGCTCACCGAGATTGCGCCCGGCGCCGTCGAAACGGAGTTCTCGCTGGTGCGCTTCGGCGGCGACCAGCAGCGCGCCGACGCCGTCTATGAAGGGATGACGCCGCTAGTGGCCGCCGACATCGCCGAGGTGATCGGGTTCGTGGCGTCCCGGCCGTCGCACGTCAACATCGACCAGATCGTGATCCGGCCGCGCGATCAGGCCACCGCTAGCCGCCGGGTCGGGCGCTCGTAGTCGGGGTGCCCGACAGCGACGGTGCATCCTTGGGCGTGGCCGGGGCGCTGCGCGGCAGCGACGCCGGCGACGGCTTGGACCCGTTGGCCGGCGGCAGCGCCGACATCGACACCCAGGTGTCCCAGTCCACGGCCCAGTCCCAGATGTCGCCGTCGGCGTAGGACAGCTCGATCCGGCTGCCGGTCACCTCGACCGGGTCGCCGTAGATAGCGCTGTTGAAGTACTGCTCGGCGTCGGCCGTCGACAGGTTGATGCAGCCGTTGGTGACGTTCGAATTGCCCTGTGCCCCAGCACTTGCCGGGTTGGCATGGATGAACTCACCGTTGTTGGAAATACGGACGGCCCAGCGCTCGTGGATGTTGCTGTATCCAGCGGCCGGGTTGGACATGTAGAAGTCCGAGTATTTCTCGCTGACCACGTGGATTCCGTTGCGGGTGACGTTGCGTGGCTTGTCGCCCTCGCCGTAGCTGCAGGGGAAGTCCATGATGACGCCCTCGTCGCGCACCACCTGGATGCGGTGCGACGAGATCTCGGCCTTGACCACCTGGCGCCGGCCGATCGAAAAGCTCAGGCTCATGTCCTGCTTGCCGTAGGCGCCGTCGCCGAACGCCAGCCCGTAGAGCTTGGCGTCGACGTTGACCTTGGTTCCCGCCGGGTAGTACTCGCGGGTGCGGTAGTGCACCCGCGCTCCCTGGGCCTCGTCGGGCAGCCAGGCCCAACTGCCCTCGACGGGCGGGTCGGTGGTGACCTTCAATGCACGCTCGACGGCGGCCTTGTCGGAAATCGGCGAGTCGAACTGGATGATGATCGGCGCGGCCACCCCGACCGTCTGGCCGTCGGTCAGCTGGAACCCGCCGTCGATCACCTTGGTGGGCGTGACGGTGGTGAGCTTGCCGGCCACCGGCATGGCCTTGCCGTCGTGGCCTACCACGGAGCCGCTCCAGGTGTAGGTGGCGTCGTAGCCGAGCGGCTCGGTGATCGTGTAGACCGTGCGGTCGCGGTTGAGCGCACCGGCCACCACCTTGCCGGCCGAATTCGTCAGCGCCACCTTCTGAAACCAGCCGTCGCGAACCTCGACACTGATCGGTGCGGTCGGCACCACGTCCTCGGCCTTGTCGGCCGGATGGAAGTTCAAAGTCGGCGCCGCCGGTGGTTTGGCCTTCTCGGCTTGCTTGCTTGATCCCCCGACACAAGCCGCCAGCACGTTCGGTGCGAACATCCCCACCACCAGCGTCGACAAGGCCCGGCGCCGGTTGATCGACGGCAGGTCGCGCGCTGTGTCCACGACAGACAAAGATACCGGCGAAAACGGCCCGCCCCGCGCACGCGCGGCTACAACGCGCAGCCGACCAGCACCGGTTCGGGTACGAGTGTGATGCCAAACACATCGCGGACGCCGTCGCGCACCGTGCGCGCCAGCGCCACCACGTCGGCGGCGGTGGCCGCACCGCGGTTGGTCAAAGCAAGCGCATGCTTGGTCGACAGTCGGCAGGGTGCGCTGTCGCTGTCGGGATAGCCCTTGCCGAAGCCCGCCTGCTCGACCAGCCAGCCGGCGGCCAGCTTGACACCATCGGGCGCGGGATAGTGCGGCACCGGCCGGTCGGCCTGATCCGCCAGTCGTTGGTAAACGTCTTGCGGCACAACAGGATTGGTGAAAAACGAGCCCACGCTCCAGGTGTCGTGGTCGGCGGCGTCGAGCACCATGCCCTTGCGGGCCCGCAGTGCCAGCACGGCCTTGCGCACCTGTGCCGGATCGGTACGCTGGCCCGCCCTCGCATTCAGCGCGGCGATCAGCTCGCCATAGCGCAGCGGCGCGCTGCGGCCCGAAGCGTCCAGCGCGAACTCCACTTCCAGAACGACGGCGTCGTGCGAATGCTTGAGCACGCTGGTGCGATAGCCGAACCCCAGTTCGTCGGGCGCCACCCAGCGCACGTCGCCGCTGCGGCGGTCCAACAACTGCACCCGAGTGATCGTGTCGGCCACCTCGGCGCCGTATGCGCCGACGTTCTGCACCGGGGTGGCGCCTGCCGAACCAGGGATGCCGGACATGCACTCCAGCCCGCCCAGGCCGGCGGCGACGGCGGTGGCTACGACGTCGTCCCACACCGCACCGGCCTGTGCGCGCAGCACGTTGCCCTCGATGCTGATGTCGCTGGTGGCCAGGCGCACCACGGTCAAGTCGGTCAACGTATCGGCGATCACCACGTTGGAACCGCCGGCCAACACCAGCAGCGGCCGGCAGTGCTCGGCGTCCAGCCGAGCCAGCGTGGCGACCACTTGTTCGGTGCTGGTGCAGGTGATCACGCGTTGCGCGACCGGTCCGACGCGCAAGGTGGTCAGCGGGGCCAACGGCACGTTTTCGGCGACGCGCGCACCCGCGAACAACGTTCCCGCCACGGGCGGTAACGGTAGCGTGACCTGCTATGCCGCGTTCATTCGACATGTCCACGGACTACGGGGCCACCGTCGAAGATGTGCTTCGGGCATTCGGCGACGAGAAGTACTGGCGGGCCCGACTGGCCGATTCCGGCGCCGACGACGCGACGCTGGACGTGCTGCGCCTCGACGACGACGGCGGTATCGACGTGGTCACCACCCAGGTGTTGCGCAGCGACCGGCTGCCGGCCGTGGTCACCCAGTTCCACCGCGGCGATCTGCGCATCCGGCGCGAGGAGAAATGGACCGCAATCAGTGATGGGATCGCCAATGCCACCGTCGCCGGAGCGATCGTCGACGCGCCGGCCTCGCTGACCGGGACCGCCGTGCTGGAGCCGATGGCCGAGACGGGCGGCGCCCGGCTGAAATTCCGGGCGACGGTCGAGGTCCGCATCCCGCTGGTCGGCGGCAAACTTGAGAACTTCATCGGAAGTCAGCTGGTCGAGCTGCTGATCGCCGAGCAGCGCTTCACCACCATGTGGATCAGCCAGACAGCCTAAGCCGGTTCTACGCTCGCAGGTATGCGGATTGCGGTGGCCCAGATCCTCAGCGGCACCGAGCCGGCGGAGAACCTGAACCTGGTGCGCGACTACACCAGCCGGGCCGCCGACGCCGGCGCGGCGCTGGTGGTGTTCCCCGAGGCGACGATGTGCCGGTTCGGGGTGCCGCTGGCGCCGATCGCCGAACCGGTCGACGGCCCGTGGGCCGACGGGGTGCGCCGCATCGCCGCCGACGCCGGAATCACCGTGATCGCCGGCATGTTCGCCCCGGCCGGCGAGGGACGAGTCACCAACACCCTGCTGGCCGCTGGCCCCGGCACCGACGCGCATTACGACAAGATCCACCTCTACGACGCGTTCGGGTTCACCGAGTCGCGCACGGTCGCGCCGGGCCGGGAGCCGGTGGTGATCACGGTCGACGGCGTCGGGGTCGGGTTGAGCACCTGCTACGACATCCGCTTTCCCGCGCTCTACACCACGCTGGCGCGCGGGGGCGCGCAACTGATCGCCGTCGCGGCGTCGTGGGGTGCCGGGCGCGGCAAGCTCGAGCAGTGGACGCTGCTGGCGCGGGCCCGCGCACTGGACTCCACGAGCTACATCGCGGCGGCCGGGCAGGCCGATCCCGGCCATCCGCCCAGCGGCTCGGGCGCCCCCACCGGGGTGGGCGGGAGCCTGGTGGTCTCGCCGTTCGGCGAGGTGGTGTCCTCAGCCGGCGCCGACCCGCAGCTGCTGGTCGCCGACATCGACCTCGACCAGGTCGCCGCGGCGCGAGACACCATCGCCGTGCTGCGCAACCAGGCCGACTTTCCCGACGTCGATAAGGCAGAATCGCCCAGGTGACGAACCCGCAGGGACCTCCACCCGACGACCCGTCGATTTGGGCTCGGCCGGGGAGCGAAGGTGCCGCGCAGCCGCATCCACCGTCGGAGCCGCCGCCGGGCGTCCAGGAGTACCCAGCTGAGGACGCCGCAACCGTGAAAATGCCTGGCAAAACCAAACGCCGGTTGTTCCGCGACCCGCTGTCGATGGTCCTGGTCGCGGTCATCGTGCTGTTGCTGTGCGCCGCCGGCGTCGTCGGCGGCGAACTGTATGCACGCCACCGCGCCGACAGTGTGGTGGCCGCGGCAACCGAATGCGTGGTGCAGGACAAGGCCAGCGTCTCGTTCGGCCCGTACCCGTTCCTGCTGCAGCACTTGGCCGGCGACTACCGCGACATCTCGATCAAGACCGCCGGCAACCAGATCCGCAGCGCCAAGGGAATGCGGGCCGACATCGAGATCAGCGAGGTCAACCTGCACGGCGACGCCAACTCCAAGGGCACGATCCGCGCGCTGGACGCCGCCATCACCTGGAGTTCGGAGGGCATCAAGGAAACGGTGGCCGATGCGGTCCCGTTCGTCGGCGGCCTGGTCAACAGCGTGACCACCAATCCGAGCGCCGGCACCATCGAGCTCAAGGGCGCGCTGGGCCTGGGCAGCGTCACCGTCAAGCCCGCCGTCGCCAACAACGGCCTGTCGCTGAAGGTCGTCACGGTCACCGCGATGGGCGCCCCGGTGCCGGCCGAGACCGCACAGGATGCGCTGGACGTCTTCACCTCGAGGCTGATCAACGACTACCCCCTGGGTATTCACGCCGATGCCGTGCAGGTCACCGATGATGGTGTGAAAGCGCACTTTTCGACGCGCAACGCCTCGATACCGCCCGGCCAGTCGGACCCGTGTTTCGCCAAGCTGTAACGGACTTTGGACGTCGCTTCGGTCGATAGGGCAAAATCGCGATAGTGACGACTCCGCAAGGGCCCTCTCGCGGCGACGGGTCGGAATGGGCCCGACCCTCAGGCCGCCCGCAGCAGACTCCTGGCCCGTCCCAATCACCGACCCAGCGGATCCCGCAGAGCGGCCGACCGCAGGATCCCCGCCGGCCCGCTCCGCCTCCGCCACCGCGCCAGCCCGGGCCGCCGCCACCGCCGCCGCGACAGGCCGGCCCGCCGCCGCATCGGCCGGCGCCGCCGCCTAACCCGCAGGCGCGTCAGCCCGGCCCGGGGCCCAGCGTCCAGGAGCAGGCCACCACTCGGATCTCGACACAGCCACAGTCGAAGGACACGCCGGTGCAAGCCCATCGCAGCTTCTTCCGCAACCCCACGTCGATCGCGCTGATCCTGGTCACCGTGTTGCTGCTGGTGATCGCGGGGCTGATCGGCGCGGAGCTCTACACCCGCCACACCGCCGACAGCAAGGTCGCCAGCGCGGTCGAATGCGAGGCGCAGGACAGCGCCACCGTGAAGTTCGCCGTGACCCCGCCTGTGCTGTGGCAATACATCACGGACCGCTACACCAACATCTCGGTGCAGACGGCCGGCAACCAGGTGCGCAGCGCCAAGGGCATGACGCTGAGCCTCGACATCCACGACGTCAACCTCAACGGCGGCAACAACTCCAAGGGCACGATCGGCTCGCTGAACGGCACCATCACCTGGACGTCGGCCGGTATCAAGCAATCGATCGAGGACGCCATCCCGGTGCTGGGCAGCTTTGTGGCCAGCAAGGTCACCACCAACTCCGCTGACGGGACCATCCAGTTGAAGGGCCTGCTGGACAGTGCCACCCTCAAGCCGCAGATCGTCAACAACGGGCTGTCGCTGAAGGTGGTCGACCTGAGCGCGCTGGGCTCGAAGATGTCGACGGACAAGGTGCAAAAGAACCTCGACGACCTCACCTCCAAGGCCACCCAGAACTATCCGCTGGGCATTCACGCCGACAGCGTCAAGGTCACCGATTCCGGTGTGCAGGCGACGTTTTCGACCCAGAACGCCACCATCCCGGAGTCGTCGCAGTCCAGTCAGGACTCCTGCTTCGACAACCTCTGACCCAGCCCGTCGAGCACCGCGCGGGTGCCGGACAACCCCAGCCGGGTGGCGCCGGCGTCGAGCATCGCGACGGCGTCGGCGGCGGTACGGATGCCGCCGCTGGCCTTGACGCCGAGCCGCCCGCCGACGGTTGCGGCCATCAGCGCGACGGCCGCCACCGAGGCCCCGCCGGCCGGATGAAATCCGGTGGAGGTCTTCACGAAGTCCGCGCCGGCGTCCTCGGCGGCGCGGCACACGCCAACCAGGACGTCTCCTGCCGGCAACAACACCGCGGACTCGACGATGACCTTGAGCACCGCGGTGGGCACGGCGGCGCGCACCGCCGCGATGTCGGACCGGACGGCGTCCAGCTCACCTGCGAGCGCGGCGCCCACGTCGATCACCATGTCGACCTCGTCCGCCCCGGATGCGACGGCCAGCGCCGCTTCACGCGCCTTCACCTCGGGCAGGTGCTTGCCCGACGGGAATCCCGCGACGGTGGCGATCCGCACACCCCCGGCTTTGGCCGCGACCGGCACCATCGACGGCGAGACGCACACGGCGTAGACGCCCAATTCGGCGCCTTCGGCGACGACGGCGGCCACGTCGGCGGCGGTGGCCTCGGGTTTGAGCAGAGTGTGGTCGACCAGCGCGGCGACCTGGTTTCGGGTCGGCGGCATCACATCTCGGCGCCGCCGGGGTTACAGCCCGACGCGAGCATCGTGGCGTCGTCGACGACGGGGCGCCACGGCTCGAGGTTCCAGCTGGTCTTGCCCGGTTCGGCGAATTCCGCCAGCTCCCAGTGACAGATGAACTGCGCGCGCATGCCGGGCGTGTCGGCGCCCGGCGCCTTGGCAAGCACCTCGTGCCAGGCCTCGTCGGCGTCGGCGGTGCCGGGCTGCCGGGCGGCTGCCCGCGCCGACGGAGTCGGAAACACCCGCAGGCTGGTTCCGTTAGCCCACTGCACCCATTCGGTGTGGTCGACAAACGGCGGCGTCGCCGTTTCCGCGGATGCGGCAGGGGCGGCCAGCAGCGCGAGAATCAGCGCCCCCGGCACAGCGAAAGCCCGCATACGGCTAGCGCGATTTGCCTTGAATCTCAAGGAGTTTGGGGCGCACGTCGACCAGGTAGAGGCCGGCCGCGCCGGCGGCGATCGCCATCCCGAGCACACCCAGCAACCAGGCGAGCGGCATGGCGACGCCCAAGATCACCAGCCAGATCGGTTTGGTCATTTTGTCGGCGGCGGTGTAGGCGTCCGGCGGCTGCATTGCCGCGTGCACGAACGCGTACAGCGTCGTCAGCAGCACGGCGATCAGCAGGTAGGTCAGGACGCTTTGCACAAGGCTCACCCTGTAAGGGTATGCGGGCGGCCGTAAAAACGTCGACTCCGAGTTGCCCGGCGGGGCAACTCGGAGTCGAGGTGGTAGTGCGGATTACTTCTGGGTGACCTTCTTGGCCGGCGACTTCTTGGCGGGCGACTTCTTGGCCGCGGCCTTGGCCGGGGTCTTCTTGGCCGCCGTCTTCTTGGCCGGGGCCTTCTTCGCCGGCGCCTTCTTGGCGGGCAGCTCGATGCCGACCAGCTTGGCGGCGCGCTCGCCGACCGCGCGGGTCTGCGACGCGACGGTGCCCAGCGCCTCCTGGGTCAACTCGACTGCCTGGTCGACGTAGCCCTCGGCGCGCGCCGACACGTCCTCGAAGCTCTGCCGGCTGCGCAACCGCTCCAGGGCGGCCTCGCCGCGCTCGACGAGCTCGTTGTAGCGGTTGGTGGCGGCCTCCAGGTAGCCCTCCGCGGCGGTCCGCAGCTCATCGGCGGTGAACCGCTCGCGCAGCTCACGCAGCTGCTCGGGCAGGTCCTCCTGCAGCTTGGTCAGCCGCGCACGGCTCTCCTCGACCCGGCTGCGGGTGTCGGTGCGGGTTTCTTCGGCGCGCTCACGCAGCTCGGCGAGCAGGTCGTTGACCGTGGCCAGCGCCAGGTCGGCGGCGCCGAGTGCGGCAAGCAACGGAGCCTTCAGGTCGTCAACGGTCGGGTTGTCGGCCATGGTGTGTGTTTCCTTTCGTGGATGGTTTCTCTAGCGGCGGTCGAACAGTCGGCGTACCCAACGCTTAGGCAGGCTCGTCACGCGCCGCTTCGTTCTGTTGAACGAAAGACGTGTAGATGTCGAGCAGAACCTGCTTCTGCCGCTCGGTGATCGCCATGTCGGTGACGATGGCGTCGCGGACCTCGCTAGTCGGGCTGGGTTCGAGGATCCCGGCCCGCACATAGAGAACTTCCGCCGAGACCCGCAGCGCCTTGGCGATCTGGTTGAGTACGTCAGCGGACGGTTTCCGCAATCCGCGTTCGATCTGGGACAGATACGGATTGCTGACACCGGCCTTTTCCGCCAACTGCCGCACCGACACCTGGGCCGCCTCACGCTGCGCCCTGATGAAACTGCCGATGTCTGACGCAGCGGTGGACACCACTGCAGCAAGCTTGTCGTCCTGCGGCATTGGTGCTCCTCGCGTCTGATCGTCGGTGCTGACGCGCACCACAGTACGACCAGGTGCTAACTATTGCAAGCACTGTTAGCACAGCTCAGAACATTAGCTGCGCCACCGTATAGATCACCAGGCCGGCCAGCGAGCCCACCACGGTGCCGTTGATCCGGATGAACTGCAGGTCCCGGCCGACATGCAACTCGATGCGACGGCTGGCCTCGGCGGCATCCCAGCGCTCGATGGTGTCGGTGATGATCGCGGTGATCTCAACGCCGTACTGCGACACCAGGTGCTGGGCCGCGCGCACGATCCAGTCGTCGACCTTGTCGCGCAAGTCGGCGTCGTCGCGCAGCGACTCACCGATCCGCACCACGGTGTCGGCGATGCGGGTGCGCAGGGCGCTGGACGGGTCGTCGACGCCCTCGAGAACCAGCCGTTTCAGGGTCTTCCAGGCCGTCGCTGCGGCGTTGGTGACCTCGTCGCGAGCCATCAGCTGCTCCTTGACGGCCTCGGCACGCGCGATCGTCGCCTCGTCGTGCTGCAGGTCGTCGGCGAACTCGAAGAGGAACCGGGTCGCCGAGCGGCGCAGCTCGTGGTCGGGGTTGCGCCGCACCTTGTCGGTGAAGTCCATCAGCTCGCGGTGGATACGGTCGCCGACCAGATGGTCGATGAACCGCGGCGACCAGCTCGGCGAGTCACGCTCGACCACCCGCTGAATGACCTCACCGGCGTTCAGCGACCACTGGAACGCCCGGTCGGCCAGCAACTGGATCAACGCCTCCTGCCGGTTCTCGGCCAGCAGGGTGGCCAGCACCCGGCCCACCGGCGGGCCCCACTTCGGCTCGGCGATGCGCCGGACGATCATCCGGTCGATGACATGCTGGACGTCCTCGTCGCGCAGCAGTTCCATCAGCACGCGCAGCACGGTCGCGGTCTCGGCGGCCACCCGCTGGGCGTGGGAGATTTCCGAAAGCCACTTGCCCAGCCGGCTCGGAATCTGCGCGTCCCGCAGCTTGGTCTCCACCACCGGCGGGGAGAGGAAGTTCTCCCGCACGAACGTGCCCAGGCCCTCCCCTAGCTGGTCTTTCTTGCGCTTGATGATCGCCGTGTGCGGGATCGGGATGCCGAGCGGATGCTTGAACAGCGCGGTGACGGCGAACCAGTCCGCCAGTGCGCCCACCATGCCCGCCTCGGCGGCCGCACCGACGTAGCCGACCCAGGCCGCCGCCCCGCCCCCGGACTGCGCCCAATGGCAGCCGAGAAAGATCCCGGTGGCGCCGACCAGGAAGCTCAGTGCCACCACCTTCATCCGGCGCAGGGCCCGGCGTCGTTCGGCGTCGGCCTGCGGATCGGCCGCGACGAACGATTCCGCCAGGGACATGGGGGCGGGCTGCGCTCGGATCGGCAGCCGCACCCGCGCCGCTGGATTGGCTCGATGTACCACTCCCCCATCATCCACTGTGAAAATGGGTAGTTACCTGTTACCGGCCCAGCTGCCAAGCCACCGGAGACCGTAATATCGAGAGCGTCTGATGAATGGGAATCCGTGACAGTGGCACAGCAGGTCCCGGCCGGCAACGTAAAGACCGATGGCCGCAAGCGACGTTGGCACCAGCACAAGGTGGAACGCCGCAATGAGCTGATCGACGGGACGATCGAAGCGATCCGACGGCGAGGTCGCTACGTCAGCATGGACGAGATCGCCAGCGAGATCGGGGTCTCCAAGACGGTTCTGTACCGCTACTTCGTCGACAAGAACGACCTGACGACCGCAGTGATGATGCGGTTTACCCAGCAAACACTGATCCCCAACATGGCGGCGGCGCTCTCCTCGAATCTGGACGGCTTCGACTTGGCCCGCGAAATCATCCGGGTTTACGTCGAGACCGTGGCGGCCGAACCCGAGCCGTACCGGTTCGTGATGGCCAACAGCTCGGCCAGCAAGAGCAAGGTCGTCGCGGACTCCGAGCGGATCATCGCCCGCATGATCGCGGTCATGCTGCGCCGCCGCATGCAGCAAGCCGGGATGGACACCGGCGGTGCCGAGCCCTGGGCCTACATGATTGTCGGCGGGGTGCAACTGGCCACCCACTCGTGGTTGCTGGAGCCCCGCATGACCGCAGACGAGCTGATCGACTACCTGACCATGCTCAGCTGGAGTGCGTTGTGCGGGATCGTCGAGGTCGGCGGATCGCTGGAGAAGTTCCGCGGCCAACCGCACCCGCCGCCGATCGTTCCGCCGCTACCACGCTAGGCACCTGCGATGTCCGACCTGACAGTCCGTTCCCGGCTCAGTTCGTGGGCATACGCCTTGCGCACCACCAACCCGCCGCCGGCCGCGCCGGTCGACGTCGTCACCCGCTGGCTTGTCGTGACCCGCGCCGCCGTGCTGCCGATGACGCTGTTCGCCGGCCTGGTCGCCGCGCTGCTGGCGGTCGGCCGGCCCGGGCTGGACTGGCGCTGGCTGGTCCTCGCCATCGCCGGAATCACGTTGGCGCACATCGCCAATAACTTGATGAACGACCTCTACGACACGCAGACCGGCACCGACAGCGCCAGCTATCCGCGGGCCCTGTACGCCCCGCACCCGGTGCTCTCGGGTCTGGTCAGCCGTCGCACCCTGCTCGTCGCGATCGCCGCGGTGAACCTTGCCGACCTCGCGATCCTGGTCGTGTTGACGTGGGCGCGGGGCTGGCCGGTGGTTGCCTTCGCGTTGTCCGGTTTTGCGTTGAGCGTCGCCTATACCGCGCCGCCGGTGCGCCTGAAGAAACGCGGCTTGGGCGAACCCGACGTCTTCGTGGTGTGGGGCCCGCTGATGGTGTGCGGGACCTACTACTCGGCGGTCGGCGCGGTCGGCTGGGACGTCCTGTTGGCGTCGCTGCCCTACGGGCTGCTGTGCACCACCGTGTTGATGGGCAAGCACATCGACAAGATCCCCTACGACGCGCCGCTCGGCATCCACACGCTGCCGGTGATCCTCGGCGAAACCCGCGCCCGCGCCGTCACGCTCGCCATGATGGTCGGCTTCTACGTGTTGGCGGCAGTCGCGGTGGCCGCGGGCGCGATACCGTGGCCGGCGCTGCTCGTCGTGCTGGCGCTGCCACGACTTGTCAAGGTATGGCCGTATTTTCGGCGCCCGCCGCCCGACGAGCCGCCGGCGGGATATCCGGTGTGGCCGCTGTGGTATGCGGCGCTGGCCTGGGTCCACGTCCGGCAGGCGGGTGCGCTGCTGGTGGTCGGCCTGGCGATCGGCGCGCTGTTACGCACCCTGTGACGTTGTCTCGCTTTGGAGAAGTAGCGCTCAGCCCTTGGTGAGGGTGAACTGCGCCACCTCGGTGATGCCGCGGTTGAAGAAGTCGGCGCATCCGGTCAGGTATCGCAAGTAGCGCTGGTAGACCTCTTCGGAGGTCGCGGCAACCGCTTCGTCGTGATGGGCCACCAGGTTCGCCGCCCAGGTGTCGAGGGTCCTGACGTAATGCGGGTTGAGCCGCTGGATGTCGGCGACCGAAAATCCGGCAGCGCTCGAATACTCGACGACGTCTTCTGCCGAGGGGACCTGGCCGCCGGGGAATATCTCCTTGCCGATGAACCGCATGAATCTCAGATCGCTCATCGTGATCGGGATGCCGTGCTTTTTCCAATAGCCCGGCGCGTGGGGGAATATCGTCTGCAGAACCATTCGGCCGTCGCTGGGCAGCACGCGATGGGCCATCTCGAAAAACGCCGCATACCGCTGTTTGCCGAACGCCTCGAACGCCTCGATGCTGACAATGCGGTCGACCGGGTCGTCGAACTCTTCCCAGCCGTGCAGCAGCACCTGATGGGAACGGCGCGTGTCGAGGCCGCCGAGCAGACGCCGACAGTAGGTGTGCTGATTCTTGCTCAAGGTCAGGCCGACGACGTTGACGTCGTAGTGCTCGATGGCGCGCCGCATCGCCGAACCCCACCCGCAGCCGACGTCGAGCAGCGTCATGCCCGGCGCCAGATCCAGCTTGGAAAGGTTCAGATCGACCTTGGCGAGCTGCGCCTCCCCCAGCGTCATGTCCTCGCGTTCGAAGTACGCGCAGCTGTAGGTCCGAGACGGATCCTGGAATAGCCCGAAAAAGTCATCGGACAAGTCGTAATGCGCCTGAACGTCCTCGAAGTACGGCCGCATTGTGGTCGCGCCCTTAGCCATATCTGGACCTCCGCGCATCCGTAGTTTGGCACCCGGCCTAACTCGGGTACCCACCGAAAATGGCCACAAACACCCGATCGCCCGGCCCTGCGTCACCCGGTTCCCCGCGCCCCGTCGGTGGCGCCAATACCGCTACGGCACATGCCGTTACAGACACACCCGCCATCCCGCCGGGGCCAATTGCAGCGCTCCGCGGCTGCGTATAAGGTCTGCGGCTATGACACACGGCCACGCTGAACTCAAGCCGGATGTCGACCACATCCAGTCGCACTACGACCGGTCGAACGAATTCTTCAAGCTCTGGCTCGACCCTTCGATGACCTACAGCTGCGCGTACTGGGAAGACGGCGCCACGACGCTGGAAGAGGCGCAGTACGCCAAACGTGAGCTGGCGCTCGGCAAGCTTGGGTTGAAGCCGGGGATGACCCTGCTCGACATCGGTTGCGGTTGGGGCTCGACCATGCGGCACGCGATCGAAAAGTACGACGTCAATGTCATCGGGCTGACGTTGAGCGAAAACCAATTGGTGCACTGCCAGCAAAAGTTCGACGAAATGGACAGCCCGCGGCGCAAAGAGGTGCGGCTTCAGGGCTGGGAAGAATTCGACGAGCCGGTGGACCGCATTGTGTCGCTGGGCGCGTTCGAGCACTTCGCCGACGGCATCGGCACTTACGAGCGCTACGCCGACTTTTTCAAGATGACCTACAACGTGATGCGCGACGACGGCGTCATGCTGCTGCACACCATCGTGGTGCCCACCGCCGAGGAGGGCGAAAAGCTCGGGCTGAAGAGGACGATGTCGCTGATGCGGTTCATCAGCTTCATCCGCAAAGAGATCTACCCCGGCGGCCGCTTGCCGCAAGTCGACATCGTCGACAAGTACGCCACCGAGGCCGGGTTCGACATCACCCGCCACCACTTCATCGGCAAGAACTACGTGCGCACTCTGGACACCTGGGCAAAGGCCCTGGAAGCGCACAAAGACCAGGCGATCGAGCTCAAGGGCGAGCAGATGTACGAGACCTTCATCAAGTACCTGACCGGCTGCCGCGAACTGTTCCGCGACGGCTACACCAACGTCTGCCAGTTCACAATGGAAAAACGGGCCGCTTAGCCGGCGGCCCGCTCAACAGCCTTACTTGGTCAGGGTGAATTGGCCGACGTTGGTGATGCCTTTGCGGAATAGGCCCGCGCATCCGGTCAAGTAGCGCATATACCGGTCGTAGACCTCTTCGGACTGCAGGGCGATGGCCTGTTCGCGATTGGCCTCCAGATTTGCCGCCCACATATCAAGCGTGCGGGCGTAATGCGGCTGAAGGAATTGCATCCTCTCGACCGTGAATCCCGCCGCTTCCGAGTACTCGACAACGTCTTCTTTTGACGGCAACTGGCCGCCCGGGAATATTTCCTCGCCGATGAATTTGAACAGCCGGACATCGCTCATGGTGAGCTTCATGCCGTTTTCCTGCATGTATTTGTACGTGTAGGTCATGATGGTGTGCAGCAGCATCCGGCCGTCGTCGGGAAGGATTTCGAAGGCGCGTTCGAAGAATGCGGAATAGCGTTCCTTCTTGAAGGCTTCGAAGGCGCCGATGCTGACGATCCGGTCCACTGGCTCGTTGAATTCTTCCCAACCTTGAAGCCGCACTTCGACATTGCGCTTCGTCGGGATCTTGGCGAGCCTGGCCTTGCTGTACTCGCACTGGTTGCGGCTCAGCGTGATGCCGATGACATTCACGTCGTAGTTCTCGATGGCCCGCTGCAATCCGCCGCCCCAGCCGCAACCGATGTCCAGCAGCGTCATCCCCGGCTCGAGGTTCAGTTTGCCCAGCGCCAGGTCGAACTTGGCGTTCTGGGCCTCCTCGAGGGTCATGTCGTCGCGCTCGAAGTATGCGCAGGTGTAGCCCATCGTCGGGTCGAGGAACAACGCGAAAAATTCGTCCGAAATGTCGTAGATCGATTGCGACTCTTCATAGAACGGCTTCAACTGCGTCATATGCAAACCTGCACCCCAGCGTTCAAATTTTTTCGGTCGCAAGCACCATACTCTGACGCCGGAACGCGTCGGGCACCGGCCTCTGATGTGACGCAGATCGCTATTTGATCAGCGTGAACTGCGCGACCTCGGTGATTCCCCGCCGGAAGAAGTCCGCGCAACCGACCAGGTACTTCATGTAGCGGTCGTAGACCTCTTCGGACTGGACGGCGACGGCTTGCTCACGGTTGGCCCGCAAGTTCGCGGCCCAGGTGTCCAGGGTCCGCGCGTAGTGGGGATTCAACGACTGGATCTGCTCGACCGAGAATCCGGCACCGGCGGAAAACTCGAGAATGTCTTCTTTGGCCGGCATCTGGCCGCCCGGGAAAATCTCCTGGCCGATGAAGCGCATAAACCGCAAATCGGTCATGGTGACCGGGATGCCGTGCTCGGACCAATACGTCCAGGGATGGGTGAACAAGCTGTGCAGCAGCATCCGGCCGTCGCCGGGCATGATGTCGTAAGCGCGTTCGAAGAATGCCGGATACCGCTCTTTCTTGAAGGCGTCAAACGCCTCCACGGTGATGATCCGGTCGACCTTCTCCTCGAATTCCTCCCAGCCTTGCAGCCGCGCCTCGGCGGTGCGCTCGGTCGGAATCGTGGCGAGCTTGGCCTTGCTGTACGCGTACTGGTTGCGGCTGAGCGTAATCCCGATGACGTTCACGTCGTACTTTTCGACCGCCCGCACCAGCGCGGCGCCCCAGCCGCACCCGACGTCGAGCAACGTCATTCCCGGCTCGAGATTCAGCTTGTCCAGCGCCAGATCCCATTTGGCAATCTGCGCCTCTTCGAGACTCATATCGTCGCGCTCGAAGTAGGCGCACGTGTAGGTCATCGTGGGATCGAGAAACAACGAAAAGAATTCGTCGGAAAGGTCGTAGATCGCTTGCGCTTCTTCGTAGTACGGTCGCAGTTTCGTCATTCCACCAGTACCTGTACGTCTTCAGTGCGGTGCTGCGCATACTTTACCGCAGCCCGAAAGGTCTGCTCCGCACCGCAACTCGTGGCCACGGCCTCAGTATGAATAGAAGCCCTGACCCGACTTTTTGCCCAGTAAGCCGGCTTCCACCATGCGCAGCAATAGCGGCGGCGGCGCGTACTGCGGCTCCTTGAATTCCTCGAACATCTTGTCGGCGATCAGCTTGCAGGTGTCCAGCCCGACCAGATCGCAGAGCCGCAACGGCCCCATCGGGTGCGACAGCCCGGCGACCACGGCCTTGTCGACGTCTTCGACGGTGGCGAACCCGGCCTCGACCATCCGGATCGCCGACAACAAGTAGGGCACCAGCAGCGCATTGACCACAAAGCCCGACCGGTCACTGCAACGCACCACCTGCTTGCCCAGCACCGCGCTGGCGAATTCCTCGGTGCGCGCGGCCGCGGCCTCGTCGGTGACAAGCGTGGACACCAGCTCGACCAGCGGCAGCACCGGCACCGGGTTGAAGAAGTGCAGTCCGAGCACCCGGCGCGGGTTCTTGGTGGCCGCGGCCAGTTTCATGATCGGGATGCTGGACGTGTTCGACGCCAGCACCGCGTCGGGATCGGTGATGATCTCGTCGAGCTCGGCGAAAATCTTCGCCTTGACGGCCTCGTCCTCGATGACGGCTTCGATGACCAGTTGCCGGTCGGCGAGGTCTTTGAGATCGGTGGTGAAGGTCAGCTTCTCGACGGCGCCGTCGCGCTCGCGTTCGGTGATCTTGCCGGCGCTCACACCGCGCTCCAGCGACTTCACGATGCGGTTGCGTCCCGCCGTGATCAGCGCCTCGGTGGTCTCGAAGATCGTCACGCCGACACCGGCGCGTGCCGACACCTCGGCGATCCCGGCGCCCATTTGGCCGGCTCCGATGACGCCTACTCGTTCGATCATTGTTTTCCTTTCGCCGAGCGTGAAGCCGTTGCGAAAAATCAGGCGAAAACTAGCAACAGCTTCACGCTCGGCGCAAAAGGCCTCAGTGGCTCGAGCCTTCGGTTCCACTTCCTCCTCGCGGGCCAGGCCCGCTCGTCGTCAGTGGAACTGGCCCTCTTCGGTCGAGCCCGCCAGCGCGGTCGTCGACGACGTCGGATCGACGGTGGTGGCGATCCGGTCGAAGTAGCCCGCACCGACCTCACGCTGGTGCTTGGTGGCGGTGTAACCGCGCTCCTCGGCGGCGAATTCGCGCTCCTGCAGCTCGACGTAGGCGCTCATCTGGTTGCGGGCGTAGCCGTAGGCCAGATCGAACATCGAGTAGTTGAGTGCGTGGAAGCCGGCCAGCGTGATGAACTGGAACTTGAATCCCATTGCGGCAAGCTCTTTTTGGAACTTGGCGATGGTCGCGTCGTCCAGGTGCTTCTTCCAGTTGAACGACGGCGAGCAGTTGTAGGCCAGCATCTGGTCGGGGAACTCGGCCTTGACCGCCTCAGAGAACTGCTTGGCCAGTTCGAGGTCGGGGGTGCCGGTCTCCATCCAGATCAGGTCGGCGAACGGCGCGTAGGCCTTGGCCCGGGCGATGCACGGGTCGATGCCGTTGCGGGTGCGGTAGAAGCCCTCCCGGGTGCGCTCGCCGGTGATGAACGGCTTGTCGCGCTCGTCGACGTCGGAGGTGATCAAGGTGGCAGCCTCGGCGTCGGTGCGGGCGATGACGACGGTCGGCACGTCGCACACGTCGGCGGCCAGCCGGGCCGACGTCAGCGTCCGGATGTGCTGCTGGGTCGGGATCAGCACCTTGCCGCCCAGGTGGCCGCACTTCTTCTCCGACGCCAACTGGTCTTCCCAGTGCGAGCCCGCGACACCGGCCGCGATCATCGCCTTCTGCAGCTCGAACACGTTGAGCGCGCCACCGAAACCGGCCTCGCCGTCGGCGACGATCGGCGCCAGCCAGTTCTTCACCGAGGTGTCGCCCTCGATCTTGGCGATCTGGTCGGCACGCATCAGGGCGTTGTTGATCCGGCGCACCACCTGCGGCACCGAGTTGGCCGGGTACAGGCTCTGGTCGGGGTAGGTGTGACCGGACAGGTTCGCGTCACCGGCGACCTGCCAGCCGGACAGGTAGATCGCTTTCAGGCCGGCACGAACCTGCTGCACCGCCATGTTGCCGGTCAGCGCACCGAGCGCGTTGATGTACTCCAGGTCGTGCAGCTGCTCCCACAGCACCTCGGCGCCGCGCCGGGCCAGGGTGTGCTCCTCCACCACGCTGCCCTGCAACGCCACCACGTCCTCGGCGCTGTACGTGCGGGTGACGTCCTTCCACCGCGGGTTGGTGTCCCAGTCGTGCTGGATTTGCTCGGCGCTTTTCGGCGTGCCAACAGTTGACATGGAGGTGCTCCTTCAGGTTCTTCGTCGCGCGGGGTCGTTGTTAAGCCCGCAGCAACTTCACTGGTCTGCTAAGTCGAACATGGCACAACTTAGCTCCGCAGGTCCACCCATTTCAGTTGCCAACTTCCGCTACGACTCGGCTCGATTTTGCAAAGTTTGCGAACCCTCGAAGTGTCTGAACCGGTTCAGATGATTACCGGTCAGTAACCAAATTGCGCAGGTCAACGGCGGTGTTTGCCGGTACGGCAGGCATGTGAGGAATGGCTACAGCGAGAAGAGCGACGCGACCGCTTTGGTCTCGTCGCCGACGGCGTATGTGAGCGTTGTAACAGTGCGATCCACCAGGCCCGGACCGAATTGCTCGGTCGAGCCGGGCGGGAAGACGTGCGAGATGATCTCCAGTTTGTCGCCGAGGGCGACGGGCGCGTCGTGCTCGATGGTGACCCGCAGCGGCACCTTGAACAGCTCCGGGTGCGACGCCAGGTAGTCCTCGATGACGCTCCAGTACACCGAGTTGTTCATGTGGTCGAACAGGTCGATGTCGGTGACCCGGACCGGGTACTCGTGGATTTCCAGGGCGTCATCGCGGCTACCGGCACTCAGATAAGCCTTCCACCGCAACCGGTCGACGTTGGTCGTGCGTTGCAGCCCCTCGATGAAGTCGTCCGCGATGCGCGCCGGCCCCTGGGTTTCCCGATTGATGTTGATCCAGAACGCCTCGGATTCCATCAGGCCGCCCTTGCGCCCGTCGATGCGGACCCGCATCTCACACCACCGGTTCGACGTCCCCGAGCACCAGCGGCGCAACCGCAGCATGTCCTGAAATTCGATCGGGCGGATCAGGTCGATCATGGTGCGCCGGACAATCCATAGCGGATGTGTCTCCTCAAAACCCAACTCGCGCAAGTGATCCTGGCCGATGTCCTGAATGTGGCGGGTGGCCGCGTCGAAGCGCAGCCGACCCTCACGGTCGATGTCGGCGACGCGCAGCGGCCATTCCCGGTCGAAAACATCGGGATGGCCGTCCGGCACCGGCATCATCACTTTGTCCAGGCTCACGGCTCCACTCCCCGGTTGCTCTCCCCCAGCCCTGCCGGGAATCATGCCAAACGACCACAGCGCCGCGCCAACGCACGCCACGGTGCGAACTCTGCTAACCACGGCTTCGCAAACGCCGGTAGCCTGGTCGCGTGCCCAAAACGTTCGTCGGCTCCCGCGTTCGGCAGCTGCGCAGCGAGCGTGGCTTCAGCCAAGCCGCGCTGGCGCAGATGCTGGAGATCTCGCCGAGCTACCTCAACCAGATCGAGCACGACGTCCGCCCGCTGACGGTGGCCGTGCTCCTGCGGATTACCGAGGTGTTCGGGGTGGACGCGACGTTCTTTGCCTCGCAGGACGACACCCGGCTGGTCGCCGAACTGCGCGAGGTGACCATGGACCGCGACCTGGACATCGACGTCGACCTGCCCGAAGTCGCCGAGATGGTCAACGCTCACCCCAAGCTGGCCCGCGCGATGGTCAACCTGCATCGCCGCTACCGGCTCACCACCGCCCAGTTGGCGGCCGCCACCGAGGAGCGCTACTCCGACGGCAGCGGCACCGGGTTGCTGACGATGCCGCACGAGGAGGTGCGCGACTACTTCTACCAGCGGCAGAACTACCTGCACGAGCTGGACACCGCCGCCGAGGACCTGACCGCCCGGATGCGGATGCACCGCGGCGATCTCGCCGGCGAGATCGCCCGGCGGCTCACCGAGGTGCACGGCGTGCACATCAACAAGCGCATCGACCTCGGCGACACCGTGTTGCACCGTTACGACCCGGAAACCAAGACGCTGGAGATCAGCAACCACCTCTCGTCGGGTCAGCAGGTGTTCAAGATGGCCGCCGAGCTGGCGTACCTGGAGTTCGGCGACCTGATCGACCGGATGGTCACCGAGGGCAAGTTCACCTCCGATGAGTCGCGCACGCTGGCCCGCCTGGGCCTGGCCAATTACTTTGCGGCAGCGACGGTCTTGCCCTACCGGCAGTTTCTCGACGTGGCCGAGAACTTCCGTTACGACATCGAGCGGCTCTCGTCGTTCTACTCGGTGAGCTACGAGACCATCGGGCACCGGCTGTCCACCCTGCAGCGGCCGTCGATGCGTGGCGTGCCGTTCTCGTTCATCCGCGTCGACCGGGCCGGCAACATGTCAAAACGCCAGTCCGCCACCGGTTTTCACTTTTCCTCGAGCGGCGGCACCTGCCCGCTGTGGAACGTCTACGAGACGTTCGCCAATCCGGGCAAGATCCTGGTGCAGATCGCCCAGATGCCGGACGGGCGCAACTACATGTGGGTGGCCCGCACCGTGGAGCGACGGGCATCGCGGTATGGTCAGCCCGGTAAGACCTTCGCGATCGGGCTGGGCTGCGAACTTCGGCACGCCCACCGGCTCGTCTACTCGGAAGGACTCGACTTGTCCGGCGACAACGCCACCCCGATCGGCGCGGGCTGCCGGGTCTGCGAACGCGACAACTGCCCGCAGCGGGCCTTCCCGGCGCTGGGCCGCGCCCTCGACCTCGACGAGCACCGCAGCACGGTGTCGCCGTACCTGGTGAAGCAATGACGGGCACGGACGTCGGGCGCATCCCGTCGGGAGGGTTTCGCGAGCTGGGGCCGATCAACTGGGTGCTCGCCAAGCTGGGTGCCCGCACCGTCCGGGCACCCGAGTTCCATCTGTTCACCACTTTGGGACAGCGCCAACTGCTCTTCTGGGCCTGGGCCTTCTACGGCGCCCGGCTACTGCGCGGACGGCTGCCTGCCGTCGACACCGAGTTGGTCATCCTGCGGGTCGCGCATTTGCGAGCATGCGAATACGAGTTGCAGCACCATCGCCGAATCGCGCGCAAGCGAGGGCTCGACGCGGACATGCAGGCCGCGATTTTCGGCTACCCGGATGCCCCCGACCGGTTCAGCGACCGGCAACGGGCGCTACTGGCGGCCACCGACGAGTTCGTCAAGCAACGCACGATCACCGACGGCACCTGGCAGCAGCTGGCCAGTCACCTCGATCGGCGCCAGCTCATCGAATTCTGTTTGCTGGCAAGCCAATACGACGGGCTGGCGGCCACCATGTCCGCCCTTGACATCCCGTTGGATCACCCGGAGTAAGTGGCGGCCAGCACGCCGAGCGTCAGCAGGACCGGAAGAACCGGCAGCCCAAAGGCAAACGCCGCCAACGAATAATTGCGCCGTCGCCGCAGCCGCCGTCCCCAGAGCACGGCCCAGATCGCGAAACCCACCGAGAGCGCCAGGACTATCAGACTCCAGGAGCCCACGGTGCCCAGCGCGGCACCGACCGAAATCGCCACTAGCCACCCGACGTAGCCGACAAGTGCTCCGCCGGCGGCGCTCCAGACGGTCTCGGCACGCACAGCGGTCAGAAGTTGATCATGTGTCCGGTCAGGCCGTGGAAGCATTCCTGCAGCGCCTCCGACATCGTCGGATGGGTATGCACGTTGCGCGCCAACTCGTTTGCGGTCAGATCCCATTTTTGCGCCAGGGTGAGCTCGGGCAGCAGCTCCGAGACGTCGTGTCCGATCAGGTGTCCGCCGAGCAGCTCGCCGTAGCGGGCGTCGGCCACCAGCTTGACGAACCCGCTGGGGTCGCCGAGGCCGTGGGCCTTGCCGTTCGCGGTGAACGGGAACTTGGCGACCTTGACGTCGTACCCCTCCTCGCGGGCCTGCTCCTCGGTGAGCCCGAAACTGGCAACCTGCGGCTGGCAGAACGTCGCGCGCGGAAACATGCGGTAGTCGCCGAGCGTCAAAGTCTCTGCGCCGGCGATGGTTTCGGCCGCCACCACACCCTGCGCCTCGGCGACGTGCGCCAACTGCAGCAGCCCGGTGACGTCGCCGATCGCGTAGATGTGCGGCACGGAAGTGCGCATGTTGTCGTTGATGCCGATGGCCTTGCGGTCGGTCAGCGCCACCCCGGCCTTGTCGAGTCCGTAGCCCTCGACGTTCGGGGCAAACCCGATGGCCTGCAACACTTTATCGGCCTTGAGTTCCTGCGACTGGCCATCTTTGCTGACGGTGACGGTCACCTGCGCGCCGTCGTCGTTCATGCCCTCCACCTTGGTCCCGGTGAGGATTTTGACGCCCAGCTTCTTGAACTGCTTTTCGATCTCCTTGGATACCTCGGCGTCCTCGTTGGGCAGGGCGCGCGAAAGGAATTCGACGATCGTCACGTCGACGCCGTAATTGGCCAGCACGTAGCCGAACTCCATGCCGATGGCGCCCGCGCCGGCGATGATGATCGAGCCGGGCAGCTCGCGGGACAGGATCTGCTCCTCGTAGGTGACGACGTTGCCGGAGAGCGACGTGCCCGGCACCAGTCGGGTGCTGCTTCCGGTCGCGATGATCGCGTTGTCGAAGGTGACGGTGTCGGTGCCGCCGTCGTTGAGTTCGACCGCCAGCGTGTTGGGGTCGGTGAACCTGCCGTAGCCGTGGATTTCGGTGATCTTGTTCTTCTTCATCAAGAAGTGCACACCGGCGACCCGGCCCTCGGCCACCTTGCGGCTGCGGTCGTAGGCGATGCCGTAGTCGAAGGTGGCCTCGCCGCTGATCCCGAAGGTCTTGGCTTCCTTGGTGAAGATGTGGGCCAGTTCGGCGTTGCGCAGCAGCGACTTGGACGGGATGCAGCCGACGTTGAGGCATACGCCGCCCCAGTATTTGGGTTCGACGACTGCGGTGTTCAGACCCAGCTGGGCGGCGCGGATCGCGGCGACGTAACCGCCGGGTCCGGCTCCGAGGACGACGACGTCATAGTGAGAAGTCACGAGCTCACCCTAACGGGCGTGCTCGCGCGGGGTCAGTAGGGAATGATTCCCGCCAGGCAGTGGCCCGTCGTGTGGTCGCAGTAGAAGGCGCCGTAGAACGGCGCCGCGGCGGCGACGGAGGCAAACACCGCCGACATCATCGCGATCCCCAGCGCCGAGAGCAGCGGCCGGTCGGGCACCATCGCCAGCATCAGCGCGGCGACGACGCACACGACGACGTAGACCAGGGTGACGAAGACGACCGGGGTCTTGTGTGGGGAAGGGTCGCGCGTCCACCAGTAGAAGAGCCCCGCTCCGATCCCCGCCGCGGGGACCCACACCGCGACGAGCAACAGGACGTAGTGCCACCACTTCAGGTAGTGATAGCGGCTGGGCACCGTGATCGACGGCGCCGGCGCGGGGATGGGCTCGAGCGGCGGCGGTGCGTCCGCGGCACCCTTCGCGACGGCGTGCGCGTCGGTGTCGAAGCTCGGCGTGTAGGGCTCGGTCTTCGGCAGGGATTCGTCGTCAGACAGGGGTCATCACCTCGATCAGCGCGAGCGCACCGAACCACCCCGGCGCCACCGCGAGCGTGAAGGCGCCCAGCGCGCTCACCCATCGCCGCCGGGAGATCAAGATCAGCAGCAGCCCTGCGGCGCTGGGCAATCCGACCACCAGCGCGATGACGACGTCGGGCCGGATTCGGGCACTGACGAGCAGGGTGGCCGCTGTTCCCGCTAGCACCCCGACCGCGACGCCGACCAACATTGCGCTGGTCAGCATCCATGGGCGCGGTAGCGGAATCACGGCTTACGACGATACTGCGGTAGCTGGCAGCTAGCGCGGTACGCGATCGGCGCGCCCCCGTGGTATTGAGCACGCGTCAGCAGCCTCGGCCACGACCGGACTCCGGCTCGGTGGTCGCTCACCGCGCGCGTAGGCCACGCCGGTGATCACCGGGCCGCTTGACAGCGCCGCGTTCTCGTCGTCGCTGAAGGCCCGCCCTCGCGACAGAAACCGCATGCCCTCGGGGGCTTCCAGGCTGAACCCGCCGCCGCGTCCGGGGACCACGTCGATGACCAGCTGGGTGTGTTTCCACGCGTCGAACTGCGGGCCCGAGATCCACACCGGCACCCCGTCTCCGACGTCTACTACCCCGAGCAGCACGTCGCGGTCGCCGACGATGAAGTCCCCGTCCGGGTAGCACATCGGCGAGGACCCGTCGCAGCACCCGCCGGACTGGTGGAACATCACCGGTCCGTGCCGCTCGATCAGCTCGCCCAGCAGCTTCGCGGCGGCGGCGGTGATCACCACCCGGGGCGGCACCATCAGAAGAAGCCTTGCGCCTTATCCGAGTAGGACACCATCAGGTTCTTGGTGTTCTGGTAGTGGTCGAGCACGACCTTGTGGTTCTCCCGCCCGAAGCCGGACTGCTTGTAGCCGCCGAACGCCGCGTGCGCGGGATACACGTGGTAGCAGTTGACCCACACCCGGCCGGCCTGGATGTCGCGCCCGGCCCGGTACGCGGTGTTGCCATCTCTTGACCACACTCCGGCGCCCAGCCCGTAGAGGGTGTCGTTCGCGATGCCGATGGCGTCGTCGTAGTCCTTGAACGACGTCACCGCGACGACCGGCCCGAAGATCTCCTCCTGGAAGATCCGCATCTTGTTGTTGCCGGCGAAGATCGTCGGCTGCATGTAGTAGCCGCCGGACAGGTCGCCGCCGAGCTCGGCGCGCTCACCGCCGGTGATGACTTTGGCGCCTTCATCCTTGCCGATCTCGATGTAGGACAAGATCTTTTCCAGTTGGTCGTTGGAGGCTTGCGAGCCCAGCATGGTCTCGGTGTCCAGCGGGTCGCCCTGTCGAACCGCCTTGGTACGGATGGCCGCCAGTTCCAGGAACTCGTCGTAGATGTCGGCCTGGATCAGGCTGCGCGACGGGCACGTGCACACCTCGCCCTGGTTGAGCGCGAACATGGTGAAGCCTTCCAGCGCCTTGTCCTGGAAGTTGTCGTTGGCAGCCATCACATCGGAGAAGAAGATGTTGGGGCTCTTGCCGCCGAGCTCCAGCGTGACCGGGATCAGGTTCTGGCTGGCGTACTGCATGATCAGCCGCCCGGTGGTGGTCTCGCCGGTGAACGCGACCTTGGCGATCCGGTTGCTCGACGCCAGCGGCTTGCCGGCTTCGGCGCCGAATCCGTTGACCACGTTGACGACTCCGGCCGGCAGCAGGTCGCCGATCAGACTCATCAGATAGAGGATGGAGGCCGGGGTCTGCTCGGCCGGTTTGAGGACGACGGTGTTGCCGGCCGCCAGCGCCGGCGCCAACTTCCAGGCGCCCATCAGGATCGGGAAGTTCCACGGAATGATCTGGCCCACCACGCCGAGTGGCTCGTGGAAGTGGTAGGCGACAGTGTCCTCGTCGATCTGGGACAGCGTGCCCTCCTGGGCGCGGATGGCGGCGGCGAAGTAGCGGAAATGGTCGGCAGCCAACGGGATGTCGGCGGCCAGCGCCTCACGGATCGGCTTGCCGTTGTCCCACGCTTCGGCGAGAGCCAGCTTGTCGCGGTTGGCGTCGATGCGGTCGGCGATGTTGTAGAGAATCGCCGCCCGCTCCGCCGGCGCGGTCTTGCCCCACTTGGGCGCCGCCGCGTGAGCGGCATCGAGCGCCCTGTCGACGTCGGACTCGTCGGACCGCGGCACCTCGCAGAACGTCTGACCGGTCACCGGCGTCGGGTTCTCGAAATAGCGGCCCTGAGCCGGCGCCACCCACTCGCCCCCGATGAAGTTGTCGTACCGGGACTCGTAGCTCATCAGTGCCCCGTCGGACCCCGGACGTGCAAAGACGGTCATCGTTTCAGCTCCTCGTCGTTTCCCGTGATACAACTCACACTACCGCTGCGGCGACAATGGCTTCCATGGCGGCTGACGAGCTCGACGACCCGTATCTGTGGCTGGAGGACATCACCGGCGACGACGCGCTCGATTGGGTACGCGCCCGCAACGAGCCGACGGTGTCGGCGTTCGGCGGTCCCGATTTCGAGCGGATGCGGGCCGAGGCTCTCGAGGTGCTCGACACCGATGCCCGCATCCCGTATGTGCGTCGCCGCGGCGAGTACCTGTACAACTTCTGGCGCGACGCGGCCAACCCGCGCGGGCTGTGGCGGCGCACCACGTTGGAGTCTTACCGCAGCGACTCACCCGACTGGGATGTGCTGATCGACGTAGATGCCCTGGCCGCGGCCGACGACGAGAACTGGGTGTGGGCCGGCGCAGTGGTCATCGAACCCGAGTACACCCGGGCGTTGATCAGCCTGTCGCGCGGCGGCTCGGACGCGGCAATTGTACGCGAATTCGACATCGTGACAAGGACATTCGTCGCTGACGGGTTCGAGCTTCCCGAGGCCAAAACCAACATCGGCTGGGCCGACCCCGATACCGTGTTGGTGGGCACCGACTTCGGCGACGGCTCGCTGACCGAATCCGGCTATCCGCGGATCGTCAAGCGCTGGCGGCGCGGCCAGCCGCTGGCCGAGGCGACGACGCTGTTCGAGGGGTCACGCAGCGACGTGATCGTCACGGCGGGCGTCGACCGCACACCGGGTTTCGAGCGGACGATGGTGCGGCGCGCCATCGACTTCTTCAACGACGAGGTCTACGAGCTGCGCGGCGAGGAGCTGATCCGCATCGACGCGCCCACCGACGCGACGGTCTCCGTCCATCGGCAGTGGTTGCTGATCGAGTTGCGCACCGACTGGTTCACCGGCAGCGCCTCGTATGCGGCGGGGTCGCTGCTGGCCGCCGACTACGACGAATTCCTCGCCGGCACAGCAGAGTTGACGGTCGTGTTCGAGCCCGACGAGCACACCGCGCTGAACCACTACGCGTGGACCCGTGACCGGCTCGTGGTGGTCACGCTGGCCGACGTGGCCAGCCGAGTCGAGATAATCGAGCCCGGCAGTTGGGACCGACGACCGGTCGACGATGTGCCGGCCAACACCAACACCGTCGTCGTGGCCGCCGACGACCTCGGCGACGAGATCTTTTTGGACTCCAGCGGATTCGACACGCCGTCGCGGCTGTTACATGGCGCCGCGGGCGGACCGCTGCACCAGATCAAGTCTGCGCCGGCGTTTTTCGACGCCGACGGCCTGTCGGTGACGCAATACTTCGTGGCGTCGGCGGACGGCACGTCGATTCCGTACTTCGTGGTGCGGCCGCGCGATGCCGCGGGTCCGACGTTGCTTGGTGGCTATGGCGGGTTCGAGGTGGCGCGCACGCCGGGATACGACGGAGTGTTGGGCCGGTTGTGGCTGGCGCGCGGCGGCACCTATGTATTGGCCAACATCCGCGGCGGCGGTGAGTACGAGCCGACCTGGCACACCCAGGCGATGCGCGAAGGCCGCCATCTGGTCGCTGAGGACTTCGCCGCGGTGGCAAGGGATTTGGTGGAGCGCGGCATCACCACCGTCGGGCAGCTCGGGGCGCAGGGCGGCAGCAACGGCGGGCTGCTGATGGGCATCATGCTGACCCAATACCCGCAGCTGTTCGGCGCGCTGGTGTGCCAGGTGCCGCTGCTGGACATGCGCCGCTACCACCTGCTGCTGGCGGGTGCCTCGTGGGTGGCCGAGTACGGCGATCCCGACGACCCCGAGGACTGGGAGTTCATCTCCGAATACTCGCCGTACCATCATATTTCGGCAGATGCGCAGTACCCGCCGGTGCTGATCACCACGTCGACCCGCGACGACCGGGTGCATCCGGGTCATGCCCGCAAGATGACCGCCGCGCTGGAGGCGGCCGGGCATCGGGTCTGGTACTACGAGAACATCGAGGGCGGGCACGCCGGCGCGGCCGACAACGCGCAGGTCGCGTTCAAGTCGGCGCTGAGCTTCTCGTTCCTGTGGCGGATGCTGAGTACTTGACAGAGCAAACAACGAAGGTGTGGTGTTGTGGCATGCGATCGCCGTACGCGCTATGTGCGACGGTCGCTGCCGCCGCGGCGCTGTTCGCAGTGCCCGGCTGCACCAGGGTAGTGGCCGGTATTGCCGTACCGAGCGCTGGCGGCGTAAGCGCGAACAGCGCTGCGTGCGAGCACGTTTCTGCGCCGTTGACAGCGATCCAGACGCATGCGGCCGGTGAGCCGCAGTTACGGATTCCCCAGCCGTCCGACTGGCAGCGTAACTCGATGCTTGATTCAGAGATGATTCGCTTCGCGATGGCAAACCAGAAACTGACTGCGGACAAGTTCACTCCTACAGCCGTGGTAACCCTCGAATCGGCGCCCGGCATGACCCAAGATCGCCAAAAGATATTCGAACAGGAACGAGCGACGCTAGTAGATCGGCTGGGGGCCACCGACCTGCGCAGCACCGAAACATCCCGCTGCGGTCAGCCAGCTGTGCTGACCAGCTTCAACGCCCCTGCGATGGGCCGGATTCCGCCGCGGAAAGCCAAGACGCTCATGGTGTTCGGCGCCTTCAGCGGCCGCACCTACGTTGTCACGGTCACCGTTCAGTCGACAGATCCGGACAACCCCACATACGCGCGCGACACGCAAACCATACTGACCGGGTTTCAAATGTTGCCGCCCGAGGCAGGCTGATCGCTATGCGGCTCATGGCGGTGCACGCCCATCCGGATGACGAATCGACCAGGGGCACAGCCACGTTGGCCAAATATGCGGCTGAGGGCCACGACGTGTTGGTGGTGACGCTGACCGGCGGTGAACGCGGCGACGTCCTCAACCCGGCGATGGACCAGCCGGGCGTCAAAGACAACCTGGCCGAGCTACGCCGTACTGAAATGGCCAGGGCAGCAGAGATTCTGGGTGTCCAGCATCGCTGGCTTGGCTACGTCGACTCCGGGCTGTTTCACGCCGATTCCCAGCTGCCGGCCGACTGTTTCGCCGAGGTTCCCCTGGAGGAGTCGACGGGACGGCTGGTGGGACTGATTCGCGACTTCAAGCCCCATGTGATGATCACCTATGACGAAAATGGCGGCTACCCCCATCCCGACCACATTCGCTGCCACCAGGTTTCGACGGCCGCATACCAAGCCAGCGGTGAACCCAGCGCCTATCCGGAGACAGGAACCCCGTGGACGGTCGCCAAGATCTATCACATCCACCAGCCGATCCGGATAACGTTGTCGATGGTCAAACTTGCCGGACGACTGGAGAAGCTTTATCGGGCGGGCGCCCGATTTCTGCCTAACCGTCCGCACATACCTCGAATTCGGTTACGACTTGATAGTCGAGCACTCCGGTTGGTAGAAGCCTTGAGGCGCCTGCCATTGCAGCGGCCCAGCACGCTCACCGAGATCAGCTGCAGTGAATACTTCGGTGTACGAGACGCGGCATTGCGCGCCCACGCAAGCCAAGTCGACCCGAACGGGTTCTTCTTCGTCATTCCGCTGGAGTGGAGACAGCGGCTCTGGCCGACCGAAAAGTTCCGGCTCGCTCATTCCCGGGTTCCCGCATCAGTCCCGGAATCCGATCTGTTCGCGGGTATTGCCATCGACTAAGCGCCGCCGACCACCGCGCTGATCCGGCGAATATCGGCAAGATGGTGGACGCCTTCGTGCATTGCCTGGCGGACAAGCCAACGGGCAGTGCGATGTTCGCCTGGCAGGCGAGTCGCGGTCCGATCCCACTCCGCTTCGCGGGTGTGGGCGATTTCCTCACAGAACCCCGCCGTCGTCGCCGCAAGCTCGTCCAGCACTGCTGCCACGTCGCGATCGTTGTAGCGGAACCGTCGCGCCCGTAGGTCGTTGAACATCGGCTCCAGCATCGGCTGGTCCTCGGTGCGGGTGCGGTGCAGCCGGATGGTGAAGGTGAGGTAGACGTCGCGCAGATGGCAGACATACTCGGTGATTGACCAAACTCGCGGAGTGGGACGCTGCCGCAGCGCCTCGAGCGGGACGCCGGAGAGTGATTCACGAACCGTGGCCGCCAAACCGCCGATGACCTCGACGGCCTGCTCGATGGTGATCTCCGGATAGGCCAAAGCGCAATCCGCGCAAACATGATCTTCTGCCGCGAGCGGCGGTAGCTGGCTGTCGCTGGTCATGTTCAGCCCTTCGCTGCGTAGAGACCCGCCAACACGTCGGCGGTGGTGGACAAGTCCATGCACGGATCGGTCACCGATCGGCCGTATACCAACTCCCCGCTCAGCGGTTGCGCGCCTGCGACCAAGAAGCTTTCCAGCATCAGGCCGGCGATGCCGCGTTCGCCCGCGCCGATGCGTGCGGTCACCTCCGCCGCGACCTGCGCCTGGCGGACGTGGTCCTTACCGGAGTTGGCATGCGAACAGTCGATCATGACGTGTCCGGGCAATCCCAGTTTGCGGAGTTGCGCGACCGCGGTAGCCACCGAGGCGGCATCGTGGTTGGGACCGGCAGAGCCGCCCCGCAGGATCACATGGCAGTCGGGGTTGCCCGTCGTCTCCACAACGGCTGCGCGGCCGACGTTGTCGACGCCGAAAAAGCTGTGTGGTGCGGCCGCGGCTTTGACGCCGTCGATCGCGACCTGGATGGCACCGTCGGTGCCGTTCTTGAATCCGACCGGCATTGACAGCCCGGACGCCAACTGCCGGTGCACTTGTGATTCGGTCGTTCGGGCGCCGATCGCGCCCCAGGCGACCGCGTCGGCGATGTACTGCGGGCTGGTGGGCTCCAGGAACTCGCAGCCCACCGGCAGGCCGAGGTCGATGACGTCGAGCAGTAGCCGACGGGCAGTGCGCAGTCCGCGTGCGACGTCGAAGCTGCCGTCCAGGCCCGGATCGTTGATCAGTCCCTTCCAGCCGACAGTGGTGCGGGGTTTCTCGAAGTAGACCCGCATCACGATTTTCAGTCGGTCGCCGTAGATGGTGGCGAGCTCGGCGAGGCGATGTGCGTAGTCCAGCGCGGCGGCCGGATCGTGGACTGAGCAGGGCCCGACGACGACCAGCAGTCGGTTATCGCGACCGCCCAGGACTGCGGCGATATCGTCGCGGTCGCGCTGGACGGCCTCGGCCCGGGCCGACGTCAGTGGCAGCTCGGTGCGGATTGCGTTGGGCGCCGGGATTTCTCGGAATGCGACGATCCGGCGGTCGCTGGTGTCGTTTGTCGCGGCACTACTGGCGGTCGACATGGGAGGTTGTGCCTTTCTGTGATGGTCCAGGGCACGCCCACTGGTTCCCGATGCCCTGAAAAACGAAAAGCAGCGACCTTCTGGTCACTGCTTGGGCTCCGGGTATCGGTCGTGCGCCGACTCAGTCAGACGCTCCATGCACGGCCCCACCCGGAGCCGAGATAAAGCGCCAATACGCGCGCACGGCGATGTTCACGTCGGCGAACTTACCACGGGGCGCATTCAGCCGCCCAGCCAAGCGCCGTCCCGTGCTGGTAATCCAGCCTGATCTATACAACGCCAGTCACGGCTCGATTGTCGACGGCAGAGGATGGTCGGGCTCTAGCGCAGGCAGGCCATCGATGCTCTGACGGTTGTCGCCACTGATTCGATGCGCGAACTTCTCGTCGGGCTGCTTGGTGTGATGCGCATCGAGGACGGGCCGCTCACCGACGAGCTCGTAGTAGGGTACCGAGAAACCACAGGCGTCGGCGATCCGCTCGACGTCGATCACGATGGCCGCCCGTATACCAGGATGCTGCATCCCGAAATATGGTCTGAGACTGTCGAATTCGACATCGTCGGGCCTTACCACCCGTCCGGTGCCAAACAGCCGCAGGATCCGCGAGTTTCGGGCAAACGAGCAGAACATGACGGTGATCCGACCGTTGTCCCGCAGATGCGCGATCGTTTCTGCGCCACTCCCGAACAGGTCGAGATAGGCAACCCTCCGCTCGTCGAGCACGGCGAACGTATCGCGATATCCCTTGGGCGACAGGTTGACCCGCCCTCCCTCCGAGGGAGCCGTCGCAACGAAGAACATGGCCTGTTGCCGAATGAACTCTTGCAACGACTCGTCGACACGCGAGAACACCTTCGCCACGTACTCCCCTTCCGTCCTGCGCCCGGCACAGACCCGCAGCCTAACGAGGTGAACGGGGCGAGCGCGACTGAGATTTGCCTCTCGCCCTGAGCGCTATTCAGGAGAATCGGCCGAAGGGCAACCCGGCGTCAGGTCTGCTCGGCGAGTTTATCGAGGGTTCCGCAGCCGGACTTCATCGCGCGGCCCAGGTAGCGCCAGTTCGGAACCCGGTCTTCGCGGGTATGTGTCGGAAACCGCGCAAGGTGGCCAGTCCGCGTGGTGTGGGAGTTCCGTCGAGTTGTAGAGCAGGGAATCGTTCGAACAATGCGCGCAGCGCGATCGTGGCTTCCATGCGGGCCAGGCCGGCGCCGAGGCAGGCATGGACGCCGCTGCCGAAGGACAGGTGAGCCTTGGCGTTGGCTCGCGTGATGTCGAAGCGGTCGGGATCGGCGAACACACCGGGATCGCGGTTGGCGCCGCCAAGCAGCAACGCGACCGTCTCACCGGCGGCGATGCAGTGCCCACCAAGTTCCAGATCGCAGACCGCAGTGCGGAACGCGATTTGCGCCGGGCTGTCGAAGCGCAAAACTTCCTCGACCGCGCGCGGCCACAAGTCAGGGTCCTCGCGCAGCATCGCCAATTGAGCCGGGTTGTGCATCAGCAGCACGATCGCGTTGCCGATCAAGTTGACGGTCGTGTCGAATCCCGTGCCAGCCAGTAACACCGCGGTCACACCCAGTTCGCGCCGGTTAAGGTCGCCGCCGCGGATGATCTGGCTGAAGATGTCCTCGCCAGGTTGGATACACAAGCGGTCGGTATGGTCCGCGAAATCTCGGGCGCTGTCCCGCATTGCCTGCATGCCCCGGCGAAATGTCTTCCAAGACACGCCGATATCCAGCAGCGGCGCTCCCCGCTCACCGTGTTCCAGCAACCGCGGTCGCAGTTCCTCGGGTAGTCCGAGTACCTCGGCGATGATCGTCACAGGTAAGGGAGTCGCGAAGTCGGCGATCAGGTCGGGGGATGGCGTGGATTCCAGCCGGTCAAGCAGCTGATGGGTGAGCTCGATGGCTCGGGTGCGCAATGTGTCGATCGCGTGGGGCGTGAACGCATGCGCAACGGGTTGCCGGTAGCGGCTGTGGTCGGGCGGATCGACCTGCAGCATCGACGGTGGTTCAGCCGGGTTCGGCAACCGCGTGTCCGCTCGGCGAATTAGCCACTTGATCGGTTTCGGAAGATCCATATTGGTTGGGGAAGGTACCCCGAACCTGTTGTCTCGCAATATGGTCCGGCATAGTTCATAATCGGCCGTCACCGAGACGAATCGCGTGCGTTTCACACGGCCGGCGGCGCGGATCTGTTCTATCAGCGGATACGGATCCCCTCCGCGCTGCGGGCCGATGAGAAGGCGCGCAAGCGGCTCTCCGCGTCGCGCCTGCACCGTCAGAAACGCCCGCGGCACACCATGCATCGTGGCCCACCGAGCCCACATACCCGGCCGAGTAGCCATTCCCCTTCGCTCCAGTTCATCCGCGCGGTTCACAGCTGGCTGCGAGACGGTCGAACGCAATATGTCTCCGAGGTCCAATGCTACGACGGGTGTCACAGGCCCGGCATCAACCTCTCCACCACTGAGGACATCCGGCGACTACCTCCTTCCGATGATCACTAGCCCGAGCCGACCGCGGCGGGTGAATCTGCAAGCGGTGAAATCAGGTGTACCAACGAGTTTCGCGGCAAGGACCCTTACCATCACTTCTCGCCTTGTGCAGCAACGACATACGTTCCGTAGCCTTCGATGACGACGTCGTCGCTGAACCTCAGCACCTCGCTGACCGACTCGTTGTTTTGGTTACGGTACGTGATCACGATGGTGTCGATCCCTTGGTAAACGCATTCGACGACGACACGTAAATCGGGAATGCGATGTAGGGCGAGGGTCCAGTAGCGGCGCAATGCGGGCTTGCCACGAATCACTCCCCCCTGTTTCCGGCAGCAGGTTGTTTTCTCGACAAGTGGCTGCTCGACTGCGCCCGTCTACTGCACCGACAATGCCCCGCGGCGCGTGAATCAGACGTCTGCGCAAGTCAAGCCGGTCCCCGAACTTAGGCCATGCCCACCGATTGCCACCGCTCCGCCGAAGTCGGCAACGGGGGCTGGAACCGTCGGCCAGGCAGCGCGACCATCCCCGCGAGGGCCGCTACGTAGCAGAGACCCGCGACCACCGTGCAGGCCACGGCAAGGCCGGACAGGAACGAGTCCTGCGCGGCGACGAGCAGGCCCGGATTGCCGGCCGCGATCCTGAACGCGACCGGGACCGAACCGGCGGCCTCTACCGCCTTCCCGGTCGCCGCGAAGGCGGTGTCGAGGAGGCGGGTGCCGAAAATCGACGAGAACACCGAGCCGACGACGGCCACACCCAAGGTCGAGCCCAACTCGCGGGTGGCATCGTTGACCGCTGACCCGATACCCGCCCGAGCGGGCGGAAGTACGAGCATGATCGATTCCGTTGCCGGAGTGGCGATCAGGCCCATCCCCAAGCCCATAAACAACATCTGCGGGACGATCAACGTCCAGTACGGCGCGTCGGCCTCGACGCTGCCGGCGATCCACGCCATCGCGGTGCCGAACGAGATGAGCCCAGTGACCACCACTGCACGTGTGCCCACCCGAGGTGCGAGCAGCCCGCCGAACAGTGAGCCAACCGCGATCGACACCGCGACCGGCAGGATGCGGGCGCCCGTCGACAATGGACTGAACTCGCGGCGAACCTGAAAGTACTGGGTGATAAGGAAGATGAACCCCGCCAGCGCGAAGAAGGTGACCGTCACTGCTCCGCTGGCGGCGCTGAACCGGCGATCGGTGAACAGCCGCACGTCGAGCATCGGGTGTTCCGCTCTGCGCTCCAGCGCTACGAATGCCAATGCCAGACCGAGCGCGATGGCGAAACCGCTCAACGTCGTATTGCTGCGCCAGCCTCGTTGGGGGGCTTCGATAATCGTGTAGACGAGCACGCCGAGGAGGGCTACTGAGGTTGTCAGGCCGCAGATGTCCAGCGCGGGGACCTAAGGGTCGCGAGACTCGGGGACCAGAAGGAAGCCGAGAACCGCGGCCACGAGAGCGACTGGCACCAGTGCCCAAAACACGCTGCCCCAGTAGAAGTGCTCGAGCAACAGCCCACCGGAGACCGGACCTGATGCGACGCCGACCCCGACAACCGCGCCCCATCCGCCGAGTGCGGCCGCGCGCTGGCGGCGGTCGGGGAAGGTGTTGGTGATGATCGACAGCGTCGTGGGGAAAATCAGCGCGGCGAACGCCCCCATGCCGAAGCGTGCCGCGACCAGTGCACCGGTGCTGTCGACGAGCGCTCCTCCCGCGCTGGTGGCCGCGAATCCGAGCAGCCCGGTCAGCAGCGCCGGCCGTCGTCCGTAGCGGTCCGACAGACTTCCCGCGGCCAGCACCAGCGCGGCGAACGTGAGGTTGTAGCCATCGACAACCCACTGCAGTCCGCGTGTGTCAGCACCGAGTTCGGTCGCGATGCTGGGCAGCGCGACGTTGACGATCGTGACGTCGAGGTTGATTGCGAGTACCGCAACGTAGACCGCGACCAGGATTCCCGCCCTACGACGCATGACGGCTCACTATGCCTCCGTTCGTTTGCCGCTGCGCCGCGCTTCGCCAGCAGGTGCCCGCGTGTGCCAGTCGCTGATTGCGGCGACGAACTCCTCGAGTGCGTCGGTCACCACGAAATCGCCAGCGCCTTCGACGATCACGGTTTTATGTTCGGGAAAGGCCGCTTCCAGACGTTCGCGCTCCTGGGGACGGAAGCCGATTTGGGCGTCGCCCCACACGATCAGTGTCGGCAGGTGGGCGAGGTCGGCAAGGCCGACCTCGACCTCGGCGAAGAAGGCCCGGCAGGCGGTGATTTGGCCGGGCAGTACGGCGGAGGCCTGGCGGCGCCCGGGTGTGTCTAGCGCCCGGCGGTAGTGGGTCATCTCGGCTGCGGTCGGCTTGCGCCTTCGGTGGCCCACGGGGATGAGCGCATTGACAAGGAAATTGAGCCGCCGAGTCAGGAAACGGCCCGCGGGTCCGCCAACGATTCGGGAGTACCACTCGAAGTGGAAGTCGCCGTTGACTGGCCAGGCCCAGGTGTTGGCGAGCACCAGCCGATCGAAGACGCTCGGCCGACGCTGCACGACCGCCAGGCCGATCAGTCCGCCCCAGTCCTGCCCGACCAGAGTGACCCCGACGAGGCCGAGGGCGTCGACAAACCGGGTGACCACGTCTGCGTGCTCCTCGGGCAGGTAGCGATAGCCGGGCTTCGCCGTCGACAGCCCAAAGCCCGGGTAATCGACTGCGACGCAACGAAAGTCATCGCGTAGCGCGCTGATCACATCACGCCAGAAGAACGACCAAGTCGGGTTGCCGTGCAGGAGCAGCAGTGTGGGACCCGACCCCTCGTCCACGTAGTGGACCGTGTGCCCGTCGATGTCGAGGAAGCGGCTCTCGAAAGGGAACAACTCGTCGTCGACCCAGGCGGGGCGCTGAGCGATAGTCATCTACTTGGTATACTCAAGTTAGCTTGAGAATGTCAAGGAGTGATCGTGGGTCGAAGCTACGGCCAGTACTGTGGGTTGGCGCGCGCTCTCGAGGTTGTAGGCGATCGGTGGAATCTGCTCATCGTCCGCCAGCTCCTCATTGCTCCGGCCCGCTACCAGGAGCTACTTGACGGGCTCCCCGGCATCGCCACCAACCTGCTTGCCGATCGGCTCCGCGATTTGGAAGCGGCGGGCGTGATCGAGCGGCGGCTCGCCGAAGGCGGCAGGGCTATCACGTACGCCCTCACCAACTGGGGTGCCCAACTACGCGAGCCGATCGAGGGCCTCATCCGCTGGTCCACACCGCTCATGATCCGAGGGCCCGAGGGCGACACCTTCCGCGCTGACGGGCTCCTAGTCGCGCTGCCCGCCCTGCTCAAGGGCAGGGTGTCCGCGAATCATTCGTGGACGGTGGGTATCACCGTGAACGGCGATACGGACAGTCGACGTGTCCAAGTGCGCGTGACACGCTCAGGCGTCGAAGTGCGCCCGCACGACGGCCGAAAGCTCGATGCCGTTGTAAGCGGTGATGCCCCAATAATTCTCGGGTTGGCAGCAGGCGCGCTCGCACTCGACGACGTCCTCGGGCTTGTCGACATCCAAGGCGATGAAGCTGCTGTGCGAGCAGTTTTCGGCGCACCCGCCAACGCATCCCCGTGACTCCGCCCCCGGTTTGGTTGGCGAACGAATTTCTCTATGTCTCAACTGGTTTGGGCTAACTGGTCTAGTTGGGTGGTGGTGGTTGGGGTTGGAAGGGGTCGTACCACCACCAGTCGGCGCGTTCGCCGAGCGGCCCGGACCAGGGTGGGACATCGGGTGGGGGATGCTTGGGTGGGCGGGCCAGTGATGCGGAGCTTAGTTGTTGTTCGTCGCTGTCGGTGACGATGAGCTTGTCGGCGGTTCCGGTGATGGTGATGTCGCCTTTGTGGTGCAGCCGGTGGTGGTACGGGCAGACCAGCACCAGGTTGGTGACAAGTTCCTAATATACCCTCCTGGCAGCCGTCCGGTTACCCCGAGATAGGTAGGTGCCGGGCCACCGACGACACACTCCGGGGCCTTAAAAATCATTGGTCTCCTAACCCTGTTGGGGTCCAGGCTGGTGGTCGAGCATCGGTGTCCGGTATCTGATCCCCACGGAGGCACTGCTGATAATGGCTGAACAACGCCAACTACATTTGGCCGGGTTTTTCTCGGCCGGCAACGTCACTCACGCGCATGGCGCGTGGCGCCATGTTGGTGCCACGAACGGATTTCTGACTGGCGAGTTCTACAAGCAGATTGCACGGACCCTGGAGCGGGGAAAGTTTGACCTGTTATTTCTTCCCGATGGCCTGGCCATCGAAGACAGCTATGGTGAGAACTTGGAGACCGGGGTCGGCCTGGGTGGCCAGGGCGCGGTGGCGCTGGAGCCGACCAGCGTGATAGCGACTATGGCTGCGGTGACGGAACGTTTGGGTCTGGGCGCTACGGTTTCCACAACGTACTACCCGCCGTATCACGTGGCTCGGGTGTTTGCCACGCTCGACAACCTGTCTGATGGCCGGATCTCGTGGAATGTGGTCACGTCGCTCAACGACTCGGAAGCACGCAACTTCGGCGTGGACGAGCACCTTGAGCACGACATCCGATATGACCGCGCTGACGAATTCTTGGAGGCAGTCAAGAAGCTATGGAGTTCTTGGTCCGAGGATGCCTTGTTGTTGGACAAGATTGGCGGTCGGTTCGCCGACCCCAAGAAGGTTCAATACGTCAATCATCGTGGCCACTGGTTGTCCGTCCGTGGCCCCTTGCAGGTTCCACGGTCACGCCAGGGCGAACCGGTGATCCTGCAGGCCGGCTTGTCACCGCGCGGGCGTCGCTTCGCGGGGCGCTGGGCCGAAGCAGTATTCAGCGTCTCGCCCAACCTCGACATCATGCGCGCGGTCTATCAGGACATCAAAGCTCACGTTGCGGCCGCGGGACGTGACCCGGAGCAAACAAAGGTGTTCACCGCGGTAATGCCAGTACTCGGTGAGACTGAGCAGGTGGCCCGTGAGCGTCTGGAATATCTCAATTCTCTGGTCCATCCCGAGGTGGGTTTGTCGACGTTGTCGAGCCATAGCGGTTTGGATCTCTCCAAGTATCCGCTGGATACGAAGTTTTCCGACATCGTCGCCGATCTCGGTGATCGTCACGTGCCGACCATGTTGCAGATGTTTTCTGCGGTGGCCGGTGGCGGTGCGGACCTGACGTTGGCCGAGCTGGGTCGACGATACGGCACCAACGTCGGGTTTGTACCGCAGTGGGCCGGAACTGCCGAACAGATCGCTGATCAATTGGTTAGTCACTTTGAGGCCGGGGCCGCTGACGGATTCATCATTTCGGCGGCGTATCTGCCTGGGATTTACGAGGAATTCGTCGACCAGGTGGTGCCGCTGCTGCAGCAACGTGGTGTGTTCCGTACTGAGTACGAAGGGGCAACGCTGCGTGAGCACCTTGGGTTGGCTCGGCCTGAAGTTGGGAGCATCTGATGACCACCACGGGCATAGATCGAGATATTCTTGCCTACAGCAATTGCCCGGTTCCTAACGCGTTGCTGACAGCGCTGGAGTCAAACCTGTTGGCTGGCAACGGTATTTCGCTGAATGTGCTGAGCGGCGCGCAAGCTGGGTTGCATTTCACCTACGATCATCCCGCCTACACCCGTTTTGGTGGCGAAATTCCACCTCTTATCAGTGAGGGCCTGCGAGCACCAGGACGCACCCGTCTGCTGGGCATCACACCTCTGGCCGGTCGGCAAGGGATCTATGTCCGTGCTGACAGCCCGGTGACATCACCCGAGCAGCTGCGGGGTCGGCGGGTGGGTGTGTCCGGCGCAGCGATCCGCATTCTCACCGGCGAGTTGGGTGACTACCGGCAATTGGATCCGTGGCGGCAAACACTGATCGCGCTGGGCACCTGGGAGGCGCGGGGACTTTTGCAGACCCTGCATATCGGAGGCATCGGGATCAGTGACGTCGAATTGGTGCGTATCGAAAGCCCTGGCGTCGACGTGCCCGAAGAGCGGCTGGAAGCAGCGGCCAGTGTCAAAGGCGCTGACCTGTTTCCCGACGTGGCCGCCCACCAGAGCGACATCCTGAGTAGTGGCAACGTTGATGCGCTATTCACGTGGTTGCCCTGGGCGGCGGAGCTAGAAGACCTCAGCGGCGCGCGGGTACTCGCCGATCTCGGCGACGACAAACGAAACCGGTATGCCAGTGTTTGGACGGTCAGCGCCCAGTTGGTTGACGAGCGACCCGACCTGGTGCAACGACTCGTCGATGCGGCTGTCCAAGCCGGCCGTTGGGCACAGGCCCACCCCGAGGACACCGTTGGCATCCATGCCGCCAACCTCGGGGTAGCACCTTCGGCGATCGGACGCGGTTTCGGCGCTGATTTCGCCCAACATCTGATCCCAACGCTTGACGACTCGGCGCTGGCCGTTGTCGACCAAACTCAACAGTTCCTCATCGACCACAATCTGCTCGACCGTCCGGTGGACCTCACACAGTGGGCAGCACCGCAATTCCTCACCCAATCCGCGACTGGAGAACAGCAATGACGTTGACCGATGACACCACCACGGCACAGAACAGTAGGCATGGCGACCCAATCGAGGTCGCGCGCGAGCTGACGCGAAAGTGGCAAACTACCGTCGTCGAGCGCGACAAGGCAGGTGGTTCGGCAACAGAAGAGCGTGAGGATCTACGCGCCAGTGGGCTGCTCTCGGTGACCGTTCCCCGGCACCTGGGCGGTTGGGGAGCCGACTGGCCTACCGCCCTGGAAGTGGTGCGCGAGATCGCCAAGGTCGACGGATCCCTTGGGCACTTGTTCGGATACCACCTCAGCACCCCAGCCGTTATCGATCTGTGGGGTTCACCCGAGCAAAAGGAACGCCTGCTTCGTCAACTGGCCGAAAACAATTGGTGGACCGGAAACGCCTCCAGCGAGAACAACAGCCACATCCTGGATTGGAAGGTGACGGCCACCCCGGCCGATGACGGCGGGTACTTTTTCAACGGCATTAAGCACTTCAGCAGTGGCGCCAAGGGCTCAGATCTGCTCTTGGTGTTCGGTGTGATACCGGAGGGTTTCCCACAGCAAGGTGCCATCGTAGCGGCGGCCATTCCCACCACCAGAGAAGGCGTTCAGCCAAACGATGACTGGCAGGCGCTGGGGATGCGGCGCACCGACAGCGGCACCACCGAATTCCACAATGTTGCGGTCCGTCCCGACGAGGTGCTCGGCAAACCCAATGCCATCCTCGAGGCGTTCCTGGCGTCCGGGCGCGGAAGCCTGTTCGGCCCGATCGTGCAGTTGGTGTTCTCCTCGGTTTACCTAGGGATCGCGCGCGGAGCGCTCGAGACAGCCCGCGAGTACACCCGAACGCAGGCACGTCCTTGGACGCCGGCCGGGGTCACTCAAGCCGTCGAAGATCCGTACACCATTCGCAGCTACGGCGAATTCGGCATCCAACTACAAGCCGCCGATGCTGCAGCCCGCGAGGCCGCACAACTCCTACAGGCCGCGTGGGACAAAGGTGACGCATTAACTTCGCAGGAACGCGGCGAACTCATGGTGCAGATTTCTGGAGTCAAAGCCATAGCCACCCAAGCGGCCCTGGACGTGACCAGCCGTATTTTCGAGGTCATCGGTGCCCGCGGCACCCACCCCAAATACGGATTCGACCGGTTCTGGCGCAACATCCGCACCCACACGCTGCACGATCCTGTCTCCTACAAAATCGCTGAAGTCGGAAACTACGTCCTCAACCAACGCTATCCGATACCCGGCTTCACTTCCTGACCCCGGCGTCGCGCTGCCGGGCACGCGTGAATTCGTCAGATCGGCGGGTCCGTCTTACCCAGTGGTGGCCGACGGTCCCGCCGTTTTGGGTGCAACAATGCGGTCGTTGGGTGACGGTGTGACCCAACCGGATGCGGCTGGCCAAGCGACGGAACGTGGTTCAGAGCAGTCTCATTAGCGCTATTGGTTCGGACTCGACGCCTCGACCCAAGCCGGTTGATCGCCGGTTTGCGCGGCAATGAAGCCTTCGACGATGCGGGTGCAATCTTGGTGGGTGATGACGCGTAGACCGGTCATTCGGGCAAAGACCAGAGGGCCAACAAGTTGACAGAGTGCGAGTTCAATGTCGAGTTCGCCGAGTTGATCGACGCTTTCGGGGCTGTACAGGATTTCGTCGAACGGCCGTCGGTATTGTTCGATCACACGCATCCGCAGAGTGCCGGCACCGGCGTGTTGCACAGTGTTTGGTTCGTGAGTCTCGGCGGGGCCCAACGCGGCCCAGGCCAGGGTGGTGACTTGTACGGGCGCTTCGGCGAACAGGTCGGCTTGGCGGGAGAGCAGTTCGATGAGCCGCTCACGGAGGGTGCCGCTGGTCGGGGCGGGCGGGATGACTTGGGGCAGAAGGCGTTCGAAGGTGGCCGCGAGCAGTTGCGAGGAACTGTTGAAATGGCGGTAGAGGGTGGTGCGGGCGACCTTGGAGGCTTTGGTGACCGCGTCGATGGTGACGGCTTCGATCCCACCGGTTTTGAGCAGGTTGGCCGCGGCGTCGAGCAGTCGGGTGCGTGATCGGGTGCGGCGCGGGTCGACGTCGTCCTCGTCGTCGGGTGTCTCCGCGGGCTGCGTCCCCACCTGACCTCCTGATGTGTTCCGATTGCCGGTGCGTTGCCCCCGCACTCCCGGTTATGGTACCGATAGTAGCGCAGCGAAACTGCTAGTACCGGCGGTCCCGGGTCGGGACGCGGTGGCGGGGCTGCCCGGGTGCGAGGAGGCCGTGATGGGTGTTGATCAGCCGCAGCGGTTGCCGTCGCACACGCCGACCTGCATGGGCTGCGGGTCGGACAATCCGCACGGTTTGCAGCTGGAGGTGTTTCGGTGCGGCGATGAGGTGTTCGCTGATCTGGTGTTCGATGAGCGCCATATCGGTGCGCCGGGGCTGGCGCACGGTGGCGCGATCGCCGCGGCCTGTGATGACGTGCTGGGTTTTTCGTTGTGGATCGCGGCCACCCCGGCGGTGACGCGCCGTTTGACGGTGGACTATCTGCAGCCGGTGCCGTTGGGATGTACGCATCGGCTGACCGCGCGGATCGCCTCCCGCGAGGGCCGGGCGTTGCATGTGGACGGGGTGGGGGTCGGTGTGGACGGTGTCACCCGGTTCACCGCCTCGGCGGTGTTCATCACGGTGGATGCGGCCCATTTCGCCGCCCACGGTGACATCAGCGGTTTCGGGGAGTTGTTCGCCGAGCTGACCCGCTACGGTGGCGCCGGCCCCGACGCGGGGTCGCGGTGAGTGCGCCCACCGCCGCACCCCGGGACCGGGTGCGGCACCCGCGCCGGCCGGCGGACTCGGTGTTGGTGCGTCGCGAGGCGATCCTGGATGCCGCGTGGGCGGTAGCCTCAGCACAAGGTTTTGACGGTGTGCAGATGCGTGCGGTGGCCGCGCAGGCCGGCATTGCCGCCAGCTCCCTGTATCGGCATTTCCGATCCAAAAGCCATCTGCTGGTGACGGTGCTGGCCCGCGAATTCGAACGTCTCGACACCGAATTCGATTGCACTACCGGTGAACTGGCGCCGCAGGCCCGGCTGGGGCGGTTGACCACCCACCTGCACATGGCCTGGCAGGCCAACCCGCACCTGACCGAGGCGATGGTGCGTGCGTTCGTCGTGGCCGACTCCGAGGCCGCCGGCGCGATCGAGCACGCTGTCGCGGTGATCGAGGACATGCTGGCCCGCGCCCTGGGCGGGCCCACACCCAGCGCGCATGACCGTGACGTGGCCAGCCTGATCGCCGACGTGTGGCTGGCCAACCTGATCGCCGTCATCGGCGGCCGGATCGATGCGGACCTGGCCCGCGAGCGCATCGACCGCACAACCCGACAGCTGGTGCACGGCACCGACACCACCACTTAGCGATACTAGTAGTATCGCTGCGCTACTCCCAGTACCATAAAGCGACACAATGACGTGTCGAAAGGGACCCGGGCATGCATACCCCCTGGATCGAGCGGTGCACCGTTCAGCGTGTCTCGTTGCGCGACGGATTGGTGCTCGACCTCGACGATTACAACGAATTGGTGATCGCCACCCCGATCCGGCTGACCCTGCCGCCGATCGGTTCGTCTTATCCCGAAGAGCAGGTCCTCATCGACCCGGGCAACGTCTCGGTCCAGCAGCGTCCGTTGCTGGACCTGGCCGGCGCGGTGTGCACGGGCGCGTGGTGCGACGAGGGCGGCGGGTTGCACCTGGGTTTTTCCCGCGGGCATCGCATCGATGTCGCCCCCCAGGAGGCCGCGACCTCCTGGGAGCTCTACGGCAAACGCCACGGCTACATGGCATGCCTGCCCCGCGGGCGGGTGCGGGTGGTGCGCCACGACCTGCCCGACGACGAATCTGAGGACACCGCAAGTTAATTCACCCCCACCGCGCCCAGCCCCAACCATGGCCCGAAAGGTCGGCGCGGCCCTTCCGATCCTCGTGTGGGACTATTAGTATCGTAGCGATACCGATAGTTTCGTTTCTTGGGAGGCGTGGGGATGGGCGATCGAACCGGAGATGCTGGGCCTTCCCGTGGCCGGCGCGGCGTCGATCTGTCCGGATCTTCGGAATACAGCGCCCGGCTGGGTCGGCTCGCGGCGTTCACGGTGGGCCACAAGGCATTAGTGATCGGTGGATGGATCGCGGCCGCGGTGGTGCTGGCGCTGCTGTTCCCGCAGTTGGAGACGGTGGTGCGCCAACAATCGGTCGATCTGATCCCGCGTGATGTGCCCTCGTTTCAGACCGTGGACCGCATGAGTGAGGCGTTCGGTGAGCAGGGGTCCAAGACGATGCTGTTCGTCGCGATGCAAGACCCGGCCGGTCTGACCCCCGATAATCAGCTGCGCTATCAGGATCTGGTAGGGCGGTTGCGCGCCGATCACGACCATGTCCTGCTGGTCCAGGATCTGCTGGCCGACCCGGTCACCAGAACCCAGGCGGTCAGCGGTGACGGCAAGGCCTGGTATCTGCCGGTCGGGGTGGCCGGCACGCTCGGTGATCCCACCGCGGCCGAATCCGTGCAAGCCGTGCGCGATCTCACCGACACGGCATTCGCCAACACGTCCACCACGGCCTATGTGACAGGGCCACCGGCCACGTTCGCCGATCAGATCGCCTCAGCCGAGCACGACCTGGTGTTCATCTCGATCGCCACCGCCGGGCTGATCGCGCTGATCCTGCTGATCGTGTACCGGTCGGTGTTCACCGCGCTGCTGCCGCTGCTGGTGATCGGGATCAGCCTGGCCGTCGGGCGTGGGGTGCTCTCTGCACTCGGGGAAATCGGCATGCCGGTCTCGCAGTTCACCGTGGCGTTCATGACCGCGATCCTGCTGGGCGCCGGCACCGACTACACCGTGTTTCTGATCAGCCGCTACCACGAACAACGCCGCGCCCAGGTGCCCGCCGAGCAGGCGGTCATCGCGGCCACCGCCAGCATCGGCCGAGTCATCCTGGCCTCGGCCGGCACCGTGGCCCTGGCCTTTCTGGCCATGGTGTTCGCCACCTTGAGTGTGTTCGCCGGACTCGGCCCGGCCTGCGCGGTCGCCGTGGCAGTCGGATTCGCCGCCACCGTGACCCTGCTGCCCCCGGTGCTGGCGCTGGCGGCCACCCGCGGCATCGGCGAACCCAAACCCGACCGCACCCGACGCTACTGGAACAGCGTGGCCGTGGCCGTGGTGCGCCGCCCGGTGCCGCTGCTGGTCATCAGCCTGACCATCCTGGTGGCACTGTCGGCGGCCGCGGCGACCATGACCATCAGCTATGACGACCGCCAAGGACAGCCCGCCACTACCGCCAGCAACCAGGGCTATCAGCTGCTGGACCGCCATTTCCCTAAAGACGTCGTCATCACCGAATTCCTCGTCGTGGAAAACCCGACCGACATGCGCACCGGCAAAGGCCTGGCCGACCTCGACGAGATGGCCTCACGCATCGCCCAAATCCCGGCCGTGACACGTGTTTCCGGGATCACCAGACCGGCCGGGCAACGCCTCGACCAAGCCCAACTGTCCTGGCAGAACGGACAAATCGGCGACAAGATGGCCGACTCGGTCGCCCAGGGCAACGACCGGCGCACCGACCTGGACAAGCTCACCCACGGCGCCGACCAACTCGCCGGCGGCCTGGCCCAACTCGACACCACCGTGCGCACCGCGCTCACCCCCCTGGGCGGTGTACTCACCCAAGCCGGCGCCGCCGGTGAGAGCATGCAGCGCTTCGGCCCGCTGCTGCAACAACTCTCAGCCACCGCACCCGAGGTCGACACCGCCATCCAAGCCGGCCCCGGCATCCGACCCCTGGCCGAACGCGCCCAGAACGCTATCGCCGCCCTCGACCCGCTCGTCACCGCACTCAACACCTCACCGTGGTGTATGACCACCCCGCAATGCGCCCAGATCCGCGACCAGGTCAGTATCCTGACCACCCTGCGCGACGACGGATTCTTCACCCAGCTCGCCACCCTGGGCGACCAGTACAACCCGGCCACCAACGCCACCGTCACCGGCACCCTCACCGAAGTTCAACACACCGTGGCCACCATGAACAACGCCTTCAAAACCCTCGGCAACCCCGAGAACCTGGCCGCTGACATCGGCCGACTCCAACACGGCATCAGCCAACTGGCCTCCGGCGCACGCGCCCTGGCCACCGGCGTGCACACCCTGGCCGACAGCAACATCCAAATGCTGTCCGGGATGAGTCAAATCGCGGCCCAACTGCAAAACTCCGCCCGCGCCACCGCCGGATCCGATGCCGCCACCGGCTTCTACCTGCCCCCCGAAGCCTTCGACAACCGCCAATTCGCCGACGTCGCCAAACATTTCCTCTCACCCGACGGCAAAACCGCCCGCTTCGCCATCGACACCAGCACGGACCCCTACAGCGGCGAGGCGATGAACCTGGCCCGCCAGATCACAGACGTCGCCAACACCGCCCGACCCAACACCTCCCTGGCCCAAGCCACCGTCTCGGTTGCCGGATTCCCCGCCGTCAACTCCGACATCCAACGCCTACTCTCATCCGACTTCACCCAGCTGGCCATCGCCACCCTGGTCATCGTCGGACTCATCCTCATCGCCCTGCTACGCGCCCTGATCGCCCCGCTATATCTGCTGGGCACCGTCGTGCTGAACTACCTGGCCTCACTAGGCATCGGAGTCATCGTCTTCCAATGGATCCTCGGCCACGAAATCGCTTGGCCCGTACCACTATTAGCGTTCATCATCCTCGTCGCCGTCGGCGCCGACTACAACATGCTGCTCGTATCACGACTACGCGAAGAATCCACCCACAACATCCGCGTCGGCGTCCTGCGCACCGTAGCCACCACCGGCTCAGTCATCACCTCCGCCGGCCTGATCTTCGCTGCCAGCATGTTCGGCCTGATGATCGGATCGGTAGCCATCATGATCCAAACCGGACTCATCATCGGCTGCGGACTACTGCTGGACACGTTCCTCGTACGCACCCTCACCGTCCCAGCCATCGCCACCCTGCTCCGCCAAGCCAGCTGGTGGCCACACATGAACCGTCACCCCGCATCGATGCCAGCTAAGCATCTCACCGGTGTGGGCGCGCTGAGCGCAACACGCGGACCGCACCTCCAGATATCGGCGAAGTGGGGTGGCGTCTCACCTGGGGGCGACCATGTACGAAGAATGGATGTGGGGACCGATAGTGGAAACGGGAAAGCAGCTGACCCAGAATCGCTCACATCCGACAATTGATGACCGCGACAACCAACCCGGACGTAGAACCTACTTCGTGGTCACCCAGAGAGACAGAGCTGCTGCGAGTAGCATTGGGTATCCTGCAGGATCGTGGGTACCACGGCCTAACAGTGGAGGCTGTCGCGGGCGCTGCTCATGCCAGTAAAGCCACCATCTACCGGCGCTGGCCCTCGAAATCTGAACTGATCCTAGCGGCCGTCATCGAAGGCACCCGTCAGAGCGCTGTTGCACCCAACACTGGCACCCTGCGCGGCGACTTGTTGTGTCTCGGCCAGATCATCTACAAACAGTGCCGAGACCACGCCAGCACCATCCGGGCAGTGCTTGTCGAGATATCCCGTGATCGCGCGCTCAACAACGTTATGCAAGACCGGTTTCTTCATGAACAGAGAACCCTGGTCCGGCAGGTCCTACAGCAGGCGATCAGCCGCGGCGAGATCGGCGCGTCAACAATCAACGAAGAGCTCTGCGACCTGTTGCCAGGCTATCTGATCTTCCGATGCATCTTTTCCAACCGCCCGCCGACCCATCTCACCATCGAAACTCTGGTCGACAATGCAATCCTCCCGAAACTCATCTCAGCAACTGAATAGCTCCCGCGACGTCGGAGCCACTGTTGTCAGGGAATGCGAGTTCCGCGCTGGAGCGGCCTAGGTGTTGCCTACACGCTTGATACCAGTAAAGAAAGTTCTCACATCGCAGGTCAGAGGGCTGTTTTGCGGCGATGGCCCGGTGGTTCGGCGGCGGACGGAGGGTGAAGCGTAGCGACCGGCGCGGACGGGAGCGCCAGCGGACGGGAGCAGAGGGAGCGAAGCGAAGCCCGCAGGTAGCCGCCACATAGTGGTTGGAGATGGGTGGACGCTCAGTAAGTGCTGCTGCGGTGGAGATACTGCGACGTGATACTGGGGCTCGTAAGCTGGCTGGCATGAGCGGGGCGGTGGCGCAGCGTGCACGGCGGGAGGCCGAGACACGGCTGGCTGAGCAGCCGCGGCGGTTGGCGCATGTGCGGGGTGTGGCCGCTGCGGCGGAACGGCTGAGTCAGCATTTCGCCGGCGAGGCGGCGGATTGTCTGGTGGCGGCGGCGTGGCTGCACGATATCGGGTATGCACCGTCGGTGCGCCGAACCGGTTTTCATCCGCTCGATGGCGCGGTGTTCGTCCGGTCGGCCGGTTTCGGGGAGCTGGTCGCGTCGTTGGTGGCGTTTCATACCGGCGCGCACCTGGAGGCATCCGAGCGTGGCGTCTCCGGTTTAGGGGCTTTCGTCCAACCGCCGCGCGATGTGATGGATGCGTTGACGTTTTGCGATTTGACGACCGGACCTGACGGCACGCCGGTATCAGCTGAGGACCGCCTGCGTGAGGTGTTGGCGCGTTATGGACCGCAGGATCCGGTGCACCGGGCGGTCGATGCTGGCCGCGAGGAGTTGCTGGCGGCGGTGGGTCGGGTGCGCGGCTGGCTGTAACCCCTGCATGGGGTTAGCAGAGGTAGGGGCTGTCGCGGTGTTGCAGGTAGTGCTCGATCCGCAGACGCATCGAGGGATGCATGTCCAGGTCGGCGATGTCGTCGGGATCAGTCCAGGCGATGTCGGTGCTTTCGTGGTCGATGGCCAGCTCACCACCGAGCACCCTGGTGGTGAACAACAAGGAGAATTGTTGGCGGACTTCGCCATCGGTGAATGCCACGACGTGCCGCGGGTTGGTGTAGACACCGACCAGGCCGGTGATTTCGACGTCGAGCCCGGTTTCCTCTTTGACTTCGCGCACAGCGGTTTGTTCGATGGTCTCGCCGATGTCGTGTCCGCCGCCGGGTAGCGCCCACAGGGTGTTGTCGCGGCGTTTGATCAGCAAAATTCGACCGCGTTCGTCAGCGACGATCGCCGAAGCCGAGGGGACGACACTGTTAGGCCGTGGGGCGTTGGGGTCGTTGTAGTAGTCGGTGCGCATCGGCGGGTCAGCCTTTCGTCGTTAGGGGTGTGGCGTGGTCCCACACCTGGGTGAAGGCCTCTTCGAGGGTGGCCCAGAGCCGGGGTTCGTGGTGACGGGACAGTACGAGTACGGGGTTGTTGCGTCCGGGTGAGCCGTAGATGTGGAAGTTGACGATCATGGCGTCATCGACCCGAAAGATGGATGTGTAGAGCGTGGTGTCGTGGGTGCGGATGTCCAGTCCCGGGGTGCCGGCGTGTGGGGCGAGCAGCTCGACTGAGGTGCGGCAGCGGGCGATGACGGCTTCACCGATCCCTTCCTCCACGCCGCGCAGGATCATGGTGGCGGTGTCGGGGTCGCCGACGAGGAATCGCACCGCCACGCCGCGGGCGGCGGCGTCGAGCAGGGTGTCGAGGAATCCGTCGAGGGTGTCGAACAGGAACGTGGCGGCCAGCACGAGGATGTCGATGCTGGTGGTGGCGTCGGCGAAATGCTGCTGCCACGCGCTGATCGGTAGCTGGGTGCGGCTGGCATACAGGGTCGCGGTGAACGGGCCACTTGGTGATATGGTCGCCAATGCGCTCGCCATAGTAGGCGAGTACTGATTGGGCCACAGATCGTGCGGCGTGCAGCCCAGCAGCGTGGCTGCGCGCCGCGCGTTGTCCTCGCGGATGTTGTAGTTGGTGTTGGACAGCCAGCGGCGCACCGTCTTGACATCCACGCTCATCGCGGTGGCAAAGCGCTGCGGGGACAGTCCCTTGGCCTGCAGCCGCTGCATGAGGCGATTGTTGGGGATCGCGGCCGCCTTGCCGTCGTGATCGTCCATCGTCTCAGCGCACATCTTTCCGTGTCGTCTCCGTGTATCGCCAGCGCGTGGCGTCTAGTTTGCCATGCGCGTGGTGCCACCCCGCGGCGGTGATGCCCACGTGATGTCCACGGGTATGTCCCGGTGGTGTCCGGAATGTCGCCGGCGATGTCGGCAATGCCGCTAGATGTCCCTGGCTACGTCGGTGGTGTCCACGTGAACTGAGTTCAGCGCCGCAAGGGCGCATACGGTTCACGAAAGGAACTACAGGACAATGCGTTTGAGAATCGATACGTCAGGGACACGGTTCATCGTCACCCGTGCGGCTGAGCCGCGGCTGAACTTTGAGACCGGCAGCCCCAAAATCGACACTGCCACCGGGCTGCCGCAGCATTCGGTGCAGTTGCTGGCGTTGGATGACACTGGCGGCGAAGTGCTCAATGTGACGGTGGCCGGTGACCCGAACGTCGGGGTCACCCAACCGGTCTCGGTGACCAGCCTGGTGGCCATCCCGTGGGCGCAAGGCGATCGCAGTGGTGTGGCCTTCCGCGCTGATGCCATCACCGGCGCCACAGCCGGCGCCCCGGCGGGTGAGCCGGGGTCGCGCACCCAGAAATAGCACCCGCTGCCGAGGCGCGACACCAGCACGTGCCGCGCCTCGGCCCGGGTCCGCCGTCGACCACTGGCTCGTCCACGCACACACGGAGAACACACCGTCATGGCATCAAACAATAAGAACACCAACAACACTCAATCGGACAATGACGACTGGTTCGGCGATCTGGTCATATCACTGTTGACCGCCGCGGGATATCTGCTGTGGTGGGCCGTGCTGTTCCCAGCGATCAGTGTCCCGATCATCGCCAGCCTCACTCTCGGCATCACCCACGGACCCCGCGCCGGGATCGTCGGTGCCATCGCGTTCGGCGCCGGATATATGGGGTGGGCTTGGCTAGACCCAGGCTCGTTTTGCTCGTGGGTGACCGAACCTGTACGGCGCCGCTGGTTGACCTGGTCGCGCTACACCCGCACCTGGGAATCGACGTGCACCCTGCACGGCCTGACCGCCAAACTTGGTGAGCGCACCCTGACTCCGACCCTGCGCACCGTCACGATCGGTAGAACCACCGATGTGTTGGCGGTGCGGATCGTCACCGGCCAATCCCTAACTAACTGGCACCAACAATCCGAGGCGCTGGCCGCGGCCTGGCGCGCCGACCGGATCACCATCACCGCCACCACACCCGGGGAACTACGCATCGCGCTGATGCGCGGGGACGTGCTGGCCGAACCGATCGCGCTGCCCATGCCTACATCGTCGACTCCGGTGGATCTGGGATCGGTGCGGGTCGGGATCACCGAAACCCGCCACCACTGGCAGATGCCGCTGCTCGGGCATCACCTCCTGGTCGCCGGGGCCACCGGCGCGGGCAAAGGCAGCGTGCTGTGGTCCCTGATCGCCGGGATCGCCCCCGCGATCAAGACCGGGCTGGTCCGGCTGTGTGTCATCGACCCCAAAGGCGGCATGGAACTGGGCGCCGGCGCACCCATGTTCACCGTGTTCAGCCACGACGCCACCGACACCACCCTCCAACTCCTGCGCCAGCTCGTGAACGTGATGCACGCCCGCGCAAATCGTCTGCGCGGCCACACCCGCCTGCACACCCCGACACCGGCCGACCCGCTGTTTGTGGTCCTGATCGATGAGATCGCCGCGCTCACCGCGTATGTGACCGACCGCAAGATCCGCACCGAAATCGAACAACTGCTCGGGCTACTGCTCTCCCAAGGCCGCGCGGTGGGGATCTCGGTGGTGGCCGCAGTGCAAGACCCCGCCAAAGACACCCTGCCGGTCCGGCAACTGTTCACCGTGCGGATCGGGTTGCGGCTGACCGAAGCCACCCAAACCACCATGGTGCTGGGACAAGGAGCACGTGATGCCGGGGCGGAATGCGACCGCATCCCCGATGCCACCCCCGGTGTGGGCTACATGCTCATCGACGGCAGCACCCAATCCGTGCGGGTACGCGCCTTCCACGTCACCGACCACGACATCACCACCCTCGCGGCCCGATTCCGCCGCCCCGCGCGCCGGCCCAGTGGCGACCAGGCCTCAACGACGGGCGACAGTGACACCAACAGAGGTGCCAGCGGTGAATAGCTCCACACCACCGGCCCAGCTCGCCCTGCCAGGCATTCCGGACACGGTCGACACCACCCGGGTGGTCGATGAGATGGTGCGCCGCGCCTCCTCGATGGGATACGAATCCTGGTGGCGACGCGCGGAATCCGTCGGGTTCTGTGCCCATCCCATCCAACTCACGGGCACCGAAGACTACGGACGCCAGCAGGTGGTGTGGACCCGGTGCAACAACCGCCGCGCCCACATCTGCCCCTCCTGCTCAGACCTCTACGCCCGCGACACGTGGCAACTCGTGCACGCCGGCGCCGCGGGCGGCCACCACGACATGCCCGCCGCCGTCGCTGATCGTCCGCAAGTGTTTCTCACGCTGACCGCCCCCAGCTTCGGGGCCGTCCACACCACCACACCCACAGACCCCAGCGGATCCCGACACGGTGTGTGCCGCGATCATGACCGCATCGGTGGCTACCGGCGCTGTTCACATAGAAATCCATTGTGGTGCAGCACTATCCACGACCACACCGATCCACAGGTTGGCCAGCCGCTCTGCCGGGAATGCTACGACTATTTCGGGCATGTGCTGTTCACCTGGCATCTGCCTGAGCTGTGGCGACGATTCACCATCACCCTGCGGCGAGCACTCCGCAGGCATCTGAAAGCCGCCGGGGCCGATCCGGATGACGTGCGGGTCAGCTTTCTCAAAGTCGTCGAAATGCAAGCCCGCGCCATCCCGCACATCCACGCCCTGATCCGCCTCGACCCCTACGAGGATCCCGATCAGACCGGTTGGGAATCACCAATCAGTGCAACCGAACTCGCGATGATCATCCAGCACGCCGCCCGTACCGTCACCCTCACCGTCCACGACCCCACCACCGAGGGCGGCGTGCGGGTGATCGCCTTCGGTCCCCAAATCGATACCCAACCCATCACCGCACCCACTAACTCGACGAATGCGCTGACAGCAGAACATTGTTCACCGGATAGCCGGGCACTGTCGGGCCGGCGGGTTGCTCGCTATCTGGCCAAATACGTGACTAAATCTTTGGCCGATCTCGGGATCAGCGTCCGCCGGCTGTCCACCGAATCGATACCCGACCTGGATGTATCCGAGCATGTGCGGGCCATCCTGACCACCATCAGCGACCTCGCTGACAACGGAGTGTCGGGTATTCGGCGGTGGCTGCACACCCTCGGGTTCCGCGGGCACATCACCAGCAAGTCCCGCCGCTACTCGACCACCATGACCGCACTACGGCAACGCCGTGCCACTTGGACCCGCGAACGCTACGCGAAATCTACTGAACACAAGCATAATCCGGATCGTCGACACGGCGATGATGGCAATGATCTGGTGGCGTGGGAGTTCGACCGCGCCGGTCACGCCAGCCTCGGTGAGCGCACCCTCATCGTCAGCGCGGCGCTACGTCGGATCGACCGGCGCCGCACTGCCCGCGAAGCACTATTGCACCAGCGTGGTGATCTTCCTGTCGAGGTACCCGATGGCTAGCCGGGAGGTGCGATCCGCGGATAGGCAGACTGGAAAGTCTTACAGTCGTCAAGAATTCACCGCCTGGCTTGTCGAATCCTGTGAACGCCAGCACGTCGCGGTCACCATCACCAACCCGGCTGTCCTCGCTGACATCGCCACCCTGCTGCGGTAAGGCGCGGCACAGCGTCAGCTCAGTGCGACCAGGCCGTCACATTCTGACGCTGTTTCCTCGCCTGGTCACAGCGGTCCAATGCTGTTGGCTGGCAATTGATGTCAGGGCCGGCGCCGCAGGCGGGCGAACCCCCGGTTCGAGCCTTGACATCAACTGCCAGTCAACGAATAGTCGAAGGTGACCAGTGAAAATTGCACAACCGTGCACGCAGACGGCGTTCTCTGGAAGTAGGATGCGGATCCCGCGAATACTCCTGCACCAGGAGATTGCTCGGTCAGTCCGTTGAGCCCTTCGTCGATACCCAAAGGGATCGTCGACCGTTCCTATCAGGGTTCGCAAGTGAACATTGCTAGATTTGGTAATGCGCGGAATACAGCGGCATAAAAGCTTGGCTAGGTTTGGATTTCGACGGTTGTGCTGATCTGTTGGGCGACGGGAGCCCATAGGTCAACGTCGACGTGTGGGGATTCGATGCTGACGATGAGTGAGTAGTCAACGCCGTGGTTGCTTTGGTCGTATTTGCGTTGGTTTTTCCACCATCCCGCGACCGGGTACACGGCGATGGCTCCCTTGCTGGCGAGGTTGGCGGCTGGACCTGTCCAGATGTCGGTGTGTAGTGAGCCGGGGGCCTGCTGCAGGTTGCTGCCGAAGAACCAGCCTTTCTCGGTGTCGAGTGCAGGTGGGCGTTGCCCGTCGATACGTGCGCGGGTGTTGATGCGCTGGCGGAACGATTCGATGTTGTCCTCCGGGCGTCGGGTGGCGAACCGTAGGCCATGGGAGGGATAGATATAGCGGCCCGTCCAGCCGCGGCTGGAAGGGTTGGGTTCAACGAAGTAGGACAGGGTCACGCGCATGCGTACTTCGGTTTCGCCTAGCCCTTCGAGTATTTCGGTCGGCCATGGCAGTTGGTGGAGATTCATCTCCCGCACTTTGCCTGAGTTGCTGTCGCGGTCGCGCTCGTAGGGATGGATTCGGGCCTCTGCGATGAGGGTGAGCGCATCGGTGGCGCTACGCAGTGCGCGGGCCGCGTCGGGTACACCCATCCCGTAGCGGCGCAGCAGGCTGGCGAGGCGAGTCTTGTTCGATTCGGTGTTGAAGCGGTTGCGCATGGCGTCGGTCCACTGAGCCGAGTGCACGATCAACCCGCGGATGGTCTCGGGGCGCAGCTGCGGGTAGGCCTGGGAGAGATTGCCGGCGATGGCTGCGACCTGAGCGGTGGCGGCCGAGGTGTCTCGCGTCGCGGTGAAGAAACCGTGTCCCGGGCGTTGGAGGCGGGTTGTGAGCAGAGCGAGATTGGGCGGCGTATCAACGTCTGTGCGGTCCGGTGATACTGCGACGTTGCCGCCATCAGCGACCACATCGGGTTTGAACGGCCATTTCGTGCGGTCAAAGACTACCGACGTGCGGCTGACCGGGGATAGTTCACCCCTCTTGGCTACCGGCACGTAGCCGGCGAAATCAGCTGGTGCGCCGGACATGTCGTCACGATTGGAGTAAGCGCCAACCGTGAGCGCGTTCCACGACTGGGCGGGGTCTTCGACCGGCTCGACATCACTTCGAGCGAGGTGATCATCGGTGCCACGAAGGTCGCGGATGTTGCCGGCCGAGACGAGGAACAGGCGCGGGCGCCGCGGCTCGTCACGGTCGAGGTAGGTGAGCTTGGGATCGCTGTCATCGATGGCCCGGCCGAAGGCCAGAGCGTCGATCGCCGCCGACCACGACGTGGGTCTGCCGGTGTCGATTCGTGTGGTCGGTTCGGTGTCAGTTCCGTCGACGGAGGGGCGGCGCGCAGTGACCGCGAGCATGAACACGCGGCGCCGGGCGGCGGCTTGGATCTCTGGGCGGTCGACCGCGCGAGCAGTGATAGCACCGTAGAGATCACGATCGTTGTGGGCGTTATCGGGCAAGAACTTCACCGACTCCAGGCGGTGAGTCAATTGGACCGGCTGGGTGTCGACGAGTGCGGCGTGCAGGTCTCCGTAGAGGGCCAGGCCTGCCATCTCAGTTCCGTGCGATTGGACGGGCGTGGTCTGCCAGCGCGGGTCTGCGACGTGCAGGTCCGCGGCTCCAATCGAGTCGGTGAGCAGAGGGTGCGTGTCCTGCACGCCAGTGTCGAGGATGCACACCACCGCAGCATCCTTGTCGGCCATCCGTAGACGCGCGCGCAGATCGTCCACCCACTCGGTCTGCTCGGCGGCGGGCAGTTCTGTCAACAAAGTGGCAACGTCGTGCGGTCGGCGCAACTCGGCGATGTCGTCAACTGATTGAAACGTCTGCGCCAGTTGGTCTGCCGAAGCGTATAGCAACACTACGGTGCGGTCACCGAAACCCAGATAGTGCTCACTGGTGCGCAGTTCGTGTTGGACAACAAAGTCGCTGAATCTTGCTTGTTCGCGGCGGTCACGGTTAAGCAGCCACACCTCCCACCAACGGACTTCGGTGGGGTCGTCGGGAAACAATTCATCGGGATCGGTCCATAGTTCGCGGATCGTCGCTCGACGGATCGACTGGATACTCTCAATTAGTGCGGCATTGTCAGCCTTGGTCCGGTCTGCAGACGACACGTAGGCGTCCAACCGTTTGAGGAAGTACTCTTTCTTGCCCCGCGGGATGTACACGGTCGCCATCTGAACGATCCCGTCGGTGGTCTGCGTCTCCCGGACGGCGACCAACTCGGGCTGCTCACCAGAGCGCTGCGGGTCCAGACTTTGCAACGCCAGTTCCAAATCTGGAAACGACACAAACGTGACGTAGGTTCCTGCAGGCTCGATCTCATCGTCGGCTGTAGGCGCGACTGCGGCGTTGAATTCGTCAGTGAGGCGTCGGCCATGCCCCTTGCGATCGCCGGTGAACTCGTGCTTGTCGCCACCGCCACCAGCGCTGGCGAGCGTAAAGGACTCCGATACTGGCGCTACCGACACGACAAGGTGAGGACGATCTCGCTCTGCCATGACGTCTAGATCGCCGACTCGCCGTGGTGATTGGCACGCGGCCGTTCGTGCAGGGCGGCCACCAGGTCGTCGGTGCGCACCCGGGCCCGGCCAGCCAGAACTGTTCGCTTCGCCGCATTCTCTGCTGCAGTCGCGATCTCTCCGTGACTGAGCCCGCGCGCGGCAGCGACGACCCTCGGCCAACTCAGGTTGCCGATTTGGAACCGAGCGAGTCGGTTGCGGATGACGGCCTCGGTGGCCGCGTCGTCGGGCAGTGCGAAGTCCATCACTGTGTCAAATCGGCGATAGAGGGCGTTGTCGAGCAACTTGGGGTGATTGGTGGCCGCGATGATGATGCTGTCCGAGGAATCCTCTTCGAGGAATTGAAGAAAGGAGTTGAGGACTCGGCGGATCTCGCCGACGTCGTTGGGTGCGGCCCGATCTCCGGCAAGCGCATCGACCTCGTCGAACAAGTAGACCCCCCGCGTGTCGATGAGCGCATCGAAAATCAAGCGCAGTTTCGCTGCCGTCTCACCCATGTATTTGGTGATGATTGTGTCCAGCCGCACCGAAAACAGTGGAAGCCCCAACTCGCCGGCAATAACTCGCGCGGTTGAAGTCTTGCCGGTCCCTGGCGGGCCGGTGAGCAGCAACCGGCCCGCGGCCCGAAGACCGTGGCGGGCAAGCATGTCTCGTTGACGCTGCTCAAGCAATACATGCCGCAGGTGCTCGGCAAGACCCGGGGATAACACGAGGTCTGCCAGTCGAGACTCCGGATAGCTGACAGCGAGCAGAGAGCCCAGTTCACCCCGGGGCTGCGCCACCGGCACCACCGAGGCCACCCGCGACTTCACTGCACCACGCTTACGCAACTCGTCAACCAGGTCGCGCAGTTCTTGGGCGAACTTTGCGTGCCCAGCTCGTGCAGCTTTTGCAGCCACCTGCATCGCCACGGCGTAGAACTGGGGGTCGTCGCCCTCGGCGTGGCTCATGACGAGAGCCTTCAACTGGTCATTTGTCGCCACCGCTGACCTCCCTTCGGGTCAAACAACCGTCCTGACCAGCACGGCAGGCCCCGTGAGCTGAGTCTAACGGGCGTGATGACTGCTTCCCGACACCACGCCTGACGCAAGTACACCAACCTGGCCCGACGAGGAATGCCCGAATGCAGCGAATGCCGGGCGCCACACGCAAAGTCGTACGTGTTCTAAAGGCAAAGTTTCGGCATGTACCGACGGACGAGACGTTTACCCAACGGACGAGACGTTCTAAATCCGCCAATGCGGCTGTACCCGGTTGATATCCAACTTGCGCGACCCGGGCGTGCCGGGTGCGATGACGGCGTGATCGAGCACTGATTTGATGATGGCTTGTTGGCGGTCGATGTCAAGGTCATCCCACTGACCGCGCAGCACCTCGCCGCAGCCCACCAGATCCATCACCGCACTGGTGTCGGTGGCCTTGGCGATGTCGCGGCGGGCGCGGGCGATGCGGTCGGTGATGGGGTCGCGGGCAGCGATCCATTCCCGCGCCGACACCGCCCCCTCTGCATACAGCCCGGCCAATTCATCCAAGCGGGCCTGGTCGGCCTCCAACTGGGCGGCCAACGCGGCGACGTCGGCGTCCACACTGGACCTACCTGCTAATGCTCCTGCCAGCTGGGGTGAGTCCAGTCGGGTCAGCACCGCATCGGTGAGCAATTCCTCGACCGGCAGCGCCACCACGGTCAGTCGCCCGCAGCCACCGTGATCGGGACCTTTCAAACACACGTAGCGCCGCACCCGGTTAGTCGGATTGTTATGGCGGGCTTGGGAAAACAACCGATTCCCACACCGCCCGCACCGCAACATCCCCGACAGCAGGTAGGTGCGCGGGGCGCGAGTTTTCGTGACGCTGCGAGCAGTCATCCGGGCAAGGATGCGGTCGCGCTCGCCCGCGGTGATGATCGCCGGCCACGCCGCGGCGCCGATCACCTCACCATGATGCTCCCGGAGCCCGGCGATCCGTCCGGAGGCCAAAATGTTGCGCACCGTGGTGGTCTGCCACGACTTCGACGCGGGCGGGGCCACACCGGTGTCGCTGAGCCAGATGGTCAACGACCGGATCGACGCACCCGCGAGATACCGGTCGACCATCTCCCGCACGATCTTGGCTTCCTCAGGGCGCAGGGTAATTTTGTCGGGCTCGTATCCGAAAGGGCGCGCCGGGCCGTGCGGCAGGCCTTTTTCGGCGTTCTGCAACATCTTGCGGCGGATACGCGCGGATTTGCGGCCAGATTCTTTGGCGGCGAACGCGGCGAAAATCCGGGCCATGAACAACCCGTCATCGTTACCCAAATCGATGTCGGCGGTCACGGTAGCGACATCACGCACCCCGACCGACTCACACAGCGTCACGAAGTCTTCCAACTCGACCGGACGGCGATGTAGCCGGTCGAGGTTGTAGACGATCACCGCATCCCGCGCACCGGATTTCAGGTCATCCAGCATGCGGGCGTACTCGCGGCGCGGCTTTCCCGAATACGCTGAGACATCATTGTCGACGTACTCGTCACCGATCGGCCAGCCTCGCTCCGCGGCGAGCTTGCGGCAGTCTTCGAGTTGACGGGCGACCCCCAGGCCGGTGCCCTCCACATCGGCTGAGATGCGGGCGTAGATCGCCGCGGACCGCGCCCCGACACGCTGAGCTGGAGTTTTCGCTTTCCCCATGAGGGTAGTTTAGCGATATTTCAGCTTGGACAGCTCGGTGGGGCCGCCGTCTTCCCAGTGGCGGATGTGGTGGGCGTGCAGGCCGCGGGTGGCCCCACAGCCGGGCACCACGCAGCAGCGGTCGCGGTGCTCCAGGGCGCGGCGCAGCCGCCGGTTGATCACCCGGGTGGTGCGCCCGGCGCCGATCGGCTGGCCGGCACGTTCGAACCACACCTCACAAGTGGCGTCACAGCCCAGGTATTGGCGCTCGGCCTCGGATAGCAGCGGGCCCAGATGCAGCGCGGCGACGCGCTCTTTAACGTCGAGATGGGCCACCACCGTGGTGTGCTGGCCGTGTGGGCGGCGGGCCACCTCGGTGTCCCAACTGGTTTCGACCAGCCGCATGAACGCCTCCAGGGTGCCCGGCAGCGGCGGCGCCTGCTCGAAGACCGTCCCGCCGTCGCGGTCGTGTTTCCACTCGGTGATCAGCGCATCGCGGTGCGAGGCCAGCGCCGCCTCGAATTTGGCCGCGTCGTCGTGGGCCAGTTTGATCCGCCACCAGGCGAACTGCTCATCGCCGCCCTTGGTGATCGAGGGCTGCGGCTCAGGGCGCCCCTCGGGCTCGGGTCGCGGTTCGAGCTTGACCGCGGTGCGCAGCTGGCTGACCGTGGCCACCGCCGCCAACGCCGCGTAATGCTCATCGGAGCCCTGCCCGGCCCGCCCCGCGATCACGCCGACCTGATCTAGCGACAGCCGGCCCTCGGCCATCCCCTGAGCGCAGCGCGGAAACTCCTCGAACCGGCGCGCCACCGTCGCGATGGTGTGCGCCGTGCCCGAGGACAACCCGAGTTTCCAGGCCATCAACGCCGCCAGCGAGCGCACACCGGTCATCCCCCACAACTCGTCACGATCCAGCTCCGCGGCAATCTGCACCAGGCGCGCATCAATGGCATTGCGCTGACCGGCCAACTCCGCCAACTCCTCAAACAACACCTCAAGCCGATCGACAGGCCTCCACCCCACAGCAGGCGAAGCACTGGTCAACGACATACCCGCATCATCGCACCCGGGTCCGACAAGTTTCGGCCCGCAGATCCGCGCCAGGGTCCGCCGCTGATACGGCGGTTCGGAACGCACGTTACGGTCAGCTTCGTGCGCCACGCTATCTATCTCCCACTGTTTGGAGACCTTGCTGATCCTCGGGCATTAGTCGATATAGCCCTTGCAGCCGAAACGCACGGATGGCAGGGGCTTTTCGTCTGGGACCATGTCCTGAGCCCGATCCCTGGCGAGTGGGCAATCGCAGATCCTTGGATTGCCTTGGCCGCCGTAGCCACTGTGACGGCGCGCATCCGGTTAGGCCCAATGGTCACCCCGCTTCCGCGTCGCAGAATCATCAAAGTGGCACGCGAAACCGTCACCCTTGATCGCCTCAGCGGCGGTCGACTGATCCTGGGCCTGGGCATTGGCATCGACACAGGCCGCGAACTATCGGCGTTCCGCGAGGTTACCGATGCGCGTCGGCGTGCTCGCATGCTCGACATCGGGACCAAAGCGTTAGTCGACTTGTGGTCCGGCGCAACGGTTATCAACACGCACGAGGTCATCCTTGACGGTGTGCGTGCACTTCCCGGCCCCGTACAGCAGCCACGAATTCCGATTTGGTTCGGCACCGAGCGCGTCAGCGGGCCACCAGTCGCACGGGCCGCCCACTACGACGGACTCTTTCCCCTCCATGCCCGGCCAGCGGACATCCCGCTCATTTTCGAAGCCGTCGCCGAGATTCGCGGCGACATCGACGGTTTCGACGTCGCGGTCGTCGCTCGCCCCGACACCGACGTCGACGCATTTCAGACTGCCGGAGCGACATGGGCGATGCATGCCTTCTGGCCCGGCCACCGTCCCGACCAAGTACTCCGGCTCATCGAAAGCGGCCCGCCCCAGTGAGGTTAGACGATCACGTGTCGCAGCGCAGGCGCTCGGCGGCCGCAACCGTCGCGTCGACGTAGGTGTCCGGGTCGGTGAGGAAGACGTCATGGTCGGCGTCAATCTCCATCACCGCGGCACCGAGCAGTGTGGCCATTAAACGTTGATCGCAGGGCGACACTGCCCGGTCGCGTGCGGTGACGACGACCACGGTGGGTAGCCCGGCGATTGTTGCCACGTGCGGGCGAAAGTCGAAGGCATATTCGTCAAGAATCGCATCGACGATCACCCGCGGGTGGCACAACACGAGCTCACCCCGCAGCCACGGCCACCATTCCGCGGTGAGGGGATGCCCATTTCGCACGCGGTTGAAATAGCGCAGTGGCAACGAGCGACCAATGCCGCGGCTGCGATTGGCCAACGGGCGCAACGCCTTTAGCGCGACGCGACTGATCCGGTCGCTCGGCGTGTCGAAGGACATGGCGGTTGCCTGCAGGATCAGTCCCGCTATGCGATCGCGGTGGCGGCGGGCGAATTCCAGTCCGACAGGCCCGCCGAGTGAATAACCGCATACGACAACGCGGTCGAGCTCGATCGCGTCGAGCAGCGCAGCGACGTCGTCGGCGCACTGAGTGATGCTGAACCGTTCCGTGCGCGTCAGCGGCAGACCGCGACCGTGCCCGCGCAAATCCATTGCGATAACCCCGAAGCGCTCGGCGAGCGGGCCCATCACATGGCAGAAGTTGAAGTCGGACGTGATCGCCCACCCGTGCAGCAGCAGCACCGGGCTTGCGCCCGGCGCCACGCGGACCATGGCCTGCCCCATACCGCCCGGGAATTCGACCGAGCGCAACGGCGGCAGCGCGCAGCCGGCATCCTCCGGCCCGAAGCTTGCCGTCACGCGTCAACCCACGTGCACGTCGGGCGTGCGGACATGCTCCGGGCGGAAGCCCCGTCCGACCACAATCGGCGGAATGAACTGCAGCGGACCGCGGCCGACGATTCTCGGGATACGGATCGGCGACAAGTCACCGCTCAAGTTGGGCTCGATCGCCGTGTCCTGCAAAAACACCTGGCCCGCCTGGATGATCCGGGTGGGCAGTTCGCGGCGGCGCTGCACTTTGGCGAGGTCCGCATCCGTCAGACGACCGTCACGCAGCGGGGCGTGAAGGATGTTCGCCGCGGCCACCGCGTCGGCGACGGCGAGATTGATGCCGATCCCACCGGCCGGCGACATGGCGTGTGCCGCATCGCCGATGCACAGCAGCCCGGTACGCCACCAGGTCTTGAGCCGGTCGACCCGCACGTCGAGTTGGCTGGTGTCATCCCAGGAGCGCAAGTCGTCGACGTGTTCGCGCAGGCGGGGCTGCGCGGCCACCAGGCGCTCTTTGAAGTCCTCCAGCGAGCCGTCCCGCGGGCTCGTCCCCTTCGGCATCAGATACGCGACCTGCCAGTAGTCGCCCCGGTAAATCATGGCCATCAACAGGCCTTTACGGATCACGCCGAACAGCTCCTCGGGATCGCCCGGGCGCCATTTCAGCCGGAACCACAGCACATCCATCGGCGAGTGCGCCCTGGCGATCTCCAGACCCGCTGCGGCCCGCACCGCGGACTTGCGCCCGTCGGCACCCACCACCAGCTCGGCATGCACCTCCAGTTCCGGTGTGCGCACCCCGACGATGCGATCGCCGTCGAAGATCACGTCCGTGACCTCGGCGTTCCGGACCAACGTGAATTCCGGGTAAGCAGAAGCCTTTTCGGTGAGGAAGTCGAGAAAGTCCCACTGCGGCATCAACGCGATGTAGGGCTGTTTGAAGCCGAGCCACTTGAGGCCACGGAAGTTGCCAAAAGTGCGAATCGAGCCGTCAGCGTCGAAGGCAACACGGTTGATCTTGGTATGCGGGAGCCGCAGGAATTCGTCGATCAACCCCAGCTCGTCCATGATCCGCAGTGTCGTCGGATGCACGGTGTCGCCGCGGAAGTCGCGCAGGAAGTCGTTGTGCTTTTCCAAAACAACAACCTGAATGCCCGCGCGGGCGAGCAGTAGAGCGTGAACCAGACCGGCGGGGCCACCACCGGCCACACAGACCTGGGTCTGGAGGATTCGCGTCATGGCCCGACAGTACTCGCGGGTGCGCTCACTCGAACGGCACCGGCGGCATCTTCACCACCTGCGCCGCATAGCTCAGACCCGCGCCGTAGCCCAGCAGCAACGCCAAGTCGCCGGGCTTGGCCGCGCCGGTCGACAGCAGCTCGTCCATGGCTAACGGAACCGAGGCGGCAGAGGTGTTGCCGGTGTGCACAATGTCGTTGGCCACCACCACATGTGGCGCCAGTTTGAGGTTCTTGGCCAAGAGCTCGTTGATCCGGCTGTTGGCCTGATGCGGCACAAACACCTTCAATTCGTCGGTGCTCACCTTCGCCGCCTCCAGCGCTCGCTGGCAGACCTTCGTCATTTCGAAAGCGGCCCAACGGAATACGGCAGTGCCCTCCATCCGCAGGAATGGGCGTGCACCAGAAGGGTTTTCGGTGTAGTCGATCCAATCGATGTCTTGACGTACCGCCTGGCTTTGCCGGCCGTCACTGCCCCACACAGTCGGTCCGATGCCCTGGTCGGGTGTTTCGCCGACGACGACCGCCCCTGCGCCGTCGGCAAAGATGAAGCAGTTGCCGCGGTCGTGCATGTCCAGCGTCGGGGACAGTTTCTCCGAACCGATCACAAGCACCTTTGCGGCGCTTCCGGCCCGCACCATGTCGGCCGCGACGCCGAGTGCATACCCGAAGCCGGCACAGCCGACACTGATATCGAATGCCGGAACCCCGTGAGCGCCCACTGTCGATGCCACCATCGGAGCACACGCCGGAGTTTGCAGAAAATGCGTGTTGGTCGCGACGATCACAGCGTCGATTTCGGCGCCGGTGAGCAACGCGTTCGCGATTGCCCGACGCCCGGCCTCGATCGCCATCGACGCAGCAGATTCGTCGTCTCCGGCGAACCGGCGCGTCTTTATCCCCGTGCGGGTGTAAATCCACTCATCGGAGGAATCGATGTTTTCGCAGATCTCGTGATTGGTGACCACACGGTCCGGCCGGTATGCCCCGATGCTCAGCAAACCGATCTTGCCGATGCCGGTGATCTCCGCAATCTCATCCATGGCGGCTCATCCTATGCCCTCGCCGTCGTGGGTGCCCGGGAGTCGCAGCAGCAGCCGCGCCCCGCCCATCGGACTTTCGCCCAATGATGCTGTGCCGCCGTGTAACTCGGCCTGCTGGGCGACCAGAGCCAGCCCCAGTCCGGAGCCCGACCGGGATGCCGTCGACCCGCGGGAGAACCGCTCGAAGACCGTAGCGCGTTCCTCCTCCGGCACACCGCTGCCGTTGTCGTCGATCATGAGCTCCACGCCATAGGCGGAACTGGTTGCGCTGAGCAGGATTTCGGTAGCGCCGCCGTGCTTGACCGCGTTGGCGATGGCGTTGTCGACCACCAGCCGCAACCCCACCGGCAGCCCCACCATCAGCACGGTGGGCGACGGCACCAACGACACGTTGACGCCTGCGTAGACGCGAAGCGCATCGTGCGCCGCCCGATCCAGCAGCTCGGTGATGTCGAACGGGACGAAGTCGTCGACGGTGGTCAGCTCGCTTTGCGCCAGCCGTTCCAGCGCGGAGAGCGTCGCCTCGATGCGGCTCTGGGTGCGCATCACGTCGCCGATCACCTCTTTGCGCTGCTCGGCGGGCAGCTCGAGCGTCGAGAGCACCTCCAGATTGGTGCGCATCGCCGTGAGCGGCGTGCGCAGCTCGTGCGAGGCGACGGCGGCGAAGTCGCGGGCCGACTCCAGCGCGGCCTTGGTGCGCTGCTGCTCGTTGCCGATGCGGGCCAGCATTCCCTCGACCGCTTCGGCGATCTCCACCGCCTCTTGCACGCCGCGGACCTGAACTTCGTCGGGATTGGACTGGGCGTTGATGGCCCGCGCCTGCTGGGCTAGCAGCCGGAACGGATTGACCATCACCAGCGAGATGACCCAGGCGGCCAGAACCGTGCCGATGATGACGCCGCCGCAGATCAACAGCACCCGCAGGTGCAGCTCGTTGATCCGGTGCTGCGCCTCGGCCAAGGGTGCCCCGAGCGCAATCGAGGCATGGCCGGCGGTGAACGTGCGGACCCGGTACTCGACACCATTGACGGTTGTATTGGCGAAGCCGTTGTCGAGCTTGGGCAACACGATGTCGGCGGGCACTGACACGGTCATCGGCCCGATGCGCGCCGTGCGCACCAGATCGCTGTTCGCCGTGGGCTGGTTGGGGTGGCTGAGCAGCGTGCTGATGTCGCCCAGGCTGCTCACCGAGTCGAGTCGCCGGTCCAGCTGACTGTGCTGGTCGTTCGTGACGCCGAACCAGACCCAGGCGCCGAGCGTCAGGACAAGAGCGATCACCGAGAGCGCACCGACGACGACGATGGTGCGCAGCGACAGCATCCGCATCAGCAGCCGATACACCCGATTGCCCGATTCCACGAGGACACATCTTGCCCGACGTCGCAGTTACCGTCGCTGCCCGGCCATATCGGCCATACCCGGCGCGCGGAGCCGTCGTTGCCTGCCTCGTTTCGCCGCGCCGATGACCTCGTTGACGGTCGCCACGATCCGGCGGGGCTCGTCGAGGAATGTCCGTGCCGCGGCGCGGGCGAGTCGTGCCGGCGTGAACACCTGCGACGGGCGAACGTCATGGTTCAAGATCCCAAGCAGCGCCTGGGTGGCGTCGGGATTGGCGGCGATATCCCGCAGCATCCGCCTGATCAGCGGGGACACAGCTCCGGGAGCACCCGTTTCGCGTGCGTACCAATACATTTCGTAGGCGTCGTGGTCGCGCCAACGCCACCATTTTTGTAAGGCCGTATCCGGACTGCTGTTGCCGAGCCCGTCGACGACGGCCGCCGCGAGCTTGTCGGCCTGTCGGAACGCGTCGGCCATACCTTGCCCGGGCGCCGGGTCCTTGAAGTGTCCGGCATCGCCGACGAGCGCCCACCCGGGCCCAGCCGACTGCCGAAAATAGCCGTGCCAGTTGGCAACTACCCGGATCGGGCCAATGCGCCGCGCACCGGCAAGAAGATCCGCCAACTCGGGCCACATCTGAATCCGCGCGGCAAAGCCCTTGTCGCGGTCGGCGTCGAATTCAGCCAGCTCGGGCATGTCGATGCCGAGTGCCGCCATGTACAGATCCCCGTCCGTGGCACCGGCGAGGAAGCCGACGGCGCCCTGCCGGCCGAGCCGCGCGTGGCCTTCCCGATCGCCGACACCTTCGAAATACGCCCAGGCATACAGCTTTCCGGGCGATGTACGGTGGTACTCGCGTGCACCAACGCACGACGCGACCGTCGAGTGGCGGCCGTCGGCGCCCACCACCAACGGCGCGTACACGGGTCCCGAGGACGTCTGCACACCGGTCACCCGGCCGTCGTCTGTGATTAGCTCGGTGACCCGCGATCCGGTGCGCACCTCGGCGCCGCCCGCAGCGGCGGCGTCGACCAGCAGCGCGTCCAGGGTGAGGCGTCGAACGCACAAGGCGGGGCTCAACGGTGCCTCGATGGTCGCGTCGATCCGAACGTCATCGTTCACCAACGAAAGCCGATCGAGCGGTACCGCACCGGCGGCCAAGATCCCGTCGAGCAGCCCGAGTCGGTCCAGGATCTGTACTCCGCAGGGCTGAATCATGTGCGTCGACGGAGTCTCGGACGGAAAGTGCGCCCGGTCGAGCAGGCACACCCTCAAACCCCGGCGCGCCAGCATCGTCGCCAGCGGGGATCCCGCACATCGTGCGCCGATTATCGCCACGTCGAACCGGTCCGCCATGCCAGCTGACCCTACCTAGAAATTAAGGAATCGATAAGGATTTTAAGATAACAGTAAGGGCGCGGTCGGCTTGACACCCCGGACGGGCAGCGACTTCGCTTCGGCTATGCCTGAATTCGAGACACTGCTGTACACGACGGCCGGTCCGGTCGCCACGATCACGCTGAACCGCCCCGAGCAGCTCAACACGATCGTTCCGCCGATGCCCGACGAGATCGAGGCCGCCGTCGGGCTCGCCGAACGCGACCCGGATGTCAAGGTGATCGTGCTGCGGGGTGCGGGGCGGGCGTTCTCCGGCGGCTACGACTTCGGCGGCGGCTTTCAGCACTGGGGCGAGGCCATGATGTCCGACGGGCGCTGGGATCCAGGCAAGGATTTCGCGATGGTCACCGCCCGCGAAACCGGGCCGACAAATAAGTTCATGGCGATCTGGCGGGCGTCCAAACCGGTGATCGCGCAGGTGCACGGCTGGTGTGTGGGCGGCGCAAGCGATTACGCGCTGTGCGCCGACCTGGTGATCGCCAGCGAGGACGCGGTGATCGGCACGCCGTACAGCCGGATGTGGGGCGCCTATCTGACCGGGATGTGGCTGTATCGGCTCAGCCTGGCCAAGGTCAAATGGCATTCGCTGACCGGCCGGCCGCTGACCGGGGTGCAGGCCGCCGAGGTCGAGCTGATCAACGAGGCGGTGCCGTTCGAGCGGCTCGAGGCGCGGGTTGCCGAGATCGCTTTGGAGTTGTCGCGAATTCCCTTGTCGCAGTTGCGTGCTCAGAAGCTGATCGTCAACCAAGCCTACGAGAACATGGGGCTGGCCACCACCCAGATGCTCGGCGGCATCCTCGACGGCCTGATGCGCAACACGCCCGAGGCGCTCGAGTTCATCCAGACCGCCGCCACCGAGGGCGTGCGCGCCGCGATCGAGCGCCGCGACGGCCCGTTCGGCGACTACAGCCAGGCCCCGCCCGAGCTAAGGCCCGACCCGTCGCACGTGATCGTGCCGTAGATCTATTTGGCGGTGCGGCGCGGACGCGCCAGCGCCATCTTCGTCATCATCCGGTTCATGCGAGCGAGCGCTTTGAGCGAATTGTGGTAGTAGTTGCCGCCGGCGCCGAGGTTGGTGCGCGGCGCGACGACGGTCTCGACGCGGCAGTACTTGCGCATGCCGTCGGCGCCGCCGAACCGCGCGCCGATGCCCGACGCCTTCCAGCCGCCCATCGGCGCGGTGGTGCACATCAGGTTGGAAATCACGTCGTTGATGTTGACTGCCCCGCAATCAAGTTGCAGCGCAATATCTTTGGCCCGCTCGACGTCGCGGGAGAACACCGAGGCGCTCAGCCCGTACTCGCTGTCGTTGGCCAGCCGGATCGCTTCCACGACCGAGCCGACCTTCATGATCGGCAGCGTCGGGCCGAACGTCTCCTCGGTCATGCAGGCCATCGAGTGGTCGACGTCGACGAGCACCGTGGGCGGGTAGAAACTGCCCGGCCCGTCGGGGACCTGCCCGCCCGTCAACACCCGCGCCCCTTTGGCTTTGGCGTCGGCGACGTGGCGCTCGGTGACGGCGCGTTGCCCCTCGTCGATCAGCGCACCGAAATGCCCGTCGCCGCCGACCCGCAACGCCTTGACGTCGCGAACCACAGCCTCAACGAACTGGTCGTACACCGGCTCCAGGACGTAGACCCGCTCGACCGAGACGCAGGTCTGGCCGGCGTTGAACATCGCGCCCCATACCGCGGCGTGCGCGGCCAGCTCGATGTCGGCGTCGTCGCACACGATCATCGGGTCCTTGCCGCCCAGCTCCAGGCTGACCGGCGTCAGCCGGCGGGCGGCGCGCTCCATCACCTTGCGTCCGGTCGCGCTGGATCCGGTGAACTGCACGAAGTCGGCGTTGTCGATGACGGCCTCGGAGACGTCGCGGGCGCCTTGAGCCAGCGCGAGCACGTCGGGGGCACCGGACTCCAGCCAGCCGCGCCGCAGCACCTCGGCGGTCAGCGGGGTGCGCTCGGACGGCTTGAGCAGCACCGCACATCCCGCCGCCAGGGCGCCGATGGCGTCCATCAGCGCGTTGGCCACCGGGTAGTTCCACGGCGCGATGATCCCGACGACCGGCCGGGGCCGGTAGTGCACGGTGATCTTCTTGATCGCCAGGAACGGCAGCGCCGCGGGCCGACTTTCGGGTGCCAGCGCCTTTTCCATCGTCTTGACGACGTACGCCAGGATCATGATCAGCAGTGGGACCTCTTGTGCGGCGTCGACGGCCGACTTGCCGGTCTCTTTGATCAGCAGCTCTTCGATCTCGTCGCGATGCTCACCGAGCCACACCGCGAAGCGGGCCAGTGCCTTGGCGCGCCCCTTGGCCCCGCGCTGCTCCCATTCGCGTTGCGCCTTGCGCAGTCCCTCCGCAATCGTCGGCACGTCGGCCGGATCGGTCCAGTGCACTTCGCCGGCTACCGCGCCGGTGGCGGGGTTGAGGATGGTGCCGGTGCCGGAGAATTCCTGAGTTGTGATGGCGGTCATAGCCGCCATGCTAACCGGGCTCGACAGGTGTCAAGTCCGGCCCCGCCCAATCGCCGGCCCCCTCCTCGTCAGACCGGTCTGACTCGTCAGGCCCGGCGGTGCGCGATACCCAATACATAGGCCGCCTGCCCCAGATGCTGGGCGCAGTCGTCGATGACGCTGACCAGCCGAACGCTGGCGGTCACCGGCGGATCCCAGTTGGTATCCACGACGCGGCGTAATTCGTCGGCGGTGACGTTGTTGACGTACTCCAGCGTCAGATCGTGCACCGCGTGGTAGTAGCCGGCCAGCAGGTCAGCAGGTGCCCGCACCTTCCCGACGTCCTCGGGGCTGTGCCCGTAGCCGGTGTCGTCGCGCGGCAGGTCCAGGCCGAAGCGGTCCACCCAGCCGTCGCGAGTCCACGCCTGCTCGACACCCGCGATGTCGGCGACCTGCACATCCTGGACCCGGGCGCTGTGCCAGATCAGCCAGGCGATGCTGTTGGCGTTGGGACTGGGCCGGTATCGGGACTCTTCGTCGGTCAGACCGTCAGTGAGTTCGTCGACATGCTCAATCAAGCGGGTGAACGCGTCACGGAGCAATTCCTTGGCGGCAGCATCGGATTCAGCCATGAAAGCGACGCTACGCCCCGTGGAAGACGGCTTCGACGTTGTTGCCGTCGGGATCTCGCACGAACGCGCCGAAGTAGCCCAGGTGGTACTCGGGCCAGAGCCGCGGCGCGTGCAGCGACTCGGCGCCGAGCTCCAGCGCGGCGTCGTAGAACGCCTTCACCGCCTCCTCGTCGGCGGCTTGGAAGGCGACGTGGATTTCGCGGTTGGGACCCATGCCGGCGCCCTCGGCGATCCAGAACGCCGGATGGCCGTCCCGGCCGTATCCGATGGCCTCGCCGAAATCCATCTGCCGGGTGTAGCCGAGGACGCCGAGTACCCCGTCGTAGAACCGTTGGGCTTTGGCGTAGTCGGCGCAGTTGATGCCGAAGTGATCGATCATGGGCTAGAGCCTGGCATGAGCCACCGACACGGTCGTAGATTAATTAGATGACCTACGACCTCGTCATCCGCAACGGCACGATCGTGGACGGGTTGGGGGGTGAGCCCTACGTCGGCGACGTCGGGGTGCGCGGCGGCGTGATCGCGGCGGTCGGGACCGTTTCCGGGGGCGGTGCCCGCGAGATCGACGCCACCGGACTCTTGGTCACCCCCGGCTTCGTCGACCTACACACCCACTACGACGGGCAGGCGATCTGGTCGGACCGGCTGAACCCATCGTCGGCGCACGGGGTGACGACGGTCGTGATGGGCAACTGTGGGGTCGGTTTTGCGCCGTGCCGCCGCGAGGACCACGACGTGCTCGTCGACGTGATGGCCGGCGTGGAGGACATTCCCGGCGTCGTGATGACCGACGGGCTGCCCTGGACGTGGGAGACCTTCGGCGAGTACATGGACGCGTTGGACGCGGGCCGGCGCGACATTGATGTGGCCGCCTACCTGCCGCATTCGCCGCTGCGGGTCTACGTGATGGGCGAGCGGGGCGCCAACCGTGAGCCGGCGACCGCCGAGGACCTGGCGAAGATGCGGGCGCTAGCCAAGGAGGCCGTCGAGGTCGGGGCACTGGGCTTCGCGTCGTCGCGGCTGGCCACCCACCGCACCGAAGGCGGACAGCAGATCCCCAGCTACAACGCCGCCTACGACGAGATCCTCGAGATCGGGCGCGGCATCGCCGACGGCGGCGGCGGGCTGATCCAGTTCGTGCCCGACATCCCGGCCGGCGGTTATCAGCCTGTGCTGCAGCAGGTGTTCGACGCCGCAGGCGATGTCGGCCTGCCGGTGACGTTCACGCTAGTGATCGGCAACGCCGGCGACCCGATGTGGGAAGACGCTGTGACGATGATCGAGAAGGCCAACGGAGCCGGTGGCCAAGTCACCGCGCAGGTCTTGCCGCGGCCGATCGGGCTGATGATCGGTCTGAACCTCACCGTCAACCCGTTCATGCTGTACCCGAGCTACCGGGAGATCGCCGACCTGCCGTTGGCCGAGCGGGTCGCCGTGATGCGCAAACCTGAAGTGCGGCAACGGATTCTGGCCGACAAGCCGACCGAGGCTGCGATGAACCCGCTGTTCTATCTGGCGCAGGCCTGGGACTGGATCTTCCCGCTCGGCGAGGATCCCGACTATGAGCCCGACGCGGCGAACAGCATCGCCGCGCGTGCCCGGGCCCGCGGTGTTTCGCCGCTGGAGGAGGCCTACGATCGGCTGCTCGACGACGATGGCAACGCGATTCTGCTCGGTGCGATGGCCAACTTCCAGGGCGCGTCGCTTTCCACCGTCGGCGAGCTCTTGCGGCGCGACGACGTTGTGCTGGGCCTTGGCGACGGCGGGGCGCATTACGGAATGATCTGCGACGCAAGCTATTCCACGTATCTGCTGACGCACTGGACCCGCGACCGGGCGTCCGGCCGGCTGTCCGTCGCCGAGGCGGTCCGCGAGCTGACGTCGGTGCCGGCGCGGGTCGCCGGGTTGGGTGATCGCGGCCGTGTCGCCGTGGGCTACAAGGCCGACCTCAACGTCATCGACCACGGGCGGCTGCGGCTGCACAAGCCGGTGGTCACCCACGACCTGCCCGCGGGCGGGCGGCGGCTCGACCAGACCGCCGACGGGTATGTCGCGACCATCGTGTCCGGTGAGGTGATCGCCGAGAACGGTGTGCCGACGGAAGCGCGGCCGGGCCGACTGGTCCGCGGCCGTCAACCCGCGCCGGTCGCTCAGAGCTGAGACTGCGGTTTCGTACGCGACACGCCGCGGGCGCGTAGAAATCCGCAGAGTCACCACGTTTTTGGACAGCCACGCGCAAGTAGGGCGGCGCCGACGCGGTTGAGGAACACTCGCGGCGTGCGATGCACCATGCCACCGGTAACTCTGATATCGGCCCAACCCAACTCGGGCAGCCTGGCGTACCGCTCGACATCCCACCTCCGCTGCTTGGGATCGGTCCAGTGGTGGGCGCCTTCAAAGTCCACGCCGACACGGTATTCACGCCAGCCCATATCGATGCGAGCGAACAGCTGACCGTATTCGTCGTATACCTCGATCTCGGTCTCTGGGCGCGGAAAACCCGCTTGCATCAACAACAAACGAGTCAGCGACTCGTATGGCGATTCGGCACCGCCGTCGACGAACGTCAGCGTGCGAGCCAGCTGAGCTAAGCCGCGAACACCTGGATGCGACGCGGCAATGCGCTCGATGTCCGCGACTTTGAGGTCGGTCGCGTTCATCAGCGCATCGACCCGTTGCACGCCTTCGACAAGGGGTAACCGCCGGCCCACGTCGAACGCGGTGCGGGCCGGCGTCGTCACGGTCATGCCGGCGATGCTCTGCGTTTCACCGGCTCCCAGCCTGTCCGCATAGACCACGAGCAGCGGCGGTGTCCGCTGGTTGCGATGGATCAACTCAGCGGGCAGATCCGGCTCGACCCACTTCGCGCCAAGCACGGTTTGGGCGGACAGCCCTGCGACCACACCACGTCGTCGGGACCACAGCCACGCCGCTCGTGCCCGCTCGACCGCCGAAAGCTCCGCGCCGCGCAACGCATAGACACCGGGATAAACGGGGCAGTAGAAGCGCCGCAGCTCCCGGACAGTCAGCAATCCGGCATCGATCGCCTCGGCGCCCCGGAACGGCCAGTCGATTTCGCCCACCGTCCGCATCCTGGCTGCGGGCCCCGCAAGCCGCTTACAGTTGTCCACATGGGCGCCAAGAAGGTGGATCTGCAAAGGCTGGCCGCGGCGCTGGGCGACTTTCCGTTGGCCTACCTGATCACCGTCGACGACGACTACCGCGCACACACTGTGACGGTCGAGCCGGAGTTGCGCGGCGGCGTGCTAGATGTCGGGTTGATCGGCGGGCGCACCACCAAGAACCTGGCCAACCGCGCCGACGTCACGCTGCTGTGGCCGCCGCGTGAGGTGGGCGGATACTCCTTGATCGTCGAGGGGCGGGCTGAGGTAACCGAGGCGGGCGACGACACCATCCGGCTTGCAGTGGTGCCGACCCGGGCGCTTCTGCATCGCAACGCCGACTCGCCCTCCGCAGCGAAAGGCTGCCTGCACGACTGCGTGGTGTTCAGCGAGCCCGCCTAACCCGTCGACTCTGCGGATTTGTACGCCGCACCGGCCTGTCCCGTACAAAACCGCAGTGTCGGAGCCGTCGGCAACGAAAAAGCCCGGCCTGCAACGCAGGCCGGGCTTTCCCGAAAGGCGACTCTTAGAAGTCCATGCCGCCCATGTCACCGCCACCGGGCATGGCGGCCTTCTCCTTCTCCGGCTTGTCCGCGACGACGGCCTCCGTGGTCAAGAACAGGCCCGCGATCGACGCGGCGTTCTGCAGCGCCGAACGGGTGACCTTGACCGGGTCGGCGACGCCGGCCTTCAGCAGGTCCTCGTACTCGCCGGTCGCGGCGTTGAGACCGTGACCCGCAGGCAGGTTGCGGACCTTCTCCGCGACCACGCCGGGCTCCAGACCCGAGTTGAACGCGATCTGCTTCAGCGGAGCCTCCAGCGCCACCTTGACGATGTTGGCGCCGGTCGCCTCGTCGCCCTCGAGCTTGAGCTCGTCGAGCGTCGGGGCCGCCTGCAGCAGGGTCACGCCACCGCCGGCGACGATGCCCTCCTCGACCGCGGCCTTGGCGTTGCGCACCGCGTCCTCGATGCGGTGCTTGCGCTCCTTGAGCTCCACCTCGGTGGCAGCCCCGGCCTTGATCACCGCAACGCCGCCGGCCAGCTTGGCCAGCCGCTCCTGCAACTTCTCGCGGTCGTAGTCGGAGTCGCTGTTCTCGATCTCCTGGCGGATCTGGGCCACCCGACCGGCGATGGCGTCGGAGTCACCGGCACCCTCGACGATCGTGGTCTCGTCCTTGGTGACGACGACCTTGCGGGCCTTACCCAGCAGCGACAGGTCGGCGTTCTCCAGCGTCAGGCCGACCTCTTCGCTGATGACCTGGCCGCCGGTGAGGATCGCCATGTCCTGCAGCATCGCCTTGCGGCGGTCACCGAAGCCGGGGGCCTTGACCGCCACCGACTTGAAGGTGCCGCGGATCTTGTTGACGACCAGGGTGCTCAAAGCCTCGCCCTCGACGTCCTCGGCGATGATCAGCAGCGGCTTGCCCGCCTGGATGACCTTCTCCAGCAGCGGCAGCAGGTCCTTGACCGTCGACACCTTGGAGCTGACCAGCAGGATGTAGGGCTCCTCGAGCACCGCCTCCTGCCGCTCGGCGTCGGTGACGAAGTACCCCGAGATGTAGCCCTTGTCGAAGCGCATACCCTCGGTGAGCTCGAGCTGCAGGCCGAAGGTGTTGGACTCCTCGACGGTGATGACACCCTCGTTGCCGACCTTGTCCATCGCCTCGGCGATCAGGTCGCCGATCGACTGGTCGCCGGCGGAGATGGCCGCGGTGGCAGCGATCTGCTCCTTGGTCTCGACCTCCTTGGCGCCCTTGAGCAGCGTCTCGGTGACCTTCTCGACGGCCTTCTCGATGCCGCGCTTCAGGCCCAGCGGGTTGGCACCGGCGGCGACGTTGCGCAGGCCCTCCTTGACCAGCGCCTGGGCCAGCACGGTGGCCGTCGTCGTACCGTCACCCGCGACGTCGTCGGTCTTCTTGGCGACTTCCTTGACCAGCTCGGCGCCGATCTTCTCGTAGGGGTCCTCCAGCTCGATCTCCTTGGCGATGGAAACCCCATCGTTGGTGATCGTGGGAGCGCCCCACTTCTTCTCCAGGACGACGTTGCGGCCCTTGGGGCCCAGCGTCACCTTTACCGCGTCGGCGAGGCTGTTCAGGCCCCGCTCGAGGCCGCGACGGGCCTCTTCGTCGTACGCAATTGTCTTGGCCATTGCGAAGTGATTCCTCCGGATTGGGGATGACACGTCCTGGCCGGGTGCAGTGCCCGCGACGGACGATCCTGAGCTGGATCTCACCGTCCCGACCTAGCACTCACCGGTCGCGAGTGCCAAGTCATTCTTAGCACTCGCCTATGGAGAGTGCAAGAACACCGATCGCCTGACGGTGGCCTGTTCGCGGTGCTCTAATTCACGACATGGTTATTAATTCGCTGGGCAGGCTGGCCACCGCCGTTGCGCTGGGTGGGGGCCTGCTGCTGGCGGCTCCCGGGACAGCATCGGCGTCGGTCCCGGTCGTGTTCGAGTTGACCGGCACCTTCACCGAAGGTGTGCTGGTGTCCTACACAGGAGCCAATGACGAGCCCGAGGTCGCCAACAATGTGGGCCTGCCGTGGTCGACGGCATTCGACTACGACGGCAGCTCTCGCTTGCTGACGTTCAGCGGCATACACGCCGGCGGTGATCCGGGCTCGGTCACCTGTCGGCTGTCGGTGGGCGGGCGACAAGTCGTCACGCAGACCAACAATGCCCCTCGAAGCGCCGGGACCGGGGCCGTGTGCCACTACGTCACCGGCCGCTGAGCCCCCGATGTCGCTCGTGGTGCCGCCGTATCCGGAGCCCCGTTACCTGGACGAGCAGCCGGAGGTCAGCGCGTGGCTCAAGCGCGCTGACGAGCCACCGGACTACGAGACGTTCGGCGTCAAGTACCACTACCTGGCCAACCAGCAGGCCACCGACGGCGACTACGGCCTGTACCGGGTCGACATCGCCCCTGCCGGCGGCGGACCCGGCCCGCACTACCACCGCGCCATGTCGGAAGCGTTCTTCGTGCTGTCCGGGACCATGAAGCTCTACGACGGCCGCGACTGGCTCGACGGTCATCAGGGCGACTTCCTCTATGTTCCGCCGGGAGGGATCCACGGTTTCCGCAACGAGGCCGACACGCCCGCGTCGATCTTGATGTTGTTCGCTCCGGGCGCGCCGCGGGAGGCCTACTTCGAGGGTTTTGCCGCGTTGGCCGACATGACCGACGACGAACGCCGGGAGTGGTTCATTCGCCACGACAACTTCTTCGTGTAAGCGGCTCCCTGCAGAGATGCGCCGACCGATGTCCTTGCGCTACAGTGCATCTCGTTAGATAGGAGGCCTCGGGTGCGGGCAATTGATGCGCCCGACACCCGAGCATTGCGGGGCTGGCAGCGGCGCGCCCTGGTGCGGTACCTGACCGCCAAGCCGCGCGATTTCCTGCTGGTCGCAACCCCGGGTGCGGGTAAGACGGCGTTTGCTCTGCGCATCGCCGCGGAGTTGTTGGGCGATCGCAGTGTCGAGGCGATCACCGTGGTGGTGCCCACCGAACACCTGAAAAACCAGTGGGCGGCCGCGGCCGCCGCCGACGGCATTGCCCTGGACCCGAGGTTCCGCAACACCGCCGCACAGACGTCGGCCGAGTACCACGGCATCGTCGTCACCTACGCGCAAGTGGCCAGCCACCCGACGCGGCATCGGGTGCGCACCGAGGGCAGGCGAACCCTGGTCATCTTCGACGAGATCCACCACGGCGGCGACGCCAGGAGTTGGGGCGAGGCGATCCTGGAGGCTTTCGGCGACGCCACCCGCCGGCTCGCCCTGACCGGCACGCCTTTCCGCAGCGACGATGCCGCCATCCCGTTCGTCCGCTACGAACCCGACGCCGACGGGCTGCTGCGCTCGCAGGCCGACCACACCTACGGCTACACCGAGGCACTCGCCGACGGGGTGGTGCGACCGGTGGTGTTCCTGGCCTACTCCGGCGAGGCGCGCTGGCGTGACAGCGCCGGCGAGGAGTACGCCGCCCGGCTCGGCGAGCCGCTGAGCGCCGAGCACACCGCCCGGGCGTGGCGCACCGCGCTGGACCCGGCCGGGGAATGGATGCCGGCGGTGATCTCGGCGGCCGACACCCGGCTGCGCCAGCTGCGCGACGGCGGCATGCCCGACGCCGGCGGCATGGTGATCGCCTCGGATCAGAAGGCCGCCCGGGCCTATGCCGTTCTGCTGGAGCGGCTCACCGGCGAGGCGCCGACCGTCGTGCTGTCCGACGACCCCGGATCGTCGGAGCGGATCGCGCAGTTCTCCGCGGGCACCAGCCGCTGGCTGGTCGCGGTGCGGATGGTGTCGGAGGGCGTCGACGTGCCGCGGCTGGCCGTCGGCGTCTACGCGACGAGCGCCTCGACACCGTTGTTCTTCGCGCAGGCCATCGGCCGGTTCGTCCGGTCCCGGCGGCCAGGGGAGACGGCCAGCGTGTTCCTGCCGTCGGTGCCGTCGCTGCTGCTGCTCGCGAGCGAGTTGGAGGCGCAGCGCAACCATGTGCTCGGCAAGCCGCACCGCGAAACCGACGAGCTGGCCGCCGCGCAGCGGCGCCGAAGCGAACCGTCCGAACTCGACAACGGGTTCATGTCGCTGGGCGCCGACGCCGAGCTGGATCAGGTCATCTTCGATGGCGCGTCGTTCGGCACCGGCGGCGACGAAGCCGACTATCTCGGCATCCCCGGCCTTTTGGATGCCGAGCAGATGCGGGAACTGTTGCGGCGCAGGCAAGCCGAGCAGCTTGCCGCCCGCGCGGTCAATGCCGAGCCGGTGACACGACATGGCCAGCTGCGTGATTTGCGCCGCGAGCTCAACGCGTTGGTGTCGGCGGCACACCATCGAACGGGCAAGCCGCACGGCTGGATTCACAACGAGCTGCGCCGCATTTGCGGCGGACCGCCGGTGGCTGCGGCGACCAGCGACCAGTTGCAGGCCCGGATCGCGGCAGTGCGCGAGCTTTAGCGAATCGTCCAGACGCTGTCGGCCACCCACCGCGACGCGGTTGCCGCCACCGCCCAGGCCTCCTGCTCGGGCACGTCGATCACCGGATAGCGCTTGGCCCCGGCGGCGGTGGCGGCCACCAGCGTGACGACGCCGGCCCGCCGCTGCATCGGCGTCTGCCGCACGGTCCAGCCGATAATCCCCGCGGTGTCAACGCAATCGCGGCGCCGCTCCAGGCAACCAGCGCGCGCAACAAGCCACTCGGCGTCCACCCGGTGCCCCAGCGCTCGCACCCGGTCGGCGGCGATCAGCGCGCAGCACACCATCACCGCGGCCCACGCGGCCCACAGCCAGACCGGCACAGCGGCCAAAGTCAGTGCCGCGCCCGCGACGAGCGGCAGACTCAGCGCGCGAGTCCATCGCCGTTGCGCCGCCCGCCGACCATGCCCAGTCAGCGGCCCGGTCACCACGTCGCGAGAGCCGACCAGCCCAGTAAGGACCGACTCGGCCGTCACGGCCGGACACGGCGGGAGCAGCATCGACGACTCGCCGGCGCCGTGCACACCGGTCATCACCGCGTCCAGCCGGGCGCCGCGAAGCGCGCGGACCAGCAGCGGCTGCCGCAGCGTCCCGCCGCGCAGCCGGCTCATGTCGTAGGTGTGCTCGCGGAGCCGCAGCAACCCGTGCCGCAACTCGAGGAACCCTTCCCGGCGCAGCAGCACCAGATTGCCGTAGGTGAGCAACGACCGCACCACCGCCAGCAACACCGACGCCGCCAGCACCACCGCTGCGATCGCCGGAATACCAAGCAGCGCAACCGTATTCGACCCGAGCCTGCCCAGTGGGGCGGCGAATCCGCTCTGATACACCACCCCCACTGCCGCGGCGATCATCACCAATCCGGACAGGCTCAACGGCGCATACCGCAGCCAGGACGGCTGCCAGCGCGCCAGCACCGTGCCCACCTGCGCGGGCCGCTCGGATTCGCCGAGCAGGATCGCCCGAAGCCGCGGCACTTGCGCGACCTCGACGGCGTCGAGCTCGAAAACCGAAGAATCGGGGCCGCCCACACGTCCGGTGCTCACCCGCAGCACGGCCAGCCCTAACAGGCGATGCAACAGCCGCGCATCGGTCTGCACCGAGCGAATCCTGTTGCGCGGCACCGACAACACCTTGCGCTGCAACACGCCGGCGCGCAGCTGCACCTCGTCCGGCTCGATGCGGTAAGTCGTGGTGAACCACCGCGCCACCCCGACCAGTGCGGTTGCCGCCAGCGCCGCCACCGTCCACCACGGATTGCCCGTGGTGGAACCCAGCACGATTGCGCCGATCAGCAGCGGCAGCTGGCGCAGCAGCTCATGTACCGGATGTACCAATAACATTCGCGGGCTCAACCGCTGCCAGGCCATATGGCGCCGCTCCTCCGCATCGCTCCAATTTGTTTCGTCGCCGGCGCGTCACGTGGCGTCCTCGGCGCCGATCGCCGCGATGTCCGTCAACCGTGCGACGACCTGATCCGCGACCGCCGAATCCAGCGCCACGATGCGCACCGCTCCCGCCGACGATGCCGTCGTCACCGTGACATTGGCCAGCCCGAACAACCGGTCCAGCGGTCCGCGGTGGGTGTCGACGGTCTGCACCCGCGAAATCGGCGCGATCCGGCGCTCCTGCACCAGCCACCCGGTGCGGGCGTACACCGCCTGCGGGCTGATCTCCCAGCGGTGCACCCGATATCGCCACCACGGCACGACGCCCACGGCGACCGCCGCGCCGAGCACGGTGACGGCCGCGCACAACCCGTGCAACCACAACAACCGCTGATCTACTGAGAACCAAATCAGCTGCCCGACGGCGAGCATCAGCCACGGGATCGCGCCCTCGACCGCCCACATCAGCGGCGCCTTGGAACTGGGCGGATGTGCGGGATCGGCCATGCCCACCACGACCGGGCCGGGCGTGCCGTCGTCCATGGCGTCGAGAATGCCACCCACCGGCATCGGGTGTCCGTCGGTATCGTTTTCGGCCATGAGTGCAGGAGGCAAATGGTCCGAAGCGGATGTGCCCGACCAGAGCGGGCGCATCGCGATCGTCACCGGCGCCAACACCGGAATCGGCTACCACACGGCCGCGGTGCTCGCGCGGTCCGGCGCGCACGTCGTGCTCGCAGTGCGCAACCTGGAGAAGGGCAACGCCGCGCTGGCCCGCATCGTCGCCGCCCAGCCGCAGGCCGACGTCACGCTGGCCGAACTCGACTTGAGCTCGCTGGACTCGGTGCGCGCCGCCGCCGACTCGCTACGGGCGAACTACCCGCGCATCGATTTGTTGATCAACAACGCCGGCGTGATGTACACCCCCAAGCAACTCACGGCCGACGGCTTCGAAATGCAGTTCGGCACCAATCATCTCGGCCACTTTGCGCTGACCGGGCTGCTGCTCGACCATCTGTTGGGCGTCCGCGGTTCGCGGGTGGTGACCGTCAGCAGCAACGCCCACCGGTTCCGCGCCTCGATCCACTTCGACGACCTGCAGTGGGAGCGCAGCTACGACCGGATCGCCGCGTACGGCCAATCCAAACTTGCCAACCTGCTGTTCACTTACGAGCTGCAGCGCCGGCTGGCCGATCAGCAGAAAAACACCATCGCCGTGGCCGCCCACCCCGGCTCGTCGAACACCGAGCTCACTCGCAATCTGCCCGCCATCCTCAAACCGGCCAACGCGCTGCTGGCCCCGCTGCTGTTCCAGAGCTCGGCGATGGGCGCGCTGCCGACCTTGCGCGCGGCCACCGATCCGGACGTCGAGGGCGGGCAGTATTACGGCCCCGACGGCATCGGTCAGCAGCGCGGCTACCCGAAGCTCGTCGAGTCCAGCGCGCAGTCCCACGATGAGGAGCTGCAGCGCCGACTCTGGGCGGTGTCCGAAGAACTCACCGGCGTCACGTTCCCCGTCTGATGCGCTCGGTCGAGGAACATCAGCGCGTCGTCGCCGAACTGATCGCGGCCCGGCCCGCCACCACCACCGCGCTCGCCGACGCCGAAGGTCTGGCGCTGGCCGACGATGTGACCGCGACGGTGTCGCTGCCGGTGTTCGACAACTCCGCAATGGACGGCTACGCCGTGCGCGCCGACGAGGTAGCCGCAGCATCCGCCGACCATCCGGTGAAACTGCCGGTGGCCGAAGACATTCCGGCCGGGCGCACCGACATTCCCACGCTGGAACCCGGGACTGCGCACCGGATCATGACCGGCGCGCCGATGCCGGCCGGCGCGACGGCCGTCGTGCCGGTCGAGAACACCGACGGACGCACCGACGTCGTGAGCATCAACGCCCCGACCGCCGAGGGGCGTCACATCCGGCGCGCCGGCGAGGACGTCGCGGCGGGCACGACGGTGCTGCGGGCCGGGCAATTGGTCACCCCGGCGGTGGTCGGGCTGGCCGCCGCGCTGGGACTGCCCGAGCTGCCGGTCATCCCGCGACAGCGGGTGCTGGTGATCTCCACCGGAACCGAGCTCGTCTCGCCGGGCAGCCCGCTGCAGCCGGGCCAGATCTACGAGTCGAACTCGATCATGCTCGCCGCCGCCGTTCGAGACGCCGGCGGCGAGGTGGTCGCCTGCCCGGCCGTCGAGGACGACGTCGCGCAGTTCGCCGTCGTGCTGGACCGCTACGCCGCCGAGGCGGATCTGATCATCACCAGCGGCGGCGTGAGTGCGGGCGCCTACGAAGTGGTCAAGGACGCGTTCGGCCGCGAAGGCGACCAGGGCGTGGAGTTCGTCAAAGTCGCGATGCAGCCGGGCATGCCGCAGGGCACCGGCCTGGTCGCGGGCACGCCGATCGTGACGCTGCCCGGTAATCCGGTCAGCGCGCTGGTGTCCTTCGAGGTGTTCGTCCGGCCGGCGCTGCGCACCGCGATGGGACTGCCGGCGGCGCATCGGCCGCGACGATCCGCCACACTCACCGAGACGTTGACCTCACCGCGCGGCAAAAGGCAGTTCCGGCGCGGGGTGTTCGACGCCGACGCCGGCACGGTCATGAGCTACGGCCCGCCGGCGTCGCATCACCTGCGCTGGCTGGCGTCGGCGAACTGCCTGCTCGACATCCCCGCGGACGTGTCGGAGATCGCGGCCGGATCTCGGGTGGAGCTGTGGGACCTCTCCGCTCCGTAAGATGACCGCGTGGCACGACGCCCTTCCGACGGCCTGAGCGGCCCCCAGCGCCTGGTGGCATTGCTGCGGTCGACCATTCCCCCCGTGCACCCGGCCGGGCTGCCGTTCATCTCCGCGGGATTGGCGGTCGCGTTGGCCGGCCGCCGCTCTCGGTGGCTGCGCCGGACCGGGCTGCTGGCCGCCGGCGCCTGCGCCGGTTTCTTCCGCCACCCGCCGCGGGTGCCACCGACGCGGCCGGGCGTCGTCGTCGCACCGGCCGACGGCCTCGTCTGCCTCATCGAATCCGCCGCTCCCCCCGCCGAACTCGGTCTGCCCGACACCCCGCTGCCGCGGGTCAGCATCTTCCTGTCGCTACTGGACGCCCATGTCCAGCGGGCGCCGATCGGCGGCGAGGTGCTCGACGTGCAGCACCGGCCGGGCCAGTTCGGTTCGGCCGAACTGGCCGCGGCCAGCGAACACAACGAACGCACCAGCATGCGGATCCGCACCGACGCCGGCGCCGAGATCGTCGTCGTGCAGATCGCCGGGCTGCTGGCGCGCCGCATCGTCTGCGACGCCCGCGTCGGCGACAAGCTGTCGATCGGTGACACCTATGGCCTGATCCGGTTCGGGTCGCGACTCGACACCTACCTGCCCGCCGGGACGGAGGTGTTGGTCAGCGTCGGGCAGCGAGCGGTGGCCGGCGAAACGGTGCTGGCCCAACTGACATGACGACCAAACCCCGCCGAGCGGTCAACCTGCGCATCCTGCCCAGCTCGATGAGCGTGCTCGCCATCTGCGCCGGCCTGAGTTCGATCAGGTTTGCCTTGGAGGCTCAGCCGCACGCCGCGATGGCGCTGATCGCCGCGGCCGCCATCCTCGACGGGCTCGACGGCCGGGTGGCCCGCATCCTGGACGCCGAGTCGCGGATGGGCGAGGAGATCGACTCGCTGGCCGACGCGGTGAACTTCGGGGTGGCGCCCGCGGTGGTGGTCTACGTGTCGATGCTGTCGTCGTTGCCGGCCGGCTGGGTGGCGGTGCTGCTGTATGCGGTCTGTATTGTGTTGCGGCTGGCCAGGTTCAACGCGCTGCTCGACGACGCCACCCTGCCCGCCTACACGCGCGAGTTCTTCGTCGGGATGCCCGCACCGGCCGGTGCGATTGCCGTGCTCGGCCCGCTGGCCGCCAAGCTGCAGTTCGGCGCGGGCTGGTGGAGCTCGCCGTGGTTTGTCTGCGCCTGGGTGGCGGTGTGCTCGATGCTGGTGGTCAGCCGGATCCCGATGAAGAAGATGCATGCGGTGTCGGTACCGCCGAACTTCGCGGCGCTCCTGCTGGCGGTGCTGGCGATTGTCGCGGCGGCCGCATTCCTGTTTCCCTACATCCTGGTGATGGTGGCCATCGCTGTTTATCTGTGCCACATCCCGTTTTCGGTTCGCAGCCACCGCTGGCTGGCCGAGCATCCGGAAGTGTGGGGCGAGCGACCCAAAGAGCGGCGGGCCGTGCGCCGGGCCATCCGGCGAGCGCAACCGAACCGCCGCTCGATGGCGCGGCTGGGTCTCCGCAAGCCGGGGGGCTGAATGGCCCAGTTGACTTTGACCGCACGGCTGAACACCTCGGCGGTCGACTCGCGTCGCGGCGTTGTCCGCCTGCACCCGGAAGCGATTGCGGCCCTGGGCATTCGGGAGTGGGACGCGGTGTCGCTGACCGGGTCGCGGACCACCGCGGCGGTAGCGGGAACCGCGCGGGACATACCGGCGGGCACGATACTGCTCGACGACGTGACGCTGTCGAATGCCGGCCTGCGCGAAGGTAATCCGGTGATCGTGGTGGCGGCAACGGTATGCGGCGCACGGTCGGTGACGCTGAGCGGCTCGACGATCGCCAGCCAGTCGATCACGCCGGCCACGCTGCGGCAGGCCTTGCTGGGGAAGGTGTTGACGGTCGGCGACGCGGTGTCGCTGCTGCCTCGCGAACTCGGACCGGGCACGTCGACGACGGAAACCACCCGGGCGCTGGCGTCGGCCGTCGGAATCAGCTGGACATCGGAACTGTTGACGGTCACCGGGACGGACCCCGCCGGACCCGTGAGCGTGCAGCCCAATTCGCTGGTGACCTGGGGAACCGGCGTGCCCGCCGCGGTCGAGCCGGTCGTGCCCACACCGGTCCACGACCTGAAGGGAGTCGATGCTCAGGCCCGCAAACTGGCCGAATGGCTCAAGCTGTCGCTGGACGAGCCCGGCCTCTTGGAAAAGCTCGGCGCCACAACCAATTTGGGTGTTCTGGTGTCCGGGCCGGCCGGCGTCGGGAAGGTGACGCTGGTGCGGGCGGTGTGCGCCGGGCGCCGGCTGGTGGAGCTGGACGGACCCGGAGTCGGCGCGTTGGCGGCTGACGAACGATTGAAAGCCGTTGCCGCGGCGGTGGCTTCGGTACGTCAGGGCGGTGGGGTGCTGGTGATCGCGGACGTCGACGCGCTGTTGCCGGCCGCCGCCGAGCCGGTCGCGTCGCTGATCCTGGCCGAACTGCGCACGGCGGTAGCGACTCCCGGGGTGGCGTTCATCGCGACCTCGGCGGTGCCGGAGAACCTGGACGCCCGGTTGCGTGCGCCCGACCTGTGCGACCGCGAGCTGGGCCTGAGCCTGCCCGACGCCGCCACCCGCGCCGCGCTGCTGGGCTCGCTGCTGCAGCGGGCACCCACCTCCGAGCTTGACCTTGCCGAGATCGCGGGCCGCACACCGGGTTTCGTTGCCGCAGACTTGGCTGCTTTGGTGCGCGAGGCCGCGTTGCGGGCCGCCGCCCGGGCCAGCAGCGACGGCGGGACGCCGATGCTAACCCAGGATGACCTGCTGGGCGCGTTGACCGTCATCCGGCCGCTGTCGCGCTCGACGGGGGACCAGCCGATGGTTGGCGACGTCACGCTCGACGACGTCGGCGACATGGCGGCCACCAAGCAGGCGCTCACCGAGGCGGTGCTGTGGCCGCTGCAACATCCCGACACCTTCTCCCGCCTCGGCGTCGACCCGCCGCGCGGGGTGCTGCTGTACGGGCCGCCCGGCTGCGGCAAGACGTTCCTGGTGCGCGCGCTGGCCAGCACGGGCCGGCTGAGCGTGCACGCGGTCAAAGGCCCCGAGCTGCTGGACAAATGGGTGGGCAGTAGCGAGAAGGCGGTCCGCGAATTGTTCCGCAGAGCAAGGGATTCGGCGCCGTCACTGGTCTTTCTCGATGAGGTCGACGCGCTGGCGCCGCGACGCGGGCAGAGCTTCGACTCCGGCGTCAGCGACAAAGTCGTCGCCACGCTGCTGACCGAACTCGACGGCATCGACCCGCTGCGCGACGTCGTCGTCGTAGGCGCCACCAACCGGCCCGATCTGGTCGACCCGGCGCTGCTGCGGCCCGGCCGGCTGGAGAAGCTGGTGTTCGTCGAACCACCCGACGCCGCCGCCCGCCACGAAATCCTCAGCACCGCAGGCAAATCCATTCCATTGCACACCGATGTCGACTTGGCCGCGCTGGCAGACGATCTGGACGGATACAGCGCCGCCGACTGCGCGGCGCTGCTGCGGGAAGCCGCGCTGGCCGCGATGCGGCGGTCCATCGACGCCGCCGACATCACCGCCGACGACATCGCCGTGGCCCGCGAATCAGTTAGCCCGTCACTGGATCCCGGGCAGGTGGCGGCGCTGCGCGCCTACGCGGAGGCCCGGTAGCTCGTCAGCAACGCGCGCACCGCCGCCGCGACGTCGTCTTCCAGCCAACCCGGGACCGGGTCGTCGTGAGCGTGACGACGCACAACCGCGTAGGGCAGGTCGGCGACCGCTCTGGCGACTGCGTCGACGCTGCGCGGATCGCTGCTGCCGTATAGCGCCTCGGCGAGGCTGCGCACCCGCTCCTGCAGCGGCGCATTCATGGCGGTCAATGTCTGCTCGAACGCGGCGTCGGGTTCGCCGTCGAGCAGGTCACCCGGCCGGATGGTCAACAGCAGGCGTGCGTCCTCGGGGCGCTCGCGCATGAAGCCGATGGCCACGACGGCCATCGCGACGGCCGATTCGAGGGGCGTATCGGCCGCGGCGGCCATCGCCTGGGCCTGGAACCTTTCGAGTGCACGCAGCCAGGCGGCGGTCAGGACCCCGTTGCGATTGCCGAACCGGTGATACAGCGTGCCGGCCGGCGCGCCGCTCGACTTGGCGATCGCGGCGACGCTGGCCGCCCGCGGACCGTCGGCGAGCACCAGCGAGCGCGTCGCGTCGAGGATCACATCGGTTTCGTGCTTCCGCGGAGGTGCCATGATCTAGTACAGTCCTTCTATATGGAACGATTACCCTATATCGATGAGCATGCCAGATCGATCGACGCTTCCGCCGCAGACACGTGGTCCGCGCTTTTGCGGGTAATGTGCCGCGATCCGAACGATCCCTCGACGGTCCCGGTGGGCTTCGCACTGGACGAAGCGAGGGCGCCGGTCCGACTGGCGTTGAAGGGCCGCCACCCGTTCGCCGTCTACCGATGGATATTCGAACTGGATCCCGAAGGCCCACAGCGCACCCGGGTGCGCTCGCAGACATGGGCGGCGTTCCCCGGTCTGCACGGCAAGATCTACCGGGCGCTGGTCATCGGCAGCGGTGCGCATCGCGTGGTAGTGCGCTGGACGCTCAAACGCATTGCAGCAGCAGCTGACGGCCTACGCGATTGTGCGGTTTGATACACCCCCACCGGCGCGTCGCGTATAAAACCGCACACTCGGCGCCGATGACTGTGGGACACCCCATACACGCGCGAAACACATTGAGCGACAACGACTCCCACGCGTCAACACGACGCCCGTAGATTCCGTCGCAGCGTGCGGCGCCCAACCAACCGGTAGACTGCCTGGCGAAATAGCCCTATCAGGCTGACACCCCGACACCGGAGTGCCATGCTCGCCATCCTGTTTGCCCACGCGGTCGCTGCCGTGCTGGCACCGCTGCTGGTGCGCAAATGGGACCGGTTGGCGTTCTATCCGCTCACGCTGGTGCCGCTCGGGTCGCTGAGTTGGGTGGTGCTGCACTGGCCACGCCACGCGGACCAGAAGCAAAGCATCACCTGGGTGCCCGAGCTGTCGATGAACATCGCGCTGCGCTGCGACCCGCTGGCCGCGATCATGAGCGTGCTGGTGCTGGGCATCGGCGCGCTGGTGCTGTTCTATTGCGCCGACTACTTCCACCATCGCGACGGGCACACCGAAAACCGACTGCCCAGCTTCGCCGCCGAACTGGTCGCGTTCTCCGGGACCATGTTCGGCCTGGTGGTCGCCGACAACATGCTGGTGCTCTACGTGTTCTGGGAGCTCACCACGGTGTTGTCGTTCCTGCTGATCGGCCACTACGCCGAGCGGCTGCTCAGCCGGCGCGCCGCCACCCAGGCGTTGCTGGTCACCACCGCCGGCGGGTTGGCGATGCTCGTCGGCATCGTCATCCTGGGCCACGCCGCCGGCAGCTACCGGCTCTCCGACGTGGTTGCCTCTCCCCCGTCGGGTCCCGCGGTGGCCGTTGCAGTGCTGCTGATGCTGGTCGGCGGGCTGAGCAAATCGGCGATCGTGCCGCTGCACTTCTGGTTGCCCGGCGCCATGGGCGCGCCGACGCCGGTCAGCGCCTATCTACACGCCGCCGCGATGGTCAAGGCCGGCGTCTACCTGATCGCGCGGATGGCACCCGGATTCGCCGACTCGCCAGGCTGGCGTCCCGCCGTCGTGATCCTGGGCGTGACCACCATGCTGCTGGCCGGCTGGCGCGCGGTCCGCGAATACGACCTCAAGCTGATCCTGGCGTTCGGCACCGTCAGCCAGCTCGGGCTGATCACCGTGCTCGTCGGCAGCGGCGGCCGCGACCTGATGCTCGCCGGCCTGGCGGTGCTGTGCGCGCACGCGATATTCAAGGCCGCCCTGTTCATGGTCGTCGGGATCGTCGACCACGCCACCGGCACCCGGGATGTGCGCCGGCTCGCCGGGCTGGGACAGCGTTGCCCGTCGGTGCTGGTGATCGCGGCCGCGGCGACGGCCAGCATGGCCGCGCTGCCGCCGTTTCTGGGTTTCGTTGCCAAGGAGGCCGCGTTTGCCACACTTGCCCGCACACCGTACGTGCTGGGCGTAGTAGCCGCCGGCTCGGTGTTCACGATGATCTACAGCGTCCGGTTCCTGTGGGGTGCGTTCGCCCGCAAGGGCCGTCGCGAACCGAGCGCCCCGGTCGCCGGCATGCACCCGCCGACCGTGACATTCCTGACGGCACCGGCGATCCTGGCCGCGGCCGGCCTGGCCCTGGGCCTCGAACCGGCACCGCTGGGCCGGCTGCTGGACGGCTACGCAGGTAGCGCGAAAAACCTGGCGCTGTGGCACGGTGTCGGCCTGCCGCTGGTGCTGTCGGCCGGGGTCGCGACGCTGGGCGCCGCCGCGTTCTTCGCCCGAGCCCGGCTGCGTCGCGCGCGGGTCGGCTGGATGCCGCTGGGCAACGCCGACCGCGCCTACGACGCCGTGGTCCGCGGCCTCGACGTGATCTCGGTGCGATTGACCGGCGAAACACAGCGCGGCTCCATCCCGGCCACCCAGTCGGTGATCCTGTCGACGCTGGTGTTGGTGCCGACGGCGGCGCTGCTGCTGGGTGCGCGCGATCGCCCGCAGCTCCGGCTGTGGGATTCACCGCTGCAGCCGACGCTGGCCGCCCTGTTGGTGGCAGCCGCACTCGGCGCGACCGCGACGCGCAACCGGCTGGCAGCCGTGCTCATGGTCGGCGTGACCGGGTACGCCTGCGGCGCCATCTTCGCCTTCCACGGCGCGCCCGACCTGGCGCTGACCCAGTTCTTGGTGGAGACCGTGACGCTGGTGATCTTCGTGCTGGTGCTGCGCACGCTGCCGGCCGAAGTCGATCCGGGCGACATCAGGCGCCACCGGCTGCCTCGCGCCGCGCTGGCGGTGGCGGTCGGCGCCGCCGTCACGGTGTTCGCGATGTTCGCGATCGCCGCCCGCCACGGCACCGCGATCGCGAGCCTGCTGCCCGACGCCGCTTATCTGCGCGGCCACGGCGCCAACACCGTCAACGTGCTGCTGGTCGACATCCGGGCGTGGGACACCCTCGGCGAGATCTCGGTGTTGCTGGTCGCGGCGACAGGTGTTGCGTCGCTGGTGTTTCGGCACCGCCGGTTCGGGTCGGCGCCTCGCATGCCGCGGCCCGGGCAGCCGGACATCGGGGACATTCCCGTCACGCCCTACAGCCCGGCGATCGGCGACACCACCTGGTTGCGCGGCAGCGAATACCGTGACCCGCGCTACCGCTCGCTGGTAATGGAGGTGACCACCCGGATCATCTTCCCGCTGATCATGGTCGTGTCGGTGTACTTCTTCTTCACCGGCCACAACACTCCCGGCGGCGGTTTCGCCGGCGGGCTGACCGCCGGGCTGGCGCTGGTGTTGCGCTATTTGGCCGGCGGCCCTTACGAACTCGGCGAGACCCTGCCGCTGGACGCCGGCAAGATCCTGGGCGTGGGGCTGACCCTGGCCGCGGGGACCGCGACGGCGTCGCTGCTGCTCGGCGCTCCGGCGCTGTCGTCGGCGGTGCTGGCCGTCGACCTGCCGGTGCTGGGTCACGTCACGTTCGTCACCGCACTGGTCTTCGACCTCGGCGTCTATTTGATCGTGGTCGGTTTGGTGCTCGACGTGCTGCGCTCCCTCGGCGTGCGAGTCGGCGAGGACCAGGCCGCGGCCCGGGAGGCGGCCCTCACGTGACCGTCTACCTGATTCCGCTGCTCGCGACCGGCGCGCTGGTCAGCTGCGGGGTGTACCTGCTGCTGGAACGCACCCTGACCCGAATGCTGTTGGGGCTGTTGCTGATTGGCAACGCGGTCAATTTGCTCATCATCGCCGTCAGCGGCCCGCCGGGCAATCCGCCGGTTCGCGGCGCCGGCACGAGCGGCACACCCACCGCCGACCCGCTGGCGCAGGCCATGGTGTTGACGGCGATCGTCATCACGATGGGCGTCGCGGCGTTCGTGCTGGCGCTGGCCTACCGCTCCTATCGGCTGACCGCCGCCGAAGCCGTCGCCAAAGACGCCGAGGACACCCGCGTCGCGCAACTCTCGCCGGAGGAGGCCGCCGACGTCGACGCCGACCCGGAGGAGCCGTACCCCGACACCGACGAACCCGACGAACTCGACGCGCTGCCCGGCCATCGGGGGTCGCGATGAGCCTTGCCGCATCGTTGATTCCGCTGCCGGTGCTGGTGCCCATGCTCGGTGCCGCGGCGTGCCTGGTCGCCGGCCGGCGTCCCCGGCTGCAGCGCCTGATCACCTGGGCCGCGCTGGCGACGATCGTGCTGGTCGCCATCGCGTTGCTATTGCTGACCGACCGCAACGGCACGCTGGCCCTGCACGTCGGTGGTTGGGGCCCAACGCTTTTGGGGCCGCTGGGCGTCACGCTGGTGGTCGATCGGCTCTCCGCGCTGATGCTGGTGGTGTCGTCGGTTGTGTTGCTGACCGTGGTGGCCTACGCGATCGGGCAGGGTATCCGCGACGGCGACGACCGCCAGCCGGTGTCGATCTTCCTGCCCACCTACCTCGCGCTGGCCGCCGGGGTATGCATGGCGTTTCTGGCCGGCGACCTGTTCAACCTGTTCGTCGGCTTCGAGGTGCTGCTGTCGGCGAGTTTCGTGCTGCTGACCATCGGCGGCAGCGCCGCCCGGGTGCGCGCCGGCATCGGCTACGTGATGGTGTCGCTGCTGTCGTCGCTGATCTTCTTGTTCGGCATCGCGCTGATCTACGCCGCGACCGGCACCTTGAACATGGCCGAATTGGCGCTGCGCATCGGCACCGTCAGCCCCGGCATCCGCAGCGCGATGTTCGCGGTGCTGCTGGTCGCGTTCGGCATCAAGGCCGCGGTGTTCCCGCTGTCGGCGTGGCTGCCTGACTCCTACCCCACCGCGCCCGCGCCGGTCACCGCGGTGTTCGCCGGCATCCTGACCAAGGTCGGCATCTACGCAATCATCCGGGCGCATTCGCTGCTGTTCCCCGACGCGGGCCTCAATCATCTGCTGTTGGTGGCCGCGCTGCTGACCATGCTGATCGGCATCCTCGGCGCGATTGCGCAAAGCGACATCAAACGGCTGCTGTCCTTCACCCTGGTCAGCCACATCGGCTACATGGTGTTCGGTGTCGCCCTGTCGACCCAGGCCGGCATGGCCGGGGCCATCTACTACGTGGCGCATCACATCGTCGTGCAGACCACGCTGTTCTTGGCGACCGGCCTGATCGAGCGCCAGGGCGGCGCGTCGAGCCTGCAGCGGCTCGGGGGCCTGGCCGCAAACCCGTTGCTGGCGTTCGTGTTTCTGCTGCCGGCGCTGAATCTGGGTGGCATTCCGCCGTTTTCGGGGTTCATCGGCAAGGTGGCGCTGCTGCGGGCGGGCACGGCCGACGGGTCGGTGCTGGCCTGGCTGCTGGTGGCCGGCGGAGTGGTGACCAGCCTGCTGACGCTGTACGTGGTGGCGCGGGTGTGGTCCAAGGCGTTCTGGCGTCCGCGCGTCGACGCGCCCGACGGGGACCTGGTGGCGGCGCGGACGGCGGCGCTGCTGGAGGAAGTTGAAGACGTTGCGTTTGACGACCGCGACGACGTCGGGCACATGCCGGTCGGGATGGTGGCGCCGACACTGACGCTCATCGCCGTCGGGCTTTCGTTGACCGTGCTGGCCGGACCGATTTTCGCCTACAGCGACCGGGCCGCCGCCGAGGTGCTCGACCGCGGCAACTACATCTCGGCGGTGCTGTCTAGATGAGGGCCATGCTGCTGCGAATCGCCATCCTGATCGCGCTGACCGGCGTGTGGGTGTTGTTGTGGGGCAACTACTCTGCGGCCAACGCGGTCAGCGGGATGGCAGTCGCGTTCACGATCACCCTGCTGCTGCCGATGCCACCGGTGCCGGTCCAGGGCCGCGTGCATCCGCTGTCGGTGCTGCGGCTGGCCGTGCGGGTCGCGTGGTATCTGGTGGTGTCCAGCGTTCAAGTCTCCTGGCTGGCAATCAAACCCGGACCGCCGCCGCCGTCCGGGGTGCTGCGGGCGCAGGTGTCGATCAAGTCCGACCTCGTGCTGGTGTTCGCGGTCAACATCTTGACGATGATCCCGGGTTCGATCGTGCTGGAGATCGACCAGCTGCGCCGGGTGTTGTACTGCCACGTCATCGACGTCGGCTCGGCCCGGGCCATCGACCGGTTCTACCGGCAGGTCGCGGAGGTAGAGCGGTTGGTGGTGGCCGCCTATGAGCGCGACGAGGATTGGCAGCCTGTCGAGGAGGTCGCATGACCGTCTGGTTGATCGCCGGGGTGCTGCTGGGCGCCGCGGCGGCCATCACGATGTTCCGGCTGCTGGCCGGGCCGAGCACATTGGATCGGCTGGTGGCGGTCGATACTTTGATCGCGGTGACGATGTGCGCGATCGGCACTTGGGCCGCAGCCAGTTTGGACAGCACGGTGACCTACAGCCTGGCGGCGCTGGCGCTGATCAGCTTCGTCGGATCGGTGAGCGTGGCCCGATTCCGAGTCCCCGACCGGGACCGCCGATGAGCCCCCTGGACGTCGTCTCCGGTGTGCTGGTGCTGGCCGGCTCGGTACTGGCGCTGACCGCCGCGATCGGGGTGGTCCGTTTCGGCGACACGCTCTCGCGCATGCATTCGGCGACCAAGCCGCAGGTGCTCGGTCTGCTGCTGGTGCTGGCCGGCGCCGCGATCCGGCTGCGCGGCAACTACGACGTCGGAATGCTGGTTCTGACTGGGGCGTTCACGGTTATTACGGCCCCGGTGGTCGCACACCGGGTTGGCCAATTGGCGTACCGGGAACAAAACATTCGGGAATCCCTGACTGTTGACGAAATGGAAGGTGGCGATGACGAGAACGGATGACGACAGCTGGGACATCACCGAGAGCGTCGGCGCGACAGCGCTCAGCGTGGCGCTGGCGCGGGCCCGCGAGACCGAGTGCGAATGCCCGCTGTTCACCGACCGCTACGCGCAGTACTTCGTCGACGCCGCCGTCGAACGAGGCTGGCGCCCACCGTCTTCCGGCCCGATGGCCGAACGGCTGCGGATCATCGGCGGCTACGCCGCGGCGCGCACCAAGTGGTTCGACGAGCAGTTCATCGCCGCCGGCGCCAACGGGATCGAGCAGGCGGTCATCCTGGCCGCCGGGTTGGACGCGCGAGCCTGGCGACTGCCGTGGGTGCACGGCACCGTCGTCTACGAGATCGACCAGCCTCGGGTATTGGAGTTCAAGGCCGAAACTCTCGCCGCGCACAGCGCCCGACCGGCGGCCGGCTACTGCGCCGTCCCGGTCGACCTGCGCCAGGACTGGCCAAAGGCGTTGCGGGACGCTGGTTTTGACCCTTCGGCCGCTACGGTGTGGTCAGCCGAAGGACTGCTGTCCTACTTGCCGGCGGCCGGCCAGGATCTGCTGTTCGAGCGGATCGTCGAGCTCAGCGCGCCGGGCAGCCGGGTGGCGGTCGAGGCGTTCAGCCCGCGATTCTTCGACCCCGAATACCTGGAACGCCAGGCCGAGCAGTGGCGCCGCATCCGGGAGAGCGGCGCGCAGACCCCGAACGATCTGTGGTACGTCGAAGAACGCACCGACCTCGAACAGTGGCTGACCGGGCGCGGCTGGAAAGTCGCCGCGATCGAGGCACTGGATTTGATGCGGCGTTACGGGCGATCACCCGCCGCCGACGACGAACAGACCATCCCGCGCAGCGTTTTCATCGAAGGCCGACGACCGAGCTAGACACACCGGAAAATCGGGTGCGTGGCGGGGCGGCCGCCGGGTAGGTTCGGCTGATGCTCACCGTGGCACAACGGCTTACGGGAGCACGGCGGTTGTTCATCGTGTCGACGACGGTCGCGATGGTCAACCACGGCCTGTGGGTCCCGTTGGTCTTTCTGTTCTTCACGCTCGGCCGCGGCCTGCCGCTCACCGGGGCCGGGATGGCCGCGACCGTCGGCAACACCGGCGCCCTGTTCGTCGGGGCCGTCGTGTCCGGACGGGTTCTCGACCGGCTGGGACCGTTCCGGACGATGACGGTGTCGGGCGTTCTGGCCGCCGGTGCGTTCCTGGGCTTCCTGGTCACCACTACCCTCGCGGCGGCCGCGTTGTTCTGCTTCGCCGCCTCGATGGCCGCCAACATGTTCTTCACCAGCGATCCCGAGGCGGTTCGCCGCCTGACGGCCGAGGGGCACGACCGCACGCAGATGTTCGCCGCTCTGACCACGGTGCGAGTACTCGGCTTCGGCATCGGCGCGCTGGGCGCGACGTTGGGTCTGGTCCTCGACGCCGGTTCCGGATGGTTCTGGTCGGTGCTTGTCGCGCTGATCGCTAGCGGTGAGTTGATCACTGCGATCCTGTATTGGCAGTTGCGCTGGGTCGACGACGCGGGCGGTCCGGACGAGCCGGGTGAATGGCAGCCGCCGCGGTACCGCGACGTCGTCCGGCAAGGCGGATTCATGGCGTTCGTTGCGGGCGTCTTCGTCATCGCGCTGACCACGATCGGCATGGACACGGCGCTGCCGCTGTTCATGCTGTCGGTGGGGCTGCCGAAATGGTCGACGACGGTGGCGTACGTGGCCATCTGTGTGGCGGTAGCGGCGTCGGCCCGGTTGGTGTCGGCGATCGGCCGGCGGGTGGCACACCTGCGGATCCTGTCGTGGTCCACGGCGTTGTGTGCGGTCAGTTTCCTGGTGGTGGACAGTCTGGTCGCGGTCCAAAATGCCGGTGCCGCAGCGTTGTTCGCGGTACTGGCCGTCGGGCTGATTCTGTTCAGCATGTCCGACGCGGCCTGCAACACCCTCGGCGCGAACATCATGCTGACGTTTGCGCCGGAGGAGTCCTCCGGGCGGCACGGCTCGCTGCTACAGACCGCATGGGCGGCGGCGACGGCGGTCGCACCGGGCATGTACGCCGCGCTGTTCAGCGCGGGCCGGATCCTGCCGTGGCTGGTCAGCTCGGCGTTGTTGGCCATCGCCGCAACGGTATTCGGCGCGGTGCACCGCGGCGCCGGGCGTGCGGCTTAACACTAGAACGGTGGCGGTTCGTCGTGGTCGCCGGGTGGGGGTAGATCGAAGTAGCTTCAATAATCGGCTCTTCGTGCCGCCCGACGCGTTCATTGAATGCCAAGCGCCCCCACGATCCGTCATTCACCATCGAGGGGAAGTCTGTTGAGAAGGGGGAACGCAATGAGCACTGTTCTTGAACGGAGACGGGCACTCTGGCCGAACCCGCATACCCGCGCAGACGCGGCCCGACTGTACGCCGAGGGGATGGAGTTGAGGGACGTGCTAGAGCGCTACCCCAATGAGGTGATCAGTGTCTCGGGCGGAAAGCCACGCGGGGCTGCGCGGCGAGCGATATATGCGCATTGGGCGCTGCTCCAGGAAATGGTGGGTGAGCCGGACATCGACCCAGACGACCGCCTCGCCGTCGAGCGGGTGATTCGCGAGGAGGGACCAGAGATTGCCATGTGCCGCACGGGTAGCGCGTTGACGAAATACAAGGCCGACTTCCCCGAGATGAATCGCTTCCCGAACCTCGCCTGGTGGGCCAGTCAGGCACCGTCGAATTGGCCGCGCTGAAGCGCGGCGACACTGGGCATAGCACGACCGGCTCGCGGCCAGACCCTGGCTGATCCGCATCGCCACAGCCACCTCGGCGCCCACCGCTGCCTCGGTACCCGAACAGCGCGAGAGCCGATAACCGAACAACTGTCACCGCAGCGGCGACGACGGGCCCGTTCTGCGCTTTCCGCCGGATTGTCCACAGTTCGGCTTCTATCCACAGCGGGGCTTGTCGCGGGCATCGGTGTCGGACCCCATCGATATGATTTCGAACATGCGTTCGGATAGCCGGGAGGAGATCGTCGAGGCCTTCGACGCACTCGAATCTGCCATGAAGCGCGCCCTGGATCTGTCCTTCGAGGTGTTGACCACTCCGGAATGCCTGGCCATGTTGGAGCGCTGTGAAACCATCCGCCGGCGGTTGCCGGCGGTGGAGCATCCGCTGATCAACCAGCTGGCCGAACAGGCCAGCGACACCGAGTTGGGCGGCACGCTGCGCTTCGCGCTGGCCGAGCGGCTACGCATCACCCCGGCCGAAGCCTCCCGGCGCATCCACGACGCCAAAGACCTCGGGCCGCGCCAGGCCATGACCGGCGAACCCCTCGACGCGCTGCTGCCCGCCACCGCCGCCGCCCAGCGCGCCGGGCAGATCGGGGCCGCTCATGTGGCCGTGATCCGTGGTTTCATGCACCGGCTGCCCGGCTTCGTCGACGCCGAGACCCGCGCACACGCCGAGGCCCACCTGGCCGAGTTGGCCGGGCAGCATCGCCCCGACGACCTAGCCATGTTGGCCCAGCGGCTCACCGACTGCCTCAACCCCGACGGCGACTTCACCGACGACGAGCGGGCGCGCCGACGCGGCCTGACCCTGGGCAAGCAAGGCCCCGATCTCATGTCGCACCTAAGCGGCTGGATCACCCCGGAACTGCGCGCCACCCTCGAAGCCGTGTGGGCCAAACTCGCCGCCCCCGGCATGTGCAACCCCGCCGATTCGGCACCCGTCGTCGACGGACCACCCCCCGAGGAGACGGCCCGCCGCGACACCCGCAGCACCGCTCAACGCCAGCACGACGCCCTGCTGGCCGGACTGCGGGGGTTGTTGGCCTCGGGAGAACTGGGTCAGCACAACGGGTTACCGGCCAGCATTATCGTCACCGCCAACCTCAAAGACCTCGAAGCCGGCACCGGACACGGCCTCACCGGCGGCGGAACACTGCTACCCATGAGCGATGTGATCCGGATCGCCTCCCACGCCCACCACTACCTAGCCATCTTCGACAAAGGCAAAGCCCTGGCGCTCTACCACACCAAACGCTTAGCCTCCCCGGCCCAACGAATCGTGCTCTACGCCAAAGACCACGGGTGCAGCTTCCCCAACTGCCCCGTACCCGGCTATCACTGCGAAGCCCACCACTGCACCCCCTACGCGAAATGCCACACCACCGACGTCAACGACCTCACCCTAGGCTGCGGCGGGCACCACCCCATCGCCGAAAACGGCTGGACCACCCGCAAACTGAAAAACGGCGACACCGAATGGATACCACCCCCACACCTCGACCACGGCCAACCCCGCACCAACAACTACTGGCACCCCGACAAACTCCTCCGGCCAGACGACGACGAAGACGACGACCCGTAGCGCGGGAATGCTATTCCGACAGCTGGAATTCGATCATCGCGGCGACCGACTCGACGGCCTCGCGAAGCGCCGCGAGCCGATCGGCCACCGACGGCGCGGACAACACTGCGTAGCGATCCGCCTGACCCATCGGTACCCGAGTTGCCAACGCGTACAACCGCTCTCCCGCGTCATCGGGCCGCGGGCCTAACAGAGTGTCGGGCCCCGGCAGCACCACGCCACGGGCGCCGGCGATTCGCTCGAACAGCGCCAGCACCTGGTCCTCGACCTCGCGCAGCTGGTCGGCGGTCACAGCATCCCCGGGCTCGTCGGGCCAGAACCGCACCAGAGCCCGCGGGTAGGGGTCGTCGGGCAGCCATTCGCTCACCCGGATCCGCCCACGGGTACGGCAACGCAGCGCATACCGGCCGGAGCCCACATCGATGCATTCGTCGATCGCCGCCACAGTCCCCACATCGCAACGCGCGTCGCCGCCGCCCACCTCGCGGCCGCGGGAGATCAGCACCACCCCGAACCGCGGCTCGGTGCTGCGCATGCAGTCCTGCACCAGCGCGGTGTAGCGCGGCTCGAAGATGCGCAGTGGCAGGTCCTCGCCCGGCAGCAACGCCGACTCGAGCGGAAACATCGGCAGCTCAAATGTTTCCACGATCAGATGTCCAGCTCGCCAACAAGCGCGTCGACGACAGCGCGCAGATCGCCGTCGTGCTCCTCGGCCACCCGGCGCTGCCGTTGATACGACGCCCCGAGCCGGGGAATATCGGCCACGGCAGCCAGTTCGTCGGCGCAGTGCAGCGATTTGGCAACCGGCTCAAGGCGATTGAGCACGTCGGCCAGATGGTCGGTGACGAGGCGCTCGTTGCTGTCGGCGTCGAGGATGATCACCGCGTCCAAACCATATCGGGCGGCCCGCCACTTGTTCTCCTGGACATGCCACGGCGGCATGGTCGGCAGCGTCTCACCGGCTTCCAGCCGGCGATCCAGGTCGACCACCAGGCAGTGCGTCAACGCCACCAACGCGGAGAGCTCCCGCAGGTTCGACACCCCGTCGCAGATCCGCACCTCCAGCGTCCCGTTGTGTGGCGAAGGCCGGATGTCCCAACGGATTTCGTCGATATCGTCGATGATTCCGGTTTTCTTCTGGTCATGCACGAATTTCTCGAACTCGGCCCAAGTCTGAAACTGGAACGGCAGGCCGGCGGTGGGCAACTGCTGGAACATCATCGCCCGGTTGCTCGGATATCCGGTGTCCTCACCGCCCCACCATGGCGACGACGCCGACAACGCGAGCAGGTGCGGGTAGTAGTCGAGCAGCGACGACATGATCGGCATCACCTTGTGCGCCGAGGACAACCCGACGTGCACGTGCACACCCCAGATCAGCATCTGCCGACCCCACCACTGGGTGCGCTTGATCAGCTCGGCGTAACGCGGTGCGTCGGTGAGCTTTTGGGCGGACCACCGCGCGAACGGATGGGCGCCCGCGCAGAACAGCTCCATGCCGCGGTCCCGGACGATGGGACGCGCGGTGCGCAGCGTCTCGCGAAGGTCTTCCATCGCTTCGGCGGTGCACTCGCACACCCCGCTGACGATCTCGACGGTGTTGCGCAGCAATTCCTTGTGGACACGCGGGTTTTCGCCGATCTCCCCCATGACCTCGACGGCTTCGTTGCTCAGATCACGGGTCTGCGCGTCGACTAACGCGAATTCCCACTCCACTCCGATCGTCGGTCTTGGCGAGCCGGCGAAATCCACACGCTCGGTTACCCTGTTGCCCTTCGGGCTAACCGGAACCAATGACACCGCACGCCACCCGCTTGCCGGCGTCGCCGGTGGCCATGGTGGTCTGGTCGGGACCGGGCGCGCCGTTGACCTGGGTGTAGCGGTCCGGCGGGATGTTGGCGAAGTTGTCGGCGCCCTCGTGGATGACGATCGCCGAGCCGTCGCCGGACACCAGGTCCTCCTTGGTGAACGCGTCGGTGGTGGTCACCAGCAGCGCGGCACCGTCCTTGCGGACCTGCAGCGAGGTCAGGTCACCGCTTTCGGGATCGCCGGTGTGCCCGGGAGCTTGGTAATGCCCGCCGGCAGAGAGGAAGTCGCCCGGCGCACCCCCCGTCGGGGCGACGGAGTTGGGCTCGCACTTGCCCACCGAGTGGATGTGCACGCCGTGGAACCCGGGGGACAGCTGGCCCAGGCCGGTGGTCTCGATCGTGACGGTTACAAAGCCGTTGTCGAATTCGAACTTCGCCGTGGCGACCTGCACGCCGGTGGGCGACATCAAATGCGTGGTCAGGCTCTCCGGCCGTCCCGGACCGCCCTTCGGCGGCGTGCTGGCCGGCGGCGGCGACCCGGTCCACACCGACGGCGTGGTCCCGGGCGACGTCGCCGGCGGCTGGTTGGGCGAACAGGCGCTCAGCAGCGCGACGGGGACGGCGAGCACTCCGAGGGCTGTTGCGGCGACGACTTTGCGGCTCACGGGCTTGACCATGGGGTAAAGACTAGCCCGCAACCACCACGATGACGCCGGGTGGCTGGTCGGCGACTTCGGGGACCCGTGGTTCAACGGGGGCGTCCAGTAATTTGCCCACTGCGTCGGCGGTGTCCCGCTCCCCGGGCGCATTGCTGAAGTACACCGTGGTGGCCGAGACGTCGGGCAACGACAGGTTGCCGACCTCGGCAACGTCGTAGCCCTTGCCCTTGAGCTGGTCGGCGGTTCGGCCGGCGACGCCCTCCTGGCCGGAGATGTTGTACACCCGCACCTGGGCCTTCGCCGCGGCCGGCGTCGACTTCTTCGGCGGCATTGTGCTGGTCGTCACGGTCGACACCGAATCGTCGTCGTCGGAGTGCCCGCTCGATCCCATGGCCTGGAAACCCACCAGCAAGAAGATGACGCCGAGGAAGAGCAGCACCATCACCATGGCCCGCAGGGGCAGGCCGGAAGAGTCCGGGACACGTTCGTTCATTTCAGCCCACTGTATCCAGGCGTGGGCCCAAACCCACAAAACCGGATAAAGGTCAGGTGACCTCGAAGCCGAGCCGCCGCGCGGCCCGCGCCTTCTGCCGGCTGGCACGCAGCCGTCGCAGCCGTTTCACCAGCATCGGATCGGCCGCCAGCGCCTCGGGACGATCGACCAGCGCATTGAGCACCTGGTAATACCGCGTCGCCGACATCGAGAACAACTCTTTGATGGCTTCTTCTTTTGCACCGGCGTATTTCCACCATTGACGCTCGAACGCCAGAATGTCGTGTTCGCGGCGGGTCAGCCCATCAACGATTTCAGAGTCGTCCCCCGATCGATTAGCCCGCGCCTCAGCGCTGTCCATATCGCTCCTCTGAGCCTTCCCAAGACCCTTCGAATCTCGAATGCTGGCTGTTCCGGCGAATATTCAACCACGCCCGCAACAGCTGACCCGTAACCCCGGCCCGCGAGTCGCCCGCTTAAGCTTGCCGACCATGGCAGTCGTACCCATTCGGATCGTGGGAGATCCGGTCCTGCACACGCCCACCAAGCCGGTGCCGGTGGGCGCGGACGGTTCGCTGCCAACCGATCTGCCGGAGTTGATCACCACCCTTTACGACACCATGGACGCCGCATACGGCGTCGGCTTGGCCGCCAACCAGATCGGCGTGAGCCTGCGGGTATTCGTCTACGACTGCGCCGACGACCGCGGCCAAACCGCGCGCCGCCGCGGCGTGGTGGTCAACCCCGTCCTGGAAACCTCCGAGATCCCCGAGACCATGCCCGACCCCGATCACGACGACGAGGGGTGCCTGTCGGTGCCCGGCGAGTCGTTCCCGACCGGCCGCGCCAAGTGGGCCCGAGTGACCGGCCTCGACGCCGACGGCAACACCGTCACCGTCGAAGGCACCGGGCTGTTCGCCCGAATGTTGCAGCACGAGACGGGCCATCTGGACGGCTTTCTGTACCTGGACCGGCTGATCGGCCGGCATGCCCGCGCCGCAAAGCGGGCCGTCAAATCGCACGGCTGGGGCGTTCCGGGGCTGTCCTGGACACCCGGCGAGGGGCCTGACCCGTTCGGGCACTGATGGTTTCGTGGCCCGACCTCGGGACCCGGGTGACGGTTCGCTACCGCAGGCCCGCCGGCAGTGTGCCGCCGCTGACCGACGCGGTGGGCCATCTGCTGGCAGTCGCGCCGCTGGTGCGGGTTCGCACGAAAAGCGGTCGGGTGGTGCAGTTTTCGCCCGCCGACGTCGTGGCGGTGCGGGCGTTGACCGACGCCCCGGTGCGCACCTCGCAGATCCGCGCGCTCGAGCACGCGGCCGCGCTGGCGCGGCCGGGTCTGGAGCGGCAGTGGCTGGACGGCTGGCTGCTGCGCGCCGCGCCGGGCGCTGATATTGAGTCGAATTCTGCTGTGCTACTCGATGTTTCAGCGAGTCTGGCAACCGTCCCCGCGATCGTCGATTGGTACGCGCAACGTAGGCTGACGCCGCTGCTGGCGGTCGCCGACCGGCTGTTGCGGCTGACCGATCCAGGTGTGCACGCTCACCGGATGCTGGTGCGTGGCGTGAGCACCGCGGAGCCGGATCCGGCCGTCCGACTCACGGCAAGCCCTGACGACGACTGGCTGCGCTGCTATCACCGCGCTGAGCCCGTCGAGGTGCTGACCACCGTGCTCGACGGCGAGCTGGCGTTCGGAACCCACGACCACGCGGCCGCCCGCGCGACGGTGACCAACGCTCCGGACGGCACCCGCTGGGTCGGCCTGTCGGCGATATCCGACGAGCGTTTGTGCGAGGCGCTGCTGGCATGGGGCGCAACTCGTGGCGCAACCCGCGGTTATGTGCGGGTGCTCGACGACGACCACGCGGCCGGAAGCCTGCTCGAATCACTGGGTTTCACAGCGCACCACCGAGGCCGCTACCTCGACGTGCATACGCTCTAAGCATGCGGCTCGCCACCTGGAACGTGAACTCGATCCGCACGCGCCTTGACCGCGTGCTCGATTGGCTGCGCCGCGCCGAAGTCGACGTGCTGGCGATGCAGGAAATCAAATGCGCCGACGACCAATTTCCGGCACTGCCGTTCTTCGAACTCGGCTACGAGGTGGCCCACTGCGGGTTCAACCAGTGGAACGGCGTGGCGATCGCCTCGCGGGTCGGGCTCGATGACATCGAGGTCGGCTTCGACGGCCAGCCGAGCTGGAGCAGCAAGCCCGATCTAGCCGCCGCGGCGGAGGCGCGCGCTTTGGCCGCAACCTGCGGCGGGATCAGGGTGTGGAGCCTTTATGTGCCCAACGGCCGCGCGCTGGGCGATCCGCACTACACCTACAAGCTCAATTGGCTTGCCGCACTGCGTGATACGGCTGAAGGCTGGCTGCGTGACGACCCGTCGGCGCAGATCGCGTTGGTCGGCGACTGGAATATCGCGCCCACCGACGACGACGTCTGGAGCGTCGAGTACTACCGGGGCTGCACGCACGTCTCCGAGCCGGAGCGCAAAGCGTTCAACGCGATCGTCGACGCTCAATTCGCCGATGTGGTGCGGCCTTTCACGCCCGGCCCCGGCGTGTACACCTACTGGGATTACACCCAGCTGGCCTTCCCCAAAGGACGCGGGATGCGCATCGATTTCATTCTCGCCTCACCCGCGCTTGCCGCCCGGGTCGCCGGCGCGCAGATCGTGCGCGACGAGCGCAAAGGCAAAGCGCCCAGCGATCACGCACCGGTTTTGGTGGATTTACGCAACGATTGACTCCTAATGGCAGGCAACTGTCGGATGGCTGTGCGTTGTCTGTACGTTTGCCCTGCACCGGTCATAGCATTTATGAAGCTGAACAGAATCTCATTGATTCGCTGAACTCCGCGAGCATGCGGGTATACAACCGTCGCGAACCGGGGTTCGATAATTCAATCGGTCAGGGAGTCATCATGGGTGTCATTGACGGCGCGGTGCGCAAGGCGAGTCGAACGGTGGGTCGCGCCGCCGCGGCCACCACGGCAGCCGCCGGCGCGGTGGGCGGCGCCGCGGTCAATGGCGCCGTCGGAGCCGTGACCGGTGCGGCGGCCGGTGTGCAGAAGGGCATCAACTCCGGCAGCCATTCGGTGCCGGCGGCCGCGTTGGCATTGGGTGCGCTGGGCGTTACCGGGCTGGTCGAATGGCCGATCCTGCTGGCCGTGGGCGGCGGCGCATTGGTGTTGCGGCAGCTGAACCGCCAGCGCGACACGGGCGCCCCGGCTAAGGCGCAGCCCGCCAAAAAGTCGGCCCCCGCGAAGAAGTCGACCGGTTCGACGACGCAGGCCAAAAAAGCACCGGCACGGTCACGCGGCGCCCAGTCGCGCGCCCGCCGTTAGTTCACCGGATTGAGTACCGTCGAATTCGTGCGAAGTTCCATGCCGCTGCGCGCGGTCGCCATGGGCTTTCAAACCCTGAGCACCACAGCGTCCGTCGGCGCCAGCATGGTCGCTATTCCGGTGCGCGAAGCGGTCAGAGCGGTCGCCGGTGAGCTGCCCGGTCCGCCGCTGAACCGGCACTGCTGGCGCGGACACAACCGCGCCTGGATCGAGGTGCGCGGCCTGGACCGCCCGGACGGCGACGAACTCGGACGCGCCGTCCTCGACGCGGTCACCGCCCGACCGGGAGTCGTCTCGGCGAAGCTGAATCGTCCGCTGTCGCGGGTGGTCGTCGAGCTCGACGGCGACCACGTGTCGCTGCGTGAGCTGTGTCGGGTGGTCGACGACGCCGAAACCGGCCTCGCGGACGGCGAACGCCCGAAACCGCTGCCCGGCGACGGCCTGGTGCTGGCCACCAAGGCGGTGGCGGTGGGCGCCACCGCCGCCGGGATGGGCGCCGCGCTGGCCGGCCGGGTGCTGCGCTGGCCGCGGCTGCCGGACACCGTCGAGGCGGCGGTGGTGGCCGTGGACTACCAACCGCGGCTGCGCCGTTTGCTCGAGGATCGGATCGGCCAGCCGGCCACCGACACGGTGTTGACGCTGGCGATGACCGCCGCGCACATCATCTCGCTCGCACCGGCGTCGCTGGCGGTCGACCTGATGATGGAAACGATCAAGGCCGCCGAGTGCCGCGCCGAGGCGCAGGCCTGGCACCGGCACGAGCCGAGACTGGCCGCCCACGCCGACAACGACAACCTCTATCCGCCGTCCCGGCCGGTGCCGTTGCCGCCCGGGCCCGCCCAGCGTCACGCACAGCGGGCCGCATACGCGCAGGCCGTGGGGGCAGGCGTCGTCGGCGCTGCCGCACGCAGCGTCAACATGGCCGGCACCGCGGCGTTGGTGACCGCGCCCAAGGCGCTGCGCACCACCCGCGAGTCGTTCGCCGCGGCGCTCGGCCACGGGTTGTCCGACCGGCACGGCGCGTTGCCGCTGCGCCCGCACAGCCTGCGCCGGCTCGACCAGGTCGACGCCCTGCTGGTCGACCCGCGGGTGTTGTGCACCGACAAGCTGCGCGTGGTGCGCGTCCGCGGCGCCCGCGACGACGAACTGGCGCAAGCGTGGGAGCGCGCCCAGGAACTGCTCGACGACCCCGATGTCGGCCTGGGCTGGCACCGGGTTCCCCGCGGGCGGGGACGCCGAGTCGAGGCGCTGATCTGTCCCACCCACGACCCGCTGGCCCCGGCGGTGATGGCCGAGGCCCGCCGCTGCGGCGTGGACCTGATCTCCGTCGACACCGACGCGCTCGGCGAACTGCGGCCCGCGTTCGACGAGGTCCGCCCGCTGGACGTCGGATCCCTTGACGACGCGCTCGCCGACGCGCTGGCGCAGCTGCAGCGGGACGGCCACACCGTGGCGGTGCTGTCGTCGGCCGCGGCGCAGGCGCTGTCGTCGGCCGATGTCGCGCTGGGCCTCATTCCGACCGACGACGACGAGCCGCCGCCGTGGTACGCCGATCTGCTGCTGCCTGACCTGGCCGGCGTCTGGCGGGTGCTGCATGCGCTGCCTGCGGCCAAGGCCGCCACCCGCCGCGGCATCGAAATATCCGCCGGCGCTTCGGCTTTGGGCGCGCTGCTGATGCTTCCCGGGGTCCGCGGCCGCGGGCCCGGCCCGGTGACCACCGGCGCGGCGGCCGGCCTGCTGTCCGGCTACTGGCTGGCTCGCGGGGTGGTCAACGCGCCGACACCGCGACCGGCTCCGGTCCAGGAATGGCACGCGATGACCGTCGAACAGGTCCGCCGGGAGCTGCCGCCGCCCGCCGAGCCCGACGTCACCAGGCCCAGCCGCGCCGTCGCCACCGCTCAACGCGGCGCCGAGATCACGGCGCGGCCGGGCCGCGCGGTCTGGAATTTCGTCAGGGCCGTGCGCGCCGAACTGTCCGACCCGCTGACCCCGGTCCTCGCGCTCGGCTCGGCGGCCAGCGCGGTGCTGGGTTCGCCGGTCGACGCGGTGCTGGTGGGCTCGGTGCTCACCGGCAACGCGGTGCTCGCCGCCAGCCAGCGGCTGCGCGCCGAGAGCCGGCTGAACCAGTTGCTGGCCTTGCAGATTCCGCCGGCCCGCAAGGTGACCGCCGACGGGTACACCAATGTCAAAGCGGCGCAACTGCGTCCCGGCGACGTGATCGAGGTGCGCACCCATGAGGTGGTGCCCGCCGACGCCCGCCTCATCGAGGAAGAAGACCTCGAGGTCGACGAGTCCACGCTCACCGGCGAGTCGCTGCCCGTCGAAAAGCAAACCGACCCAACACCGGGCGTGGAGCTGGCCGACCGTCGCTGCATGGTGTTCGCCGGGACCACCGTCGTCGCCGGCACCGCGCTGGCGCTGGTGACCGCCGTCGGCCCCGACACGCAGGCCCGGCGCGCCGCCGAACTCGCATCCGGCGAGCTGCCCGACGTCGGGCTGCAACACCAGCTCAGCCAGCTCACCAACCGCGCCTTCCCGGTCAGCATGGCCGGCGGCGTGCTGGTCAGCGCGCTGGGGTTGTTGCGCCGCAAGGGTTTACGTCAGGCGGTGGCCAGCGGCATCGCCGTCACCGTGGCCGCCGTGCCCGAAGGGATGCCGCTGGTGGCCACCCTCGCGCAGGCGGCGTCGGCCCGGCGGCTGACGAATTACGGTGCGCTGGTACGCATTCCGCGGTCGGTGGAGGCGCTTGGCCGGGTCGACGTGGTGTGCTTCGACAAGACCGGCACGCTGTCGGAGAACCGGCTGCGGGTGTCGCAGGTGCATCCGGTGGCCGGGCATTCGCGCGAGGAGGTGCTGCACTGCGCCGCGCATGCCGCGCCGACCGCCAACGGCAACCCGCACGTGCACGCCACCGACCGGGCCATTATCGAGGCGGCGCAGTCCGTGAATGGTTCGGCGCCCACCGACGAGCCCGACGCACATCTGCCGTTCCGCTCCGGCAGGTCGTTCTCGGCCTCGGTGTCCGGCGACCAGCTCACCGTCAAGGGCGCACCGGAAGTGGTGTTGCGTGCCTGCCAAAACGGCGCCGCCGACTACGAGCGCACGGTGCGCGGCCTGGCGGGCGAAGGGCTGCGGGTGATCGCGGTGGCACGCCGGCAGCTGACCGCAGAGCAGGCTCAAGCGGTCCAGGACGACGAGGACGCCATCGACGACTTGTGCCGCGACAGTTTGTCGCTGACCGGTTTCCTCGGCCTGTCCGACACGCCGCGGCCCCAAGCGCCCGGTCTGCTGGCCGATCTGGCGGACCGCAACACGGCCATCCGGCTGATCACCGGCGACCACCCGATCACCGCCACCGCGATCGCCGCGGAGCTGGGCATGCCGGTGACACCCGAGCAGGTGATCACCGGCGCAGAGTGGGACGAGTTGTCCCGCAAGGACCAGGAACGCGCCGTCGCCGAGCGGGTGATCTTCGCCCGGATGTCGCCGGAGAACAAGGTGCAAATTGTCCAGACGCTGGAACGCACCGGCAAGGTGTGTGCGATGGTCGGCGACGGCTCCAACGACGCCGCCGCGATCCGGGCCGCGACCGTCGGCATCGCCGTCGTCGCCCGGGGCAGCGACCCGGCCAGCGTCGCCGCCGACGTGGTGCTGGTCGACGGCCGGATCGAGGCGCTGCTGCAGGCGATCGAGGAAGGCCGCGAGCTGTGGCGGCGGGTGCAGGCCGCGGTGTCGGTGCTGCTCGGCGGCAATGCCGGCGAGGTCGGCTTTGCGATCATCGGCAGCGCGCTGACCGGCAGTTCGCCGCTGAACACCCGCCAGCTGCTGCTGGTGAACATGCTCACCGACGCGCTGCCGGCGGCGGCGCTGGCAGTCAGCCAGACGACCGGCTCGGGCAACCGCGACGCACGCGGGCCCGATCAGCAGGCGCTGTGGCGTGCGGTCGCGATCCGCGGGACGACGACGGCGGCGGCCGCGACGGCTGCCTGGGCGATGGCGGGGGTCACCGGGCGGCCCCGCCGCGCGTCGACGGTGGCGCTGGTCGCGTTGGTGTCGGCCCAGCTGGGCCAGACCCTGCTCGACTCGCGTGCCCCGCTGGTGGTGCTCACCGCGGGCGGGTCGCTGGTCGCCATGGGGACGCTGATCAGCATCCCCGGAGTCAGCCAGCTGCTCGGCTGTACTCCGCTCGGGCCGATCGGCTGGGCGCAGGGGCTGGGATCAGCCGCGGTGGCAACCGTCGCGGTGGCCGCCGCGCCCCGTCTGCTGTTCGACCAGCGCCCGGACTCTGATCAGCCGGAACAACGTCGAGAACACCGGCCCGCCACAGTGCCGCGTACAACTCGATCACCGGAACGGTCAACGCAACAGCGAGCGCGCAAGCTAGTGGATCGGCCAGAGCATCGGTCGTCGACATACCTTCGACAGTGATGGCGCCACCCGGCCCGACGGCAAACCCAACGTTTCAGAAAGGCAAATGATGGTCGAAAAGAAGACGCGCCGCAGCACCTCCCAGCGCGAGGCCGTCGACCACATCCGCGAAGGCGAGACGTTCTTCGTCAATCTGCCGGTGGTGGGAAGGGTCGAGGTTCCGCGGCCCGAGCAACTGGCCTACTACGGCGGTTTGGCCGCGCTGGCCGCCTTCGAACTGATCGACTGGCCGGTTGCACTGGTCATCGCGGCCGGCCACATCATGGCCAGCAACCACCACAACAAGTTGCTCGAGGAGCTCGGTCAGGCCATGGAAGAGGTCTAGCCGCGGCCGTGATCCTGCAGCGCATCGGTCAGCGTCGGGAAGATCTGCAGGACGTGGTGCAGGTTGGTGACTTCGATCGGCCGGGTCACCAGCACGTTGTCGGCCACCAGCCGCACCGATGTCCCCGCGTCGGCTCCTTGCCGGTGGCAGTCGAGCACGGCGTTGAGCCCGGCGCTGCCGAAGTAGGTCAGCGCCTGCAGGTCGATGACGAGCCGCCGCGCGGCATGTGTCGCGGCTTGGCGCAGCGCGGCGCCGAGTTCCGAGATCAGCCCGCCGACGTTGCTGGAGTCCACTTCGCCCTTGACGTGCACGACGACTGCTTCCGGCAGAACGTCACAGGCCACCGCCAACAGGTCCATCTGATTTCTTCGAGCCTAGCCCGAGACCGCGTTCAGGTATCCGAGTCGGGACGGATACGGTCGTGGACCGTCAGCAACAGATGGTCGAATTCGCTTTGGACGTTTGCCGACGGCGGCGGCAGCGTGCGGACTTCGTCGAGCAACTGCTTGGCCAGCGCCCGCAGTTTGGTGTTGGTTTCCTGCGATCGCCACCGCAACACGGCGAACGCCTGCTCGGCGCTGACCCGGTAGATGGCCATCAGCACACCCTTGGCCTGCTCGATCACCGCCCGGGACTCGAAGAGGTCCGGCAGCGTTTCGTCGAGAATCTCCTGGCGGGTCTCCTCGAAGGTGTCCGTCAAGTCGATGTAGTAGCCGGCCGTTCCCACCACAGCGCCGGTCTCGTCGGTCATCCGGTCGGCCACCACGATCGCGTCGTGCATGGCGCCGCCGGTGTCGACGAAGCGGTGCCGGCTGGAAAACGACCCTCTGCTGTGCAGCGCGCGGTCGAGAATGTCTTGGACGTGGGCCCGGTCGTCCGGATGTTTGTGCGAGAGCATCAATTCCGTCGTGGGCCGCACCGACCCGGGTTCATAGCCGTGCATTCGGGCCACCTCGTCGGACCACTCCCAGCGCTGACCGACGAACCAGAACCGGAACGTGCCGACGTTCGAGTACTCGTCGGCGCCCGGCGGAAATTCCGTGGCCGCTCTGGAAGTTCTCTGCACGGTAAGAAATCATTCCACCCGGGAGTCGAACCGGCCAGAGGGCAGCACCTCGGCGGCGTAGTGTCCCGGCGCCACCAACGACGCCAACGCGCCCAGCAGCATCATCACCGTCGCCGCGCTGAACACCACCGTCAGCCCGGTGTGCAACGGCCCGGACATCAGCAGCGGGAAGAAGCTGTGACCGGTCAGCACGTCGGCGGCCACACCCGGCTGCCGCAGCGCCCCGGACGGTCCGAGCAACTCGGCGATCGGGTTGTACCCCAGGAACGCCGCGAACAGGCTGCCGACCGGCGGCGTATGCGCTACTTGGTGGGCCACCGCAGCCGACACGCCCTGCTGTTGCAGCCCGGCGCTCATCGCCCCCGGCAACGAGTTGGCCAGCCCGATGACCATCAGCGAGAAGAAGATGCCGATCGACAGCGAGGTGCCCGCATTGAAGAACGTCGCCCGCACGCCCGACGCCGACCCGCGCTGATCGGCCGGAACGCTGGACATGATGACGGCGGTGTTGGGTGCGGTGAAAATGCCGCCGCCGAACCCGTTGAGGAAGACCAGCGCCGCGAACACCCAGTAGTTGAAGTCGACCGGGATCGTCATCAGCAACACGAAAGTGATTGCCATCAACAGCATTCCGCCGACGGTGAACGGTCTGGCGCCGTGCCGGTCGGCCAGTGAGCCGGCCAGCGGACCGGCCACCAGGAAACCGACCGTCATCGGGAGCAGGTAGATCCCCGACCACAGCGGGGTGGATTCGAAGCTGTAGCCGTGCAGCGGCAGCCAGATGCCCTGCAGCCAGATGATCAGCATGAACTGCAGGCCGCCGCGGCCCACCGCGGACATCAGGCCGGCGAGGTTGCCGGTGCCGAACGCGGTGATCCGAAACAGCCGAATGTCGAGCATGGGGTGGGGCACCCGCAACTCGATAACGCAGAACGCAGCGATCGCCAGCACGCCTGACACCAGCGCGCCCAGCACCCACGGGTTGGTCCAGCCGGTGGCCGAATCACCGTGCGGCTGAATGCTGTACGTGATGGCGGTAAGAATCACGGTGAGCCCGACGCCAAGTGTCACGGTGCCGGCCCAGTCCAGCTTGGCCGGGCGGGTGTCACCCAGTTCGTGCAGCGAGCGCATCGCCCAGACGGTGCCCGCCAGCCCGATCGGCACCCCGACCCAGAAGATGGCGCGCCAGTCCCACTCGGAAAGCAGCCCGCCCAACAGCAGACCGATGAACGACCCGGCGACCGCGGCAACCTGGTTGATGCCCAACGCCATACCGCGCTGGTTGGCCGGGAACGCGTCGGTCAGGATCGCCGACGACGTCGCCATCAGCATCGCGCCGCCGACGCCTTGGACCACCCGCCATCCGATCAGCCACAACGCGCCGGCTTTGAGCTGGAACGGGTCGATGGACAACGCGACGGCGGCGGCGGTGAACACCAGAAAACCGACGTTGTAGACCCGGACTCGGCCGTACATGTCGCCGATCCGGCCGAAGAACACCACGAGCACGGCGCTCACCAACAGGTAGCCCATCAGCATCCACAGCAGGTAGCTGACGTTGGCCGGATCCAGCGCGTTCAGCCCGATGCCGCGGAAGATCGCGGGCAGCGAGATCAGCACGATCGAGGCGTTGATGGTCGCCAGCAGGACGCCCAGCGTGGTGTTCGACAGCGCGACCCACTTGTAGAACGGATGGTCGCGTTCGACACGCAACCGCGGGCCGGGGTCGACTGCCCGGGTCATTTCGGTCACCACGAAACACATATGTTAGCTATACAAATGATTGCGGTCGAATTCTTTCCCGGTACCTGCCACCGACTGCGCTAGCGTGGGCAGGGTCCGTAATACAACACCGCGGGAGCTCACCGCAGTGAGCTGAGAGGACGGCGGGGGCCGTCGACCGTATGAACCTGACCGGGTAATGCCGGCGTAGGGAGAGGAAATGACTGCAACAGTCAAACCGTCCGTGACCACCGGCCCCATCGCGGGCAGCACCAAGATCTACCGCGATGGTGTTCCGTTTCGGCGGGTGAATCTGTCCAACGGCGAGCACTTCGACCTCTACGACACGTCCGGGCCGTACACGGATCCCGACGCCGTCATCGACGTGCACCGCGGGCTGCCGCCGCGTGCCGGTGTGGTGCGTGACCGCGGCACGCAGCTGCAGCGGGCCCGCAACGGCGAGATCACGGCGGAGATGGCGTTCATCGCCTTGCGGGAAGGGATGCCCGCGGAATTGGTGCGCGACGAGGTCGCCCGCGGCCGGGCGGTGATCCCGGCCAACCACAACCATCCCGAAAGCGAGCCGATGATCATCGGCAAGGCGTTCGCGGTCAAGGTCAACGCCAACATCGGCAACTCGGCGGTCACTTCGTCGATCGCCGAAGAGGTCGACAAGATGGTGTGGGCCACCCGCTGGGGCGCGGACACCATCATGGACCTGTCCACCGGCAAGGACATCCACGAAACCCGCGAATGGATTCTGCGCAACTCGCCGGTGCCCGTCGGCACCGTGCCGATCTATCAGGCGCTGGAGAAGGTCAAGGGCGATCCGACGAAGCTGACGTGGGAGATCTACCGCGACACCGTGATCGAGCAGTGCGAGCAGGGTGTCGACTACATGACGGTGCACGCCGGCGTGCTGCTGCGCTATGTGCCGCTGACCGCCAAGCGGGTCACGGGCATCGTGTCGCGCGGCGGATCCATCATGGCGGCGTGGTGCCTGGCGCATCATCAGGAGTCGTTCCTCTACACGCATTTCGAGGAGCTGGCCGACATCTTCGCCCGCTACGACGTGACGTTCTCGCTCGGCGACGGGCTGCGGCCGGGCTCGATCGCCGACGCCAACGACGCCGCCCAGTTCGCCGAGCTGCGCACGCTGGGTGAGCTGACCAAGATCGCGAAATCCCGTGGCGCACAGGTGATGATCGAAGGCCCGGGACATATCCCGATGCACAAGATCGTCGAGAACGTGAAGCTCGAAGAGGAGTGGTGCGAGGAGGCGCCGTTCTACACGCTGGGCCCGCTGGCCACCGACATCGCCCCGGCCTACGACCACATCACGTCGGCGATCGGCGCGGCGATCATCGCGCAGGCCGGCACCGCGATGCTGTGCTACGTGACGCCCAAGGAGCATCTGGGGTTGCCGGACCGCAAGGACGTCAAGGACGGGGTGATCGCCTACAAGATCGCCGCGCACGCAGCGGACCTGGCCAAGGGTCATCCGCGCGCCCAGGAGCGCGACGACGCATTGAGCACCGCCCGGTTCGAGTTCCGCTGGAACGACCAGTTCGCGTTGTCTCTGGATCCCGACACCGCGCGGGAATTCCACGACGAGACACTGCCGGCCGAGCCCGCCAAGACCGCGCACTTCTGCTCGATGTGCGGGCCGAAGTTCTGCTCGATGCGCATCACCCAAGATGTCCGCGACTACGCCGCCGCGCACGGCCTGGACAGCGAGGAGGCCATCGAGGCCGCTATGGCCGAGAAGTCGGCCGAGTTCGCCGAGCACGGCAACCGGGTGTATTTACCCATAGCGTGAGGTACTTGCCTTTACCGCCCGCGGGTGAGACGCCGCTGCGGGTGCTGGCCATCGCCGGGTCGGATTCCGGCGGCGGCGCCGGCATCCAGGCCGACGTGCGAACCTGCACCCTGCTCGGCGTGCATGCGCTGTGCGCGGTGACCGCGGTGACGGTGCAGAACTCGGTGGGCGTCAAGGGTTTTCACAAGGTTCCCGGCAACGTGATCGCCGCGCAGATCGAGGCGGTGTGCCACGACATCGGGTTGCAGGCCGCCAAGACCGGCATGCTGGCATCCGCCGAGATCATCGAGGCCGTCGCGTCGGCGTGGCGCGACCACGCCCCGGATGCGCCGCTGGTGGTGGACCCGGTGTGCGCGTCGATGCACGGCGATCCGCTGCTGGACAGCGGCGGCCTGGATTCGCTTCGCGCCGAACTGCTTCCGTTGGCCACCCTTGTCACGCCGAACCTGCATGAGGTGCGGCTGCTGGTGAACATCGAGGTCGACGACGCACAGTCACAACGGGAAGCCGCCCGCGCGTTGCACGACCTGGGAGCGAAATGGACCCTGGTCAAGGGCGGGCATCTGCGCGGCTCGGCGTGCAGCACCGATTTATTGTTCGACGGCAACGACTTTCACGAGTTCGAGTCGCCGCGCGTCGATACCATCCACGACCACGGCTCCGGTGACACTCTGGCCGCCGCGACGGCCTGCGCGCTGGCGCATGGCTACCCCGTTCCGGATGCGGTCGCCTTCGCCAAAGGCTGGGTGACCGAATGCCTGCGCGCCTCGTATCCCCTCGGCCACGGGCACGGCCCGGTATCCCCGCTGTTTCGGCTCGGGACATGAACCTCGAGGACATCGCCGGCGTCGCGCATCAGCCGGGCGGCACCCCGTCGGGCGTGGTGGTGTTGACGCACGGCGCCGGCGGCAGCCGGGAATCCCCACTGCTGCAACGGGTTTGCGACGAGTGGGCGCGGCGCGGCTGGCTGGCGGTGCGCTACAACCTGCCCTACCGGCGGCGGAGACCCAAAGGGCCGCCGTCCGGTTCGGCGGCCACCGACCGCGCCGGGATCGTCGAGGCCATCACGCTCTGCCGGGAACTTGCCGACGGGCCCCTGGTCGCCGGCGGGCATTCCTACGGCGGCCGGCTGACCTCGATGGTGGTGGCCGCCGGCGACACGCCGGTGGATGTGTTGACGCTGTTCTCCTACCCGGTGCATCCGCCCGGCAAGCCGGAACGCCCGCGCACCGAGCACCTGCCCGACATCGCGGTGCCGACGGTGTTCACCCACGGCACGTCGGACCCGTTCGGCACCCCCGACGAGCTAGGCGACGCCGCCGCGCTGATTCCCGCGCCGACGGAGATCGTCGAGATCACCGGCGCGCGGCACGACCTGGGCAGCAAGACCGTCGACGTGCCGGCGCTGGCCGTCGATGCGGCGTTGCGGCTGCTATCCGGTACCGCGGGTTCTGTATAGTCGCATTATGGACTCACCACAGTATGACTTCGTCATCGTGGGGGCGGGCTTCGCCGGTATCGGCACTGCTATCCAGCTCAAGCGGCTCGGCTACGACAACTTCGTCATCCTCGACCGCGAGGCCGACCTGGGCGGCACCTGGCATGTCAACCGCTACCCGGGTCTTGCCGTCGACATCCCGTCGACCACCTACTCGTACTGGTTCGAGCCCAACCCGCACTGGTCGCGGCTGTTCGCTACGGGCCCCGAACTCAAGCAGTACGCCGACCACGTCGCCGACAAATACGACGTCCGCCGCTACATGCGGTTCAACACCGCCGTCGAAGGAGCCCGCTGGGACGAGGACTCGCAGATCTGGCTCGTGGCGCTGGCCGACGGCCAAACGCTGACCACCCGCTTTTTGATCACCGCGACCGGCTTTTTGTCGCAGCCGCACACCCCGGACATCCCCGGCATCTCCTCGTTCGAGGGCAGGATCATCCACACCACAGCGTGGGACGACAGCTACGACTTCGCCGGCCGCCGGGTCGGGCTGATCGGCACCGGCGCCACCGCCATCCAGCTCATCCCCGAGCTGGCCAAGACGGTCGCCGACCTGACGGTGTATCAGCGCACCGCGATCTGGGTGGCGCCCAAGGTCGACTTCCGGATCTCCCCCGCCGTGCAGCGGCTCTTCGCCCGGCTGCCGGTGACCCAGCGGGCGGTCCGCTGGGTGACCGACAACCTGCTCGAGATGATGACGGTCATCGGGGTGCTCAACTACCGCTACTTCCGCCGGCTGTCCATCGCCGCGATGGACCTGTGCAAGATCCACCGGTTCATCCAGGTCCGCGACAAGGAGCTGCGGCGCAAGCTGACACCGGATTACGACATCGGCTGCAAACGGCCGAGCTGGTCCAACGACTACTACCGCAGCTTCACCAAACCGCACGTTCACCTGGAGACCGGCGGCATCAATCGGATCGAGCCGGACGGCATCGTCACCAACGACGGAAACAAGGCCAACATCGACACGCTGGTGCTGGCCACTGGATTCGACCTGTGGGACGCCAACTTCCCGGCCATCGAGGTGGTCGGACGTGAAGGCCGCAATCTGGGTAAGTGGTGGCGGGAGAACAGGTTCCAGGCCTACCAGGGCGTGTCGATTCCGTACTTCCCCAACTACCTGAGCCTGGCCAGCCCGTACGCCTTCTCCGGGCTCTCGTTCTTCAACACCATGGAATACCAGATGCGCCACATGGACCGGCTGCTCGGCGAGGTCAAGCGCAGGGGCGCAACAACTTTCGAGGTGACCGAAGAGGCCAACGCACGCTTCCTGGATCGCATGACCCGGAACCTGGACAACTCGGTATTTTACGCCGGCAACTGTGCCACGTCGCGGTCCTACTACTTCAACCACAGCGGCGAGGCGACCCTGCTGCGGCCCACCTCGGTGCGCAACGCGGTGCGGGACGGGTCTAGATTCCCGTTAGACGACTACGCGATCGCCTAAGGAGCCGCATGTCACGCAAGAGCAACCGTCTGGCCCGATTCTCCGGTTTGGCGTTGGCCGGCGCGGGGGTGTCGCACTTCACCAGCCCGCAGCTGTTCGAGCCGATCAGCAAGCCGGTCTTCCCGCGTGACACCCGTCAGCACATCTACATCAACGGCGGGATCGAGACGGTGCTCGGGCTCGGCTTTTCCAGCCGGCGAACCCGCAGCGCGGCCATCGTGGGGTTGATCGCCTACCTCGCCTACCTGGGCGGTAGCGCTATTCGCAACGGCCAAAAAGCGTAGCCTGCATCAGCTTTCGCACGCACGCCTGCGGGTAGGCGGTCTGCTCGGCCGAGTCTTCGTAGTGCACCAACCGGCCCAGGTCGACCACCAAGGCCATCGCGGCGTGCACCAGGAACCGCGCCTGCGCTGCCGTCAACGCCGGGCGTGCCGCCTCCAGTAGCCGCGTCCACGAATCGATCGTCGTACGCTGCACGTCGCGCAGCAGCTCCTGGTCGGTGCGGGTCAAGTTGACCCGCTCGGTGTAGTAGATCGAAGCCAGTTCGGGGTTGGCGAACGACGTCGCCACAAACGCCTCGATCAGCATGGTCAGCATCTGCCGCGGTTCTCGCAGATCACCGAGGATCGCCGACAGGTGGCCGGAGACCCGGTCGGCTGCCCGCCGCAACCCGGTGGACAGGATCTCGCACTTGCCGGAGAAGTACCGGTAGATGCCTGATACCGGGATGCCGACCGCCGAAGCGATTTGCGACATGCTGGTTTCGGAATAACCGTGGTGGTTGAACAACACCATCGACGCGCCCAGCAGGGCTTCGTAGACGCCGGCATCGGAAGAGAAGATCCGCCAGGCCGTCGGCCGGGCGATGGCGTCGTCCGGGTGGGGAAGCTCGGCGGCCAGCACCGCCAACGCAGCTTCGGCCATCAGCGCGCGGATCTCGTCGTGCGGCAGCCGAACTCGATGGTCGACGATGCTGCCGATCACGCTGAGCGCTCCCGCGGATGCCATCCACCGTTGCGCGGACGTCAACGCCGGCCGAATTGCCATGAGCGGACGCTGAATTCGGTGGTTGACCAGCCGCAGCTGATCGGCCAGTGTCGACGCATCCTCGCCGTGCAGGTAACGCGCCTGCCAGCGGTACAGTCCGCCGGATTCCCTGTTGGCCAACGCTAAGTCGATCAGTGCATCCACCAAGCGCTCCAACATGGCGGCCGGGTCTGCGTCGGCAGGCTCGTCGTCGGCGAAAGCGGTGCTATCGACCAGCTGCTGACCCAAGGCGAGCACCGCGCCGCGAAACAGGTCGTACTTGCTCGAGTAGTGCCGGTACAGCGCCGCCGCCGAGATCCCGACCTTGGCCGCGATGGCTTCCATGCTGACCGCGTGGTACCCCTGTGCGCTGAACGCCTCGGCCGCGGCGCGCGCGATCTGCGCCTTGCGGTCTTTCGGCCGCCGGCGCACCTGCGTCGCGGGCTCGGCAGGAGGGGTCGTCACCGCCTCACCCTAGCGTCAGATTTAGGGTCCGGAAACCTACCCTGGGGTCAGAATGTCCATTAACATAGCTTCTATTCGATCGCCGGAGACGACGGCGCCCGGGTTGCCTGTCGGAGGGACGCACATGCTGGAGAAGGTTCGCCAGGTGCTTGGCTTCCAGATCACCATCGCCGAGTTGATCGGGCTCGCCTTGATCGTCGGTACGCCGTACTTACTGGTCGGAGTGGTCTGGTCGACGACACACACCGATCATCTGCACCAGATGCACGGAGCCGACCTGGTGGTGTCGTTCCTTGGGTCGATCGTTTCCTGGCCGGTGCTGTTGTTCGCCAACGTCTGCATGACATGACTGCCGAAGCCGGAGCCCCGCTGACCACCGCCGATACCAGGATTCACATCACCCGCCGCACCGCGCGTTGGGACAACCGACCGGCCACCGCAGCCGACGCGCTCGATTTCTGGTCGTTCGCCGCCGGGGCCGCCAATGTCGTCATGCAGCTGTCTTGGCCCGGGGTCGGCTACGGCGTGATCGAGAGCACGGTCGAATCCGGCAGCCTGATGAAGCACCCGTGGAAGCGGGCCCGTACCACGTTCAGCTATCTGGCGGTGGCGATCCTGGGCACCCCCGAGGACCGGGCCGCCTTCCGTGACGCCGTAGACGCCGCACACCGGGAGGTCCGCTCCGGACCCGAGAGCCCGGTCAAGTACAGCGGCTTCGACCGCGATCTGCAAATGTGGGTCGCGGCTTGCCTTTTCGTCGGTCTGGAAGACACCTACGAGCTGCTGCGCGGCAAGTTGACCGGCGAGCTCGCCGAGCACTTCTACCGGTCGACGTTCACGCTGGGTACCACGCTGCAGGTCACCGAGAACCAATGGCCGGCTACCCGTGCGGATTTCGACCAATACTGGAACCAGGCTTGCGGGCGCGTCGTGCTCGACGACACCGTGCGGGGGTACCTGCAGGACCTGATCAACTTGCGGATGGTCGCGCCGCCGCTGCGTATCTTCGTCCCGTTGTTGCGATTCTTGACCACCGGTTTCCTCGCTCCGGTTTTTCGCGACGCGCTGCAGGTCTCGTGGACGCCCGGTCAGCAGCGCCGGTTCGAATACCTGTTTTTGTTGGTGGCATTCGTCAACCGGTTTCTGCCCAAGTTCATCCGCCAGGGCGGCAGCTATGTGCTGCTTGCCGACGTGCGCCGCCGAATCCGGCGGGGCCGCAGGCTGATCTGAAAGGAGGTGCGTAAGTAACCGTGCAACATCTGAAGCACAGCCACTTCGTCGCCGGTGTGGTGGCCGTACTGTTGATCGCCGTCGGATTGCTTGCGCTCTGGTGGCCGGTGTACCTCGACCAGTTCGACCACTACGGAATCCAGATAACCTGCGGCAGAGGCTTCAGCGCCAACCTGACGCAGGCCGCCGACGCCGGCGGCGACGACATCGCGGGCAAATGCGGAACAGCGCTGCTCATCCGGCGTGCCTGGGCCATCCCGACCGCGGTCATCGGATGGGTGATCATCACCATCGTTCTGGCGATCTGGGTGCACACCCCGCCCGGCCCCCACGAGGAAAGCACGCGGTTCTGGGAATTGCGCGGCGACGCGACATAGCAACGCGCGCCGCACATCTCACGGCAGATCGACCTTACTGGCCAGCCATCGGCCGTCGACCTTCTCCATGGTCATCGTGACCCTGCTGCGGTCCAATTGCGGTTGCGGCGCGGCGGCGTTGCTCACCGACTGATCGACGAACAGCACAACCTCGACCTTGTTCTTGCTGGCCGATTTCACTGCTGCTTCGATGACGGTGCCGTGTGCGGCCGCCTTGTTGTCGAGCAGCGTCTGACGCAGCTGTGCGCTCGATTGGGTGTACATGTTCTTGAACTCACCGGTCGCGCCGTCGAGAACGTCGGTGAAGTTCCTGTCGATCGCCTTGGTGTCGATGCTGGTGAGCGCGAGCGTGTATTTGGTTGCGGCGTCGAGTGCTTGGGCAGCGGCGACTTTGACCTGATGGTGCTCGAACAGCAGCCAGCCCTCGTAGCCGGCTCCGGCCAGCACCGCGGCAAGCACACCGCAGGCAACCCACCGGCCTGCTCGCCGCTGCCTACCTTCCGGCTCTTGCGGTTTTTCCTCGACTTCGGGTTCCAGCTCATCAGCCTTGGTAGTGGTCATCAGTTGCATGCCCCCGATTCGCGGATCGCATTACCCCATCCCGTCGCTGCGACGATGTTGGCGTGGGTGACGCCTGACGGGTCTTTCTTCTTGATGCTGGTGCCGATTCGGCTCAGCTGAAACGCCACATGGGTCATCGATTCGCCGCCGTATATCGGCGAGTACGGGCCGAAGTTGTCGGGGTTGTTGGTGACGATCAACGGTTTGACGCGTGGCGCCAAGAACACCGTCGACTGGTCGATGTTGGCGACGACGGCGTCGGCCTGGCGTTGCACGCCGGCGCTCGAGTAGTCGTCGTGGTGGTCCCCGAGGTTGCGATTGAACTCGTTGATCTGACCCATCAGCGCGTCGAATTGCGCGTTGAACCACTGGCAGGAGTCCGACATGCCGCCGACCATTTCGGGGGTTACCCGATAGGTGAAAGTGTTGTACGGCCAGATGTCGAAGTTGGGCGACCAGTCACCCGGCGCCGGGCTGAACACCGGCAGCGGCGGCGGCGGATTCGGATCGGCGTGCGCGCCGGCGGCCAGCCCGAGCGCGGCCGCGGCCACACTGCCTACCGCCACCAACGACGCCGCCGGAACCATGCAGGCAACCGTAAATGACGAAATCACTGTTAACAAGAGCCTGACGTGCAAACCTCGCAGGTCCCCGACGCCAGAGTTGCTGCACCGTGTCACCGACGCCGTTTGTAGACTGACATTCTTTACAAAGACCCTCGCTTCTGTAGGAATTCACCGGCGCCCACGTCTCGACCGCCAATGGGGCAGTGCCGCCGACCGCGCCGCCTCCTTGCTCCGGGCCAGTTTCCCGAAAGCCTTCCCCCGAAGCAGAACCGTGATTAACATGCTCGCCGTGGATCGTGGCACAGACGTGGCGCCCGACGGCGTGGCCGCCATCGAAGAGTGGACCACAGGATACGTCCGCCGCCACCCGCTCGCGTCACTGACGACCGTCGGAGAGCAATACGTCCTGGCCGTGCGCACCATCCAGTACTTCTTCATCGACCTGTTCACCGGACGCTTCCAGTGGATCGAGTTCCTGCGGCAGGGCGCATTCATGGCCGGCACTGCCGTGCTGCCGACGGTGTTGGTGGCACTGCCGATCGGGGTCACGCTGTCGATTCAGTTCGCGTTGCTGGCCAATCAGGTTGGCGCGACGTCGCTGGCCGGCGCGGCCAGCGGCCTCGCGGTCATCCGCCAGGCCGCCTCGCTGGTGGCCGCGGTGCTGATGGCGGCGGCCGTCGGGTCCGCGATCACCGCGGACCTGGGCTCGCGCACCATGCGGGAGGAAACCGACGCCATGGAGGTCATGGGCGTCTCGGTGATCCGCCGACTGGTGGTGCCGCGGTTCGCGGCCGCGATCATGATCGGTGTCGCGCTCACCGGAATCACCTGCTTCGTCGGCTTTTTGGCGAGCTACCTGTTCAACGTCTACTTCCAGCGCGGCGCGCCCGGCAGCTTCGTCGCGACGTTCTCGTCGTTCGCGACCACCGGCGACATGATCGTGGCGTTGCTGAAAGCGGTCGTGTACGGCGGCATCGTCGCGGTGGTGGCCTGCCAGAAGGGCTTGTCGACCAGGGGTGGACCGACCGGCGTCGCCGACTCGGTGAATGCGGCTGTCGTGGAAGCGATCCTGGTGCTGATGATCGTCAACGTCGGCATCAGCCAGCTCTACAACGTGCTGTTCCCGCGGACGGGTCTGTGAGATGCGCGCCGGCGACAATGCAGAGCGAAGCGATGCTGAGGAGCGGCGCTGAATGACCGCATCAACCTACGTACCCGCCGTCGCACGGCCGCTCGTCGCCATCTACCGCCGGGCATCTACGCCGACGATCCGCCTGGGGCACATGCTGGTGTTCTTCGTCCGCGCCCTGGTCGCCGTGCCGGCATCGCTGCGGCAATACCGCAAGGAATTCCTGCGGCTGCTCTCCGACATCGCCTGGGGCAACGGCTCGATCGTCGTCGGCGGGGGCACTGCCGGGGTGGCGGTGGTGCTCGGGTTCACCGCGGGCGCCCTGGTCGCCGTCGAGGGCTACAACTTTCTGAACCTGCTGGGGCTCGGTCCGGCGACCGGCATCATCTCGTCGCTGGTGAACACGCGGGAGCTCGCGCCGATCATGGCCTCGCTGGCGTTCGCGATGCAGGCCGGTTGCCGGTTCACCGCGCAGCTGGGCGCAATGCGGATCGCCGAGGAGATCGACGCGCTGGATTCGCTGGCGATTCGGCCGATCCCGTTCCTGGTCACCACGCGGCTGATGGCCTCGATCATCGCGGTGATCCCGCTGTACGTCGCATGTCTGGCCGTCACCTATCTCACCTGCCAGCTGGTCGCGGGGGTGATCAGCGGCGGCTCGGTCGGCCCGTATCTGCACTACTTCACGATGATGTTGAGCGGCAAGGACATCGTCTATTCGGTGCTCAAATGCGTGGTGTTCGTGTGGATTTCGTCGACTGTGCAGTGTTATTACGGGTTTTATGCCGCCGGCGGCCCGGAGGGTGTGGGGGTGGCCGCCGGGCATGCGATGCGCGCCAGCATCACCGTCGTGATCATGGTCAACATGCTGCTCACCATGGCGCTGTGGAGCATCGACGCCGGCGCGAGATTTGGCGGCTAGATGGGCAATTCGTTGGACCTCGACGGACGTGGTCCCTCCGATCAGCAGCTGCTCGCGTACGGGGTGACCGTCCTGCTGGTGGTCGCGGCCGTCACCGCGGCCCTGCTGCTGAAGTCCACCGGGCGGCTCAACGACTACGTCCGGGTGGTGGCCGAGCTGGTCAACGTCGGCGACGGGCTGCCGCAGCGCTCCGACGTGAAATACCACGGCTTGCTGGTCGGCGCCGTCGACAACGTCATCCCGGCGACCTACGGCAAACCCAACTACGTGCACATCAACCTCAAATCGGAGCACGCCAGACAGATCCCCTCCACCGTCACCGCGCGAGTGGTCCCCAGCAACGTGTTCGCGGTCTCATCGGTGCAACTCGTCGACCGGGGGCAGGGCGCCGGCATTCGCGACGGCGCGCATATCCGAGAAGACACCGAGCTGTCGACGGTGATCTTCCAGACCACCATCAGCAAGCTGCGTGACATCCTCGCCGCGACCGGCCGCGGACGCGAGGACCACAGCGTCGGCATCCTGGCGGCCGTCGGCGCCGCGACCGAGAACCGGCGCGTCAAACTGCTCACCGCCGGCGCCCAGTTGACTCGCGTGCTGAACGAGCTCAACGCGATCGTCGCCACCGACCCCGGCCCGACGACGGTATCGGCGCTGCTGGATGCCACCCGCGGCCTGCAGTCCACCGCACCGGAACTCGTCGACGCCCTGCACGACGCGGTGCGGCCGATGCAAACGCTGGCCGAAAAACGCGCCCAGTTCCTGTCTTTGGTGACCGGCTCGACGCACACGTTCGGTGTCACCCGGCAGGCGTTCGACAACCACACCGACCAGCTGATCGAGATGACGCAGAACCTCACCCCGGCACTGGGCGTGTTCGCGATCAACAGCGACAAGTTCCTGCCTATCTTCACCCGCCTGAAGCGGTTGTCCGACAAGTTCTTCGACGAGGTGTGGGATCCCGAGCTGGACACCGGCAACATGCGGGTCAACCTGGCGCTGACCCCCACCTACACCTACACCCGCGCCGACTGCCCGCGCTACGGCGAGCTCAAGGGCCCGAGCTGCTTCACCGCTCCGGAGATCGCGGTGCGGGCCGATTTGCCCGAGGTGTTGCTGCCGCAGAACTACCATCCGCCAACCGATCTCGCGCCACCGCCGGGCACCCAGATCGGGCCCGACGGGAACCTCGTCGCGGTCGGGCCGCCGCTGGTCAACCCCGGCGGGCCCAACCTGGAGGATCCCAACCCGCCGTTGCCGTGGTGGCCGTGGCCCACCGGCCCGGCGCCGCGGGTTCCGGGCACCGCCGATCCCGACGACGCTCCCCCGCCACCAGCGCCCTTGCCCGCCGAGGCTGCGCCGGCGTCGTACGGCGGGAACGTCGGCCCCGTCGGCAGCCAACGCGAACGCGACCAACTGGGCGTGATCACCGGCCAGCCACACCCGGCGTCGGTGGCGACTCAGCTGCTGCTCGGCCCGCTGGCCCGCGGCACGACGGTGTCACTGGAGGGCACGAAATGAAGTTCCGTGGTCCGCTGATCGGGCTGTCCATCTTCATGGCAATCGCCACCGCCGTGACGTGGCTGGTGTACGCCACGCTTCGGCGCGACGTGTCCGGGTCCACCACAGCGTATGCGGCGATGTTCACCGACGTGTACGGCCTGCGCGTGGGCGACGACGTCCGGATGGCCGGCGTGCGGGTCGGCCGCGTCGAAAACATCGAGCTGGCAGGCAAACTGGCCAAGGTTTCGTTCATCGTCCAAAACGACCAACAGGTGTACGGCAACACCGTCGCGTCGGTGACCTACCAGAACATCATCGGGCAACGCTATCTCGGGCTGTCGCTGGGCGAGACCGGGAACCGGACCGTGTTGCCGCCGCGAAGTGTGATCCCCGTGCAGCAGACCGATCCGTCGTTCGACGTCGGAAAGCTGCTCAACGGTTTCGAACCGCTGTTCTCCCTGCTGAATCCGAAGCAGGCCGACGACCTGACCAAAGGGGTGATCCAGTCGCTGTCGGGCGACCGGGCGTCGATCCCGCAGCTGGTGGAGCAGACGTCGACGCTGTCCCGGACCCTGTCCGCGCGCGATCAGGCCCTCGGCGACCTGATCACCAGCCTGACCCGAGTGACGGACAGCGTCGCCGCGCAAAACGACGACTTGGACCATGCGCTGAGCCAAACCCTGGACGTGATGGCGGATTTCGATGCTCGCCGACCGTCGCTGCAGTCGTCCGTCGGCTCGATCGCCGCGGTCACCCGGCGGCTGTCCGCGATCGCCGACGACGTCTACCCCGCGCTGGACGAGATGATCACCCGCCAGCCGGGTTTCACCAAACACATGGCCGCCATGGAGCCGCAGTTGGCGTTCACCGGCGACAATCTACCGCTGCTGCTCAAAGGTCTGGCCCGCATCGTCGACGAGGGGTCCTACGGCAACGCCTATGCCTGCGACCTGAACGCCACCGGATTCTTCCCCGGGCTCAACGACATCACCACGTTCATCGTCAACGCGGCCACCCCGGGCAACGCCTACCCGATCACCACCAAGAACCTGGGCTGGCACACCCCGCGATGCAGGAACATGGCCAATGGCTAGGCGCCGTCCGCTGGAGTCCTACAACAAGACCTGGCTCGGGTTCGTCGCACTGGCGGTGGTCGGTGTTCTTGTCGCGGCGTCGCTGTTGGTGAAGGTGCTGGGGTTCGGCTACACGCACTACACCGCCGAGTTTCTGCAGGCGGCGTCGCTGCGTGCCGGCAACCCGATCACGATCGCCGGCATCGAGGTCGGCAGCGTGTCGAGCATCAAGCTCGCCGGCGACCACGTCGAGGCAGGCTTGAAGGTGCGCAACAACGTGCCGCTGGGCAAGGACACCAGGGCGGTCATCAAGGTCATGACCATCCTGGGTTCGCGTTATCTCGAACTGGTGCCCGACGGCCCGGGCTCGCTACCGGGCAAGACGATCAGCCTGGCGCACACCGAGGTGCCCTACGATTTGCAGTCCCTACTCGAAGACGCCACAACGACATTCGAGCAGGCGGACTCCGACCAGTTCGCGCAGTCGCTGGCCGTCCTGGGTAAGCAACTCGAGGGCGTGCCACCGCTGGTTCCGCAGGCCATGGCCAACCTGCACACGCTGGCGGCGATCACTGCCGTCCGTCGCGATCAGCTCGGCGCACTGCTCAAGAGCACGCAGCGGGTGGCCAACACGCTGCGGCGTCAGCAGACCAACCTGGGCAACCTGATGGACCAGGGTCAGGACCTGATCGGTCATTTGGTGGCGCGGGAGGCCACCTTTCACGCGATGTTGGCGGCGCTGACCCAGCTGGTCGACCAGCTCGACAAGATCGTGGTCAACCACCGGCCGATGCTCGACGAGCTGTTCACCAATTTGCATGAGCTCACCAACATGGTCGGCCAGCATGACGACCTGCTGCGCAACCTGCTGCAGGCCGCGCCGGTGCCGCTGCGCGGGCTGACCAACGCCACCGGCTACGGGCCCGTCGTCGAGTTCAATCTGGCCAACGGGCTTGCCATCGACTCGTGGATGTGCGCAATCAGCGGGCGCGCCAAGGAGTTCGGCATGATCCAGTACTTCAAGGACTGCAAATGAACAGGCGCAGGGTCGTCGCGATCGTCGCTGCTGCGGCCGTGCTGGCCGTCGCGGGCCTCGGGGTGGTCGGCTACTACGTCAAGTCCCGGCTCGACACCATTACGCTGACCGCCCAATTCGACAGCGCTGCAGGGCTATACGAGGGCAACGCGGTCGCGGTGCTCGGCATGCCGGTCGGAACGGTCACCAAGATCACGTCGAAGGGCAGCTACGTCGAGGTCGAGTTCACCGTCGACAAGCACGTCAAGATTCCCGCCGCCGCGCAGGCGGTGACGATCACCACCTCGATCCTGACGGCCCGCCAGATCGAGTTGACACCGCCCTACCGCGGGGGTCCGGTGCTCAAGAACCACGACACGATCGGGCTGACCAGAACCAAGACGCCGGTCGCCTTCGACCGGGTGCTCGACATGCTCGACAAGGTCTCGAAGTCGCTCAAGGGCAACGGCACCGGGGGCGGGCCGATCGCCGACCTGACCGACGCCGCGGTCGGAATCAGCGACGGCAACGGCCAAAAGATCCTGTCGGCCCTCGACGAGCTCTCGAAAGCGTTGCGGCTCAGCTCCGAACGCGGCGAGACCACCCGCGACGAGCTGACCACGATCATCACCAATCTCAGCTCGCTGGTGGAGGCCGCCGCCCGCAACGATGCCAAGGTACGCCAATTCGGTTCGACGACACACCAGCTCAGCCAGATGCTCGCCGACGAACAATTCGGCACCGGCGCCACCGGCCGCACCATCAACACGATTCTCGACCAGGTGGCCTCCCTGATCGAGGCCAATCGCGAGAACCTGAAACAGGCCATCCGCAACGGCGACACCGCCGCGAAGTCGATTGTGGACAACCAGCGCGGGGTCGCCGAGATGCTCGACGTGCTGCCGCTGACCCTGGAGAACCTCTATAACACGATCGACCAGAACAACGGCGCGATCCGCGTGCACGGCCTGATCGACAAGGCGCTCACCGACAGCCAGTCCGCGAAGGAGATCTGCAATCTGATGCATCTGCGGCAGTTGGGCTGCAGCACAGGGACATTGCAAGACTACGGCCCCGACTTCGGCCTGACGTACATTCTCGACGGTCTCTCGGCGATGGGACAGTAGCGATGGCGCACAAAGCGTTGGGGGCAGCCCTGACCGCCGTCGTTGTATCGGGATGCGCCACCAACGGGCTCAGCAGCCTGCCGCTGCCCGCTCCGGGGATCGGCAGCGGTGGATATCTTCTGCACGCGGTCTTCTCCAATGCGCTGAACCTGCCCGCACACGCCAAGGTGAAACTCGCCGGCGCCGACGTCGGCCAACTCGAGTCAATGGTCGCGCGTAACTACACCGCGGAGACCACGTTGCGCATCATGGACGGCGTCCGGGTTCCGGTGGGAAGCACCGCGGAGCTGCGGTCGGCCACCCCGCTCGGCGACGTGTTCATCGCGATCAAGCCACCAAATCCGTTGCAGCCCAACGCTTCGCTGTTGCACAGCGGCGACACCATCGGCCTGGAGTCCACCAGGGCCGCCGCCACCGTGGAGTCCGTGCTCAGCTCTGCGGCGTTACTGGTCAACGGCGGCGCGGTCCGTAACTTCACCAACATCGTCAACGGCGCAGGCAAGGCGACCGGTGACCAGGGACAGGCATTCGGCGACCTAATCAACCGGACCAACGCGCTGCTGGTCAAGCTCAACGCCCGATCCGGCCAGATCGACGAGGCGCTGACGGAAACCGCGCGGCTCGCCGATCGGCTCGACGAGAAGAACCAGGCCATCACCGACGTCTTGCGGGCGGTCGGGCCGGCGACCGACGTGTTGGCCGCCGACGCCGACCAGATCGCCGATGTGGTCGAGCAAGTCGGCGCCACCACCCGCCAGCTGCAGAAGTTCCCGTCGATCGCCGGCACCGACAAGACCGGTCGCAGCGTTATCAAGGACGCGAATGCGATTGCCGCGGCGTGGAACGACGTCTCGGTGAGTCCCGACACCAGCCTGGCCGCGCTCAACAGGCTGATTGCGCCGATCGTCAAAGGGACGTCGAGCTCGGCGATTTCGGTGCGCGCGAGCATCGACCGGCTGGTGATGGGATCGCGGCCGGGCACCGGGGCGGAATCCGGCGGGTTCAAGGGTGATCCGGTTTTCCACGGCCCGATGCACCGCGACATCAACAAGTTCATCGGCTCACTCAAGTACGCCCTGTGGCGGCTGCAGGAGCGTGTTGTCGGGCGCGGCCCGAACACGCCGATGGGTCAGGATCCGTGGACGCCGTCCGGTCCGCCGCTGCCACCCGCACCCCCGGGAGAGGCGCCGCCGGATCCGTTCGCTCAGGAGCCGCCGGGATGATCGACACCCTGAGCCGGCTGCTCGTCGGCATCGTCCGCGCCGGCCATCGCCAGCGAGCGTGGTTGTCCGGCATAGCGCTCGCACTGACACTCGTTGTGGCCGTGGCGTATTTGCTGATCGGGGCACTGCGGGTGAACCCGCTCGACGCGACGTATCGGGTCAGGATCCAGCTGCCGGAATCCGGTGGCCTGCTGGCCAACCAGGACGTCGCCGTCCGCGGAATCCGGGTCGGGCGCATCGACTCGCTGGAAGCCACACCATCCGGCGTCGAGGTGATCGCGCACATCAAGAAGAACGTCAAGATCCCGGCGTCGAGCCCGGTTCGCGTGTCGGGACTTTCGCCGGCCGGCGAGCAGTACATCGACTTCGAGCCCGCGTCGAACACCGGCCCGTTTCTGGCCAATGGCAGCGTGGTCGGCCCGGAGCGGGCCAGCACGCCGGTTCCGCTGTCTCAGCTGCTCGCCGACGCCGACGGGATGCTGGCCCAAACCGATCCGAGGAAGCTCGAGCTGGTCAAGAAGGAGCTGAGCTTGAGCAAGGAGGGTCCGCGCAAGCTCACCGACATCATCGACGGCGGCACCTTCCTGCTGTCCACGATGGATCCGGTGCTGCCGCAAACTGTTTCGGTGCTGAAAACCAGCCGGGTGGTGCTGACCACGCTGGCCGACAAGAACGCCGGACTGGGGGCCGCGACGCAGGATGTCGCCCAGGTGATGGCCGGCGTCAACAAGATGGACGGCGGGTTCCGGCGATTCGTCGACCGGACACCCGGGGTGTTGTCGTCGGTGGACAACCTGTTCGACGACAACTCGGACACCATGGTCGGGTTGCTGGCCAATCTGGTGACGACGGCGCGGCTGGTGTACGTCCGGGTTCCGGCGCTCAACGCGGTGTTCCCCAACTATCGTGGCTCGACGCTGGAGGCGTTGGCGACCACGATGCACGAGCATGGGCTGTGGGCCACCGCCGACATCTATCCCCGCTACACCTGCGACTACGGCACGCCGCGCCGGCCGTCGTCGTCGGCGGACTATCCGGAGCCGTTCCTCTACACCTACTGCCGCGACGACGACCCCGAGGTGCTGATCCGGGGCGCCAAGAACGCGCCCCGGCCGGGCGGCGACGACACTGCCGGTCCGCCGCCGGGCGCCGACCTGGGTCAGACTACCGACCCAACACCCAAGGGCCGCTTCACGATTCCCACCCCCTATGGCGGGCCGACACTGCCGGTCGAGCCGCCGCGCTGAATTGGAGACGATCATGAGGTATGTGCGCATCGGGCTGGTGGCCGCGGTGTTCGTTGCCGCGTTCGGCGTCGCCGGCCTGCTGGGCTGGAAGTTGTGGGAGGAGCACACCGTCAGCCAGGCCGCCCAGGCTGCCCGGCAGAGCGCAGTCGACTACGCGCAAGTGCTGACCAGCATCGACTCCAACCAGGTGGACCAGAACTTCGCGGCGGTACTCGGCGGAGCCACAGGCCAATTCAAAGACACGTACACCAAAGCCAGTGTGCAACTTCGGCAGCTGCTGATCGACAACAAGGCCACCGCGCACGGCGTCGTCGTCGCGTCCGCCATCCAGTCCGAGACCAAGGACAAGGTCGTCGTGCTGTTGATGGTCGACCAGACGGTCACCAACGCCGCGCGTCCCGACGGTCGCGTGGACCGCACCCGGATGAAGATGACGATGGAGAAGGTCGACAACCGATGGCTCGCAAGCAAAGTCGAACTGCCTTAGCCTTGCTCATGGCTGTCGCGGCCGTGACCGGCGCGCCGACGGCGTCGGCGTCGGCGCAGACGTTCTGCGGCGAGCTCGGCGGCCAATGGGACGGCCAGTACTGCCATTCCTCGGTCACCTCCGAGCGAAAAGCGGTGCGCGACATCAAGATGGCCATCCCGGGCGATCTGGTGGACAATCCCACCGCTGGCCCGGTGATTCGCGATTACCTGCGCACGCTGTCGCAGAATTGGCGCACCAAGGGCGCCACGATGGTTCAGGACAGCTGGGGCGAGGAGAACTACCAGGTTTTCCAGCACGGGCCCGCGCTCAGCGTGGCCTTCCACGAGGACTACCACGCCGACGGGCCGTGGATCAACAACGCCTACCGCACTTTCACCTTCGACATGGCCGGCGGCAGGCGGCTGGAGCTCACCGATATCACCAAGCCGGGGGTGGATCCGCGGGCGGCCATTCCGCCGCTGGCCGAACCGTTCGTTCAAGAGGCGCTCGACCGGGCCGCCTGGCAGCATTCGCCCGGCACATACCCGTTCACCCTCGACCGGTGGACGCCGGACAAGGTGTACTCGGGTGGCTACAAGGCGTGGGTGGTCACACCCGACGAGCTGATCCTCTACATGCCGGACTACCCGGTCGGCCACGACTCCCCTGTCCAATACGACCAGGCTCAGCAATGGTCGATGGACGGCGGGACCGTCGAGCCGCACATTCCGCTCGCCGCGCTCAGTTCGGTCCTGCGTCCGGAGTTCGGCGGAACATAGTAGACAGCCGAAACTGTTCAGTTCAGCCTGTCTAGTGTATGGTGGCAGGCGTGGACGGGCCGAGCGAGTCTGCGACGCAGGCGGCACGCGATTTGCGGGTTTTTTTCAGCCGGTTGCGGCGCCGAATGCGCGAGGTTGCCACCGACGACGACCTCACGCCGTCGCAGACGGCGGTGTTGACGCGACTATGGAAAGACGGGCCGTCGTCGGCCAGCCTGCTGGCCGGCGCTGAGCGGGTTCGACCGCAGTCGATGGCGGCCACACTGGCCGCACTCGACCGGCACGGCATGATCCGCCGAGCTCCGGACCCGGAAGACGGTCGGCGGCAAGTGGTTTCGCTGACCGCCGCCGGCCGGCGTCGCGCCGAGAACCACCGGCAGCTGCGCGGGGAGTGGCTGGCCCGCGCCATGCAGGAGCAGTACTCGGAGCGGGAGCGCCGCGTCATTCTCGAGGCGTTGTCGCTGCTCGAGCGCTTGACCGACTAGCGAAAGGACGTGCCAATGGAATTGGCGATTCACTTCATCGACTTTCTCCCGGAGCATCCGGCGCGGCTGGCGCCGACGCTGACGGCCACCGCCAAGGCCGCCGAAGAGATCGGCGCGACGTTGTTCACCCTGGCGGATCATTTCTTCCAGATGGAAACCGTTGGGCGCGCGGAAGACCCGTTCCTGGAGGGCTACACGTCGCTGGGCTATTTGGCGGGGCAGACGTCGACGATCGACTTGGCCATGCTGGTCACCGGGGTCACCTACCGTTATCCGGGGCTGCTGGCCAAGACCGTCAGCACCCTCGACGTGCTCTCGCAGGGCCGCTCGATGTTCGGCATCGGCGCCGCCTGGTACGAGCGCGAGCACGTCGCACTGGGTGTTCCGTATCCACCGTTGCGGGATCGGTTCGAGATGCTCGAAGAGACACTGCAGATCTGCCGGCAGATGTGGAGCGACGACAACGGCCCGTATCACGGCAAGCACTACCAGTTGGCCGAGACGATCTGCGTGCCGCAACCGATTCGGCGTCCACCTGTCTTGATCGGCGGCTCCGGGGAGAAGAAGACGCTGCGGTTGGTCGCCCAGTACGCCGATGTCTGGAACAGCACGGTCTCCGAACCCGAGGAGCTCGCGCACAAGATCGATGTGCTGAACCGGCATTGCGCGACGGTGGACCGCGATCCCGCCGAGATTCGCAAGACCGTGGGACTGTTGGCGGATCCGTTCGCGGACCTCGACGGGTACCTACGGACGCTCGAACGCTATGCCGGGATGGGTGTTTCGATGATCAACGTCGGTCCGGTACCCGGGAATCCGGATCCGGCCGGCTTCGTGAAGCGTCTCGGCGACGACCTGATGCCGAGGATCGCCGAGATCGGGTGAGCGCGGCGATATCCTTTCGCAATGGCGTCGAGCGTGTCGGGAAAGGTCGCATTCGTCACCGGCGGCGCGTCGGGCATCGGTCTTGTCACCACCGCGGGCCAGGCGGGCTATACCGCCACCAAACACGCCGTGGTCGCGATCTCGAAGACGTTGCGCATCGAGGCCGAGCGCCACGGCGTCCGGGTCTCGGTGCTGTGCCCGGGCGTGATCCGGACCCCGATACTCACCGGCGGTCGCTACGGGCGGACCGAGAAGGCCGGCCTCAGCGACGACGAAATCCTGCGGCGCTGGGAGCAATTGCGTCCCATGGCGCCCGAGAAGTTCGCCGAGCGCGCCCTTCGCGCGGTCTTCCGTGACAAGGCGATCATTGTGGTGCCGGCATGGTGGAAGACGTTCTGGTACTTGGAGCGGCTCTCGCCGTCGTTGTCGATGCGCCTTGCACGAGTCACGCTCGAGCGCATCCGGAAAGCGCCCTGATCCGCGTTAGAACGGCGGTGGTTCGTCGTCGTCGGTGGGTGGTGCGGGGCCGAATATTGCGGTTTCGCGGGCTTGTCGGCGCGCCGCGCGGGCGTCTCGGTTGCGTTTGCGTTCTTTGGCGATGTAGTTGGCGCGGTTTTGGGCGCGGGTGCGGCGGCGTTTGGGCATCATCACGGCCCGCTCGGCGCAGCGTTCGGTGCGGACCGGCGCGGGTGCGCCTAGGTCGCCGGTGGGCGCGCACAAGCTCGGGAACAACAGCGCGCTGCCCGGAGTGGTGACATAGGTCTGCCCAGACGGCGAGGTCAAAATCACCGTCGCGTCGGGCAGCTGCTTGTCTGCCCAGCCCCAGAACGTTTTCACCAAATGATGTGTGCGGCAATAGCATTTGAGGTTCGACGCGTGCGTGGGCCCACCCTGGGCATAGGGGGTCGTATGATCAAGGTCGCAGTCCCAGGCCGGCCGATCGCAGCCGGGCCAGCGACACGTCAAATCCCGGCAGCGCACAAAATCCGCCAGCGCCTTCGACGGCACATACCCCGGCTCCGGGGCGGCATCGGCGGGATGGGACAGCGCCACCAGCTTGGCCGATGTCGCCAGTTGCTCGAGCAGTTCGGGTGGGATCAGCGCATCAGCGCCCACCCGCGAGGCCGCCGCCGACCCGGCGCCCGCGATCGCGGCCGGCTCGGCGATGACATGAATCAGCACCGGTGAGGGCGCCGGCTTGGCCGCCGCGGGGCACTCGGCGCGCCCGCAGTGACACGTCAACCGCTCGGCCCCGACCGCCAGCGCCCCCATCGCATCGGCGCGGCGCTGCGTGCGGGTGCGCGGATCATGCTCACACACGCTGCCCGCCAACGCCTCCAGGCGGGCATCCACCGCATGAGCGTCGGTGGCGATCAAACGGCCGAACACCTCGGCTAAACCGTTACCGCTATCGGAGATGCACAACTCGCGATCGGCCTGCTGCTCACGACGCTGGCGCACGGCATCGCGATCGGCGCGGGCCACGATCTTATCCACCTGCCCCGCCAGCCGGCCCTGTGTCATCGACGGCCAACGCGGCACCCGCAGCGCCAACTGGGCATCGACCGCGGCCAGCACCTCGGGATCGGTGATCAGATCGGTGCGAAACACAATCGTCTGAAACATCCGATAGTCGATATCCCCGGCGACAAACACCGCGCCCAGCTGGGGCAACCGCTCCCGCATGGCCCGCGCATAACGCAGCCGGCTGCCCGCCAGGCCCTGGCTGATCCGCAACGCCGCCGCCACCTCCGCGGCCACCGCCGCCTCGGTGTCCATCGCCCACTGCTCGGTCTCCGAACAACGCGCGAGCCGATAGCCGAACAACTCCCCAATCGCAGCCAACTGCGCGGCCGCCGCCCGATTTTCCAACCGCGTCGCCGCGCAAATCCGATCCACCAAGCCAGCCGACTCCGACGTCGTCGACGGATGGCGCCGTTCCATCAGCTCATCCAGGCGGGCAATCACCGCCTCCTGCGACCCCGGACCCTGAGCATCGAACATACATTCGAGTCTAGCAGGGTGGGCGACAAGTCGTCCCGACCAGCGTGCCGTGGGATTCATCTGGTCAACGCCCAAATTGCCGCCCACCACGATCGACTACTTCTTCAGTTCGTGACGGGTGCGGTCCTCGCGGATCGGTACACCGTTGCGGCCAGTGATGTCCTGGGCGTACAGACCGGTTGCGTAGGCGACCCCGGCGCCGTGGATGCCCAGTGCGGTGCGATCGACGTGGTCCAAGGTGTCGGTGGCCTTGTGGTAGTTGGGGTCGAACGGCTGATCCGCCTCGCCGCCCCACAGCTTGGCCTGCTCGTCGGACTTCTTGTTCTCGGCGCCGGAGAACAACCCGCCCGCCGGGATGCCCGCCAGCGTGAACCCGTCGTAGTCGGACCGTCCGTCGAACGAGGTGTCCTGCGGCGTTTTGCCGGCTGAGCGCAGATACGCGGCCAGCGAGCGCTCGATACCCGCCGAGCCCTCGGGCACAATCGGCTCGCCCCGCTTGTCGACCGGCATCGACTGGTCGCCGTCGTAGGTGAAGTAGCCGGGATTCGGCGAGCCCAGCATGTCGAAGTTCAGGTACAGCGCAATGTCTTTGAGCGCGTCGAGGTTCAGCGACTCGACGTACTTGCGTGAACCGATCAGCCCGAGTTCCTCTGCGCCCCAGAAGCCGAAGCGCACCGCGTTGTGCACCTGCGGCGAACTGCCCAGTTGCAGCGCGGTTTCCAGCACCGCGGCCACACCCGAGCCGTCGTCGTTGATGCCGGGCCCCTCCGGGACGCTGTCGAGGTGTGCGCCGATCATCACCACATCGGAGGTGGAACCGGTCTTCGTTTGCGCAATGACGTTGCGGGCCGCGATGTCTCGGGTCTCCGCCTTCAGCTTGACGGTGACCGGTCCGGCCTTGTCGCGCAACTGCACCCCGGCCGCTCGGGTGACGCTGACCACCGGGATCTTGACGTCGGCTTTGTCGCCCAGCGTGCCGCCCATCTCTTTTTCGTCGACATTGTCGGCAATGATCAGCGCCACCGCACCGCGCTGCACGGCGGCCTCCTCCTTCTCGGTGAACGGGCAGGTGCCGCGGTCCACCAGCACCACCGCCCCCTTCACCGGCAGCTTGTCGTAATCGGACGGGGTGCAGCCGGGGCTGTCGTCGACGGGAGCGGACACCAGCGGTCCGCTCACCCCGTCGGGCGGGGTGGGCAGGCTGAACTGCAACGCGCGGGCCTCGAAGGTTTTGTCGCCAATCGCCACCGAACCCGGCTCGGAGTGGAATACCCGAGCCTGGAACTCCGGGGTTTGGACGTCAAACCCCTTGTCGCGCAGCTTGTTTACCACGTAGTCGACGCTGGCGTCGTAGCCGGGCGTGGCCACTGCGCGGGTGTTTCCGTTAGCGCGGGCGATGTCCTGCAGCTTCGACAGGTGCGCCATCATCGCGTCGGTGCTGATCTTCTGCCGCAGGGAGGTCGCGAAATTCGTGGCGGCGGCCGACGACGCGGGCTGGGCGGACTTCGACGTGCCACAGCCGCCGATCAGCAGTGCCGCCGTCGCGACGATGATCAGGGTTACCTTCGATTTGTTAGCCACCGCGCCCACGTTAGCCGCTGACGGACTCGCCACCTCAGCCGACGTCGGCCAGATCCGGTGCTTCCACCCGCAGGTTGGTCAGACCGAGTAGCTTGGCCAGCCGGGCCACCATGCGCCGGTCGGTCCGCAGCACGACCTGCCGCCCGTCCGCCGCGGCAAGTCGATCCAGCGCAACGAGCTGAGGGTGTGTCACGAAGTCCAACGCGCGCGCGTCGATGACCACCTCGTCGCCGGCCGCCAGCGGCCAGATCCATTGCAGCGCAGTGCTGAACGCCGCGTGGACGGCCGCGTCGAGTTCACCGGCCAAGGCGAAGTCAATGCCCTGCCCGGCGTAGATGCGGAAGCCGACCGCGCCTGTGTTGACCATGGGGTGCAGGCACATCAGCTCCTTGGCGGCGTCACCCAAGAGAGTGAGGTTGTAGGCACACAGCGCCGCGAAGGGCAGCACCGCCATCTTCTGGTCGACGAGGTACTCGAGGCGGGCGAACGCCGCGCGTTGCTCGGGCGTGCGGACCAGCACCGCCCCGTCGACCACCGCGCGGCATCCACTACATCCCGCGCCGACCACGTAATTCATCGCGGCCACTCCGTCGGCCACGGTCGCCTCCGCATCGACGACGTCGGTCCCTGGCACAAACCGGTAATGCTCGGCCACCGGAGTCACCGCGATCTGCCCGGTACGCACCGCCTCGGCGAAACCCATCTCGTCCAGCTCATTGCGCAGCGCGGCGGAGCTGGCGTCGCACGCATACAAAATGCGCTGGTTTCGCGCGAGGCCGTCGGCGATGTATTCGGCTGCGCGGGCCAGAAACTCCGAGCGGTCGCGATAGCCCCACGCCACGTGCCCCAACGGATTGAGGCCGGCGGCGGAGCGGACCTCACCATGCCGTCGGGTCATAGCGCCCCCACTCAACCACTCGCAGACCACCCCCACCACATAATCGAGATATTCGCGGCGGTCATGTCGACGACCTGGTGTCGCGACGGAGGTAGGCATGGATGGTGGTGCCCTCCGGCGTCGTGTGCATCCGCAGCAGATCAGCGACCGCGTTGACCACGAAGAGGCCGGATGGGCTCGGTTTGTCGCAACTCGGCGGCCGGCGGCCGGCCAGCGGGTCGCCAAGAAAGCCGGTATCGCGGGCTTCGCAGACCAGGTAACCGCCGTGCTCCCACAGCGAGAGCCGGCATGCCGTCCCCGCGTGCTGAAGACTGTTGGTGGCCAACTCGGTGATGACGAGTTGCAGGTCGGCGATCCGGTCGGTGGGCAGGCCGAGCAATCGGGCATAGCGATCGCCGTGCCGGCGCCCACCCACCAGGTCGGCGGGCCGGGCGACCGTGTACTGCACCGCGGCCGGGCTCGTGGCCAGCGGTTGGTTGCAGCGTTCCAGGGCGGCGTCGACCGCGTAGTCGGCACTGCGTTCGAGCGATCCGTTCCACCGGATCAGCGGGTGGGTGGCTCGAATGTCGGCCAGCACCCCGTCGTCGAGCAGCGACGCGTCATACGGGCAGAGCCCCGCCACCCGATAGTCGACGAACGCGACGTTGACCAACGCTTCGTGCTGGATGCAGGCCGGGTATTCCAGCGCGCTGCGGCCGGGCCACATCGGCTCGGCGACCATGCGGACACATCGGTCGCGGTGCCGTTGGGCGAAGGCCAGCTCGGCCGCGAGGATCCGCCCCGGATTGCGGCCCAACTCGGCAATGTCGACCCATGCCACCCGCCTCGCCGAGTCACCCAGCCCGTGACGCAACAACGGCCCTTTGTCTTCGGGGACCGCCGCCCATACCGGCTCCCCGTGGGCCAACCCTTCGGAGATAAAGGGCACCACGGAGCCGACGTATTCTTCCGGCGACCGATAGACGACCGCGGTGTGCGTGTCCATCGGCAGACGCCTACCCCCGCGGGCAGCGCCTTAATCAGCCAGGATCAGCTCGGCCACCGCACGCATCCCCGCGGCATTGGGATGAAACGGCGCCGCGCGCCAGGGCAGCGGCAACGCGGCACCCACCGTCCACGGGTCGGCGGACCAGGCGTGGTGTTCGCGGCTGGCGTGTCCGGCGCGCACGATTTCGCAGCCGGTGCTCTCGGCGGCCGCCGCGGTCAGCTCCTCCAGGCGGGCGGCGACGTACCGGCCCAGCTCGGCGTCGGCCTCCGACAACGGCGGGGCGGCTTGGCCGTCCGGCGGCAGCAGGGTCAGGTAGTCGACGAACACCACCCGGGCCTTGGGCGCGCGACGGCGCACCACCGCGCCGACCGCGCGCAGCGAGTCGCCGACTTGCCCGAGCGCCTGCTCGCGGGCATCGCGGTTGAGCAGGTTGCGGATCGGCGGCAGCAGCCGGGCCGGCGCGGGAAGGGCGGCCGCCATCAACAACGGCACGTATCCGACGTCGTTGCCGCCGATCGTGATCGTGACCAAGTCTTCGGAACCGTCGAGTGCGTCGATTTGCGGCGGTGCACCGCGCTGCCGGTCGGCGAGCACATGCGCGGTGGTGGCACCGGAAAACATGACGTCGACCAGGTCGAGGTTGCATTTCTGCGCGACGAGATGCGCGTAGTTGCGGGCCGAGCGGCCCGACCCGAACGGCGCGCCATTGGCGCGCGGCCGGATACCGGGACCGGCCGCCATCGAACTGCCCAGCGCCACATACCGTTTCATCGGTCGGGGCTGGAGGCCTGCGCCCAGAAGCGTTTCGGGATTCGGCCGGCGTTGCGCGCGAGATAGCCGGCGGTGACGGCGGCGGCCATCGCGGCGGCCATCGCGGGCGGGTCGGCGGCCCGAGTCACCGCGCTGGCCAACAGCACAGCGTCGCAACCCAATTCCATCGCCAGCGCGGCGTCGCTGGCTGTCCCGATGCCGGCGTCGAGCACTACCGGGACACCGGCGGCCTCGACGATCATCTCGATGTTGTGCGGGTTGGCGATTCCCAGCCCGGTGCCGATTGGCGAGCCCAGCGGCATGACGGCGGCGCAGCCGGAGTCCTCCAGCCGTCGCGCCAGCGCCGGGTCGTCGTTGGTGTAGGGCAGCACCACGAACCCGTCGTCCACCAATTGCTCTGCGGCCCGCACTAATTCGACGGCATCGGGAAGCAGGGTGCGCTCGTCGGCAATCACTTCGAGCTTCACCCACTCGGTGCCCAGCGCTTCGCGGGCCAGCTGCGCGGTGAGTACCGCCTCCGCGGCGCTGCGGCAGCCGGCGGTGTTGGGCAGCGGTGTGATGCCGAGGCGCCCCAACAGGTCGAGCATCCCGGTGCCGCCCTCGGCGTCGACCCGGCGCATCGCGACGGTGGTCAGCTCGGTGCCCGACGCGATCAGCGCCTCCTCGAGCACCGCGAGGTTGGTCGCTCCCCCGGTGCCCATGATCAGTCGCGAGGAGAATTCCCGCCCGGCGATCGTGAGTTTGTTGTCAGCCACCTTGCACCGCCGTCACCACCTCGAGCCGGGCGCCGTCGGAAAGCGTTGTCTGCCAACCGGATCGCGGCAGCACCGCCTGGTTCAGCGCCACCGCGATGCCCCGGTCGGGATACCCCAGGGATTCCAGCAGCGCAGCGACCGTGGTCTGGTCGTCGACCTGCACCTGTTGTTCGTTGACGAGGATGATCACGAGGCGGCTCCCACCGGAACAAGTTGGGACACAATCTGTTCGGCCGTCCACGGCGCGAGCAGGAAACCGTTGCGCCCGTGACCGGCGGCCACCAGCGTCCGCTCGTCCAAGCGCTGAACCAACGGCAGGTTGTCCGGTGTCATCGGGCGCAGCCCGGCGGCGCATTCGGCGAGCTCGTATTCGCCGAGGGCGGGCAGCACGGCGCAGGCATCGTCGAGTAGATCGCGCACACCGGAGACCGCCGGCGCGGTGTCGCGGCCGTGCTCGTATTGGGTGGCGCCGACGACCACGCCGTCGGCTCGGGGCACCAGATACACCTGTCGGCCGTGCACCCGGGCGCGAATCACCCGCTGCGGCACCGGCATACAACCTTTGCGCCAGCGCAGCCGCAGCACTTCGCCCTTCACCGGGCGGATCGGTAGGCCCGGCCACAATGCCGGCGCGTCGATACCGTTGGCGATCACGACGGCGTCGGCGTCGACGGCGGTCAGGTCGCCCACCGGCCCCGCCCACTGCACGCCGAGCCGCTCACAAGCCACCTCGAGCGCGTCCAGCACCGCGCGGTTGTCGACCGCAAGCTCGGTGGGCGCCCGGAAGCCGTGCCGGATGCCTTGGGCCAGAAGCGGTTCCACGTCGCGGGCGGCCGACTCCCAGACCACCGGATGGCCCTGCGCGGACAGCCAGTCGGCGACGGTGCGCAGATCGGCGGCGTCGGCGCGGTCGACGGCGACCACCAGCGACTCGCGTGCGGTGATCACGTGCGCCGGCAAGCCGAAGCCTTGGCGCCAGAGCCGCAGCGACTCCAGGCCCATCCGCAGTAGCCGTTCCTCGCCGGGCCAGCCCTCGCTGTGTGGGGCCAGCATGCCGGCCGCCACCCAGGACGCCCCGTGATCGCCGGTGCGGTGCACCCGCACCGACCAGCCAGCCTGCGCCGCCCGGCGCGCCACCGAGAGGCCGATGACACCTCCGCCGATGACGGCCAGTGAGCCGGGCATCCTTTTCTCCCTTCGCCGGCATGATCCGGATCAGGTGTGACGGTAAGGGCAGGCGTGCCCACTCTCAGACCCCGTGCCTGGGACTCCCGTGATTCGTCAGCTTTCCACGCTAGCGGCTAGCGTCGCGGTGTGCACGAACCCCATGCCAGGCTGGCCAGCGCCAGGCTCTACCTGTGCACCGACGCCCGCCGTGAGCGTGGTGATCTGGCCGAGTTCGCCGAGGCGGCGCTGGCCGGCGGCGTGGACGTCATCCAGCTGCGCGACAAGGGCTCTACCGGGGAGCGCCGATTTGGGCCGTTGGAGGCCCGCGACGAGCTGGCGGCGCTCGAGGTGCTCGCCGACGCCGCCCGCCGGCACGGGGCGTTGGTCGCCGTCAACGACCGCGCCGACATCGCCCGCGCGGCCGGTGCCGACGTGCTGCACCTGGGACAGAACGACCTTCCGCTGCGGGTGGCGCGCGAGATCGTCGCACCGGCAACCCTGATCGGCCGCTCCACCCACGACACCGACCAGGTCACCGACGCCCTGACCGAGGACGTCGACTACTTCTGCGTCGGGCCGTGCTGGCCCACCCCGACCAAACCCGGCCGACCGGCGCCGGGCCTGCCGCTGGTCCAGGCGGCCGCCGCGACGGCGACCGGCAAACCCTGGTTCGCCATCGGCGGCATCGACGCCGACCGGCTGCCCGAAGTGCTGGCCGCAGGGGCTCGCCGGGTCGTGGTGGTGCGGGCAATCACCGCGGCCGAGGACCCGCGCGCGGCCGCCGAGCGGCTCAGTTCGGCGCTGGCAGCAGCGAGCTGATCCGGCTGGAAAGCTGCGACGGCGCCTGATCCGGGCCGCCCGCGGTGCACCACAGGAACACCCCCGCCTCGATCTCGACCGTGCGCGGCAGGTGACGGCGCCGCTCGTCGCCCGGGCCCAATGGCACCGTCGCCGGCGCGGCGCGCAGCCGCTGCCAGCTGGCGGCGAACCCGGGATGCAGCGGCAGGTCGGCCACCTCGTCCTCGTCGACCCAGCGCAGCTCGGCGCTTTCCCGGTTGGGCACGGTAGGCAGCAGCTCGCCGGCGTCGGCGACGACGGTGGTGTAGGTCCAGTCGGTGCCGCTCGCCGTCGCGGTGATCACCGTCGCGCGCACCGACAGCTGCTCGCCCGTCAGCCCGGCCTCCTCGAGCGCTTCGCGCACGGCGGCCTGCTCGGCGGTCTCGTGGCTGTCGCGGGCGCCTCCCGGCAGACCCCACGTGCCGCCCTGATGACTCCACGGCGCGCGGTGTTGCAGCAACACTGCGGGGCTGCCGTCGGCGCGCGGCGCCCGCAAAAGCAGACCCGCCGCGCCGTGCCGGCCCCAGTACGGCACGCCGGTGTCGGAAATCACCCAGCCGTCGCCGTCGCCGCGCACGCGTTCAGGATAAGCAGCCCAACCCCGGTGACTCGGCGATGCTCCCCGCATCCCGAAAACAAACTCTTAGACTTCGCTTATAGAGTTCGTGCGACGCACAGCGAAGAGATGAGGTCCGAACAGACGTGACCGTTGAGTTGGCGCACCCGTCGACCGAGCCACTGGGGTCGCGGTCGCCAATCGAACCGGCGCACCCGCGTTGGTGGTTCATCTCGACGACCCCCGGCCGCATCCTGTCCATCGGCGTCATCTTGGCGATCCTCGGCGGGCTCAGCGCGTTTGCCACCTCGACGACGATCAACCAGCGCCAGCAGGCGCTGACTACCGTGCTCAATCACACCGAGCCGCTGTCGTTCGCGGCGGGCCGGCTCTACACCACGCTGTCGGTGGCCGACGCGGCGGCGGCGACGGCGTTCATCGCCCAGGCCGAGCCGCGGACCGTCCGGCAGCGCTACGAGCAGGCCATCACTGACGCCGCGGTCGCGGTCACCCGGGCCTCGAGCGGGCTGACCGACGAGCCGCTGGTGCAGCTGCTGGGCCGGATCAACGCCGAGCTGGCCGTCTACACCGGGCTGATCGAGATCGCGCGAACCAACAACCGGGCGGGTAACCCGGTCGGCTCGTCATATCTGTCCGAGGCGTCGGCGTTGATGCAGTCGCGAATCCTGCCCGATGCGCAACAGCTCTACCGCCAGACGTCGGAGCGAGTGGACAGCGAGACAACGGCATCCACTCAAATACCGGCTCCGGTGATCCTCGTGGTCGTCACCACCGTGACCTTCGGCGCCTTCGCGCACCGCTGGCTGGCGCGGCGCACCAACCGGCGGATCAACCCCGGTCTCGTCGTGGGCGCGCTGGCGATCCTCATTATGGTGGTGTGGGTAGGAACGGCCCTGGCGATTTCCACCTCGGCCAGTCGCAGCGCGAAAAACACTGCGGCAGAATCGTTGAAGACCGTCACCAACCTGTCGATCACCGCCCAGCAGGCGCGTGCCGACGAGACGTTGTCATTGATCCGGCGCGGGGACGAAGAGGTCCGCCAGCAGTCCTTCTACCAACGCATCGACGCCATGCACACCCAGCTCGACCAGTACCTGTCCCGCGGTGACGCCGTCGACAAGACCGATTTGCACGACGCCGGCCAGCTGCTGGCCCGCTGGCGCCAGGCCAACGACCGGATCAACGCCTACATCTCGGTCGGCAACTATCAGGCCGCCACCCAGGTCGCGCTCGGTAACGGTGAAGACGACTCCAGCCCCGCGTTCGACAAGCTCGACGAGGCGCTGCGCAAGACCATGGAGCAAAGCCGCAACCAGCTGCGCACCGACATCCTCAACGCGCGTCAGGGGCTGTCCGGCGCGACGGTCGGCGGCGTCGTGCTCAGCCTGGGCGCCGCCATCGCGGTCGCGCTCGGCCTGTGGCCACGACTGAACGAGTACCGATGATGACGCGCCGATCGCAAGCACGGCGGAGCCGGGCGCAGGGGGTCGGCGCCATCGGCTGCCGGCCCATTGCCATCCTGTGCGCCGCCCTGCTGCTGGCCGGGTGCGGGCATTCGGCGCCGATGGTGGTGGCGCCGGTGCCGACGCTGCCGCCACCCACTCCGGCCGGCATGCAGGAGCTGCCGCCGCAGCCTCCGCGGCCGCCGGAGAAAGCCAACGCCGACTGCGACGTCACCGCCAGCCTGCGGCCGTTTGCCACCAAGGCCGAGGCCGACGAGGCGGTCAGCGGCATCCGCGACCGCGGCCGGCTGATCGTCGGACTCGACATCGGCAGCAACCTGCTGTCCTTCCGCGACCCGATCACGGGCCAGATCACCGGTTTCGACGTCGACATCGCCGGCGAGGTGGCCCGCGACATCTTCGGCAGCCCGACCTCGGTGGAATACCGGATCCTGTCGTCGGCCGAACGCATCACTTCGCTGCAGAAGTCGCTCGTCGACATCGTCGTCAAGACCATGACCATCACCTGCGAGCGGCGCAAGCTGGTCAACTTCTCCACGGTCTACCTCGACGCCAACCAACGCATCCTGGCGCCCAGCCACTCGGCGATCACCAAGCCGTCCGACCTGTCCGGCAAGCGGGTCTGCGTGGCCAAGGGCACCACGTCGCTGGGCCGGATACGCGAGATCGCGCCGCCGCCGCTGATCGTGGAGGTGGTGAACTGGGCCGACTGCCTGGTGGCGCTGCAGCAGCGTGAGGTCGACGCGGTCAGCACCGACGACACGATCCTGGCCGGTCTGGTGTCCCAGGATCCGTACCTGCACATCGTGGGGCCCAACATGGACACCCAGCCCTACGGCATCGGGGTCAACCTGAACAACACCGGGCTGGTCCGGTTCGTCAACGGCACCCTGGAACGCATCCGCCGCGACGGCACCTGGAACACGTTGTACCGCAAGTGGTTGAACGTGCTCGGTCCGGCGCCGGCCCCGCCCGCCCCGAGGTATCTGGACTGATGGACAAGCCTGACGACGACGCCGTCGCTCCCGGCACCGAGCCGGCCGACGCGACGGCCGACTCCGCGGCGCAGATGCGCCCGGTGTCCACCCAGGCGCTGTTCCGCCCGCACTTCGACGACGACGAAGAGGACGACGCCACCACCGTCGAGACCGAGCCGGCCGAACGGGCGACGACAACGCGGGTGGCTCAGCCGGTCCGGCGGCTCGGCGGCGGCCTGGTGGAGATTCCGCGGGTGCCCGACATCGACCCGCTCGAAGCGCTCATGCCCAACCCGGTGGTGCCGGAGTCCAAGCGGTTCTGCTGGAACTGCGGCCGGCCGGTGGGCCGCTCCAGCCCCGACGGCAAAGCCCTCTCGGAGGGCTGGTGCCCGTATTGCGGCAGCCCGTATTCGTTTCTGCCGCAACTGAATCCGGGCGACGTGGTCGCCGGTCAGTACGAGATCAAGGGTTGTATCGCACACGGCGGGCTGGGCTGGGTGTACCTGGCGTTCGACAAGAACGTCAACGACCGGCCGGTGGTGCTCAAAGGCCTTGTGCATTCCGGCGACGCCGAGGCGCAGGCGATCGCGATGGCCGAACGGCAGTTCCTCGCCGAGGTGGTGCACCCGTCGATCGTGCAGATCTTCAACTTCGTCGAGCACCCCGACCGCCACGGCGATCCCGTTGGCTACATCGTGATGGAGTACGTCGGCGGTCAGTCGCTCAAGCGGGGCCGGGGCGTCAACCTGCCGGTGGCCGAGGCCATCGCCTATATCCTGGAAATCCTTCCCGCCCTTGGGTATTTGCATTCGATCGGCTTGGTCTACAACGACCTCAAGCCGGAGAACATCATGGTCACCGAGGAGCAGCTCAAGCTGATCGACCTGGGTGCGGTGTCGCGGATCAACTCGTTCGGCTATCTCTACGGCACGCCGGGCTATCAGGCGCCGGAGATCGTGCGCACCGGGCCGACGGTGGCCACCGACATCTACACGGTGGGCCGGACGCTGGCGGCACTGACGATGACGCTGCGCACCCGCAACGGACGCTACGTCGACGGGCTACCCGAAGACGACCCGGTGCTGGTCGAATACGACTCGTTCGCACGGTTGCTGCGCCGCGCGATCGACCCCGATCCGCGGCGGCGGTTCGCCAGCGCCGAGGAGATGTCGGGGCAGCTGTCCGGTGTGCTGCGCGAGGTGGTCGCTCATGACACCGGCGTGCCGAGACCCGGTTTGTCGACGATCTTTTCCCGCACCCGTTCGACGTTCGGGGTCGAGCTGCTGGTGGCCCATACGGACGTGTACCTGGACGGCCAGGTGCATTCGGAGAAGCTGACCGCCAAGGAGATCGTGACCGCGCTGCCGGTGCCGCTGGTCGACCCGGCCGACGTCGCCGCCCCGGTGTTGCAGGCGACGGTGCTCTCTCAGCCGGTGCAGACGCTGGATTCGTTGCGTGCGGTGCGGCACGGCTCACTGGATTCGGAAGGGATCGACCTGTCGGAGTCGGTCGAGCTGCCGCTGATGGAGGTCCGGGCGCTGCTGGACCTCGGCGACGTGGCCAAGGCGACCCGCAAACTGGACGACCTGGCCGAGCGGGTCGGCTGGCGGTGGCGGCTGGTCTGGTATCGCGCCGTCGCCGAGCTGCTCACCGGCGACTACGACTCGGCGATCAAACACTTCAACGAGGTGCTGGATACCTTCCCCGGCGAGTTGGCGCCGAAGCTGGCGCTGGCCGCCACCGCCGAATTGGCCGGCAGCTCCGACGAGCACAAGTTCTACGAGACGGTGTGGGACACCGACGACGGCGTGATCTCGGCCGCGTTCGGGCTGGCCCGCGCGCTGTCGGCCGACGGCGACCGCGAAGCCGCGGTGCGCACCCTCGACGAAGTGCCCGCCAGCTCAAGGCATTTCACCACCGCGCGGCTGACCAGTGCGGTGACTCTGCTGTCCGGCCGGTCGACCAGCGAGATCACCGAGGAGCAAATCCGCGACGCCGCGCGACGGGTGGAGGCATTGCCGCCGACCGAGCCGCGGGTGTTGCAGATCCGGGCGCTGGTCCTGGGCAGCGCGATGGACTGGCTCGAGGCGGGCCACGAGGCCAGCACCAACCACATCCTGGGTTTCCCGTTCACCGGGCACGGGCTTCGGCTCGGCGTCGAGGCATCACTGCGGGCGCTGGCGCGGGTAGCGCCCACCCAGGCGCATCGCTACACGCTGGTCGACATGGCCAACCGGGTGCGGCCGACGTCGACGTTCTAATCTGCGTCGAGCGTGCGTGTTTGTGCGCCGACACCAACGTAACGCCCGTACAACTGTGCACGCTCGCGACCTCAGGACCTTCAGCGTGTCCTCAGCAAATTTCCAGTTTTGCGGTTCACAGTTGAGTCATGGCGGGCCAATCCGACCGGTGGATTACCACTGCCCGAATCCTGCGCCGCGCAGGGTTCGGTGTCAGCGGCCCGACCGTCGACGCTGTCGTCGCGCAAGACTGGCCGACCTACGTTGCGGCGGCACTGAATTCGGACCCCGACGCCGACCCCGGCGCACGCGCGACGCCGATGCCCACCTTCGCCGTCCCGCGTGCACCCGGCAAGGATGCGACCAAAGAAGCGCGAAAGGCCCACAATCGGCAGTTATCCGAGCAGATGTCGGAATTGTCGGCGTGGTGGCTGCGCCGCATGGCATCGGTCGAGCAACCCGTGCACGAGAAGCTGACCTTGCTGTGGCACAACCACTTTGCCACCTCCGCCCAGAAGGTCCGCGTTGCCGACTACATGGCGGCGCAGAACCAGAAACTACGGACGCTGAAACTAGGCGACTTCCGGACGCTGGCCTATGCGATGCTGACCGACGCGGCGATGCTGCGCTGGCTGGACGGACAGTCCAACACCGCCAAGGCCCCCAACGAAAACCTGGCCCGCGAATTCATGGAACTGTTCGCGCTGGGCCACGGCAACGGGTACACCGAGGACGACGTGCGGGCCGGCGCACGGGCGCTGACCGGCTGGGTGATCAAGCCAAGCGGCGAAACGTCGATGATGCCCAAGCGCCACGACAACACCGCCAAGACAGTGCTCGGCGCCACCGCCGACTTCGATGCGGCCGGGTTCTGCGACACCGTGCTGGCCCAACCGAAGTCGGCGCAATACGTCGCCGGACGGCTGTGGCAGCAGCTGGCCTCCGATGAGCCGCCATCACACGCAGCCCTGGACCGGGTGGTCGCCGCCTACGGTCCCGGCCGCGACCTGAAGGCACTGACCGCGGCGATCCTCACCGACGACGAGTTCGTCGGCGCCCGTGCCGCAATCGTCAACACGCCGGTCGAGTGGCTGATCGGAATGGTCCGGACGCTACGTGTTCCGCTCGACACCCCGAAGCGTCTCAAGACTGTCGACGCGACGCTGAAAGCATTGGGGCAGCGGCCTTTCTACCCGCCCGACGTGGGCGGCTGGCCGCACGGCCAGGTATGGCTGTCCACCGCCAGCGCCGACGTCCGGTTCCGCGCCGCGAGCAACCTGGCCCGCGCCGGCGACCTGTCCACCATCGAGGACACCGGCGCCGGGGACCGCATCGACGCCGCCGGTTACCTCATCGGCGTCGGCACGTGGTCAGATCGGACCGTCGCCGCGCTCAAACCACTGGTGCGCAAGCCTGTGCAGCTGCTGGCCGCCGCCGTGAATACACCGGAGTACCTCACATCATGAATCGCCGCAAGTTCCTGATCGCCAGCGCCGGCCTGGGTGCGGCCGGCCTGCTGTCCGGCACAGTGGCGATCAGCTGGCCGGAGCTGATGCGCGCGGCCGAGGACCGACCGTTGGCCGAGGGCAGCGGCGTGCTGGTGATCGTCACCCTGTACGGCGGCAACGACGGTATCAACACCGTAATCCCCTACGCGGACAACGCTTATCACGACGCAAGGCCCGAACTTGCTTATGCCCCAGGCGATGTGCTGCACCTCGATGACCAGCTTGGTCTCAACCCGGCGCTGAAAGGTATGGCCCAGCTGTGGAACCAGCGCAAGCTGGCCATCGTGCGGGGCGTCAGCTACCCGCAGCCCGACCACAGCCACTTCCGGTCGATGGATATCTGGCAGACCGCATCGCCGGCCGAGCCCGTCTCGACGGGCTGGATCGGGCGCTGGCTCGACGCCACCGGCGACGATCCGCTGCGCGCGGTCAACATCGGCTCGGTGCTTCCCCCGCTGGCAGTGGGCGAAAAGTGCACGGCGGCAGCACTTTCCCCGACCGCCGCGCCGGAGTCGGCGGACAGGTTCGCCGCCACCATGGAAGCGTTGGGCGTCGACGACCCGGACGACACCCCGGCGATGTCCGCGGTGTGCGCCGCCTACCGCGCGAGCCGCACCACTGATACCACTCTCAGACAAGTCAAACCCTCTGGCGAGGACCACAACTCGCTGGCCGCCCAGCTGAGCATGGTGACCAGCGCGGTGAGCGCCGGGGTGCCGACCCGGGTATACGCGGTGCAGCTCGGCGGATTCGACACCCACGCCGACGAACGCGGCACCCAGCAGCGCCTGCTGCAGACCTTCGACGACGCGCTGACCCCGTTCCTACAGCAAATGGCCGGCGACCGGCGCGGCAGGAACGTCGTCGTGCTGGCGTACTCGGAATTCGGGCGGCGGGTGAAGGCCAACGCGTCGCAGGGCACCGACCACGGCACCGCCGGCCCGGTGTTCGTCGCCGGCGCACCGGTCAAGGGCGGCTTCTACGGCGACGAGCCCAGCCTGACCGACCTCGACAACGGAGACCTCAAGCCCACCACCGACTTTCGCGACGTCTACTACGAGCTGCTGGCGCAAACCCTGCAGTCCGACCCCACCCCGGCGGTCGGCAGCGGCAGACGCGCCCTGGGCTTCCTGTAGGTCAGCCGGCTACCAGCTTCACCACCTGGTCGTTGCCGTAGTCGGTGACGTAGACGTTGCCGGCGTCGTCCACCGCCACGCCCCTGGTGTAGCCGAGGCCCGTAACCGGCACGACGCTCTGCTGGTTGGACCGCGGCTCCAGCCGCACCACTCTGCTGCCGTCGGTGACGTAGACGGCGCCCTGCTCGTCGGCCGCCAACCCGGACGGGTCTTTCAGGCCGGTGAACGGGAGCACCTCCTGGCTGGTCGACCCCGGCGGCAGCTTCAGCACCCGGTTGTTGCCGGTATCGGCGACATAGACGCGGCCGGCCTTGTCCACCGCGACCCCCTTGGGCCGTTCGAGGCCGTTGAACTGCAACACGCTCTGGCTCGTCGACCCCACATCGAGCTTGAGCACCCGGTTGTTGGAGGTGTCGGCGACGTACACGCGGCCCGCCGCGTCCACCGCCAGGCCTTCCGGCCGGTTGAGCCCGTCGAACGGCAGCACGGTCTGGTTGGTGGTCCCCACATCGAGTTTCACCACACGGTTGCCGTCGGTGTCGGCGACGTAGACGTTGCCGTCCTTGTCGACGGCCAGCCCGTACGGTTCCTTGAGGTTGGTGAACGGCAGCACGGTCTGGGTGGTCGTCCCGGACTCCAGCTTCAGCACCCGGTCGTTGTCGATGTTGGCGACGTAGACGTTGCCGGCCGGGTCCACGGCCACACCCTCCGGGCCGGTCAGCCCGGTGAACGGCAGCACGGTCGGCCGGTACGTTTTCGGCGCGGCCGACGGCTGGGCGTGCAGCTCACCGCCCGTCGAGGCCACCCGCCACACGACGACGCCGACGGCAGCGAGCACCAGTAGCGCCACCACACCGACGACCAGCGGCAGCAGCCTGGAGCGCCGCCACGGCGGCGCAGCGGCCTCGTCTGAGTAGAAGTCCAGGTTGGGAATCGGGTCGGGGAGGCGGCCGCCGCCGCGCCGGGCGGCGATGACCTTGCCGAGGTCGCTGGCCCGGCGAACCATCGTGGGAGCCTCCTGGCCGGCCGCGAGCGCATCCCGGGCCGCGCGAGCGAGATCGCCCGCCGTCGCGAACCGCTGCTGCGGATTCTTCGCCATCCCGCGCGCGACGACAGTGTCGAACCGCGGAGAAACGGCATGCGGCCGCGCCAGGCTGGGCTTCGGCGGCGGGGCGGTCAGGTGGGCCTTGATGACCTGGCCCACCGTCGTCGCGGTGGGAAACGGCCTGTCGCCGGTCAGGATTGTGGCCAAAACCGCGGCGAGCGAATAGACGTCGGCGCGACTGGTCACCGGCCCTTCGTCAAATCGCTCCGGCGCCATATACGCATAGGAACTCGCCGTCGGCCCGGGCGCGCTCAGTGTCGGGTCGGCGATGCCGAGACCGAGTAGGTATGCGTCGCCGTCGTCGGTCACAACGATGTTCTCCGGCTTGACATCCCGGTGAATCAGCCGACGGGCGTGTGCGGCGTCGAGAGCCGCGGCGATCTGCTCGATGATTGCCACCGCGCGTACGGGATCGATCGGCCCGAACGTGCTCACGAGCGATTGGAGAGTCTCCCCCGGCACCCATTGCGTCACGACATAGCACCGGCCGTCGATCTCGCCCCAATCAAGCACCGGAATGACGTGCGGTTCCTTTAGCTCCGACGCAACGTCCAATTCACGGAAGAACCGCTCGCGATCCACGGTCGGCGGCAGCAGGGTGAGGCCGACCGTACGGTCTTTGGCCGTATCTATTGCCTCGTAGACCTGGCCTACGCCGGTGTGGCGAAGCAGCGCGCGGATCTTGTAGCGGCCGAATTGGGTCCCGACCGGTGCAATGCCGGGCTGCTCACCCATGTTCCAAACTGTAGCCTTCACCGGGCCGTAATCACGCTCAGAGCATCGCGGGCGATGGCCAGTTCTTCGTTGGTCGGGATGACCAGCACGGCAACGGGTGAGCCGTCGGTCGAGATCCGCCGCGCGCCGCGAGCCGGCTCGAGGTTGCGCTGCTCGTCGATCTCGATGTCCAGTGCCGCAAGGCCGCTCAGCGCGTCGCGACGCACCGACGCGGCGTTCTCGCCGATCCCGGCGGTGAAACTCACGACATCGGTGCGGCCCAGCACCGCCAGGTAGGCGCCGACGTACTTGCGCAGCCGGTGGATGAACACGTCGTAGGCCAATTGTGCTGAGCTGTCGCCTGATTCGATCATTTCGCGTAGCCGGCGAAAATCACGCTCACCGGCCAGCCCCAGCACCCCGGAGCGATGGTTGAGCACCGACTCGATCTCGTCGACGCTCATGTTCGCCTCACGACACAGGTAACCGATGATCCCCGGGTCGATGTCGCCGCTGCGGGAGCCCATCACCAGGCCTTCCAACGGAGTCAGCCCCATCGAGGTGTCGACGGGCCGGCCTCCCGCGATCGCCGACGCCGACGCGCCGTTACCCAGGTGCAGCACAATCTGATTCAGAGTCCTTAGCGGTCGGCCCAGGAATTTGGCCGCCTGCTCGCTGACATAGCGGTGCGACGTGCCGTGGAAGCCGTACCGGCGGATCTGCCACCGCTCGGCCAGTTCGCGCTCGATCGCATAGGTCGCCGCGGCGGGCGGCAGGTCGTGGAAGAAGGCGGTGTCGAACACCGCAACGTGCGGAACGTCGGGCAGCAGCTTGCGCGCCACCTCGATGCCGGCGACGGCCGGGGGGTTGTGCAATGGGGCCAGCGGCGACAGCTCTTTGAGCTCGGCGATCACCGCGTCGTCGAGGATGGTGGGCCGATAGAAATCCTGACCGCCGTGCACCACCCGGTGCCCGACTGCCGCGAGCCGGTCGAGGTCACCCAGCTGTTCGAAGGCATGTCGCAGCGCGGCATCGTGGTCGGGAAACTCCGACCCACGCTCGCCGATCTGCTCGACGAGGCCGTCCGCGCGAGACTCGCCTGAATCAGGTTGGAGCAGCTGGTATTTCAGCGACGACGAGCCAGAGTTGATCACCAAGACAAGGGTCATGAGCCCTGCGCCTGGATCGCCGTGATGGCAACGGTGTTGACGATGTCTTCGACCAGCGCGCCGCGAGACAGGTCGTTCACCGGCTTGTTCAAGCCCTGCAGCACCGGGCCGATCGCGATAGCGCCGGCGCTGCGCTGCACCGCCTTGTAGGCATTGTTACCGGCGTTGAGATCGGGGAAGATCAGCACGGTCGCACGCCCGGCGACCGCCGAGTCGCGCATCTTGGTCGCCGCGACCGACGGGTCCACCGCGGCGTCGTACTGGATGGGTCCCTCGACCAGCAGCTGAGGCGCCCGGCTGCGCACCAATTCGGTTGCCGCCCTGACCTTATCGACACCGGCGCCCGCGCCCGAGTCGCCGGTGGAGTAGGACAGCATGGCCACCCGCGGCTCGATACCGAACCGTGCCGCGGTGCGCGCCGAGCTGATCGCGATGTCGGCGAGCTGCTCGACCGTCGGGTCCGGGACAATCGCACAGTCGCCGTAGGCCAGCACCCGATCCGGCAGGCACATCAGGAAGATCGACGACACCGTGGACACGTCCGGCGCGGTGCGGATGATCTCGAACGCCGGCCGCACGGTGTGCGCGGTGGTGTGCGCCGCACCGGACACCATCCCGTCGACCAGGCCGTTGTAGACGAGCATGGTGCCGAAGTACGACACGTCGCGCATCACCTCGCCCGCCAGGTCCAGGGTGACGCCCTTGGCGGCGCGCAGCTCCGCATACTGGTGGGCGAATTTTTCGTGCAGCTCGCTGGTGCGTGGGTCGAGCACAGTGGCGTTAGACAGGTCGACGCCGAGTTCTGCTGCGCGGGAACGGATCTCGTTCTCGTCGCCGAGGATCGTCAGGTCGGCCACCCGGCGCTGCAGCAGCCGCCCGGCCGAGCGCAGGATGCGATCGTCGTCGCCCTCGGGCAGCACGATGTGCTTGCGGTCGGAGCGGGCGCGGTCCAGCAGCTGGTAGGTGAACATCTGCGGCGTGGTGACGGTCGGGATCGGAATCGCCAGCCGTGCCACCAGTTCGGCGACGTCGACGTTGCGTTCCATCAGGGCCAGCGCGGTGTCGATCTTGCGCTGCGCGCCGACCGTGATCCGGCCCCGCGCAGAGGCGACGGCGCTGGCGGTGTCGTAGGTGCCCAATGTGGTCGCGATGATCGGCAACCGCAGCCGCAGCCCGGACACCAGCGCGGCGATCGACGGGTGCAGCTCGAAGCCGCCGTTGAGGATGATGCACGACAGTGACGGAAAGCCTTCTGCCGCATGGGCACTCGCCACCGCCAGCACGACGTCGGAGCGGTCACCGGGGGTGATCACCGCGACCCCGTCGGCGAGGCGCTCGAGCACATGGTCGGCGGTCATCCCGGCGACCACCACACCCATCGCTTCGCGTCCCATCAGCGCGTCGTCGCCGGATAACAGCGTTCCACCCACCGCCTGTTGCAGGTCGGCCACCGTCGGCGCGACCAGCAGCGGCTCGTCGGGCAGCACATAGGTTTTCGGTTCGAACGCGCTCAACGCCTTGGCGACCGCGGTCATTTGCGACGGGTCGCAGCGGTTGGCCACCACTGCCGCGGTGTGGGCGTGCTGGGCGGCCAGTTCGGCCAGGCAGATCTCGACAACCTGGGCGACCTCGTCGGGAGTGCGGCCGCGGGCTCGTACGGTCAGGACCACGGGGGCGCCGAGGTTGACGGCGATGCGGGCGTTGACGGATAGCTCCGCCGGCGCCGCAACGTCGTTGTAGTCGCTGCCGACGATGACGACCGCATCGCACTGGTCGGCGACCGCGTGGAACCGGTCGACGATCTCGGTGAGCGCGGCGTCGGTGTCCTCGTGCAACTGCTGGTAAGTGACCCCGACGCACTGCTCGTAGGACAGGTCGGCGGTGGCGTGCGCCAACAGCAGTTCGAGGATGTAGTCGCGCTCGTTACCCGCCCGCACGATCGGCCGGAACACCCCGACCCGGGCCACGGTCGCGGCCAGCAGGTGCAGCACCCCCAGCGCGATCGTCGATTTGCCGGTGTCGCCTTCCGGCGAGGTGATGTAGAGACTCGGCACGTCAGCCCAGTCGCCGCAGCCTTGGCGCGAGATCCTTCTCGAATAGTTCCAGGAACCGGCGCTGGTCGTGGCCGGGCGCGTGGAACACCAGGTGGTTGAGGCCCCAGGTGACGTACTGGCCGACCTTTTCGACGGCCTCGTCGGGATCCGAGGCGACGATCCAGCGCTTGGCGACCTGCTCGATGGGCAGCGCGTCGGCGGCCTTTTCCATCTCGATCGGGTCGTCGATGGAATGCTTCTGCTCGGCGGTCAGCGACAGCGGCGCCCAGAACCGGGTGTTCTCCAGCGCGAGCTTGGGGTCGGGGTCGTAGGAGATCTTGATCTCGATCATCTTGTCGATATCGTCGACCGATCTGCCCGCGCCCGCTGCTCCTTCCAAGACCGCCGGGATCAGCTTGTCCTTGTAGAGCTCCTCGCCCTTGCCGGAGGTGCAGATGAAGCCGTCGCCGGCCCGGCCCGCGTACTTGGCCACCGCCGGGCCGCCCGCGGCGATGTAGATCGGCACCCCGCCCTCGGGCACGTCGTAGATCGAGGCGCCCTTGAGCCGGTAGTAGTCGCCGTCGAAGTCCACGCGGTCGCCGCGCCACAGTTCGCGCATCAGCCGCACCGACTCCCGCAGCCGGGCGAAGCGCTCCTTGAACTCCGGCCACTCACCCTCGTAGCCGGTGGCGATCTCGTTCAACGCCTCGCCGGTGCCCACGCCCAGGAAGATGCGGCCCGGATACAGGCAGCTCATCGTTGCGAACGCCTGGGCGACGACGGCTGGGTTGTACCGGAAAGTCGGGGTGAGCACCGAGGTGCCCAGCGTGATCCGCTTGGTGCGCTCACCGACCGCGGTCATCCAGGCCAGCGAGAACGGGGCGTGCCCGCCCTTGTGCCGCCAGGGCTGGAAATGGTCGCTGACGGTGGCGCTGTCCATGCCGTGCGCTTCGGCGGCGACCGCCAGCTCGACGAGTTCCCGCGGCGCGAATTGTTCGGCCGACGCCTTGTATCCCAGTTTGAGTTCAGCCACGGTGTCGTTTCTACTCCCCCAGCCCTCGGGCGACCCGCCGCGCCCGGCTCCGCCGCGCTTGCGATCGCCCGGTGCCTAAACTCGCGGGCATGGCACCGGCGCTGACGGCGATCACGGAAAAGGTGCACCTCGCGCAGGGCGAGGCGGTCAACTGGCTGCTGGTCACCGACGATGCCGGAGTGATGCTGATCGACGCCGGGTATCCCGGTGACCGCGACGACGTGCTCGCCTCGCTGCGCGAGCTGGGGCACCAGCCCGGCGATGTGCGGGCGATTCTGCTCACACACGCCCACATCGACCATCTGGGCTCGGCGATCTGGTTCGCCAAGACCCACGGCACGCCGGTGTACTGCCATCCCGACGAGGTGGGCCACACCAAGCGGGAGTATCTGGAGCAGGCGTCGCCGCTCGACGTCGCACTGCGGATCTGGCGCCCGCGCTGGGCGCTGTGGGCCGCGCACGTGGTGCGCAACGGCGGGCTGATCCGCGAGGGCATTCCGTCGGCGCAGCCGCTGACGGCGGAAGTGGCCGCCGAGTTGCCCGGCCACCCGATGGCCATTCCCACTCCCGGGCACACCGGCGGACACTGCTCGTATCTGGTCGACGGCGTGCTGGCCAGCGGCGACGCGCTGGTCACCGGTCATCCGCTGCTGGCGCACAGCGGCCCGCAGCTGTTGCCGGCGGTGTTCAGCCACAACCAGGACGACTGCGTGCGCAGCCTGGCCGCGCTGGCGCTGCTGGACACCGAGATCCTGGCCCCAGGCCACGGCGACCTGTGGCGCGGCCCCATCCGTGACGCTACCGACAAAGCGACCGCGCTGGCTCAAGGCCACTGAGCGCGATCACAATTCGATCACAGTGAACATCACAGTCCCCTAAGAATTCTCACGATTGCACCGCGGCTCTGGTCGATCGCTTACCGACGACCGCCACACGTGCACCATTGTTCACACCAGCCGCCGGTTGCGCACTGCGGCACCGGTTTTCGCGTACTTCACGCCGAATTGGCTTCGCGTACTTTGGGCGTCGGGCCGGCCCAAGGTGACGGCCCGCCCGCTTGAGCAGGAGGCGGGCTTTCCTGCCAATGTGCAACTCCAAGGAACAAACAATGATGAGAATTCATGCTGCCTGCTTGCTGCTGGGCGGTCTGGCCGCAACGACGATCGCGGCGCCGACGGCATCGGCGGCTCCCGACTGCAGCCCCGCGGGCGTGCAGAACACCGTCAACTCGGCGACCGGTTCGGCCCGCCAGTACCTCGACGCTCACCCGGATGCCAACGCGGCGGTGACGGATGCGTTCACCCGGCCGCGTCCGGAGGCGTCGGCCACTTTGCGCACCTATTTCACTGCGCACCCGCAGGAGTACTACGACCTGCGGGGCATCCTGGCGCCGATCGGTGACACCGAGCGGCAGTGCAACACGACCGCACTGTCACCCGAGCTGGAGTCGGCCTACCACGAATTCATGGCCGGCTGACCGCGCAGGCGGGGGCATGCCGGCACATCTGCCGGTGTGCCCCCTCGCCGCGTCGCCATCGCCATCGGACGCGCCTAAACGGTCCAGTTTGGGGGTATTCGAAGATGATGCCGACGACAATCGTGTCCACCAATATCTACGCCCACGCGATGAGCGAGGCCTATGAACGCCTCGAAGGGCTCGGCTACGAACGCGGCGACGGCATGGAGCTGGCCAATCACGGCCCGATGGGCGCCGAGGCGCTATCCACCCTAGGGTTTGCCGACGAGGTTGCGTCCTGGGTGGAGGATTACAAGCGCAGCGTGACCCACCACGATCCGCCACAACCGCGGTTCGGCATCGATCCATCAGATGAGCAGTCTTGGCGTCAGGCCCTGGGTGAGTTGGACCGCGCCGGCGACTGGGAAGAAATGTTCGCCCGCGAACTCAACGAGCGGCCGTGGCGTGACGTCCTCAGCCAATGGTGGCCGCGACTCTTACCGGGGTTGATGGCCGGATTGACCCACGGACTTATCCGCACCGCGCATGCGGTGCGGTGTCTCGCCGCCTCGGATCAGCCGAAAGTGCTTGCCGTCAAGGAACTCTCACGCGGACTGGCGTACTGGGCCGCTCGATACCAAGCGTTGCCCGGCGAGGTGGCGCTCACGGGCCGGCGCGCCGTGCCCGACGCCGTCAACGGGCTGGCCCGGATGTCCCCCGACGGTCCCCTGGGTGGTGCGCGGCTTGCTCGTCTGCGAGACCATCCCGGCTACGCCGAGGCGTTGCGCGCATTGACACCGCTGGACGCGGGGCATCGCCTCAGTGAAATGACGACCACCTTCGCCGGCGTCTACCTGGCTCATCCGGAGGCGCCGCCGGTGCCGCTGATCCACGGCGTGACAGCTCCGGCAGCCATGCGGATCGTGTTGGCCGAGCTTCCCGACAACCAGCACGCCGGCGCCGTCGCGGCCATGTGGCGAGTCCATCTCGCCCTGTTGCTGATGTTCACCAGTGAGGTTGGTGCCGAGCCGGAAAGCCTTGCGGCTGCGTCTGATACGGAGTTGCTTTCGTGGCACGAGCTGTTCGAGCGCGCCCTTGTGAACGGCGATGAGCACGTCGTCAAGTTCACCGAGGCCTGCTACCGGGAAAACGCCATCCGGCCCGACCCGCGGTTCGCCGCGGCCGTGCAAGCTGCCCAGCACCGGATCCCGCCTCGCGCGCTCGGCGGGGGTGCCGCGACTGTTACCAGGAGGTAGTCAATGCACATCCAAGTCATCGTGGGCAGCGTGCGGGAAGGCCGGCGAGCCAAACCAGTGGCCGACTGGGTCTGTGCGCAGGCAGCATCCCGGCAGGATTGCTCGGTGGAGTTGGTCGACCTCAAGGACTGGGACCTGCCGATGATGAGCCTGGCCAAGCCGCCGATTCTCGGCGACTATGAAGACCCGCTGCAGCAACGGTGGGCGCAGCAGGTATCCCAAGGTGACGGCTATATCTTCGTTACTCCCGAATACAACCACGGGTATTCGCCCGCGTTGAAGAACGCGCTCGACTATCTGTATGCCGAATGGGCACGCAAGCCAGCCAGTTTCGTCACCTACGGCGGTGTGGCCGGGGCGCGCGGCGTCGAACAGCTGCGGCTTGTCCTGATTGAGTTGCGGATGGCGCCGCTGCGCGATGCACTGCATATCAACGGAATCGGCAACAAACTCAACGACGGCGTTTTCAACGGCGATACCAACGACATCTCACAATTGAACACCGCGATTGATGACTTGCTCTGGTGGAGCCGTGCGCTGAGTGCGGCCCGCGTAAGCGACTAGGAGGGTCATGTCTCGCAACGAAAGTTTTCAACAGGCCGCCGAACGCATCTACCACGATTGGGACAAGGCACTGAGCGACGAGGACGTCGACGGACTGCTTGCACTTTATGCTCCGGAGGTCGTCTTCGAGAGTCCCGCCGTGCCGCTGACCATGGGCACGGAGTCGGGGGTGTGCCACGGACTCGACGAGTTGCGTCCGGTGCTCGAGCAAGTGGCCGCACGCAAGCCGCCGTTGCGGACCTACTACCGCACGGGCTATCTCACCGACGGCGCGCACACCATGATGTTCGAGTACCCGCGCGCTACACCCGACGGCGAGCAGATGGATTTCGTCGAGGTGATGGAGATCGCCGACGGCCTGATCCAGCGCCACTGCGTGTACTGGGGCTGGCGCGGCGTCAAGGTCATCCAAGACGACGCCTACCACAAGTAACCACCACCCGAAGGACGGCGAATCATGAAGGCACGGATCAAAAGCCCGGCGATGTCAGTACCGGGCGTGTTCGAAGCGATGTCGAAACTGGGAGCCGCCGCAAAGACCGCCGGCATTCCCGAGACCACTCACTTCCTCATCCATACGCGGGCCAGCCAGATCAACGGCTGCAGCGTGTGCGTGGACATGCACTCCCGCGAGCTCCGGCACGCCGGTGAGCCGGACGAAAAGATCTTCACGGTCGCGGCATGGCGGGAGGCGCCGTACTTTACCGACGCTGAGCGGGCCGCGCTCGCGCTCACAGAAGCCGTCACCCGGCTTGCCGACCGTCCCGACCCGGTTCCCGACGAAGTGTGGGACGAAGCCGCACGCCACTACAGCGAGGAGCAACTCGCCGCGCTCGTGGTCTCGATCGCGACCATCAACGCGTGGAATCGCCTGAACGTCGCGACCAGGCAGCCCAGCGGCGACTACGTCGAGCAGCTCATCGGTACACCAGCCCGCTGAGTCGCCACGCCAGCGCGCGTCGGGCGCCGGGAACAGCGGAAGCCAGGCTGATCGCCGCGTTGCGTGCCGGGCGTGCGATACGCGGAAGCGTCGCGAGTCGAGTCAACCGGTCGGTGAGTCGCAGCACCTGTTTGGCAATCGGCCGTCGCGCCTTACCGAAGTCGTCCAACAGATCGTCAGAGGCCCCGCCGAGGACACGGACGAGTACGTCGGCCAACACCGTGGCGTCTTGGATACCCAAATTCATGCCCTGTCCGCCGGCCGGGCTGTGCACATGGGCGGCGTCACCGACCACCAGCACATGGCCCGCCCGGTAGCTGTCCACCACCCGATGGTGAATTCGAAACTCTGAGGCCCAGATCGGGTCTCCGACAACCTGCAGCCGTCCCGGACCGAAGGCGCGAGTGTCAAGCAGCCGCTGGAAAAACTCGGCGCTCAGCGGCGGCGACTGGTCACTGACCGGGGCGACGATCCGGTGCACACCGCCGGGCAACGGCACCAGAACCAAAAGACCCGCCCCCGCGAAAAACAGCACAATCTCGTCGGCCGGCGCGCCGCCCTGCAGATGGACATCGGCAAGGGCAAACGACTCGCTGTATGCGTGGCCGCGGTAAGCGATGCGCGCTTGATCTCGCACCGTGCTGTGCATCCCGTCGCAGCCGACCACGTAACGTGCGCTGACTGAATCACCGTCGTCGAACGTTGCGACCGGACCCTGCTCACCTTCGCTGACGGCGGTGACGGCGGTGGGCCGCAGAACCTCGGTACCAACCTCGGCGAGCCTGTCGAGCAGTACCTGTTCGGTCGCGGCCTGCGAAATCGTCAGCGTGTAAGGGTATTTCGTCGGCAGCGCACTGAAATCGATGGGCATGAGGATCTGATCGCGCTGACGGATGGAGAAACGCGGAACGTGAATGCCCTCCTTGGTCAGGCGCGCACTGACGCCGAGCCCTTCGAGCACTTCGAGCGTGCGGGCGGCGATAGCGACAGCCCGCGACGTGTTGGCGCCCGCCGCCAGACGGTCTACCACCGTGACATCCACGCCCTGCTGGGATAACGCCGTGCTAAGCGTCAGGCCCGTCGGGCCCGCGCCGACAACCAGCACGTCAGTGGTGTTCATCGCAAACCCCCTTGTGTCATCCGGGGTCTACGTTCCACCGTACGAGCCGTGCGGGGTCGACGCTAGTCGTTCGTCAGGTGCTCGCGCAGCGTCGTGCCCGTGTACTCGGTGCGGTACACACCACGTTCCTGCAGCAACGGGACCACCTGGTCGACGAAGTCGTCCAACCCGTGCGGGGTCAGGTGCGGAACCAGGATGAAACCGTCGCAGGCGTCGGCTTGCACGTAGCGGTTCATCTCGTCGGCGATCTGCGACGCGGTTCCGACGAACTGCTGCCGGCTGGTGACGGCGATGACCAGCTCGCGGATCGAAAGGCCTTCCGCCGCAGCACGTTCGCGGTAGCGACGCGCCACCGCGACCGGGTCGCCGTGACGCACCCGGCCCTGGGTGATGCTGGTGTCACCGGTCGGGTCGACGTCGGGTAGCGGGCCGTCGGGATCGTAAGCCGACAGGTCACGGCCCCACACCTGCTCGAGCATCGCGATCGCTGTCGGACCGCTGACCTGTTGGCGACGGATGTGGTGCGCCTTTTCGGCGGCGTCCGCGGCACTGTCGCCCAGCACGAACGTGGCAGCGGGAAACACCTTGAGCTCGCCAGGGTTTCGGCCAGCCGCTGCCGCGCGGCCCTTGACGTCAGCAGTGTAGCGCTGGCCGTCCTCCAGCGACCCGTGCAGGGTGAACATCGCGTCGGCGTGCCGGGCGCCGAACGACCTTCCCTCGTCGGAGTCGCCGGCCTGCAACAGCACCGGCTGGCCCTGCGGCCCCGCGGGCAGTGTGGCCACCCCACGCACGTCGAAGTGCTCGCCGTGGTATTCGACGGTTTTGATGCGGCTCGGGTCTACGTAGATGTTGTCGGCTATCACGGCATCCGGCTGCCAGCTGCCCCAAAAGGACTGGGCCACGTTAAGGAATTCCTCCGCCCGACGGTAGCGGTCAGCGTGGTCGAGGAATCCGCCGCGCCGGAAGTTGGCGCCGGTGAACGCGTCTGACGAGGTGACGATGTTCCAGCCCGCCCGGCCGTCGGACAAATGATCCAAGGTAGCGAATTGCCTTGCTACTTCGAAGGGTTCGTTGAACGTGGTGTTGATCGTGCCGGTCAGCCCGATCCGGTCGGTGACGGCGGCCAGCGCGGCCAGCACGGTGAAGGTGTCCGGCCGGCCCACCACGTCCAGGTCGTAGATCCGGCCGCGGTGCTCGCGCAACCGCAAACCTTCGGCCAGAAAGAAGAAGTCGAACAGCCCTCGCTCGGCGGTGCGGGCCAGATGCACGAACGACTCGAACTCGATCTGGCTGCCCGCAGCCGGATCGGCCCACACCGTGGTGTTGTTGACGCCGGGGAAATGTGCGGCCAGGTGGATCTGTTTCACTGGTACCAGCGCTTTGCGATCAACTCGTGAGAACGCAGCCGGTCCTCGTGCCGGTAGGTGACCGACGTGATGACGAGTTCGTCGGCGCCGCTGACCCGTTGCAGCGCCGTCAGCCGCTCGGCCACCTCGTCCGGGTTGCCGACGAATTGCGTTGCCAGCCGGTCGTTTACCACCGCTAGCTGCTCGTCGGTCAGCGGCGGGCATTCGTCGGGGTTGGGATAGGGCACGGCGCCGTCGCCGACGCGGATGGAGTACACCCAATGCCCGTAGCTCGAGGCCAAGTGTCGCGCGGTGGCGCTGTCGTCGGCGACGACGATGTCCGCCGAGATCACCACGTAGGGCTGCGACAGCATCTCCGACGGCTTGAATGCGGCGCGGTAGGCGCCGACGGCGTCCAGCGCGGTGGCCGGGGTGAGGTGGTAGCTGGCCACGAACGGCAGGCCCAGCGCCCCGGCGACCTGCGCGCTTTTGCCCTTGCTGCTGCCGAAGATCCACGGCGTCAAGCCGCTTCGTTCACCGGGGACCGCGTGCACGTCGAACCCGTCGACCCGGTAGCTGCCGTCCAGCATTGCGATGATGTCGCCCAGTTGTTCGGCGAAGTCGGGTGCGACAGCCTCGGGCTGCTGCAGGATCGCCATCGTGGCCTGCACGCGTTCCTTGTTGAGCACGGTGCGCAGGTCGAACGGCGGCGGCACGACGACGCCGTCGATTTCGCGCCACTCGCGGGGCGTTTCGGTCTTGGGCCGCGGCTTGCGGGGTTTGTCCGGCCTGATGCGGCGCTGCCCGGAGCGGCCCACGCCGAGGTCGATGCGGCCGGGATGGAATGCCTCGAGCATGCCGAAGCTCTCCACCACCGCAGCGGCCGTAGTGTGGCTGAGCTGCACGGCTGCCGTGCCGACCCGAATCGTGTTGGTGGCAGCGGCAATCTGACCCACCAGCACCGCCGGCGCCGAGCTGGCCACGCCGACGAAGTGGTGTTCGGCGACCCAGTAGCGCCGAAAGCCCCACTGCTCGGCGTGCTGAGCCAAGTCGATCGTGTTGCGTAGCGCGGTGACCGCGTCGCTGCCGGCGCTGATCGGCGCCAGATCGAGGACTGACAGCGGGGCCCCAGTCATTGACGCACCGCCGCGTAACGATTGGGCGCCACCGGCAAGCCGAGCCGTTCGCGCAGCGTCTCGCCGTCGCGATAGCCGGTGCGGAACCGTTTCGCGCGCTGCAGCGCCGGCACCACCTCGTCGACGATCACCGGCAGGTCCGTAGCGTTGACCGCTGGCCGCAGCCGTGCGCCCTCGATGCCCATCGCCTGCCAGCCCAGTAGCAGATCGACCAATTCGGTTGGACTTCCGGTGAATACGAGCGCGTCGGATCTGAAGGTGTCGCCGCCGAACGAGACGACCACGTCCGCATAGATTTTCAGCCGCGCGTCTACCTCGTCGAGTATCCGGCGCAGCCCGTCGTCGTCGATGGGTGTGATGAACACGAGATCGGCGCTGACGGCGGCGAATTCGTAGATGCGGGAAGCGTGGGCAAGGGCTGCGACCACCGGCTGGCCCTGCGGTGGTCGCGGCGTGATCGAAGGCCCTTTGACCGAGAAATACTTTCCGGTGAAGTCGATGTAATGCAGCTTGTCCCGGTCGATGTAGCGCCCGGTCGCGACGTCGCGGATCACCGCGTCGTCCTCCCAGCTGTCCCAGAGCAGGCGCACCACCTCGACGAAATCGGCGGCCTCGTCGAACAGGTCGCCGGAGAGATCGCGACGGCCGAACAGCGCCGCTTCGTGCGCTGTCGCGCTGACCCGGGCCTGCCAGCCCGCCCGCCCGTGCGACACAAAGTCGAGGGTGGCGATGGCCTTCGAGACGTGGAACGGCTCGGTGTGGGTGACAGTCGCGACCGGTATCAGGCCGATGTGCCGGGTGGCCGGCGCGACACGGGCAGCGAGAAGAACCGCGTCGGCCCGGCCAGCCAGCCGCCGGGGATCGATGGCCTCGCGGCGGCCGGGCTGCGGCATCAGCGTATCGTCGATGGTCAGAAAATCCAGCGACCCCCGTTCGGCGGTGGCGGCCAGGTCAGCCCAGTATCGGCCGGACAGCACCGATTCCGCGGGAACTGTGCTGCGCCATGCCTGCGGATGCCAGCCGTAGCCGTCGAGCGCGACGCCCAGGTGCAGCTGTTCGGTCATGACAGCCACTTCTCGAAGGCGATCGGATGAAACTCGCCCCAGGAGGGCAGCGGCTCGTCGAGCCGGGTGTAGCCGATCGTGCGGTACAGGCACTCTGCCTCGGGCTGGCGGTTGCCGGTGATCAGATACACCCGCCGGTATCCGCGGGCGGCGGTCGTGGCTTCCAGCGCGGCCAACAGTTCCTTGGCGTAGCCGCGCCGGCGGTGGGCGGGGTCGGTCCAGATCCGCTTGAGCTCGGCGGTGTCGTGGTCGTAGCGCCGAAACGCGCCGCCGGTGACGGGCACTCCGCCCACCACGCCGATCATCAGGCCGCCGTCGGGCGGCGCGAACTCGTCAGCTGGCACGCGCAGCCAGGTCAGGTGCCATTCAGGTGTGCCGCCGTAGCGCTGCGCATACTCGGCCGCCAGGCCGACGAGCAGCGGCTGCGCCAGCGGGTCGTCCTGGTCCGTCGACACGAACTGAAAGGTTTGAGGCATCACCTAACTGTCTAACGTGGATTGCTCCGCCGCATTCCGGGACCGCCTTGCTGTCAACCGACGCCCCATCGGTCTCAAGACAGTCACCATGCGCGGGGATGTGCCGTTGTGCCCGCCTCCCAGCGACAACTCAGGTGCAGTACTGGTGATACGCCGCCGCGGTGTTCACGTAAGGGCACTTCTAGCTCCTCGGCCACTTTCGTCCCTGCGCAGGGCTGTGTTTCAGCCTGCCCGGCTACGCGCGACAATCATGGCAGTTGTCGCTGCGAGGCGGGCACATCGTCACATACCAAAGCTCCTGAGACGCTTGGGATTAGGGAGCCCGGCGGGAACCCGCCAACACCGCGGCGCGCCAGCCCAGCAACAGCAGCGCGGTAACCGTCGACGCCACCACCACAAAACTCGCGGCGACGCCGGCCGAACTCGCCTTGCGCAGCAACATCCCGACCACGACGGTGCTGATCCACACGACCACACCGGTCGGGACGACCGCGGTCGGCCGTCGCCAGCCCCGCGACAGCGCCCACCCCAGAATCGTGCCGATCAAAAACGGCCACGCCGTCGTCGCGACACCCGTCAGGTTGAGCCCTTCGTCGTGGCTGCGCCGCCCGACACCGCAGAACACCAGCACGCACACGACGTCGACGGCCAGCCACCTCAACCCGCGCATGTCGCGAACAGTACCGGCCCTTGACCACGCACTTGGTTGAATATAAATTCGTCCAGAATGAACGCTGATTCACTCTACGAGGACATCACCTACGAGATCGACGCGGCCGCCGCGGTCATCACGATCAACCGGCCGGAGCGCTACAACGCGTTTCGCGGCAAGACCGTCGAGGAACTCATCAAGGCATTCCGCGCGGCGTGGGCCGACACCCGGGTCTCGGCGATCATCCTGACCGGCGCCGGCGACAAGGCGTTCTGCACCGGCGGCGACGTCAAGCAACGCGCCGAGACCGGTGACTACGGGCCCACCGAGAGCGGCATGTTCGAAATCGGCTACTTGCACAAGCTGATTCGCGATGTGCCCAAGCCGGTGATCGCCGCAGTCAACGGCATCGCGGTCGGCGGGGGCCATGTGCTGCACGTACTGTGCGACCTGAGCATCGCCGCCGAGCACGCGACGTTCGGTCAGGCCGGCCCGCGGGTGGGGTCGTTCGACGCGGGCTTCGGGTCGGCGTATTTGGCCAGGGTTGTCGGCGAGAAGCGGGCACGCGAGATGTGGTTCCTGTGCCGCCGCTACGACGCCGCCACCGCCGAACGCTGGGGCCTGGTCAACTATGTGGTGCCCGCGGAGAAGTTGATGACCGAGGCCAAGGCCGTCGCCGCCGAGATCGCCGAGAAGAGCCCGACCGCGCTGCGGTTCCTCAAGCACTCGTTCAACGCCGACACCGACCACCAGGCCGGTCTGTCCAACCTGGCCATGTCGGCGCTGGAGATCTTCGTGCACACCGACGAAGGTATGGAGGGTGCGCGGGCATTCGCCGAGAAGCGTCCGGCAGAGTTCGGGAGGTATGTGACGGCATGAAGCTTGCACTCGTCACCGGTGCCGGATCGGGAATCGGCAAGGCGATCGCGTTGGGCTTCGCCGCCCAAGGCGATCAGGTCATCGCCGCCGACCTCGATCTCGCGGCGGCTCAGGCCACCGCCAAGGAATACCCCGAGCTGATCACCGCGCTGCCGGTCGACGTCGCCGACCGCGCCCAGGTGGATGCCCTGCGCGATCAGGCACCTGGGGCGCCCAACGTCGTCGTCAACGCCGCCGGCTGGGACCGCACCGACCAATTCCTCAACGCCACAACCGAATTCGCCGAAAAGGTGGTGGCCATCAACTACCTCGGCCCGGTGCACGTGTGCAGCGCGTTCCTGCCGGGCATGATCGAGGCCGGCGGCGGCGGACGCGTGATCAACCTCGCCAGCGACGCCGGACGGGTCGGCAGCGCGGGCGAAACCATCTATGCCGGCGCCAAGGGCGGCGTCATCGCGCTCACCAAGTCGCTGGCCCGGGAAATGGCCCGCTACCAGATCACCGTCAACTGCGTGTGCCCCGGACCGACCGACACCCCGTTGTTCGCGGCCCAGCCGGAAAAGCTGAGAGAGGCTCTGGTCAAAGCGATTCCGTTTCGCCGGCTGGCCCGCCCGGAGGAGGTCGCCGCCCCGGTGCTGTTCTTTGCCTCCGATGCCGCGTCGTTCATCACCGGCCAGGTGATCAGCGTCAGCGGCGGCCTTACGATGGCCGGATGATGAGCTTCGACCCGCTCGACCCACTGAACCTGGACACGTTGCTGTCCGACGACGAGATCGCGGTGCGCGACACGGTCCGGCAGTTCTGCGCCGAGCACGTCACCCCGTACGTCGCCGACTGGTTCGAGGCCGGCGACCTGCCGGTGGCCCGCGAGCTGGCCAAGCAGTTCGGCGAACTCGGTCTGCTGGGCATGCACCTCAAGGGCTACGGCTGCGGCGGCGCGTCGGCGGTGCACTACGGGCTGGCCTGTACCGAACTGGAGGCCGCCGACTCGGGCATCCGGTCGCTGGTGTCGGTGCAGGGGTCGCTGGCGATGTTCGCGATCTGGAACAACGGCTCCGAGGAGCAAAAGCAGCAATGGCTGCCCGGCATGGCCGCCGGCGAGCTGCTGGGCTGCTTCGGGCTGACCGAGCCCGACATCGGCTCCGACCCGGCGGCGATGAAAACCCGTGCGCGACGGGATGGTTCGGACTGGGTGCTCAATGGCCGCAAGATGTGGATCACCAACGGCACGGTAGCCGATGTCGCGATCGTGTGGGCAGCCACCGACGACGGTATCCGCGGGTTCATCGTCCCCACCGACACACCGGGTTTCAGCGCCAACACGATTCACCACAAGCTGTCGCTGCGAGCCTCGATCACGTCCGAGTTGGTGCTCGACGACGTGCGCCTGCCGCACGACGCCATGCTGCCCGAGGCGAAAGGCCTGCGGGGGCCGCTGGCGTGTCTGTCCGAAGCGCGCTACGGCATCATCTGGGGCTCGATGGGCGCCGCGCGCTCGGCCTGGCGGGCCGCGCTCGACTACGCCACCCAGCGCACCCAATTCGGCCGTCCCATCGCGGGTTTCCAGTTGACCCAGGCCAAGCTCGTCGACATGGCGGTCGAACTGCACAAGGGCCAGCTTCTCTCGCTGCACCTGGGCCGGCTCAAGGACAGCGTCGGGTTGCGGCCCGAGCAGGTCAGCTTCGGCAAGCTCAACAACACCCGCGAGGCAATCGAGATCTGCCGTACCGCACGAACCATCCTGGGCGGCAACGGGATATCGTTGGAATACCCCGTCATCCGGCACATGGTCAACCTGGAATCGGTGCTGACCTACGAGGGCACCCCGGAAATGCACCAGCTGATCCTCGGCCAGGCCATCACCGGCATGGATGCGTTCCGATGACCCTGACCTACACCGCCGAGCATCGCCAGTTCCGGGAGCTGGTACGCGATTTCGTGCGGCAAACCGTCGTACCGGCTCACGAGGCCTGGGAGAAGGCCGGCTGCGTGGACCGCTCCCTGTTCGTCGAGGCCGGCAAACTTGGGCTGCTTGGGTTTTCGGTGCCTGAGGAGTTCGGCGGCCCCGGTGTCGACGACTTTCGCTACAACGCCATCCTGGTCGACGAGCTGCAGCGGGCCGGGGCGGCCGCCGAGGCCGTCGGCCTGTCGCTGCAGAACGACATCGTGCTGCCCTATCTCACCGACCTGACCACCGCCGAGCAGAAACAACGCTGGCTGCCGGGCGTGGTGACCGGCGAGACGATCATCGGCATCGCGATGACGGAGCCGGGCGCCGGCAGTGATTTAGCGGGGATCCGCACCACCGCAGTGCGCGACGGCGACACCTACGTGGTCAACGGCGCAAAGACCTTCATCTCCAACGGGCAGATCGGCGACTTGTTCGTCGTCGCCGTCCGCACCGGCGCCGACCGGCACAAGGGCCTGTCGCTCCTGGTCGTCGACCCCAACACGCCGGGTTTCTCCCGCGGCCGCAACCTGGAGAAGATCGGGCTGCACGCCCAGGACACCAGCGAGCTGAGCTTCACCGACATGCGGGTTCCGGTCGAAAACCTGCTCGGGGAGGAAGGCCGCGGCTTCTATCAGCTGATGAACAACCTTCCCCAGGAACGGCTTTCGCTGGCTGTCGGTGCAGTCGGCGCGGCCGAAGGGGTACTGGCCGAGACGCTGGAGTACGTGCGCGGCCGGCAGGCGTTCGGTTCCCCGATCGCCAACCTGCAGAACACCCAATTCGTGATCGCCGAGCTGGCCACCGAAATCGACATCGCACGAACCTATCTCGACGACTGCATCGCCGCGCACCTGAACGGCGAACTCACCGCCGCGCGCGCCGCCCGGCTGAAATGGTGGACCACCGAACTGCAGGTGCGCGTCGCCGACCGCTGCCTGCAATTGCACGGCGGATACGGTTACATGCGCGAATACCCGGTGTCGCGGGCGTTCGTCGACGCCCGCATCCAGACCATCTACGGCGGAACCACCGAGATCATGAAGACGATCATCGCCAAGGACCTGGGCCTCTGAGATGGCCACCGACTTCGCCGACCTGCCGGTCGAGGAGGCCGTGCGCGCCGCCCGGACCAGCTCGCGGCGACGCCAACTCCTCGACGCCGCTGTCAAAGTCATGGGGCAGAAGGGCTTTCACCAGATGTCCATGCAGGACCTGGCAGCCGAAGCCAACGTCAGCGTCGGGCTGATCTACAAGTACTTCGGCGGCAAGGAGGACCTGCTGCTGGCCACCATCGTGCGCATCCAGGACGCGTTTCGCGACCAGCTCGCGCCGGTGATGGCGGCCGCCGGTGACGACCCTGTCGATCAACTGGCCGCCGGCATCCGCCGCTACATCGAGATCGTCGACGAAAACCTCGACGCGGTGGTGTTGACCTACCGGGAGAGCCGCACCCTGGATGCGGCGGGGCGCGCGCAGATCAAGGAACTCGAGATCGCCACCGCCGCGCCGCTGCGCGCGGCGATCGAAAAAGGCGTTGCCGACGGCAGCTTCGTCGACGTCGACGTCGACCTGGTGGTGTTCGACATCATGCTGCTGGCGCACGGATGGGCCTTGAAACAGTGGCATTTCGGGCCGAACTACAGCCTCGACGACTACATCCGCCTGCAGACTCGCCACGTGCTCGGCTCGCTGACCGCGCACTAAGCCTTTCCGAAGGCCAGCGCAACGTTGTGGCCGCCGAAACTGAACGAGTCCTTGATCGCGTAGCGGTAGCTGCCCGTACGCGGCTCCCCCGCAACGATGTCCAGGTCGATTTCGGGATCGAGGTTGTGCAGGTTCCGCGTCGGCGGGATGACGCCGTCGCGCAGCGCCAACACCGTCAGGATCGACTCCACCGCGCCTCCTGCACCGATGGAGTGACCCAGCGCCGCCTTCGGCGCGTACACCGCCGGCCGATGGGCACCGAACGCGTTGGTCATCGCCTTCCCTTCGGCCAGGTCCCCGACAACGGTGCCGGTGGCGTGTGCGTTGACGTGGTCGATGTCGGTCGGGCGCAGCCCGGCGAGCTGGATCGCCCGCGTAATCGCCTGCCCGGCCCGCAGACCGTTGGGGTCGGGCGCCACGATGTGGTAGCCGTCCGAGGTGATGGCCGCGCCCATCAGCCGGGCCAGGATCGGCGCGCCGCGGGCCTTCGCGTGGTCCTCGCGTTCGACGACGAGCAGTGCCCCTGCTTCGCCGAACACGAAGCCGTCACGGTCCTTGTCGAACGGGCGACACGCGCCGGCGGGATCGTCGTTGTTCGTCGACAGGATGCCCATCTGGCTGAACGCCGCGAGGGGCACCGCCTCGATCCGGGTCTCGACGCCGCCGCAGATCGCGATGTCGGCCTCGCCCAGGACGATCTGCTGCCAGGCCCGGGCGATGGCCTCGGCCCCGGAGGCGCAGGCCGACACCGGGGTGATGATCCCGGCCCTGGCCTTGCGTTCCAGCCCGACCCACGCGCTACCCGAGTTGGGCATCATCATCAGCACGCCGACCGGGTTGACGGCCTTCAGGCCACGCGCGCGGATGTCGTCGTAGCCGAAGACCATTTCCTCGGTCGAGCCCATCGCGGTGCCGATGGACACCATCAACCGGTTGGGATCGACCTCGGGCGAGCCGGCGTTCGTCCACACTCGCCGGCCGAGCACGACGGAGATCTTCTGCAGAAACAACATCCGCCGAAGCTCCACCCGGTTCAGCTCGGCGTCGAAATCCTCGAGCAGATGCCCGCCGATGCGCACCGGCGCGTCGAACTGCTCGACGAACGGATCGTCGAGCTTGCGGATGCCACTCTGACCGTCCAGCAGCTTTTTCCAGGTGCCGTCGACATCGGTCGCCAGGGCTGTCGTCATTGCGACGCCGGTGACGACGACATCGGGGAAACCATCGCCCGTCGAGAAACTGGCTACCGCGCTGCTTCCTTCCATTCCAGGCCTTTCCTTGGACGTTCCGCCCCATCCGAGTACCCAAGGTGTAGTACCCACGACCGTAAACCTGCTTGCGCATCACGCTGTAGACACGCCGCGGAACCGGCGGTACCGTATACCGCAGGTATCGGGAAGCGAGTCGCCTTATGCACGCTGAACGTCCACAACTCCATCCGCCGCGCTGGGCACCGAGCTTCGTCCGCTGGCAGCACACGAAGATCGGCTGGATCAAATCGTGGAGATTGGCGCTGGCCGGTATCTGGGCGGGCTACCGGCACACCATCTTCGACTACGCCGCCCGGCTGCCCGGCCAGGACGACATCATCGTGGCGCGTGCCCCGCTGGCCAAGTTCGTCGTCGTGCGCAACCCCGACATCGCGCGCCATGTCCTGGTGTCCAACCAGGACAACTACGCCAAAAGCGCCGAATACGACCTTCTGGCAGTGGCTTTCGGGCGCGGACTGGTCACCGACCTGAACGACGAGCTCTGGCAGCGCAACCGCCGGCTGGTGCAGCCGATCTTCGCCAAGCGCAACGTCGACGCGCTCGCCCCGCAGATGACCGCGGCCGCCGTCGCTGCCGCCGAACGGTGGGAGGAACGTGCCGGCCAGCCGCTCGATATTGCGGCCGAGATGAACTACATCACGATGGATGTCATCGCCCGCACCATGTTCGGCATCGACCTGACCGGCGAGCTGGCCGAGCAGATGCGCGTCGACTTCGCGCGCCTGCTAACGATTTTCGGCTACGGATTCATCGGCGGCGGATCACGGCCGCTGCGCTGGATTGCCGACCGGCTCCGCTCGCCGCGGCTGGCTATCAATGCATTGCGCTGGGAGGCAGCGATATTCGCGCCGCGCACGGTGCTGGGACTGCGCCGCATCGAACGTTTCCTCGATCGTCTGATCGCCGACTACCGCAGCGGCAAGCTGGTGGGGACCGACAACCTGCTGGCCCTGCTGATGGCCGCCGAGGACCCGGAAACCGGCTATCGCTACAGCGACTTGGAGATCCGCGACGAGCTGATGACCTTCCTGGGTGCCGGCTTCGAAACCACCGCAGCCGCTCTGGCCTGGACGTGGTACCTGCTCAGCGAAAACCCGGATGCCAGAACCGAACTCGGGCGCGAACTCGACGAGGTGCTGGGCGGCCGCGAACCCACGGCAGACGACGTCGACAACCTGCCGTGGACGCAGGCGGTGGTCGCCGAGGCGATGCGCCGCTACCCGCCGATCATGGGGTTGGCCAGGGTGGCAAGGGGCGACGACGTCCTGGGCGACTACCCGATCACGGCCGGCACCACCGTCGCCGTCCTCATCCACGGCGTCCACCACAACGAACGCTTCTGGAGCGACCCGTACACGTTCGACCCGGCGCGGTTCTTGAAGGAGAACTTCGAGCCCCGGCAGCGCCGCGCCCACATCCCGTTCGGCGCGGGCAAACGGATGTGTGTCGCGTCCGGCTTCGCCACCCTGGAGGCCACTCTGATCGTCGCCACGTTGGCCCAGCGCTTCGAGCTCGACCTGGTTCCGGGCCAGCGGTTGCGCCGCGAGCTGACGTTCACCGGCGGTCCCGATGGCGCGCTGCTGATGTCGCCGAAATTGCGTCGCCACGAACGAGTCTCCAAACGGGCCTAACCGCGACGCTTTCTGGGTATGCCCTGTTGGTGAACCCGATTGAACGCGCCGCCCGCGGCTTCGACGGCTGGCAGCAGCGACACCCGGCGGCCGGGTTCCCGATCGCGGTTATCAAGAAGTTCAGCGACGACCAGGCCGGCTATCAGGTGTCGCTGCTCGCGTACTACAGCTTTGTCGCGGCTTTCCCGCTGCTGCTGGCACTGACCGCGATTGCCGGCGTGGTGCTGCGGTCGCACCCGAAACTCCAACAGCACCTGGTGAATTCGGCGTTCGCTGAGTTCCCCATCGTCGGCGGGCAGATCCATCAACAGCTGGGCGTGACCAACTTCGGCAACTCGTTGTCGCTGACCATCGGCATTCTGGGCTCGTTGTACGGTGCCCGCGGCTTCGCGTATTCCCTACAGAACACGCTCAATACGCTCTGGGCCGTTCCGAAGGTCGACTGGCCCGGGTTCCCGAACAGGTATGTGCGCACGGTCGGGACGCTGTTGTTGATGGGGCTGATCGTCGTGGTCACCGGCGCATCGAGCGCCGCCGCGGTGAAAGCCGCGTCGTGGGGCTTCGACGGGATGGCCGCCCAGACCGTCAGCTTCGTCGTCGGCACCGCGCTGGGCACCGGCTTCTTTCTAGCGCTGTTCCGTGTCGCGGCATGCGGGGAGGTGCCCACCCGCGCGATGCTGCCGGGCGCCGCGATCAGCGCCGCGGCCTGGCAGCTGCTACTGACCGCCGCCGGCGTCGTCGTCGCGCACCAGCTGCGCTACGCCCAGGCGGTCGCCGGCTTCTTCGGCGTCGTGCTGGGGCTGCTGGCGTGGCTGGCGCTGCAGGCGACGGTGGTCGTCTACGCGATCGAGATCGACGTGGTCCGGGTCAACCGGCTGTGGCCGCGCAGCATCGTGCAGCCGCCGCTGATCGAGGCGGACAAGGTGTACTACAGCAAGGCGCTGCGCACCGAGACGCGCCGCCCCGAACAACGGCTCGACATCGCCTACGAGGACGAGGAGCAGGGCTGATCTTCCGCTCCAGAACTTGACACCTGTAAAGTCCGTCGTCATGGACAACATCAGGGGAAAGACCGTCGTCATCACGGGCGCTGCCCGCGGGATCGGCTACGCAACCGCCAAGGCGCTGCTGGCGCGCGGTGCCCGGGTGGTCATCGGCGATCGCGACGTCGACATCCTCGAGAAAGCCGTCAAGGACATCAGCAGCCTGGGCCCGGTGTCGGGTCATCCCCTCGACGTCACGGACCGGGAGTCGTTCGCGGCGTTCCTGGACAAGGCGCGCGCCGACGGTGGCGGGCACATCGACGTGCTGATCAACAACGCCGGGGTAATGCCGGTCGGGCCGTTCCTGGAGCTGTCGCAGGACGCGATCCGCTCGTCGATCGAGGTCAACTTCTACGGCGTGCTGACCGGCTGCCAGCTGGTGCTGCCCGAGATGGTCAAACGACGCAGCGGGCGCATCGTCAACATCGCCTCGATGGCCGGCATGGTGGCGGTGCCGGGCCAAGTGGTCTACGCCGGCACCAAGTTCGCGGTCGTCGGGCTGTCCTCCGCGATGGCCGACGAATTCGCCCCGCGGGGCGTCGACGTCACCGCCGTGCTGCCGACATTCACCAACACCGAATTGATCTCCGGCACCCACACCACTGCCGCGACAAAACCCGTGCAACCCGAGGACGTCGCGGCCGCGATCGTCAAGGTGCTCGACAAGCCGAAACCCCAAGTGTCCGTACCTGGTTCGTCGCGATACATCGGGTTGCTCACCATGTTGCTTCCGGTGCGGGCCCGTCGCTGGCTCGGCAAGAAGGCGGGCACCGACACGGTGTTCCTCAACCTCGATGCCACCGCGCGGGCGGCTTATGAGAACCGTGCCCAACACGCGACGGGCGTCGTCGAGCACAAGGACTGACTCGAGCAAAACGGCGCTTGTAGTGCGGCGTCGGCCTAGCCTGGTCCCATAGGGGCTGGAGGCTGACATGGCTGACGTAAATCCGCACGCGTACAACACCGCATGGCAATTCCGCGCCGACGCCTGGTGCCGACTGGAGGAAGCCAGCAGGCGGCTCTCGATCACCGCGGCGCGCGGCAACGACCTGACGGAATTGACCGACCTGGTCGAGGGACTGCTGTCGCAACTGCGGCCGTTCGAGCGCTACTGGGCATTCCCCGGCATCCACGTTTTCGGGCAGACCCACCGCCTGTTCGCCACCGGCGCCTACGAAATGTTCGGCAGGGCCGTCTCCAAGATCAACCGGGCGCTGGTCACCGAGTCCTACCGCAGCGGGCTGCCGGCGTCGCCGCTGGAAAGCGAAGGCGAGACACTCGGCGCCGACGAGGGTTCCCTCGAGGTACTGGGGCTGCACCGTTCCGGGCGACCGTATTTCGAGTTGCTGATCGTCGCGACAATGACCGAGGCGCAAGAACGCGCACTGCGCAACGAGATTCACGCCCGTCGCCGCCCGGACGACGCGTTCGTCTACGAGATCGTGGTCGTCGGCAGCGGTGACGAGGCGGTGATCGCCGCCCGGCTCAACGCCAGCGTGCAGGCGTGTGCCATCACGCGGCGCTTCGCGCACCGCTCGCGCCGCGACCTGTCGGCCCTGTCGCATTTCGTCGACGCGCACATCGCCGAGGATCTGGCGGAGCATTCACCCGAGGAGCGGGCCGCGATCCTGGCCAACGCCATCAAGGACAGCCGCCCCGAGATCGACATGTATTTGATCACCGAGCTCGAGGTGGAGGACGTCGCCGCCCGGCTCGGCCATCACTTCCGCCGGGTCTTCCACGGCGGGGAGGCCGGACTCGACCAGCACCTGTCGCTGCTGGAGGGCATCGCCGCGCGCTACCGGACGCCGTTCTTCTCCGCGCTGCGCGAATACAGCCACCGCCCGACCGGGGTGTTCCACGCGCTGCCGATCTCCCAGGGCAAGTCGATCGTCGGCTCGCACTGGATCTCCGACATGATCGACTTCTACGGCCTGGAGGTGTTCCTCGCCGAGACGTCGGCCACCTGCGGCGGACTGGACTCGCTGCTGGAACCCACCGGGCCGCTGCGGGAGGCGCAGGCGCTGGCGGCCCGCACCTTCGGATCACGGCACACCTACTTCGTCACCAACGGCACCTCGACCGCCAACAAGATCGTCGAGCAGGCGCTGGTGGCGCCCGGCGACATCGTGCTGGTCGACCGCAACTGCCACCAGTCGCATCACTACGGGCTGATGATGGCCGGCGCGCAGGTCACCTATCTGGATGCGTATCCGCTCAACCAGTATTCGATGTACGGGGCAGTGCCGCTGCGCGAGATCAAGTCGCGGCTGCTGGCGCTGCGTGCAGCCGGAAAGCTGGACCGCGTCAAGCTGTTGACGCTGACCAACTGCACGTTCGACGGCATCGTCTACGACGTCGAGCGCGTGATGGAGGAATGCCTGGCGATCAAACCCGATCTCGTATTCCTTTGGGACGAGGCATGGTTCGCGTTCGCCCGGTTCCACCACGTGTACCGCAAGCGCACCGCGATGCATGCGGCCCGCGCGATCCGCGAGCGGCTGCGTTCACCGGAGTACCGAAAGGCCTATCTGGACTACGCCGAGAAGATGGCCGGCGCCGACGACGAGACGCTTCTGAATACCCGCCTGCTGCCCGACCCGGCCAGCGCGCGGGTGCGGGTGTACGCCACACAGTCCACCCATAAGACGCTCACCTCGCTGCGGCAGGGATCGATGATCCATGTCTACGACCAGGATTTCGACCAGAAGGTCGAAGAGCCGTTCCACGAGGCCTACATGGCGCACACCTCCACCTCGCCGAACTACCAGGTGCTCGCCTCGCTGGACATCGGGCGGCGCCAGGCCGACCTGGAAGGCGTGGAGCTGGTGCAAAAGCAGGTCGAAAACGCCATGCAGCTGCGCGACGCGATCGACAAGCACCCACTGCTCAGCCGCTACATGCATTGCCTGTCGACGGGCGAGATGATTCCGTCGCAGTTCCGTCCGTCGGGCCTCGATCAGCCGCTGCGCACCGGGCTGCGCAACATGGCCACCGCGTGGGAGCAGGACGAGTTCGTGCTCGACCCCAGCCGTATCACCCTCTACATCGGCAACACCGGGATCGACGGCGACACGTTCAAACGTGCTGAGCTGATGGACCGTTACGGCGTGCAGATCAACAAGACGTCGCGCAACACCGTGCTGTTCATGACCAACATCGGCACCACCCGCAGCTCGGTCGCCTACCTGGTGGAGGTCCTGGTCAACGTCGCGCGCGAGCTCGACGACAAGATCGCCGACATGAGCCTGACCGACCGCTCGCATCACGAGCGTGCGGTGCTGCGGCTGACCAGCCCGTCGGCGCCGCTGCCGGATTTCAGCGGATTCCATTCGTGTTTCACAGAACACGACGGGGACGGCGCGGCAACTCCGGATGGTGATGTGCGACGGGCGTTCTATCTCGGCTACGACGACACGTTCTGCGAGTACCTGTCCGGCGACGAGGTCGAGGAGCGGATGGAGTCGGGGCAGCAAGTGGTGTCGGCCACGTTCGTCACCCCGTATCCGCCGGGATTCCCGATTCTGGTGCCCGGTCAAATCTTCAGCCGGCAGATCCTGTCCTTCATCCGCGCTCTGGACACCAAGGAAATCCACGGATACAAGCCACATCTCGGCTTCCGGGTATTTACCGCCAAGGCGATGGAGATGGCCGAAGCCAGTGTGCGTCCGTGGAGCCGACTCGGCAAGGCCAGCGCCGCCGCCGCCGAAATCGCCTGAGAGAGGATGAATATGCCGACTGCCGACCAGCGTCATCATGTCGTCATCATCGGGTCGGGATTCGGCGGCCTGACCGCGGCCAAAGCGCTCAAGCGCGCCGACGTCGACGTCACGCTGATCTCGAAAACGACCAGCCACCTCTTCCAGCCGCTGTTGTATCAGGTGGCCACCGGTATCCTGTCCGAGGGGGAGATCGCCCCGACCACTCGGCTGGTGCTGCGCCGGCAGAAGAACGTCCGGGTGCTGCTGGGAGACGTTGAGGGCATTGACCTCAACGCTAAGACGGTGACGTCGCGGCTGATGAGCATGCACACGGTGACGCCGTTCGACAGCCTGATCGTCGCGGCCGGCGCGCAGCAATCCTATTTCGGCAACGACCATTTCGCCACGTACGCGCCGGGCATGAAGACAATCGACGACGCGCTGGAGCTGCGCGGCCGGATTCTCGGCGCGTTCGAGGCGGCCGAGGTCACCACCGACCACGCCGAGCGCCAGCGCCGGCTCACGTTCGTGGTGGTCGGGGCCGGCCCGACGGGCGTCGAGTTGGCCGGGCAAATCGCCGAACTCGCCGAACGCACGCTGGCCGGGGCATTTCGCACCATCTCGCCCAGCGACTGCCGGGTGATCCTGCTCGACGCCGCGCCGGCGGTGCTGCCGCCGATGGGCGAGAAGCTGGGGCGCAAAGCGCAACGGCGCCTGGAGAAGATGGGCGTCGAGATCCAGCTGAACTCGATGGTGACCGCCGTCGACTACCACGGCATCACGATCAAGGACAAGGACGGCACGGAGCATCGCATCGAATGTGCGTGCAAAGTGTGGGCGGCCGGCGTGCAGGCCAGTCCGCTGGGCAAGATGCTCGCCGAGCAGTCCGACGGCACCGAAACCGACCGCGCAGGCCGGGTTTTGGTGGAGCCCGACCTCACCGTCAAGGGTCATCCGTATGTCTTCGTCGTCGGCGACCTGATGGCGGTGCCGGGTGTGCCTGGGATGGCGCAAGGCGCGATTCAGGGCGCGCACTATGCAACCAAGTGCATCAAGCGGGCGCTGAAGGGCCGTGACGACCCGGCCCAGCGCAAGCCGTTCGAGTACTTCGACAAGGGCAGCATGGCCACGGTGTCGCGCTACAGCGCGGTCGCTCAGGTGGGCAAGCTGGAGTTCGGCGGGTTCATCGCCTGGCTGGCGTGGCTGGTGCTGCATCTGTATTACCTTGTCGGGCACAAGAACCGGTTCACCACCGTGGTGTCGTGGCTGGTCTCGTTCTTGGGTCGCGGCCGCGGTCAGATGGCCATCACCAGCCAGATGATCTACGCGCGGCTTGCGATGAGCCGGTTGGCGGAACACACACAGGGTGCCCTGGCCGCGGCCGAGGAAGCCGAACAGGCCGAAGAAGCAGCCGGTTAGGACGACTGCGTGGCGCTGACCGTCTTGATGGCCTGAATTTCGCTGCCCTGGAAGGGCCGGCCGTCAGGTCGCAGCAGGTCGTGGAACCACACCTTCGGCACCGACGTGTAGGGCTGATTCCACGAGTCCCACGGAAAGTAGGTCTGGGTTCGTCCGGCGACCAGGCCCCAGTTGAAAGCGCCGACGTTGTGCCGCTTGGCAATTGGCAGGATGCCTTCGACAGTGCTGCCCAGCGTGCGGGCCATGTACTCCGTGCAGAGGATCGGCCGGCCCAGCGGGGTGAGCTCGGCGATGCGGCTCTCGAAAGTCGCCGGTTTGCCGTAGCTGTGGAACGTGATCACGTCGGAGTTGTCGAGTTGAATATTGGCGATTGCGCTGCGGCTGGAGGGATCTGCCCACTCGCCGTCCCACACACCACTGGTCAGCGGCTGGCCGGGGTCAACCGAACGCGCCCACCCGAACACCTGCGGAAGCAGGTTGGCGACAAGCTGCAGCTTGTCGTTCCGCTCGGTCGAGTGATATTGGTTGGCGGGGTTGTCGGGCTCATTCCACAGATCCCAACCCAGGACGCGGTCGTCGTTGCGGAATTGCGTCAGCACTCCGGTGACATAGGCCTGCAGAGTCGGAAGGTAGGCACGGTCGTCGATGCGGTCGGCACCCGGGCTCTGCACCCAACCGGAGTTGTGGACTCCGGGCTTCGGAGCACGCTGCAGACCCGCTCTGGGGTGAGGATCCCAACACGAGTCGAACAGTACGAACAGCGGCTTGATGCGATGGCGCGCCGCAATGTTGACGAACTGCGCCAGCCGAAGCTGGAACGCTTGCCTGTCCTGCGCCCAGAGCTGATCGTGCAAGAACACCCGCACGGAGTTGAGGCCGTGAAATCTCGCCCAGCCCAACTCGGTATCGATCCGTCGCGGGTCATAGGTGCCGGCCTGAAACATCTCGAGCTGATTGATCGCCGTCGACGTGATGTAGTTGGCGCCGACGGGCCAACCTTGCGCTTGATACCAGCGGTTGGCACGGTCCACCGACCACCGATTGGGTTCCGCTGCGACGCGCGGTGTTGGGGCCAATGCAGTACCTGCTGCGATGAGGAGCGGTAGCTTCAGGACCGTTCGACGGTACACGAAGTGACCATAAGTTGCCCGAGGGGGCGTCCCCGGTATTTGCCGAGCGCGTCGCGCGGATTGTTATACGGCGAGGAGTTGCCGAATCGTTATCTCGCCGTCATCCAGTGGTATTCAGCCGCGCGACGGAGTTGCGGATCGTTTGGATCTCGGCGCTCTGGTAGGGCCGTCCGTCGGGGAGCAGCAGGTCGTGGAACCATAGCTTGGGCATCGCGGTGTACGGCTGATCCCACGAGTCCCAGGGATAGTACGTCTGGGTTTTGCCGGCCACCAAGCCCCAATTGATTGCACTTACGTTGTGCCGCTTGGCAATCGGCAAGATGCCGTCGACGGTGCTGTTGCGGGTGCGGGCCATGTATTCGGTACACAGTATGGGCCGACCCAGCGGCGAAAGCTCGGTGATCCGGCTCTCGAAGGCCGCCGGCTCGTCATAGCAATGGAAACTGACGACATCGGACTGGTCCAGTTGAATGCCGGCGATCACGCTGCGGCGCGCGGGATCTCCCCAGTTGCCGTCCCACACCGCGCTCGTCAGTGGTTGACATGGATCGACTTCGCGGGCCCAGCGGAACACCCGTGGAAGCAGGTCTGCAACATACTGCTGCTTGTCTTTCATCTCGACGTCGCGATACGCCAGCGAGGGATTGTCGGGTTCGTTCCACAGATCCCAGCCCAAAACGCGGTCGTCGTTGCGGAATTGCGTCAACACGCCGGTGACATAGTCGTGGAAGGTTCGGGTGCGGCCGTCGTAGAGGCGCTCGGCGCCCGGGCTTTGCACCCAACCGGAGTTGTGCACGCCCGGCTTCGGTGCGCGCTGCCGACCGGTTTTGGGCAACGGATCCCAACAGGAGTCGAAGAAGACGAACAGCGGCTTGATGTGGTGGCGCGCCGCGATTCCGACGAATTGCGCCAGACGCCCCTGGAAGCCGCGATGATCCTGGGCCCAGAGCTGATCGTGCAAAAAGACCCGCACGGTGTTGAACCCGCACGACCGGGCCCAGCCCAACTCGGTGTCGATGCGCCGCGGATCGAAGCTGCCGGCCTGAAACATCTCGAGCTGATTGACCGCGTTGGAGGTGATGTAGTTGGCACCGACAAGCCAGCCCTGCGCTTGGTACCAGGTGTTGGCCCGGTCAACCGACCATCGGCCTGCGTGTGCGGCGGCGCGCGGTGCGTGGACCAGCGCGGTGCCCGCGGCCGCCAGCAGCGGTAGCTTCAGGACCGTTCGACGCTGCACGGACCGACCCCCTCTCCGCGCGCTGGATCCAGTATTGACCGCGTCGGGGCGCTCCGTGGAAGATTGCGCGTTTAGCCCAGCGCGCGATCGAGATCGGCGATCAGGTCTTCGGTGTCCTCCAGCCCGACGGAGATCCGGACCACGCCGTCGCCCAGGCCGATCGCGGCCCGCCCTTCCGGGCCCATCGCCCGGTGCGTGGTGGTCGCCGGGTGGGTGACAAGCGATTTCGCGTCGCCCAGGTTGTTCGAGATGTCGATCAGCTGCAGCTTGTCCAGCACGTCGAAGGCCCGCTGCTTGGCCGTGCTTTCCGGGGCGTCGAGTTCGAAGGTGACCACGGTGCCGCCACCGGACATCTGCCGCTTGGCCAGATCGTGCTGCGGATGCGACGGCAGGAACGGGTAGCGCACCCAACGCACCGCGGGATGCCCGTCGAGGAATTCGGCGACACGCTGGGCCGAGGCATTGGCGTGGTGGACCCGAACAGCCAGCGTCTCAAGGCCTTTCAGCAGGATCCAGGCGTTGAAGGCGCTGATCGCCGGGCCGGTGTGGCGCATCAGTTTCTGCACCGGGCCGTCGATGTATTCCTTGTCGCCCAGGATCGCCCCGCCCAGCACCCGGCCCTGCCCGTCGAGGTGCTTGGTCCCGGAGTACACCACCACGTCGACGCCGAGCGGAAAGCCCTGCTGCAGCAGTGGTGTGGCGAACACGTTGTCCAGCACCACTTTTGCACCGGCAGCGTGCGACATCTCGACCACGGCGGCGATGTCGACCAGCGATTGCATCGGGTTCGACGGCGTCTCGAAGAACACCGCCTGCGTGGGCACCGACAGCGCCTGCTCCCACTGCGACAGGTCGTCGCCGTCGACGAAAACCGTCTCGACTCCCCAGCGCGGCAGGATCTCGTTGCACACCACGAAGCACGAGCCGAACAGGCTGCGCGCGGCAACCAACCGGTCGCCGGCGCCCAGCAGTGCGCCCAGTGAGGTGAACACCGCCGCCATGCCGCTGGCCGTGGCGAACGCGGCCGGCGCCCCCTCGATGAGCCGCAGCCGTTCCTCGAACATCGTGATCGTCGGATTGCCGTAGCGGGAGTAGACGTAGCGGTCCACCTCGCCGGTGAAAGCCTTTTCCGCGGCGGCCGCCGACTCGTAGACGTAACCGGAGGCCAAATACATTGCCTCCGCGGTTTCTTCGAACTGCGACCGCAAGATTCCACCGCGCACCCCGATGGTGGCCGGGCCAACACCGTCGGGCAGCGGCGGCGGAACTCTGATGGAGTGGTCGTCGCTCATGACTGTCTCCACGGCAAACCGATTGCCCGCCAACCGGTTGCGCCGCGGTGACCCGCTTCGTCGAGGTGTCCTTCGAAGCCGTCGAGCACGTTGTAGGACGGCGTGATGCCCACCTCGGTGGCGGCCTCGGCGGCACCGATCGAGCGGTTGCCGGAGCGGCACAGGAATACCACGGGCCGGTCGTCACGCGCCGGCACCCGTTCCAGCAGTTCGTCGACGAAGTTCTGGTTGCGGCTACCGTCGGCGCGGTTCCATTCGATGTAGACGACGTCACGGCCGAGGCCGGACAGGTCGGGCACGCCGACGAAACGCCACTCGGCGTCGGTGCGAACGTCGACCAGCACCGCGTCGGGGTTCTCGCGCAGCAGCTCCCAAGCCTGCTGCGGCGTGATATCTCCTGCGTAAGTCATTTAGCGTGAGTCTCTCACGACTGCCAGACCTTCCGCAGAGCGGTCGCCACCTGCCGGGCCCGGTCACGCGCCGTCGGCACGTCCACTGCTGTGACGACCGCCACGCCCAGCCGGCGCCGCTCGTCGGACTGGTGATGACCGAAAATCCGCACGTCGCTTTCCGGCACGGCCAGCGCCTCGGTCAGCGCGCCGCCGATCGGGCCGGTGTTGTCGGCGCCGGTGTCGAGGGACTCGTGGCTGGAGAAGAGCACCTGAGCGGCGGCCGGCGAGATCATGATCGTGTCGGTGGGCAAGCCCAGGATCGCCCGGGCCTGCAGCTCGAACTGCGAAAGTCGCTGGCTGCGCAGCGTTACCACGCCGTTCTCGTACGGTCGTGTGCTGACGTCGCAGAAGTAGACCTCGTCGCCGCGGATCATCAGCTCGACCCCGAACACGCCGCGCCCGCCGAGCGCTTTGACGATGCGCGCGGCGATCGACTTGGCAACGTCCAGCGCGGCACGGCTCATCTGTTGCGGCTGCCAGGATTCCAGCGCCTCGCCGCTGACCTGGCCGTGGCCGATCGGCGAACAGAATTCGACCACCGGGCCTTTCGGCCCTTCGCTGCGAACCGTGAGCAGGGTCACATGAAAGTCGACCTCGACGACGCTCTCGGCCATCACCCGCTTGGGAGCCTGCGGGCCGCCGGCCGACACCGCGGTCCGCCACGCCGACTCCAGATCGAACGGCCCGTAGATCACCGACTCACCGTCGCCGGCCGGCGCCACCGGCTGGATCCGCAGCGGATATCCGGCGTGCTCGGCGACCGCGCGGAGTTCGTCGATTGAACCCGCGAACCAGAACGGCGCGGTGGGCAGCCCGAGTTCGTCGGCGGCCAGCCGGCGCAGGCCCTCCCGGTCGGCGGTGAGCCGGGCGGCGCGGGCCGTCGGAAACACCTGCGCGAACCCGGTTTCGGCGGCTGCCGTCAACGCGTCGGCGGCTACCACGTCGGTCACCGTCACCACAAAGTTGGGCTGCAGCCGGCCGATAACCGCCGCCAACTCGTCGGTGTCGGTCAACCGGACCACCACCGACTGGTCGGCAACCCGGTGCGCGGGAGCGTCGGCGTACCGCTCGGCCGCGATCACCTCGGCGCCGAGTCGCTGAAAGGCGATCGCCAGTTCCCGGCTGAACTCCCCCGCCCCCAGCAGCATCACCGTGGTGCGCGAAGAGTCGTCGTCGGAAGACTGTTCGTGTTTTCCGTGGGCGGGCTCGTCTTCCTCAGTCATTTGCCCCAAGGATAGGCGCCCAATGCATTAGGGCTGGCCGGGCAGCAATCGCAGCATCAGCGCATTGGATTCGGCCAACAGCGCGTCGTCGGGGTCGCGCAGTTCGCCCGTGATGAACGCTTTGCGGCCTTCGGTGGAGGCGATGCGCCCCCGCACCACCAGCGGGGTGTCGATCGGGGTGATCTTGCGGTAGTCGACATGCAGGAACGCGGTCCGGCTGATCGGGCGGCCCGCGGCGACCACCACCATCCCGCACATCCAGTCGAACACCAGGGGCAGGACGCCGCCGTGTACGGCCATGTTGCCGCCGACGTAGAACCGGCTGAACTCGCCGCGCATTTCGACACCGTCGGGGCCGAACTTCGTCATCGTCCACGGCGGCATCAACAGGCTGCCCAGACCGGGCATCGACGGAACGCGTCCGGCGGGAGCGACGCCCTCCGGCGCCTGGAACGGGTCCAGCAGCTTGACCAGCTCCTCGGCGCGCTCGGCGGCGCTGTCCCAGGTGGCATCGTCGGGGTCGGTGGACACCGCGAGGTCCTGCAGGCGCCGCATCGCGGCGACGAACCTGGCGAATCCCGGACCCGGCTCTGCGGCCTCGTAGCGCGGAAAACCGCCGTGATGCTGGTAGTCGGGATCCTCTGTCTGCGGTTGGTCGGTTCGCGACCCCCTGCGCCCGGCTTCGCCGCGCTTGCGATCGCTCACGGCGAAGCCGCCAGCACGTCGCGGCGCACGATGGTCTGGTCTCGGCCCGGGCCGACTCCGATGCACGAAATATGTGCTCCCGCAAGCTCTTCGAGCCTTAGCACGTAGTCGCGCGCTTTGGCCGGCAACTCGTCGAATGTCCGGGCGTGCGAGATGTCCTCCCACCAGCCGGGCAGTTCCTCGTAGACCGGCTCGGCGCGGGCCAGCTCGCTCTGGGTCATCGGCATGTCGTGGAGGTGTTTGCCGTCGATGGTGTAGCCGACGCACACCGGAACGGTTTCCAGGCTGGACAACACGTCGAGCTTGGTCAGGAAGAAGTCGGTGATGCCGTTGACCCGGGTGGCGTACCGGGCGATGACGGCGTCGAACCAGCCGCAGCGCCGGCGCCGGCCCGTCGTCACGCCGAACTCGCCGCCCGTCTTGGACAGGTACTCGCCGTTCTCGTCGAACAGTTCGGTGGGGAACGGGCCGGAGCCGACCCGGGTGGTGTAGGCCTTGAGGATTCCCAGCACCGTGGTGATCCGGGTGGGGCCGATACCGGAGCCGACGGCCGCGCCGCCCGCGGTCGGATTCGACGACGTCACGTACGGATACGTGCCGTGGTCGACGTCGAGCAGGGTTCCCTGCGAGCCCTCCAGCAACACAGTCTCGCCGCGTTCGAGAGCCGCGTTGAGCAGCAGCCGGGTGTCGGCGATGCGGTGCTTGAAACTCTCGGCCTGTTCCAGAAGGGTTTCCACCACGTGCTGCGGCTCGAGCGCCTTGCGGTTGTAGATCTTGACCAGCACCTGGTTCTTGAACTCCAGCGCGGCCTTGATCTTGTGGGCCAACTGGTCGGGGTCGAGCACGTCGGCGACCCGGATGCCGATGCGGGCGATCTTGTCCTGGTAGCACGGCCCGATCCCCCGGCCTGTGGTGCCGATCTTCTTGCTGCCCATGTAGCGCTCGGTCACCTTGTCGATGGCGACGTGGTAGGGCATCAGCAAATGTGCGTCCGCGGAGATCAGCAACCGGGAGGTGTCCACGCCGCGGTCCTCGAGGCCCTTGAGCTCGTCGAGCAGCACACCGGGGTCGACCACCACGCCGTTGCCGATGACGTTGGTAACGCCCGGGGTCAGCACACCTGACGGGATGAGGTGCAGCGCGAAGTTCTCGCCGGTGGGCAAGACAACCGTGTGGCCGGCGTTGTTGCCGCCTTGGTATCGCACAACCCACTGCACGCGGCCCCCGAGTAGATCGGTGGCCTTGCCTTTGCCCTCGTCGCCCCATTGGGCGCCGATCAGGACGATTGCCGGCATGGTTCTCCTGATTATTGTGGTCCAGCCGGTAGCCAACACTAGCCCAGTGATCGCGGAGGACATTCTTGAACCGCCCGGTGACGATGCACGCCGGAACGGCGTGAGGAGGAGGCGGGCAATTGAAGATCGCCGTGCTGTTGGTCGGGGGGGCGCGATTGCCTCGTTCGCTGAGGGCGTTGCCGGTCGTCGACGACGTCGAGGCCGCCGAGTTCCAGCGGCTGATCGTGGTCGGCGCGGACGCGGACCTGGCCGCGGTGCTGACCGGGTTGCTGCGCGCCGGACGGCTTGATGTCGAGGTGGCCTTCGTGTCGCGGCGGCGCAGCGCGGCTACCGGGGCCTACCGCCTTCCGACCGGGTGGCGAGCGGCCCGTCGGGCGCGGGGCGGCGCTGCGCAGCGGGTGCCGCTGATCCGCGACGAGACCGGCTCGGTGATCGTCGGAGCAGCCGAATGGCGGCCCAGTGGCGACGCGCCGCAGCTGCACGGCGAGGCGGTGGTCGACGACACCACGCTCTTCGACGGCGACGTCACCGCGGTGCGAATCGAGCCGACGGCGGCGCTGCCCGGGCTGCGCGCGCGGGTGGCCGGCGGGCGCTGGGTGACGGGCCGCGCCGCCCAATTGGGCACCACCGGCGCGACCGTAATCCGCGACGGCGTCCCGGCCGCCCGGCCGGTGCGGCGCTCGACCTTCTACCGGCACGTCGAAGGCTGGCTGCTGGTCCGATAGGGCTCAATATTCCCAAGGGCACCAAGAAGTTTGACATGTGCCGTTGTGTCCGCCTCCGAGCGACAACTGGCGGTTAGCGTGGTGGAGCGTCGTCACATCGTGCACTTCTGACACGGGGGTGGCCCGTACGCCCCACTAGACACGGCGAAAGTCGGGTTACAAGGGTGCCCAGCTACGAGCGACAACGTCGTGTCGCGCGTAGGCGGGCACCGCGAAGTACGCAAATCCGACGCGACGCATGTGACTCAAGGAGGCGCAAGTGGGACACGTGACTGGATGGGCCGCCCGCCACCTGCCGAAGTGGCCGGTGTCGCGCTGAGGCGGGCACATCGGACACACCGATCCCGCGGTGGCTGTTGTGACAGACGAGGTTATCGACCGGTTCGGTAGCGTCGTGGCGTGAGCATCCGCGGCGCGCATCAATCAGTGCGACCCAGCCCGATCTTCCTGGCCATCGTCGGGTTGACCGTGGTGGGTGGCGTCCTGGCCTGGCTGGCCGGGCCGAAATTCGACATTACCGCCCGGATCGGCGTCTTCATCCTGGTGATCGCCGGCTGGTTGGTGTCGCTGTGTGTGCACGAGTTCGGCCACGCCGTCACCGCTTGGCGGTTCGGCGACCATGACGTCGCCGTCCGCGGCTACCTGACCCTGGACCCCCGCAAATACAGCAATCCGGGCCTATCGCTGGGTCTGCCGATGCTGTTCATCGCGCTGGGGGGCATCGGGCTGCCCGGCGCCGCGGTCTACATACGGACCTCGTTCATGACGGCCAGGCAGCGCACGTTGGTCAGCCTGGCCGGACCGGCGGCCAACCTGGCGCTGGCCGTGCTGCTGCTCGCGTCGACCCGGCTGCTGTACGACCCCACGCACCCGGTGTTGTGGGCCGGCGTCGCGTTCTTGGGCTTCCTGCAGGTCACCGCGGTATTGCTGAACCTGCTGCCAATCCCCGGCCTGGATGGCTACGGCGCGCTGGAACCGCACCTGAGCCCGGAGAACCAGCGCGCGCTCGAGCCGTTCAAGCCGTGGGGCTTCCTGATCCTGCTGGTGCTGCTGATCACGCCGCTGCTCAACCAGTGGTTTTTCGGCATCGTGTACCGGTTCTTCGAGCTGTCCGGTGTGCCCGGTCTGCTGGCGCAGCTCGGCGGCCAGTTGACCCGGTTCTGGAGCGCCTGGACCTAGGCTTGCTACATATGCGTAACTACGCATATATTGTGGTCATGTCCCGGGTCGCCCGCATGCTGGTCGCAGCGGCACTGCTGAGCGCGTTTTTCCTTGTCGAGGTAACTACTGCGTTGGCGATCGGCTCGATCGCGCTGCTGGCCGACGCCGGCCACATCCTGACCGACGTGGTGGCCGCATTCATGGGGCTGACGGCGGTGACGTTGGCCCGTCGCGGCAGCGCGGCATCGCGCCGCACTTACGGCTGGCATCGCGCGGAAGTGTTCACCGCGGTGGCCAACGCGGCGCTACTGATCGGGGTCGCCGGGTTCATCGGCTACGAAGCGATCCGGCGGCTCGACGACGCCCCCGCCATCCCCGGTGTGCCGATGGTCGCGGTGGCGCTCGCGGGTCTGGCCACCAATGCCGTGGTGGCGTTGCTGCTGCGCTCGCACGCATCGCAGAGCCTGGCCGTGAAGGGCGCGTACCTGGAGGTCGTCGCCGACATGGTCGGCAGCATCGGGGTGCTGATCGCCGGGCTGGTCACCGCCACCACCCACTGGCCGTACGCCGACATGGTGGTCGCCGTCGTCGTCGCGCTGTGGGTGGTGCCGCGGGCGGTCGCGCTGGCCGGCGGCGCGCTGCGGATCCTGTCCGAGACGTCGCCCCGCCATATCGACGTCGAGGAGCTGCGGGCGGCGCTGGCGGCGGTCGACGGCGTAACCGACGTCCACGACCTGCACGTGTGGACGCTGGCGCCGGGCAAGGACATGGCGACTGCGCACCTGACCAGCCGCGGCGACTCGGCTCGGGTGCTCGACGACGCCCGTGCGGTGTTGGCCGGCCGCGGACTGGCGCACGCCACTGTCCAGGTCGAACAGACGAGTGCCTGCTCGGCCGGCTGTTAGCTCAAGCCGAGTTCCGCGCGCGCGGCCGGGTCGCAGTCGTCGAGCAGATCCAGGCAGCGCTGATACTCGTCGGTCTCGCCGATCGCGTCGGCGGCGCGGGCCAGCGCGGCCACGCAGCGCAGGAATCCCCGGTTGGGCTCATGTGAGTAAGGCACCGGGCCGAAGCCCTTCCACCCGTTGCGCCGCAGCTGGTCCAGCCCGCGGTGATAGCCGGTACGGGCGTAGGCGTAGGCCGTGATGGCCTTGTCGTCGGCCAACGCTTCTTCGGCCAGCACGGCCCAGGCCACCGACGCCGAGGGGTGCGCGGCAGCGACGATGGCCGGTTTCTCGTCGGCGAGCAACTCGGCTTCGGCGTCGGGATCGCCGGGCAGCAAGATCGGATCCGGTCCCAAAAGATCGCGCATTGGTGCCATAAGCGTTCATTGTGCCGTGCCGCCCGACAACCCGACCGCCCCGGCGTCGCCGTATAACCTGGAACCGGTCGCTAAGCTCCAACTACCGATCTCGACAGCTGGAGGACAGCAGCGCTCATGCCCAATCCATCGGGGCCCGACCGCGACGACAAGCCCAACGCGGCTGGATTCGATCCAGACGCCGAGGTCGCCGACCCCGCCGCCGGGCAGGCTGATCCCGACGACGAGGTGACCGAGGCGTACCGCACGGCGCCCTCGGACGCCGAGCCCGCCACCGAGGTGATCGCCAAGCGCGAAGGCGAGCGCGACGCTGGAAAACCGCAGTTCCAGCGCGGCGAACGTCGCTTCACCGCACCGGGTTTCGACGCCAAGGAGACCGCGGTGATCGCCACTTCCCCGGAGCCGGCCACCGAGGTGTTCCAGACCGGCGAGTCAGCGACGGGACCGGGCCGGGCTATGCCGAGAGCCGCTATGCCGCAACTGATTCCGCCCCGGATCGGCGCGAAGCTGCGGCCGTCCAGCCAGCGCAGCTGGGGGTGGGTGCTGGCGCTGATCCTGATCATCCTGGCGTTGGCGGCGGTCGCGGTGCTGGGCACGGTGGTGCTGACACACGGCAACAAAAAGAAGCACGCCTCGCAGGAGGACCAGGTCCGCAGCACCATCCAAAGTTTCGACGCCGCAGTGCAAAAAGGCGACCTTGCCACGCTGCGCGGCATCACCTGCGGCAACATCCGCGACGGTTACGTGAACTACGACGAGCAGGCCTGGCAGGACACCTACCAGCGCGTCGCGGCGGCCAGGCAGTATCCGGTGGTCGCCAGCATCGACCAGGTGGTCGTCGACGACGGACACGCCGAAGCCAACGTCACCGCATTCATGGCCTATGCGCCGCAGACCCGCTCGACTCGCAGCTTCGACCTGCAATTCCGCGACGACCAGTGGAAGATCTGCCAGGCCACCACCGGTTAGGCCGTTAGCGACTTTCCGGCGCAGTGCAGGTCGTTGCACGCCTCGATGACCCGCTCGGTCATCGCCGCCTCGGCCTTCTTCAGGTAGCTGCGCGGGTCGTAGTCCTTCTTGCGGCCCACCTCGCCGTCGATCTTGAGCACGCCGTCGTAGTTGGTGAACATGTGCGCGGCGACCGGGCGGGTGAACGCGTACTGGGTGTCGGTGTCGACGTTCATCTTCACGACGCCGTAGCGCAACGCCTCCTCGATCTCCGACTTCTCCGAACCCGAGCCGCCGTGGAACACGAAGTCGAACGGCTTTGCGCCGTCGGACAATCCGAGCTTGGCCGCAGCCACCTTCTGGCCCTGGGCCAGGATGTCGGGGCGCAACTTGACGTTGCCGGGCTTGTAGACGCCGTGCACGTTGCCGAATGTCGCCGCCAGCAGGTACTTGCCGTGCTCGCCGTGGCCCAGCGCGTCGATGGTTTTCTCGAAGTCCTCCGGCGTGGTGTAGAGCTTCTCGTTGATCTCGTTGGCCACGCCGTCCTCTTCACCGCCGACCACGCCGATCTCGATCTCCAGAATGATCTTGGCGGCGGCCGCCTCCTTGAGCAGTTGACGGGCGATGTCGAGGTTCTCGTCGATCGGCACCGCCGAGCCGTCCCACATGTGCGACTGAAACAGCGGATTCTTGCCCGCCGACACCCGCTCGGACGAGATCGCCAGCAGCGGCCGCACGTAGCCGTCCAGCTTGTCCTTCGGACAGTGGTCGGTGTGCAGCGCGACGTTGACCGGGTATTTGTCGGCGATGACGTGGGTGAACTCGGCCAGCGCCACCGCGCCGGTCACCATGTTCTTCACTCCCAGCCCGGAGGCGAACTCGGCGCCACCGGTGGAGAACTGGATGATGCCGTCGCTGCCGGCGTCGGCAAACCCTTTGATCGCGGCGTTGACCGTCTCCGAGGACGTGCAGTTGATGGCCGGGAAGGCGTACGAATTCTCCTTGGCACGTCGCAGCATCTCGGCGTAGACCTCGGGCGTTGCGATGGGCATGAAACTTCCTTCCTCGGCGATCGTGGGCCTCCAGTATCGCAATCGCGGCCCGGCATCGACAGACCGCCCGGGACCCGCCGGTATCTTGGTGGGCAATGACTACCAGCCTGGTCGCGTTGCCCGACCTACTCGACCCGATGTACTGGTTGGGCGCCCACGGGGTGTTCGGCCACGCGGTGCTGCCCGGCATCCTGTTGATCGTCTTCATCGAGACCGGGCTGCTGTTCCCGTTGCTGCCCGGCGAGTCGCTGCTGTTCACCGGCGGGCTGCTCGCGGCCAGCGCCAACCCTCCGGTCAGCATCGAGGTGCTCGCCGTCTGCGTCGCGGTGGTCGCGGTGCTCGGCGACCAGACCGGGTACTTCATCGGGCGGCGAATCGGCCCGGCGCTGTTCAAGAAGGAAGACTCCCGCTTCTTCAAGAAGCACTACGTCACCGAATCGCACGCCTTCTTCGAGAAGTACGGGCCGATGGCGATCATCCTGGCCCGCTTCATGCCGTTCGTGCGGACGTTCACCCCGGTGGTCGCCGGGGTGTCCTATATGCGCTACCCGCTGTTCCTCGGCTTCGACATCGTCGGCGGTATCGCGTGGGGCGCGGGTGCGACGCTGGCCGGCTATTTCCTCGGCAACGTCAGCTTCGTGCACCAGAACCTGGAAAAGATCATCCTGGGAATCTTGTTCGTGTCGATGTTGCCTGCGTTTATCTCGGCGGGGCGGGTGTGGCTGAACAGGCGCCGCGCAGCGGCCGAGCCCGAAGAGCGGCTACCGGTGGCGGAGTGACGTTCAGATTGCGTCTAGGGTCGTGATCGGGCGAAATTCACGACCCTGGACGCAATCTCAACGGCGATGGCGCGATCAGAGCGCGACGCGGAAGTCGCAGCCGGTCTTGGCCCGCACTTCCTCGACCGTGACACCGGGATGCAGTTCGGTGAGCAACAATCCCTGTCCGGGCTCGACGTCGAACACGCACAGGTCGGTGATGATCATGTCGACCACGCCCTTGCCGGTCAGCGGCAGCGTGCACTGCTGCAGGATCTTCGGGCTGCCGTCCTTGGCGGCATGATCCATCACGACGATCACGCGTTTCACTCCCGACACCAAATCCATTGCGCCGCCGGGTCCCTTGACCATTTTGCCGGGCACCATCCAGTTGGCCAGGTCACCGTTTTCGGCCACCTGCAGGCCGCCAAGGATGGACAGGTCGATGTGGCCGCCGCGGATCATCGCGAACGAATCGGCGCTGGAGAAAAAGCTCGAGCCCGGCAGACTTGTGATGGTCTGCTTGCCGGCGTTGATCAGGTCGGGGTCGACGGCGTCTTCGGTCGGGTAAGCGCCGATGCCGAGAAGTCCGTTCTCCGACTGCAGCGTGACGTTGATGTCGGCGGGAATGAAGTTGGCCACCAGCGTCGGGATGCCGATGCCGAGATTCACGTAGTAGCCGTCGCGGAGTTCCTGCGCGGCGCGCTGGGCCATCCGCTCGCGGATGGGGCTGTCGTGCTTGAGCGTGGAACCGTTGCTGACCGTGCGGAATTCGATGCGCTTCTCGTAGTTGCGGCCCTCGATGATTCGGTCCACGTAGATGCCGGGCGTGTGGACCAGGTCGGGATCGAGCTCTCCGACGTCGACGAGCTCTTCCACCTCGGCGACCGTCACCGCACCGCAGGTGGCGATCATCGGGTTGAAGTTGCGTGCTGTCTTGCGGTAGACGAGGTTGCCCGCAGCGTCGCCCTTCCACGCCTTGACTAGCGCCACGTCGGCCCGAATGCCTTCTTCCAGAACGTGTTCCGTGCCGTCGAAGACACGGGTGTCTTTGCCCTCGGCGAGCACAGTGCCGTAAGCCGTGCGGGTGTAGAACCCGGGAATACCTGCGCCGCCGGCGCGTAACTTCTCCGCCAGCGTGCCCTGGGGCGTGAGCGTGAGATCCAGCTCGCCGGAGAGCACCTGACGCTCGAACTCCTTGTTCTCGCCGACGTAGGAGGCGATCACCTTCTTGACCTGCCGTGCCTTGAGCAGCAGCCCCATGCCGAAATCGTCGACGCCAGCGTTGTTTCCGACGATCGTGAGGTCCTTGACCCCGCTGTCAACCAGAGCCTGAATCAAGTTCTCCGGAATGCCGCACAGGCCGAAACCGCCTGACGCGACGGTGATTCCGTCCTTCAGCAGTCCCTGCAAAGCGGACTCGGCGTCCCGGTAAACTTTACTCATTCAGTGCTCCCTTCTTCGGCGCTCGCGGCGTGCGCGGCCTCCATCAGCATCCAGCCGGACAGCTGCACCGACAGGTCGCGCTCGGCGATCTCCGAGCCGGTGACCGCGCCCTCGACGAACTCCGCCTGCTTGCCCGCGGTCGTCGGCAGTTCGGCGGTGCGATCCCAGAACGGCCCGAACAGTGGCAGGCCGTCGACCGTCTGTCGGTAGTCCCACGCCGACTGCGCCGAATCGAGCACCAGCTTGCGGGCGGTGTCGCGGGCCTTGCCGTCCTCGGCCGATTCGCCCGGCAACGAGGTCGCCACCAACGCCAGATAGCGGGCGGTGATCCCGGCGAACAGGCCGCCGTCACCACCGCCGGCGCCCTTGATCACCCCTCCCGGCGCCATGTGCTCACTGACCGCGGCGACGAGCCGGTGCACCCGCGGCGCGTGTCGCGGGTCGCCGGTGCGCACGGCAAGCTCGGTTTCCAGCCCGAGTACCACGCCCTGGCAGTAGGTGTACTGCGCGCGCACCAGCGAGCCGGCCTTGATGCCGTCGAACACCAGATGGGTGTCCGGGTCGATCAGCGTCTTGTCGATCCAGTCCGCCATCTGCTGGGCCCGCTTGAGCCGGTCGCCGTAGCGGGCCAAGAAGATTCCGGCGGGACCGTTGGCGGGAGCGTTGAAGAACTGGTCCTGCTTGCGCCACGGAATGCCGCCGCCGTCCTCGGGCACCCAGGCCTTGACGAACTGGTCGGTGAGCTTGTCCAGCGCGCGATGCCGGTCCATGCCGGTGACCCGGCAGGCACGTTCGATCGCCAGCGCCAGCCAGGCCATGTCGTCGTAGTAGCTGTTGATCCAGCGGCCGGTGTTGCGCAGCCGGTGCGAGCGGATCTGACGCCGAATCCTCTTGAGCCGCTCCGGCTTTGGTTCGCGCTGCTGGGCGTCGACCAGACAGTCCAGCAGGTGCGCCTGCCACCAGTAGTGCCAGCTGCCGAACAATCGGTCGCGCCGCACCGGCGGCCAGGCCACCACGCCCAGCTGGGTGCCCGGCAGCGCCCACAGTCGTTTGAGATGCCGGGTGGTCACCGCGGTTTCCGCGCTGCCCGCCCGGTTGGCCCATACCTGCTCCATGTGAACCGATACTGCCTTACCAGGCGCGCGCGATGTTTGCGTGTCGGGTGATCCAGGCATGCATGGCGATCCCGGCGGCGACGGCGACGTTGATGCTGCGCGTCGAGCCGAACTGGGCGATCGACACGGTCAGCGCCGCGCCGGCCCGGGCGTCGTCGCTGATGCCGGGCCCTTCTTGGCCGAACACCAGCAGGCACTCCCGCGGCAGCGGGGTCTGCTCCAGGCGGGCGGCGCCGGGAACATTGTCGACGGCGACCACCGTCAGGCCCTGCTCAGTCGCGAAGTCCAGCAGGCCGGCGACGTCGTCGTGATGACACAGCCGCTGGTAGCGGTCGGTGACCATGGCGCCGCGGCGATTCCAGCGTCTCCGGCCGACGATGTGCACCGTGTCGACGGCGAACGCGTTCGCGGTGCGCACCACCGCGCCGATGTTGGCGTCGTGACCGAAGTTCTCGATCGCCACGTGCAGCGGGTGACGACGGGTGTCGATATCGGCGATGATCGCCTCGCGCGTCCAGTACCGGTAGGCGTCGACGACATTGCGGGTGTCGCCGTCGCGCAGCAGCGCCGGGTCGTAGCGCGGGTCGTCCGGCAGCGGTCCTTCCCACGGTCCGACGCCGCCAGTCGGTGCACCCCACTCCGTCGGACCAGTCATCGGCTGGTCCAGACCGCGGCGTGGGTGCCGACCACCGAGACGGTGGCATACAGCAGCGCCTGGTTGATCTCGCCCTGGGTGCACAGCGAGGCGTCGACGTGCACGGCGTCCAGCGACGCCTCGGGCAGCAGCAGCGCCGACGACCCGTACGTCGAGCAGGCGGGCGAAAGCCCCGGCGGGGGCAGGGTCGGGGCGGCCAAGAGCATCATCGGACCGCCGCGGGACGCCGAGTCGTCACGGTATTTCGCCGCGATCGTGTCGGCGACGAGCCCCAGCAGCATGTAGCCACTGCCGGTGAACGCGGCCGGGTCACCCAACGACTGCTGGCTCAGCTGGGTGCCGTCGGCGCGCCACGCCGACACGCTGGTGGTCTTGACGACCATGCCGATGTCGTTCTCCTTGGTCGGCAGCATTCCCACCGGGAAGGTCGCCGGATAGGCCGCGGCACTGCCGGCGATCCGGTCCCGCGGCGAATACACATACACCCCGCGCACCGTGCTGCGCTCCTTTTGCGGGCCCAAACACACCGTGCCAGTGAGCCGGTCGGGTGCTGGTGACGAGAGTGCCTGCACCACAACATTTTTCGCGGTGTCGCAGCTGCCGATGCCGGTGGCCTCCATCGGGTGGGCCAGCGCGCCGTAGAGTCCGAACCGCAGCTCGGCCGGTTTGGCGTGCGGGGCAGCCGGATCGGTGGGGGCTGCGTCGACGTCGACCAGCACGTAGTCGGCGTTCCAGCGCAGGTTGGACACCGCGACGTTCCAGCCCAGCACCGCAACCGATTCGCCCAGCCGGGCGGACTGCGCGCCGTAAATGCGATCCGGGTGATGCGCCCCAGAGCAGCCGGACACCAGCGCCAGCGTCGCCAACATCGCAATGAGAACGCGCACGGTGTCTAACGCAGCCCCAGATCCGCCAGGCCGAGCACACTGCGATACGCCAGCCCCTCGGCTTGGATGGCTTCGGCCGCTCCCGTGGCGCGATCCACCACCGTCGCCACACCGACGACTTCGGCGCCGGCATCGCGCACCGCGCGTACCGCGGTCAGCGCCGACGCGCCGGTGGTGCTGGTGTCCTCGACCACCAGCACCCGGCGCCCAGTGATGTCGGGGCCCTCGATAAGTCGTTGCATGCCATGGGTTTTCACTGACTTGCGGACCACGAACGCGTCGACCGGCCGGCCCGGAGCGTGCATGACGGCGGTCGCGACCGGGTCGGCGCCCAGGGTCAGGCCGCCGACCGACGCGTAGTCCCAGTCGTCGGTGAGGTCGCGAATCAGCCGGCCGATCAGCGGGGCGGCCCGGTGGTGCAGGGTGGCGCGGCGCAGGTCGACGTAGTAGTCGGCCTCTTTGCCCGACGACAGCGTGACCCGCCCATGCACCACACACAGCCGGCGCACCAGGTCGGCCAACTCGTCGCGGGGCTCAAGTTCTGCCACGGCCCCGTCCGAATCTATTTGTGGTGGCGCGCGCGAGGTTTCGCGGCAGCATCCGTGCGCCGCCCGTGAGCAGCTTGTACTGCAGGCCGGGAACGCTGATCACCTTGCCGCGAGCGATATCCGCGAGAGAGTCCCGTACCACGTCGTCGACCTCGAGCCACAGAAACGACGGCAGCTTGGTCATGTCGATGCCGGCCCGTCGATGAAATTCGGTGTGTACGTAGCCCGGACACACCACGTGCACGCTCACGCCGGTCCCCTTCAGGCCGCCGGCCAGGCCTTCGGTGAACGACACCACCCAGGCCTTGGACGCCGAGTACGTCGAGCCGCGACCCGACAACAGCCCCGCAACGCTGGCAACGTTGATGACGGTGCCTGATCGAGCGTCGAGCATGGCCGGCAGCGCGGCCCGGGTCAGCTGCATCACGGCGGTCACGTTGACGTCGAGCTGGGCCTGCAGCAGCGCCGGATCGGCGGTCCAGAACTCGCCGGAGGTGCCGAAGCCGGCGTTGTTGACCAAGACGTCGACGCCGCCGGCCAGCCGTTCGGCGACCTTGCCGCGGTCGGTGGCGTCGGCCAGGTCGGCCGGGAGCACCTCGACGTCGCGGCCGGCCTCGTCGCGCAGTTCGGCCGCGAGTTGGTTCAGCCGGTCGGCGTCGCGGGACACCAGCACCAGGTCGTAGCCGTCGGCCGCGTAGCGGCGTGCGTAGCCCTCGCCGATTCCGGAGGTGGGCCCGGTGATCAGGGCGACGGGACGCGGCACGGCGCCAGTGTAGTCAGCCCGGCGACGATGCAGAGCGCGCAGCGCGATGAGGAGGAGCCGGGCAATCGGGCTCAGCGCTGGTAATGCGTGGCCTGGTAGCCGTTGCGGCCGGCCGGCGGCGGGCGGCGGACCGCTTCCCCACGAGTGCTTTCCCGGCGCACCGGCTCGGCCGACGTGCGGCGCGTCGGCTCCGGACGCGGCGCCGACTCGGCGCGCCGCTGCGGGGATTCGGCGCGGCCGGCCGGGGCCAGCGGGCGGCTCGGGGCTGCGCTGCGGCGTGCGGCCGGTGCCGGTGTCGCGGCCTGCTGCGGCACGGGAGGAAGCACCCGCAGCAGGTCGTTGAATTGGCGCACGGTGCGCAGGCCTTCGTCCCACTGGGCGCGGGTGCTGGTGATAGGCATGCTGACCAGCGTCCAGTTCTCTTCGTTCCACATGATCTCGGCGCAGTCCGGCGCGGTGTGGGCGAAGGTGACCATCCGCCGGTCACAGGCCCGCCGGGCCGCGTCGAGATTGGTCGAGTACACCATCCGCGGCCCGATGGCCCCGAGTAGCCAAATGTCGTTCTCTCGAGGCTCTTTGAGGCCCTTGAGACGCACGTCGACCACGACGTTGGTGCCCACCTTGCGGTGCAGCGCGATCACCGTGGCGACCTCTTCGAGGTCGAAGATGAACACCGCCTCGCCGCGGATCTGGCCCAGCACCACGTTGCGGGCCGGGATGTCGCCGACCGTCGACATGACGCCGCGCTTCCAGCGCTGCACGATCTCGGTGTTCTCCGGTTCGTAGTCGAAACCGTGTGAGCGTGCCCAGGACTTACGGCGACGACCCCGCCCGCGGCGCCGATCGATGTCGACGTACAGCAACACCACCGCGCCGACGAAGCACAGCGCGGACAGCGTGAACCAAAGCGGGACCATCGGGCCTAGCGTACTTGCTACTGGCCCACAATCACGAATGCTTGCAGGTCACAACCCCGTCACGCCGAACGTCGACTTGTTGGGCGATTTCCGCTGGAAATGCCACAACAAGTCGACGTTCGAGCTCAACCCAGGATCAGCGACTCGCCGTCGGGGCTGACGTTCACCGGCACGGTGTCGCCGTCGTGGACGTCGCCGGCCAGCAGCATCTTCGCCAACTGGTCGCCGATGGCCTGCTGCACCAGCCGCCGCAGCGGGCGCGCCCCGTACACCGGGTCGAACCCGCGCTGCGCCAGCCAGCGCTTGGCCTGCAACGACACCTCGAGGGTCAGTCGCCGCTGCGCCAGCCGCTTGCCCAGCTGCTCGAGCTGGATGTCGACGATCTGCACCAGCTCCTCGGGGTTGAGGCCCTCGAAGATCAGCACGTCGTCGAGCCGGTTGATGAACTCCGGCTTGAACGTGGCACGCACCGCGGCCATCACCTGCTCCTCGCTGCCGCCCGCCCCGAGGTTCGACGTCAGGATCAGGATCGTGTTGCGGAAGTCGACCGTGCGGCCCTGCCCGTCGGTGAGCCGGCCCTCGTCGAGAACCTGCAGCAGCACGTCGAACACGTCCTGGTGGGCCTTCTCGATCTCGTCGAACAGCACCACGGAGTAGGGCCGGCGGCGGATCGCCTCGGTGAGTTGACCGCCGGACTCGTAACCGACGTAGCCGGGCGGGGCCCCGATCAGCCGCGCCACCGAGTGCCGCTCGCCGTACTCACTCATGTCGATGCGGACCATCGCCCGCTCGTCGTCGAACAGGAACTCGGCCAGCGCCTTGGCCAGCTCGGTCTTACCCACACCGGTCGGCCCGAGGAACATAAACGCCCCGGTCGGCCGGTTCGGGTCGGCCACGCCTGCGCGAGAACGCCGCACCGCGTCGGCGACCGCCTGCACGGGCTTGCGCTGCCCGACGACGCGCTTGGCCAGCTCGTCCTCCATCCGCAGCAGCTTGGCGGTCTCGCCCTCCAGCAGCCGCCCGGCCGGGATGCCCGTCCACGCCGACACCACGTCGGCGATGTCGTCGGGGCCGACCTCTTCCTTGAGCATGACCTGCTCACGGGCCTCGGCCTGCGGCAGCGCCGCCTCGAGCTTCTTCTCGACCTCGGGGATGCGCCCGTAACGCAACTCGGCGGCCTTGGCCAGGTCGCCGTCGCGCTCGGCGCGCTCGGACTCGCCGCGCAGCGTCTCGAGCTGCTCCTTGAGCTCGCGAACGGTGTCGATGGCGTTCTTCTCGTTCTGCCAGCGGGTGGTGAGCTCGGCCAGCTTTTCCTTGTGGTCGGCCAGCTCGGACCGCAGCTTCTCCAGCCTTTCGCGCGACGCCTCGTCCTCTTCCTTGGCCAGCGCCATTTCCTCGATCTCGAGGCGGCGGACCAGCCGCTCGACCTCGTCGATCTCGACGGGCCGCGAGTCGATCTCCATGCGCAAGCGGCTAGCGGCCTCGTCTACCAGGTCGATGGCCTTGTCCGGCAGGAACCGCGCGGTGATGTAGCGGTCGGACAGCGTCGCCGCCGCGACCAGCGCCGAGTCGGTGATGCGCACACCGTGGTGCACCTCGTAGCGGTCCTTCAGGCCGCGCAGAATGCCGACGGTGTCTTCCACCGACGGCTCACCGACGTAGACCTGCTGGAAGCGCCGCTCCAGCGCGGCGTCCTTCTCGATGTGCTTGCGGTACTCGTCGAGCGTGGTGGCGCCGACCAGCCGCAGCTCGCCGCGGGCCAGCATCGGCTTGATCATGTTGCCGGCGTCCATCGCGCCTTCGCCGGTCGCGCCGGCGCCGACGATGGTGTGCAGCTCGTCGATGAACGTGATGATCTGCCCGGCCGAGTTCTTGATGTCGTCGAGCACGGCCTTGAGCCGCTCCTCGAATTCGCCGCGGTACTTCGAACCGGCCACCATCGAGCCGAGGTCCAGCGCGATGACGGTCTTGTCGCGCAGGCTCTCCGGCACGTCGCCGGCCACGATGCGCTGCGCAAGACCTTCGACGATCGCGGTCTTACCGACACCGGGCTCACCGATGAGCACCGGGTTGTTCTTGGTGCGACGGGAGAGCACCTGCACGACGCGACGAATCTCGTTGTCCCGCCCGATAACCGGGTCCAGCTTGCCGTCGCGGGCACGCGCGGTCAGGTCGGTGGAGTACTTCTCCAGCGCCTGGTAGGTGGCTTCCGGCTCGGGGCTGGTGACCCGGGCGCTGCCGCGCACCTTGACGAACGCATCCCTTAGCGCTTGCGGGGAGGCGCCGTGGCCGGTCAGCAGCTTGGCGACGTCGGAGTCGCCGGTGGCCAGCCCGACCATCAGGTGCTCGGTGGACACGTATTCGTCGTCCATCTCGGTGGCCAGCTGCTGGGCGGTGGTGATCGCGGCCAACGACTCGCGGGACAGTTGCGGTTGCGTGGTCGCCCCGCTGGTCTGCGGTAGCCGGTCGAGCAGGCGCTGCGCCTCGGTGCGGATGGCGGCGGGCTCTACGCCGACAGCCTCCAACAGCGGCGCAGCGATCCCGTCGTTCTGCGTCAGCAGCGCCAACAGCAGATGAGCGGGCCGGATCTCGGGGTTGCCGGCGGCCGATGCCGCCTGAAGCGCCGAGGTCAGCGCCGCTTGAGTCTTGGTTGTCGGGTTGAAAGAGTCCACGACACCTCCAATCGGTACGGGTAAAAATGCTTGTCGCGATGTTCAACGCCGTCAAGGTTGAGTCTGTTCCGCTCAAGTCTAGCGATTTCGACGCGTCGACGGCATGGGCCTTCGCGATCAAACGCGGGCAATGCCGCAAAATGAATCGCTATGTCGAGCTATCCGCCGCCGATGCCACCACAAGGGCCCCCGATGCCACCGCAAATGCCGCAGGGTCCGTATCCGCCGCAAGGGCCGTACCCGCCGCAAGGGCCGTACCCGCCGCAAGAGGGATACCCGCCGCAACCGGGCTGGCAACCGCCCTCTGCGTGGCCTCCGGCGCCGTCGGCCGCGCCGGACTGGATTCCCAGCCCTGCCGGATGGCGAGCGCCGCCACCCGGTGTGCGTCGGCGAAACCGGACTGTGTGGATCGTGGGCGGGATCATCGCCGTCCTGACGGCGGTGGCCGTTGCCGTGGTGCTCCTTGTGACGGTGGGGTCGTCCAAGCCGAAGTCCGACGACGACCAGATCCGGGCGCTGATCAGCAAGGCAGCCGACACCAACAGTTCCGATGTGACGGCGTTTCGCGGCCTGTGGTGCACCAAGATGCAGCAGATCATCGACCAGGTGAGCCAGGCTCATCCGGACATGAAGCCGCCGGGCGGAGGCAAATCGCACGGACCGATCACCGTGAAATCCATTCAGGTCAACGGTGACAAGGCCACCGCCACGATCACCGGCACGGTCAATGGCAGAACCCGCGACTCGCAGATGACGTTCGCCAAAGAAAACGGCGAATGGAAGCTGTGCCTTTGATCGCACGGTTACGGTTCTGGCGTGGCAGACGGCTGGGGCTCGGAGCTGACCGGGCTGTTTTCGCTGGCCCTGGTGATCGCCCTCTCGCCGCTGTCGATCGTCCCTGCCGTGCTGATCTTGCACACGCCGCGGCCACGGCCGAGCAGCCTGGCGTTCCTCGGCGGCTGGCTGCTGGCCCTGGCGGCGCTGACGGCCCTGTTCGTCTCGCTGTCCGGTCTGCTCGGCGGCCTGCATAAGTCGCCGCCGGCCTGGGCGTCGTGGCTACGGATCGTCGTGGGTGCGGCGCTCATCGTGTTCGGTGCCTTGCGGTGGCTGACCCGTCATCGCCACACCGATGCTCCCCGGTGGATGCGATCGCTCACCAACCTGACTCCCGGGCGCGCGGCAATCACCGGGGCGGTGCTGGCCGTCGTGCGCCTCGAGGTGCTGTTGCTTTGCGCCGCAGCCGGTTTGGTGATCGGCAGCGCCGGGCTGGGCCTCACCCGCGCTTGGATAGCGGCGGCGTTCTTCGTCGCCGTCGCCGCCTCGACGGTCGCGATCCCGGTGCTGGCCTACGCCGCGGCCGGTGAACGCCTCGACGATCCGCTGGCCCGGCTCCAGGACTGGATGGAACGGCACAACGCGGCGATGCTCGCGGCCCTCCTGGTCGTGATGGGACTGTTGGTGCTGTACAAGGGCATTCACGCGCTGTAACCGGCGGGCGTGAACGCGCATAAAATCGTCGCCCGTGGGCCTAGAAGACCGGGATGCGCTGCGGGTGTTGCGTGCCGCCTTCAACGAGGAGGCCGCACGCGACGCCAGCAGCCTGATCGGCCGCTTCTACACCCGCTGGTTTTCCCTCGACGTCGCACTGCGTGACAAGTTCCCGCCGGAGATGGCGGGCCAGCGGGCCGCGTTCGCGCACGCGATGAACTGGGTGTACGGCGAACTCGTCGCGCAGCGGGCTCAGGCGCCAGTGGCGTTTTTGGCTCAGCTCGGCCGCGACCACCGCAAATACGGTGTGGCCGCCGAGCATTACGAGACCTTGCGGCAGGCACTGTATGCCACGCTGCGCGACGAGCTGGCCGACGCCTGGACCGACGCGGTCGACGAGGCGGCGCGGCAGTCGCTGAACCTGATCACCGGCGTGATGAGCGGCGCCGCGGACGCCGAGGACGGGCCGGCGTGGTGGGACGGCACCGTGATCGAACACCTACGGGTGTCGCGCGATCTCGCGGTGGTGCGGCTGCAGCTGGACCGCCCGCTGCACTACCACCCAGGCCAGTACGTCAACGTCGCGGTGCCGCAGTGCCCGCGGCGCTGGCGCTACCTGACGCCGGCCATCCCGCCGGATGAGGGCGGCGCGATCGAATTCCACGTGCGGGCGGTACCGGGTGGCCTGGTCAGCACCGCCATTGTCGGCGAAACCCAGCCCGGTGACCGCTGGCGGCTGTCCAGTCCGCACGGCGCACTGCAGGTCGACCGCGACGGCGGCGACGTGCTGATGGTGGCGGGCAGCACGGGCCTGGCGCCGCTGCGCTCGATCGTGATGGACCTCGCCCGCTGGGGCGAGAACCCGCGGGTGCACATGTTCTTCGGCGGTCGCTATCCGTGCGAGCTCTACGACCTGCCCACGTTGTGGCAGATCGCCGCGCACAACCCGTGGCTGTCGGTGTCGCCCGTTTCGGAGTACACCGCCGACCCGGAGTGGGCCCGCGACTATCCCGACGTGACGCCGCCGCGCGGGCTGCACGTGCGCCAGACCGGCCGGCTGCCCGAGGTGGTCACCCGATACGGCGGGTGGGGCGATCGGCAGATCCTGATCTGCGGCGGGCCGGCGATGGTGCGCGCCACCAAGGCGGCGCTGATCGCCAAAGGAGCGCCGCCCGAGCGCATCCAGCACGACCCGCTGTCGAGCTAAGTTCGTCAGCATGGAGATCGTCACGCTGCGCGACCCGTCGGCGCCCGTCGAGGCACAGTTCGTACCGGGCTCCGGGATGATCGGCGTCTCGCTGACCGACGCCGGTGTGCAGCTGCTCGGGCAGCGCCGCGGCCTGGACGCCTACGTCGCCGACGGCAAGACGATGGGCATTCCGCTGCTGTACCCGTGGGCGAATCGGTTGAGCGGCACCACCTATGCAGTCGATGATGAAACGGTCACGTTGGCGCCCAACACATTTCGCACCGACCCGAACGGGTTGCCGATCCACGGCATGCTGGCCGCCTACCCCGGCTGGCGCGTGGTGGCGCAGACGGACGACGAGCTGACCGCCGAAGTGGACTTCGGCGCCGACGCAGATCTGCTCGCCAGCTTCCCGTTTCCGCATCTGCTGGCGCTTACCGTGCGGCTATCCGAGCGCACGCTGACCGTGCGCACTGCGGTGACACCGACCGCGGGCAAGGCCGTTCCGCTGTGCTACGGCTTTCACCCGTATCTGCAACTGCCCGGCGTGCCGCGCACCGAGTGGATCATCGAGACCCCGCCGCTGCAACACCTGAAACTCGACGCACACGGACTGCCCACCTGCGAGTCGACCAGCCAGCAGGCGGTCACGGAGCCGTTGGGCGACAAGACTTTTGACGACGGCTACGACCAGGTGCCCGGCGGCGCGGTGTTCGCGGTGTCCGGCGGCGGTCGGCGCATCGAGGTTCGCTTCGACCAGGGGTATCCGGCGGCGCAGGTCTTCGCGCCGCCGGGCGAGGATGTGGTGTGCTTCGAGCCGATGGCCGCGCCCACCGATGCACTGCGCCGCGGCGGTTATCGGGTGGCACAGCCCGGCGACTCGGCCGTCGCACAGTTCTCGATCCGGGTCGGCTCACCGAACGTGTAACTACGGCGGGATTTACGCCGTTTTCTCGCCACAGATACACGCTCGGTGAAACGGATGGTTTCGAAGGCCCAGTGCCAACGCCGCATTACTGAGCACCGGTTAGCGCCGGGGCTGCCAGACCACGACCGCGGTGCTCTTGGGCATTACCGCCAGGTCGCGCCGCTGGTTGGCGCGCAGCACCTCGATCTCGGCGGCCATCTCCTTGAGACGGGCCTGCAGCGCCTCGACCTGATTGGTCAGCTCGATGATGCGCTTGATGCCGGCGAGGTTGACGCCCTCGTCCTGGGAGAGCCGCTGCACCTCACGGAGCAATTCGACGTCTCGCTGCGAATACCGCCGTCCCCCACCGGAAGTGCGCTGCGGGCTGACCAGGCCGAGCCGGTCGTAGGTGCGCAGCGTCTGCGCATGCATGCCGGCCAGCTCGGCGGCCACCGAGATCAGGAATGTCCGGGAATCTTGCTCTTTGGACTTCTTGGCCATCAGCGATTACCTGCCCATCCGGCCCGAGGATCGAAGCCGCTGGCCCGCTCGGCGGCGGCATAGGCCTCCAGCGCTTCCTTGGCGGCGCCGTCGACGTTCGGTGGGACGGCGACTTTGACGGTGACCAGCAGGTCGCCGTTGCCGCCGCTGCGCTTGGGCACTCCGCGGCCGCGCACCCGCAGGGTGCGGCCGTCGGCGGTGCCCTTGGGCACCTTAACCCCCACCCGGCCGTCCAGCGTCGGCACCGAAAGCGTTGTGCCCAGCGCCAATTCGCTGAAGCTGACCGGGATGGTCACGGTCAGGTCGTCGCCGTCGCGCCCGAAAACCGGGTCGGGCCGCACGTGCACGGTGACGTACAGGTCGCCCGACGGGGCGCCGCGCAGCCCCGCCTCACCCTGACCGGCCAGCCGGATCCGCTGCCCGTCTTCGACACCCGGCGGGATCCGCACGTTGATGGTGCGGGTCCGGGTGGTGACGCCGGTGCCCTTGCACTCCGAGCAGGGGTGCTCGATGATCGACCCGCTGCCGCGGCAGTCGGTGCAGGGTTCGGAAAAGCCGAAAGCGCCTTGGTTGCGGCTGATTACACCCGAGCCGTTACAGGTGGGGCATACCTTCGGGCTGGTGCCCGGCCGCGCTCCGCTGCCGTGGCAGTTGGTACACGGCGCGGGGCTGGTCAACCGCAGCGGCATCGCCACGCCCTTGGTGGCCTCCACGAAGCTCAGCTCCGCTTCGGTCTCCAGGTCGTTGCCGCGCCGGGGCCGGCTGGGCCGGGGCGCCGACGCCCCCCGCCCGAACAGGCCGCCGAACAGGTCGCCGATATTGGTTCCGCCGGTGCGGCCCGCGGCGTCGAACAAATCGCCCAGGTCGAATTCGACGCCGTCGCCGCCCATCCCGAAGCCGCCGAAACCGCCGCCGCCGCCGTTGAAGCGGCGGCCAAATCCGCCGCCGGCGAACAGGCGTCGAGTTTCGTCGTATTCCTTGCGCTTGGCCGGATCCGACAGCACGCTGTTGGCCTCGGAGACGGCCTTGAACCGGTCTGCGGCGCGGGGGTTGTTCGGGTTGCGGTCTGGGTGCAGTTCGGAGGCCAACTTGCGGTAGGCCCGCTTGATCTCGTCCTGGCTGGCGTCAGGGGAGACGCCCAGCTCCTTGTAGAAGTCTTTTTCGACCCACTCGCGTTGGGCCATTCCGCGTCACCCCCTCTCACCTTCCTGGAGTTGTGTGCTTATTAAACCTGTCGTCAATTCTCCGACGGTTCTGACTCTGCGTTCTGCTCACCGGCATTGGCGTCGGCGGGCGGCTCGGCGTCGGCAGCACCATCGTCAGCCAGGGTGTCGACCACGCCGACCAGCGCATGCCGCAGGATCTGGTCGCCGAGCTTGTAGCCCTGCCGCATGACGTGGCCGATCACCGGCTTGGAGCCTTCGGCCCCGTCACCTTCATGCTGGACGGCCTCGTGCAGCGCCGGGTCGAAGTCGTCGCCCTCGGCGCCGAACGCCGTCAACCCCATTCCGTTCAGCGCACTGGTCAGCTTGTCGGCGACCGACTTCAGCGGGCCCGACTCGAGGTCACCGTGGCTGCGCGCGCGATCGAGATCGTCGAGCACGCCCAGCAATTGGCTGACCACTCCTGCCTTGGCCCGGTCCGCCGCGGCCTGCTGGTCGCGCAGCGCGCGCTTGCGGTAGTTGGCGAAGTCGGCGTGCACCCGCTGCAGATCGGCGGTCAGCTCGGCGACCTTGTCGGCGGTGTCGGGCGCTGCCGACGCCGTCGCAGCTTCCGGCGCCGGCCCGCTGGGGGCCGGCTCGGAAGCTGCGTGGCGTACCTCGCCGGTTTCCGGATCAATCCGCCGTTTGTCGGTGACCGTTACCTGTTCGCGTGGGTTGCCTTCCGTCACTTGGCCTCCCGGTCATCGTCGACCACCTCCGCGTCGACAACGTCGTCGGCACTGCCGCCGGACCCGTCGCCGCCGCTGGGGCCGCCGCTGGCGGCCTGCGCCGCCTGGGTGGCCTCGTAGATCGCCTGGCCGAGCGCCTGCGACTCCTGGCCCAGCTTCTCCATCGCGGACTTGATCGCGCCGATGTCGGTGCCCTCCAACGCTTTCTTGGCGTCCGCGACCGCGGCGTCGACCTTGCTCAAGACGTCTTCCGGAACCTTCGAGCCACCCTCGGCCTCGCGCTGCTCCTTGACGAACTTCTCCGTCTGGTAGACCAGCGTCTCGGCCTGGTTGCGGACGTCGGCCTCCTCGCGACGCTTGCGGTCCTCCTCGGCGTGCGCCTCGGCGTCCTTGATCATCCGGTCGATCTCTTCCTTGGACAGGCCGGAGCCCTCCTGGATCTTGATCGTGTTCTCCTTGCCGGTGCCCTTGTCCTTGGCCGTGACGTGCACGATGCCGTTGGCGTCGATGTCGAAGGTGACCTCGATCTGCGGCACGCCGCGCGGCGCCGGCGGGATACCGGTCAGCTCGAAGGAGCCGAGCAGCTTGTTGTGCGCGGCGATTTCGCGCTCACCCTGATAGACCTGGATCTGCACCGACGGCTGGTTGTCGTCGGCCGTGGTGAAGGTCTCCGACCGCTTGGTCGGGATCGTGGTGTTGCGCTCGATCAGCTTGGTCATCACGCCACCCTTGGTCTCGATACCCAGCGAAAGCGGCGTAACGTCAAGCAGCAGAACGTCTTTCACCTCACCCTTCAGCACACCGGCCTGCAGCGCGGCACCCACGGCGACAACCTCGTCGGGGTTGACGCCCTTGTTGGGCTCTTTACCGCCGGTGAGCTCCTTGACCAGATCGGTCACCGCGGGCATGCGGGTGGAACCACCCACCAGCACCACGTGGTCGATCTGCGACACCGAGATGCCGGCGTCCTTGATCACCTGCTGGAACGGCTGGCGAGTGCGGTCCAGCAGATCCTGGGTGATGCGCTGGAACTCCGCGCGGGTCAGCTGCTCGTCGAGGAACAACGGGTTCTTGTCCGCGTCGACGGTGATGTAGGGCAGGTTGATCGACGTGCTGCCCGAGCTGGACAGCTCGATCTTGGCCTTCTCGGCCGCTTCCCGCAGCCGCTGCATGGCCATCTTGTCCTTGGTCAGGTCGATGCCGCTGGTGCCCTTGAACTTGTCGACCAGCCAGTTGACGATCCGGTCGTCCCAGTCGTCACCGCCGAGGTGGTTGTCACCCGAGGTGGCGCGGACCTCAACGACGCCGTCGCCGATCTCCAGCAGCGACACGTCGAAGGTGCCGCCACCGAGGTCGAACACCAGGATCCGCTGCTCCTTCTCGCCCTTGTCCAACCCGTAGGCCAGGGCGGCCGCGGTCGGCTCGTTGACGATCCGCAGCACATTCAGGCCAGCGATCTGGCCCGCCTCCTTTGTCGCCTGGCGCTGGGCGTCGTTGAAGTAGGCGGGTGTGGTGATCACCGCGTCGGTGATGTCCTCGCCGAGGTAGGCCTCGGCGTCGCGCTTCAGCTTCATCAGAATGCGAGCGCTGATCTCCTGCGCGGTGTACTTCTTGCCGTCGATTTCGATCTTCCAGTCGGTGCCCATGTGCCGCTTGACCGACCGCACGGTGCGGTCGACGTTGGTCACCGCCTGGTTCTTGGCGGGCTGGCCGACCAGTACCTCACCGTTGCGCGCGAACGCGACGATCGACGGAGTGGTTCGGGAGCCCTCGGAGTTGGCGACGACGACGGGATCGCCACCCTCCAGAACTGAGACGACGGAGTTGGTGGTCCCGAGGTCGATGCCGACCGCACGAGCCATGGTGAATCCTCCCTGATAGTCGAGCTTCGTATTGCACTACACTGAGTGAACCACGCTCAAGCCTGCTCCGACCGGTGCGGTGCTGTCAAGCCGTAGTTGAGCCTAGTTCACTCAAGTTGTCGAACTGGTCAACGGCGCGACCGTCCGGTTTGTTCCCGACGCCGCGGCCAATACCGGACGGCGTCCGCGGCACTGTCGGATACCCTTTCCACCACCCGGTTCCTCGGGTATGCCCGCATCGCAGCGATCCGCCCCAAAGATAGGAACCCGATGCCACCGCTGCCTGACACGCCTGCTCCGGCAGTACCCGAGAAGGTTCCGGCCGACCTCCTCACCCGCGAGGACGCGGGTTATCACCACGATCTGCGACCGCGCCAGCTGCAGATGATCGCAATCGGCGGCGCCATCGGCACCGGGCTCTTCCTGGGTGCCGGCGGGCGCCTCGCCTCGGCCGGACCGGGACTGTTCCTGGCATACGGGATCTGCGGCGGCTTCGTGTTCCTGATCCTGCGCGCGCTCGGCGAATTGGTGCTGCACCGCCCGTCGTCGGGCTCGTTCGTCTCCTACGCCCGCGAGTTCTTCGGCGAGAAAGCGGCGTTTGTCGCCGGCTGGATGTACTTCCTGAACTGGTCGATGACGGGGATCGTCGACTCGACGGCGATCGCGAAGTACTTCCACTATTGGTCCGCGTTCCATGTGATCCCGCAGTGGACGCTCGCGCTGATCGCGCTGGTCGCGGTGGTCTCGGTGAACATGATCTCGGTGCGGATCTTCGGCGAACTGGAATTCTGGGCGGCGCTGATCAAGGTGGTAGCGCTGATGACTTTCCTGGTCGTCGGGACCGTCTACCTGGCCGGGCGCTACCAGATCGAAGGCCAGGAGACCGGGCTGAGTCTGTGGACCGACAACGGCGGGTTCTTGCCCACCGGCCTTTTTCCGCTGGTGCTGGTCACGTCCGGAGTCGTATTCTCCTATGCCGCAGTCGAATTGGTCGGCACCGCCGCGGGCGAGACGGCCGAGCCGGAGAAGATCATGCCGCGTGCGATCAATTCGGTGGTGGCGCGCATCGCGATCTTCTACGTCGGGTCGGTCCTGCTGCTGGCACTGCTACTGCCCTATACCGCCTACAAAGACCACGAAAGCCCGTTCGTGACGTTCTTTTCCAAGATCGGCTTCGGCGGCGCCGGCACCCTGATGAACGTCGTGGTGCTGACCGCGGCATTTTCCAGCCTGAACGCCGGGCTGTATTCCACCGGCCGGATTCTGCGTTCCCTGGCGATGAACGGCAGCGGCCCGAAGTTCACCGCGCGGATGTCGAAAAACGGTGTGCCCTATGGCGGTATCCTGCTGACCAGCGTGATCGGGCTCTTCGGCGTCGTGCTCAACGCGATCAAGCCGGGGCAGGCTTTCGAAATCGTGCTCAACATCGCCGCATTGGGCGTCATGGCGGCCTGGGCGACAATCGTGGCCTGCCAGATCCGGATGTACCGCAGAGCCAAGGCCGGTCACATGCAGCGCCCCAGGTTCCGGATGCCGTTGGCTCCCTACAGCGGCTATGCCACGTTGGCATTCCTGGCGGGCGTGCTGGTGTTGATGATGATCGACGATCAGCGCGGCGCCTGGATTATCGGAACCCTGGTGCTGGGTACTCCCGCCTTAGTCGGGGGCTGGTACCTGGTCCGCCGCCGGGTGATGGCCGCAGCTCAGGAGGTGAACCCATGAGCCGCAACAGATATGCGGCCACGCCGCCGCTGTATGGGATGGCGATGGTTCTTCTCGCCATCGCGATCGTGGCCGTCACCGCCTACCTACACGCCGGCTGGTTGTCGCTCGTCGGCTATGGCACAGCCGCAGTCATCGCGGCGGCCGGTTTTGCGCTCGCGTTCCGCGACTTCTCGTAGCCGCCGACATAACAGAGCGAACGCTCTGTTATGCTCCCGGGTGTGCCCCGCCCTCGTGTCCACGACCCCGATCGGGTGCTCGACGCTGTCGAGTCTCTGACGGCATCGTCCGGTCCGGCCGCGGTGACCATCCGCGCAATAAGCGCCGCAGTCGGGGTTTCCAACGGCGCGGTGTACCACACGTTCGGGTCGCGTGCCGGGTTGATGGGGCAGGCATGGCTGCGGGCCGGACGCCGATTCCTCACGCTGCAAACCACATTGGTCGACGAGGTGCTGGCCGAACCGAACCGTCCGTCCGCAGTGGACGCCGTGGTGGCCGCGGCCGAAGCCCCTGTGGTGTTCGCCGAGCGGTATCCGGATTCGGCCAAGCTGCTGTTGACGGTGCGACGCGAGGAGTTGCCCGACTCGGAGTTGCCCGACGAAATCGCCGCTGAATTAAGGGATCTCGACCACTCGTTGGTCGGCCTGATGATCCGGCTCGCGGCCGGCGTCTGGGACCGCAAGGATGCCCGCGCCGTCGACGCCATCACCACTTGCATTGTCGACTTACCGACCGCCATCCTGCTGCGCCGAGACCGCTTGGGCAACACGACGGCCCGCGAGCATCTGCGCGCGGCCGTGCGGGCAGTTTTGGCCGTTGGACCACCACCGCCACGGAAAGGGAAAACCGATGGGCATTAGCCTGAGCTACCAAGACAAGATCGCAGTCCTTGATCTCGGCGACAACGAAAACCGGTTCGCGCCTGGCTTTCTCGACGCCATGGACTCTCACCTCGACGAGATCGTCGGCGGCGGGGCGCACGGTCTGGTGACGACGGCAAGCGGCAAGTTCTACACCAACGGGCTGGACCTGGACTGGCTGAGCGCGCACGGCGAGCAGACCCAGTGGTATGTCGGGCGGGTGCAGGGCCTGCTCGCCCGGATGCTGACACTGCCCATTCCGACCGCCGCGGCGGTGGTGGGCCACGCATTCGGTGCCGGGGCAATGCTGGCCCTGGCGCACGACTTTCGGGTGATGCGGGCAGACCGCGGCTATTTCTGCTTTCCCGAGGTGGACATCCGCATCCCGTTCACGCCGGGCATGGCGGCACTGATCCAGGCCAAGCTCACACCGCGGGCGGCGGTCGCCTCGATGACGACCGGTCGGCGCTTCGGCGGCACCGACGCCGAAGCCCACGGCCTGGTCGACGCGACCGCCTCCGAGGGTGCGGTGACCGCCGCCGCGGTCGAGCTACTGCGTCCACTGGGCGACAAGGACGCCGGCACGCTGGGCGCCATCAAGCAGACGATGTTCGGGCCGGCGGTGCAGGCATTGACGACGGATCCCGGCCGTCGAGAGTGAATCCACTGGCGCACAGTCGGTTCACCGGGACGCCGCAGCGCCGACGTCCTCGGGGTCGTCCCACAGCAGGAGCTGGCGAACCGCGGGCCGTGACCCGTAGGGCTGCAGCATTTGGCTGGCCGGGCGCGGGCGTACGCGTAGCGGCCACCAGAACCAGCGGCCGAGCAGCGTCGCGATTGTCGGGGTCATGAACGATCGCACGATCAGCGTGTCGAACAGCAGACCCAGCGCGATCGTGGTACCCACTTGGGCGAGAATCACCAACGCGCTGAAGGCGAACGACGACATCGTCGCGGCGAACACCAGACCGGCCGACGTCACCACCGAACCCGAGCCGGCCATCGCGCGGATGATGCCGGTCTTCAGGCCGGCATGGATTTCCTCTTTGAACCGGGAGATCAGCAGCAGGTTGTAGTCGGATCCGACCGCCAGTAGCAGAATGACGGCCAGCGCCAACACAACCCAATACAACTGGATGCCGAGAATGTCCTGCCAGACCAGGACGGACAGGCCGAACGAGGCGCCCAGCGACAGCGCCACCGTGCCGACAATGACGATCGCGGCCACCAGGCTTCGGGTGATGATGAGCATGATCAGCAAAATCAGGCTCAACGCCGCGATTCCGACGATCATCAGGTCGTATTTGACCGAGTCCTGAATGTCTTTGTAGGTCGCCGCGGTTCCCGCGAGATAGATGTGGGAGCCCTCGAGAATAGTTCCCTTGACGGACTCTTTTGCCGCGTTCTTGATCAGGTCGACGTGCTTGATGCCCTCCGGCGTGGCGGGGTCACCGTCATGGGTGATGATCATTTCCGCGGCCTTGCCGTCCGGCGACATGAACAGTTTCACCCCACGCTTGAAATCGGGGTTCGAGAAAACCTCCGGGGGCAAGTAGAAGGAATCGTCGATTTTGGCCTTGTCGAACGCTTGTCCCATCGCGGCCGGATTGTCGTTGGCGAACGCCGACTGGGCATTGATCCCGGAGTTGGTGGCGTAGTTCGACAGCGTCAGCGACAGATTCGTCATCTGGCTTTCGATCTGCGGTGGTATCAACGCGACCAGTTGCGGCTGGAGCGCGTCCAGCTTGTCCAGCGACGCGGTGATGTTCTGGAACTGGTCGGTGAGTTCGTCGATGCCATCAATGGCGTCGAAAACTGACCTGAGCGCATAGCACACCGGGATGTCGTAGCAGTGCTTCTCCCAGTAGAAATAGCTGCGGATCGGCCGGAAGAAGTCGTCGAAATTCCCGATCTTGTCTCGCAGGTCCTCGATGACGGCGATCGTGTCGTGGAAGCTTTGGGTCTGCTCGTGTGTGGCTGCGGCGCTTTGCTTTTGGAGCGCATATTGCTGTTGCAGGATGCCGACGGTTTTCCTCAGCTCGGCGGCCTGCTTGAGCAGATCGGCTGCGCGGTCCTTCTGGTATTCCAGGTTCATGACTTGACCGACGCTTTGCTGACTGAGCTGAAACGGGATCGAGCTGTGGTCCAACGGCGTTCCCAACGGCCGGGTGATCCCCTGCACCTTCGCGATGCCCGGGGTGTGGAAGACGTTTTTCGCCACCCGTTCCAAGACCAGCATGTCGGCGGGGTTACGCAGGTCGTGATCCGCCTCGACCATCAGCAGCTCGGGATTCAGCCGGGCCTGCGAAAAGTGGCGCTCGGCGGCGGCGTAGCCGACCTTGGCCGGCGTCGCCGCCGGCAGGTAAGGCTTGGAGTCGTAACTCGTCTTGTATCCCGGCAGCGCAAGCAGACCGATCAGCGCGACAGCGATCGTCACCGCGAGAATGGGCGCCGGCCAGCGCACGATCGCGGTGCCGATGCGCCGCCAGCCTCGCGTCCGCATCATGACCTTCGGCTCGAGCAGACCGAACCGGCTGAGCACCGCAAGCACCGCCGGCGCCAGGGTGAGCGCGGCCAGAACCGACACCAGCATCCCCACCGCGGAGGGAATGCCCATCGATTCGAAGTAGGGCTGGCGGGCAAACCTCAGACAGAACACCGCCCCGGTGATGGTCAGGCCCGAGCCCAAGACGACGTGTGCGGTGCCGTGAAACATGGTGTCGAAGGCCGTTTTTCGGTCCTCGCCCGCTGCGCGTGCTTCGTGATAACGGCCGAGGACGAAGATCGCGTAGTCGGTGCCGGCGGCGATGGCCAGCAGCGTGAGGATGTTGACCGAGAAAGTGGAGAGCTCGATCAGATTGAGGTTGCCCAGAACAGCCACGACCCCGCGCGCCGCGGCCATTTCGACAAGGACCGTGATAAGCACCGTCAGCGTCGTGACGACGGACCGATAAACCCACGCCAACATCATCACGATCACCAGGAAGGTGATGAGCGTGACCTTGAGGATTCCCTTGTTGCCCACCTCGAATTGATCGGTGATCAACGGCGCCGCGCCGGTGACATAGGCTTTGACGCCCTGCGGCGCGGGCGTGTGGTCGACGATGTTGCGGACGGCGTCGACGGATTCGCTGGCTAACGCGTCGCCTTGGTTACCGGCGAGATACACCTGGACCAATGCGGCCTTGCCGTCGTTGCTTTGCGAGGCCGACGCCGTGAGCGGATCCCCCCAGAAATCCTGGATGTGCTCGACGTGTTTCGTGTCTTGCTCGAGCCTGTGGATCAACGTGTCGTAAAACTTGTGGGCGTCGTCTCCCAGCGGCTTGTCGCCTTCCAGCACGATCATGGCCGCGCTGTCGGAGTCGAACTGTCGAAATACCTTGCCGATGTGTTTCATCGCCTGAAGACTGGGCGCACTCGGCGAACTCATGCCCACCTGGTGGGCTTGCGCAACGGCTTCTAGCCGCGGTACCGCGATATTCGTGAACGCGGTCAGGCCGAGCCAAAACAGGATGATTGGCACCGCGAGCCGACGGATGGTGTGCGGCAGCCGGTTTCGCGGGGCGTGGTGGGTACTCATCCGGATTTGTCGAGGCAGAAGGTGTAGGCGTTCACTGCGTTCACGGTCCTCTCGTCCTTGACCTCGTCGTTGATGATGATGCGGCAGCCCAGTGTGCTGCTGTTACCTTGCGCCGTCAGGTTGGCGATGACGGCCGGGTCGGTGGTGATGGCCTCGTACCTCCACGGCAGCGGGACCCGGTCTACGCGCTGTGGCGTGGCATGGATGTCTTGGTAGTTGATGGTCGCCACCGACCCGGGGTCACCGAAGACCTCATAGACCACGTGTTTGGGGTTGAACGGGACGCTGTCGTTCAGCACGCCGGTCGGAGTCGACGTGTCGTTGTTCGATCCGAAAATGCCGTGCAGTCGGTAGACGCCGAATCCTGCCAGCGCCACGACGACGACCGTGATCAGTACTATCCACCAGCGCTTAAGCACGCGGGTAAATGAAAACCGTTTCACCCGTAGCCCTTCGACGCTGGGACGCGACTTCTGGCGTAGACAGTACGGTACGGGACCGGACCGCACAAGAGACGATGTCGTTCACACTGTGGAAATCGGGCACTTTATTTCAGGGGCCGGGTCAGGCTGGGGATGATGACGTCGTCGACCAGGGCCTGCACAGTCTCCGCGGTCGGCGGGCGAGTGGGAATGATCGACCGGAAGATGAGATAGCCGGGCAGTAGATCCCACAGTTCGTCGTTGATGGCGGCTTCGTTGATTTCCCCGCGATCGACCGCCTGCCGCAGCACGTGGTGAATCAACGCTCTCCGCTGCTCGACGAACTGGCGCTGCATGACGTCGTTGAGCGCGGGGTTACGCGAGGTTTCGACCAGGACGGCGCGGATGGTGCCGGCATGCTGGCCAATCTCCTGGCAGATCACCGCGCCCAGCCGCAGTAGGTCACCGCGCAAGGTGCCGGTCTCGGGGGGGACCGCGACCTGGCGGATGCCTTCGATGAACGCCGCCAACACCAATTCGGCCTTGGAGGGCCACCGCCGGTACACGGTCGCCTTGCTGGCGCGGGCGGTGGCGGCGACGGCGTCCACGGTCAGCCGGTCATAGCCGTGTTCTTGCAACAGTTGCAGCGTCACCGCAAGCAGCTCGATCTCCCGGGGCGACCACGGTGACTCGGCCGCAGGATCGGCTAGTTGGATCACAGGGCCACGATAGAGCCGCCCCGGTAGTACTGTCCAGTACCGTACTGTCTCAGCTCATGCCCGCAACCCCAACAGCGGACGCGAAAGCCCTTAGCTCCCGGGCAATGTCGGATCCGGCCGGCTGGTAGACGACCTCGGTGACTCCGGCTGCGGCGAGCCGGTCGATCTTCTCCGTGATCTGTGCGGCGGTGCCGGTCAACGCCGTCGAGCTGGCAAACGGGATCAGGTCGGCGACGTGCGGCTCGTCGCGCGGGTTCGCCTTCACCAGATGTCCCTCGTGGATCGCGAGATGCCGCTCGTTCTGCGGATAGGCCTCGATCGCTTCACGCCATGCACGCCCACCGGGTAGCGCGTCGACGACGTCGGCGCCGCCGCGTTCATACATGGCGTGATACATCACCACCGCACCCGGGCCCGCGGCGTCGGCAACGCGCGGCGAGGTCAGCTCCTCGCCGTCGTCGAGCACGGTGCCGAACGTCAGCAGCGCCCGCCACGGCGACACCTTCGCCGCATCGGGTTGGGGCAGCGCGGCGGAGAACACGCCGTCGCCGAGTTCGGCCGCCACGGCCAAACCCTTTGGGCCGTCGGCGCCGATCAGGATCGGCACGTCGATCGGCCGCTCGGCACCGAAACCGGGCAGCTGCAGCATGCGTATCGCCGCGCCCTCCCATTCGGCGGTTTGGCCCGCGAGAAGAGCCCGCAGGCAACGGACATAATCGGCAACCTGCCGCCACGGCATCGGCCGCTTGCCGAGGGCGAAGCGACCGGTAAAGCCGGAGCCGATCGCCACGACCACCCGTCCAGGCGCCTGCGCGACCAGCTCGGCGATGGCGGCGGCGTTCACCATCGGATGGCGCAGGCTGGGAACGAGCACGCCCGGTCCAAGGCCGATGCGCGAGGTGCGCTCCGCGCACCGGCTGAGGACCATCCACACATCCGGCAGGATGGCCGGCGAGTCGTAGAGCCAGGCACGCTGGTAGCCAAGGGTTTCCGCCAATTCCACATGCGCGGGAGTCTCCGACGAGGTGGCGAACGCGCACGAAATGTCCATTGCCCAGACATTACTGAAGCTCGGCGCGCAGGATGAGCGCATGAACACCGGGCTGCACACTGACGTCGACGAAATCGCCGAGGGCATCTTCCGGCTTTCGACGTGGGTCCCCGGTATCACCGAACACGGCTTCACGTTCAACCAGTTCCTGCTGACCGGCGAGCAGCCGTTCTTGTTCCACTGCGGGATGCGCCAGCTCTTCCCACTGGTGTCGGGGGCCATCGCGAAGGTGATCCCGCTGGAACGGCTGCGCTGGATCTCGTTGGCTCACATCGAGGCCGACGAATGCGGCGCCATGAACATGCTGCTGGCCGCCGCGCCGCACGCCGAGGTCATCCACGGCCCGCTGGCGATCATGCTGTCGCTGAACGACATGTGCGACCGCCCTCCGGTGGTGGCCCCAGGCAGCGACGCGCACGATATCGGCGGGCACCGGCTGCGGTTCATCGCAACCCCGCACGTGCCGCACAACTGGGAAAGTGGGCTCTGGTTCGACGAGACGACGTCGACACTGCTGGCGGGCGATCTGCTCACTCACACCGGCAAGTGCTCCGCTTTGACCGAATCCGATTGCGTGGCACCGGCTTTGGAAGCCGAGGAGTTGTTCCATGCCACCGGCCTGACGACGAATCTCGCGCCGACGTTGGAGCAGTTGGCTCAGTTGCAGCCGACCACGTTGGCGCTGATGCACGGCGCGTCGTTCACCGGCGACGGCGCCGGACAGTTGCGCGGCCTGGCCGAGGGCTACGCGGCCATGGCTCGGTAACCGCGCCGCCGGGCGCGTCACTACAGTCACATCCGTCACTTCAGCCGTAGGCTGGCGCACGTGCGGCTATCGCAGATGGCACTGGCAGGTCTGCTGGCGGTCGCGACGCTGGCGGCCGGGTGCGGTTCCACCGTCGACGGCACGCCGGCGGCCGCGCCGGGCGCCGGGCCAACCGAACCGTCCTACCCCAAGGCCCGGCCGTCGCTGCCGCCGACGGCAAAGCCGTCCCAGCCGGCGTCGCCGAGTCCGACGGCGCCGGCCGGCGCCATCCCGCTACCGCCCAACCCGGACGGATACGTCTTCATCGAGACCAAGTCAGGCAAGACGCGCTGCCAGATCGCCAAGGACAACGTGGGCTGCGAAGCGCCGTTCACCAACTCGCCGATGCAGGATGGCGAGCACGCCAACGGCGTCAGCATCACCGCCAGCGGGGATGTGCACTGGGTGCTGGGCAATCTCGGTGACATCCCCACGGTCACGATCGACTACCGCACTTACGATGCGCAGGGCTGGACAATCGCCGCCAGCCAGAGCGGCACCCGCTTCACCAATGACCGCACCGGCCACGGAATGTTTGTGAGCATCGAGAAAGTCGACACGTTCTAGAGCCGCATAGTCTGTCGGTCGTGGACTTTCGCGTATTCGTCGAACCGCAGCAGGGCGCCAGCTACGCCGATCAGCTCGCCGTCGCGCAGGCCGCCGAATCACTGGGCTTCTCCGCGTTTTTCCGGTCCGACCACTACGTGGCCATGAGCGGCGACGGGCTGCCCGGACCGACAGATTCGTGGGTGACGCTTGGCGGAATCGCCCGCGAGACGTCGTCGATCCGGCTGGGCACGCTGGTCACGTCGGCGACTTTTCGTCACCCCGGCCCGCTCGCGATTTCGGTCGCCCAGGTCGACGACATGAGCGGAGGACGAGTCGAACTCGGGCTCGGCACCGGCTGGTTCGAGCGGGAGCACCAGGCCTACGGGATCCCGTTTCCGCCGCCGCGCGAGCGTTTCGCCCGGCTGACCGAACAACTCGAACTCATCACCGGCCTGTGGACGGCGCCGAGCGGGGAGACATTCGACTACGCGGGCACCCACTACGCGGTCAACGACTCACCTGCTTTGCCGAAACCGGTGCAGCGGCCTCATCCGCCGATCATCATCGGCGGTCTGGGCGCCCAGCGGACACCGCTTCTGGCCGCGACATTCGCCGACGAGTTCAACGTTCCGTTCGCGTCGCTGGACACCGTTCGAACCCAGTTCCGGCGAGTCGCCGACGCGGTCGAGGCCAACGGCCGGTCGGCTGATTCCATCACCTACTCGGCGGCGTTCGTGCTGTGTGCCGGACGCGACGGCGCCGAACTCACCCGCCGTGCCGGCGCCATCGGGCGCGAGCTCGACGAGATGCGGACCAACTCGCCGCTGGTGGGCACACCCGGCGAGATCGTCGACCGCCTCAGCCCGTTCGCCGAGATCGGGGTGCAGCGGGTGTACATGCAACTGCTCGACATGTCGGATCTGGAGCACCTGCAGCTGTTCGCCGACGAGGTCATGCGCCGGCTCTGAGTAGGATCGACACGTGGCCCGCTACGGTCCTCCGGACGATCCGAGCAGACAGCCGACCCAAATGGCCGAGGCGCAACAGCCAACCGGTCCCATCGAATTCGGCAACGCGTCCGAGCCGGAACCGCCGCCCCCGTGGTATCGCAAGCGTTCGCTGCTGGCCGCCTGGGCCACGCTGGTCGCGATCCTGATCGTGCTGATCATCTACGGCCTCATCCAGCTCTCCACCGGCGGCGGAGGCGGTCCCGCGACCACCACGTCGACGACTCCGTCCTCGACGACAACCACCACTCCGTCGACGACACCCAGCACGACTACCACGACGCCCTCGCCGAGCAGCACCGAAGAGGCGCCACCGCCGGCGACCAACGCCCCCGTCCCGCCGCAGCCCGGGCGGCCGCCACCAGCGCACCACGAGCCACCTCACATACCCAAGCTGCCGCCGTTGCCGCCGCTGCCGTCGACCATCACCCTGCCGCACACGGTGATCACACTGCCGCCGCACATCTGACGCGCTCCGCCCGCCGCCCGCGTGGCACCAGCGTTTTTGCGGTCCCGATGGCTACCATCGGCGACCGTGGCACGCTACGAACCCCCAGGCAACGGCGGCGACGAGCCGACCCAATACGGCCCCAGCTACGGCCAGGGCGGCTACGACCAGGGTGGCGAGCCGACCCAATACGCGCCAAACTACCGCGAGAGCGGCGAGCCGACCCAATACGCGCCCGACTACGGCGGATACGAACCCGAACCGGCATACGACGAGGCCGAAGCAGAACCGCCAGTCGAAGCCACGCCATGGCATCGCAAGCCTGCCGCGCTGGTCGCCTGGGGTGTCGCGGTCGCGATCCTGATCGCCCTGATCGTTTGGGGCGTCCTGCAGTTGACCAGCGGACACAGCAAGGCTCCGGTCACCACGACGTCATCCACCACGACAACCACCACCACGCCGGCACCAACCACAAGCTCTGCTGCGCCGGTCGTTCCGCCGGCGACGACCGCGCCCACCACCACGACAGCGCCGACGACGACCACCACCACCACGACAACGACGACCACGACAACCACCACGACAACGACAACAACCGACACCACGACCACGACCACGACCACAACCACCACCGCGCCGACCACGACGACCACTACCAGTGCGCCGGCACCGGGAGCTTTCACCCCGCCGTCGGTGATCACGCTGCCCCCGATCACGCTGCCGCCCGGGCTCTGAACCGATACGATCGCTTGCCGTGAGGGGGAGCGAACCACCCGATAACGGCGACCGGGACGACCCGTTCATGCGGGCCGACGATCCGTCACCCTGGTACCTCAAGCCATGGGCGCTGGCGGGGTGGGGTCTGCTGGTCGTCTTCCTGATCGCGGTGATCATCTGGGGCCTTGTCGTGTTGGCGACCGGCGGCGGAGGCGAAGCGCCGTCCCCCACCACGACAACGACCACGACGACGACGACCACCACCACCACCACGACCACAACGACAACCACCACCACGACCGTCGAACCGACAACCACGGCGCCGCAATGGACCACGCAAGCGCCGCCCCCGCCTGTGACCAGTTCGCCGAAGCATCACTGGCGGGACCAACTGCCCAACATCCACGTCCCGGGTATCAACCCCTAAGAATCTGTGCCCCTTGATATTCGGCGACGATCGCCTCGGCGCCGCGCACCGCAGCAGGGACGCGACGGCGCCGCCGGCCCACCCCGCTCCGGACCGTCGCAGGTTCCCGGCCTGCCGGCCCAAACACCAGCGAACTCCCAACGGACGCGGCCGCAGGATTAGGCAACGCCGCATCGGGGGAAACAGTTATGAGGGGGAATCGTCGATGAGGCCCGGCCCTCTTCCCCAATACCGTGGGGCGCCGGCGCCGGCGATCACCACACAGCCGATAACGCAGAGGTATCCGACATATGAGCGACGCGCTCGGGTTGTCCATCGGGATGGCCAACCTGGTCGCGGCACGAGTGGGCAGCGCGCCGGTGACGCGCCGATCCGTGCTGACCTTGTTCGGCCACCGGCCACCGGAGGTGGGGATTCCGGAGGAAAACCCGAACCTCACCGAACCCGGCCTGGTGCTGCCCGGATTCGTCGAGCAGATCGGCGTCCCCACTCCGTTGATTGCCCCCGACGGATCCAGCCACAGTGGCGATGAGCTGGCGGTCGAGGCGCTCGACGCGATGGCGCGCACGGCTGGCTACGGGGCACCGGTGGCGATTGCCGTCCCAGCGCATTGGAATCCCACCGTCGTCGCACCGCTCCGAAAAGCATTGGGCACCAAGCAGTTTCTTACCCCCGGCGGTGTGCCCCCGACCCTGATTTCCGACGCCACTGCAGCGCTTGTCGCGCTGTATGCCAACCCCGGGTTCCCGACCGATGGGATCGTGGCGCTGTGTGACTTCGGCGCCAGCGGCACCAGCGTCACCCTCACCGACGCGGCGTCAAATTTTCAGCACATCGGCCAGACACTGCGCTACCCCGACTTCTCCGGCGACCAGATCGACCAAGCGATCCTCAGCCACATACAGGCCGGCATCGCCGCTCAGTCCGACGCGGCCGGGACTGCGCCGTTAGGCGCGATGTCTCGGCGGATCGACGAGTGTCGGCGCGCCAAGGAGCAACTGTCTGCCGCGACCGTCGCGGTCATCCCGGCCGAGATGCCCGGCGCCGATGACATCCGTTTTTTCCGAACGGAATTGGAACGCCTGATCGCCGAACCCCTGGGTCGGTTTGTCAGCAACGTCGGAAACGTCCTGCGGCGCAACCGAATTCCACCGGCAAAGCTGGCCGCGATCGCGACGGTCGGCGGTGGAGCGTGCATCCCGTCGGTCACCCGGCAACTCGAGGAGCGATTGCAGTCACCGGTGGTCACCACACCACATCCGGCGCTGAGCGCCGCGATCGGCGCGGCGGTGCTTGCTGAGCAGGAGTCGTCTACCGACGCCCCGACAGAAGCGCAGGCCACTGCGCTCGCCCCGGGCGCTCCGGCCCCGACCGATGTAGCCCCCGCGGCGTGGGCGGCCGGGGCGGCCGCTGCGGCTGCGGGCGAATCGGTGGAAGACGGTGCCCAGTCGGCGACCTACCGCGCGCTGGCCTGGTCGCAGGAGGCATCCAACGGCGATGAGCCATTGCCCTACACCGGCGACGATCACAGCGGCGAGTACGGCCGAAGCACGGCAGCCGCCCCGCCGCCGGCGGCACCCCAACCGTTGCGGCGATCGAGGCGCTTGGGCGTCTTGTTCAGCGCAGCCGCTACGGCGGCCCTGGTCGCCCTGCTCATCGCCGGCTTGGTGGTAGTCAAGTTGAGCTCCACCGACCACGGACCCACCCAAAAACCCGGGCCCACACCGAGCACCCTGCCCAGCGTCGGCTCGCTGCCTCCCGCGCCGCCGCCCGTGACCGAGACGGAAACTGCATCCGAGTCGGCGATTCCGCCGCCACCACCGCCGACCACCGAACCACCCACCACCACGCGGACCACGGTGCCAACCACGACAACCACCGTGCCCACCACGACGACCAGGGTGCCGACCACCACGACCACTACGACCATGCCCACCACGACGACCAGCAGGCCCCTGACCACCACCCAGCCGACGACCACCTTCAGCTATCCGCCGCTGATACCGCCCAGCACGACGGCTCAGGTCCCGCCATTGGTCCCGGTCAGGCCGACCTATGGCCATTACCCGCCGTTTCCAAGTTAGGGCAGCCTTTGTCGCGGTCGGCACCAAGAAGATGTCACTATGAGCAGGCCAAGCAGGCCTGAGCAGGCACGGCCGGATGGTTACCAGCCAGTAACATTGGATAAGTTACCGCTCAGTAACGCCAGAATTGGAGAGACGCTCCGTGGAGACGCAGACGCTGATCAGACTGGTAGTCGGCCTCGGCATGACGGCGATAGTGCTGCTGTTTGCCGCCAGACGGGTTGGCTGGCTGGCCAAACTCATCATGTCGGGCCAACCGGCCAGCGGGCGCACCGACGAGGTCGGCGCCCGCATCGAGGTCGAGGTGGCCGAGGTGCCCGGCCAGCGCCGCCTGTTGAAGTGGACCATTCCCGGCCTGGCGCACTTCTTCACCATGTGGGCGTTCTTCGTGCTGCTCACCGTCTACATCGAGGCATACGGCCTGCTGTTCGACCCACATTTCCACATCCCGCTAGTCGGGACTTGGGACGCGCTGGGCTTCTTGCAGGACTTCTTCGTCGTCGCCGTAACGCTGGGCATCGCCACGTTCGCGGTCATCCGGATCAAGCGCAACCCCAAGGAGCTCGGCCGCACGTCGCGTTTCTACGGCTCGCACACCGGCGGTGCGTGGCTGATTCTGTTCATGATCTTCAACGTCGTGTGGACCTACTGCCTGTTGCGTGGGGCGGCGTCGTATCTGGGCAATCTCCCCTACGGCAACGGGGCCTTCCTGTCCCACCTGTTCGGCAAGATTTTGAGCCCGCTCGGCCACACCGGCAACGAGATCCTGGAGACAGTGGCGCTGCTGCTGCACATCGGGGTCATGCTGGCGTTCCTGATCATCGTGCTGCATTCCAAGCACCTGCACATCTTTGTGGCGCCCATCAACGTCGCCTTCAAGCGACTGCCCGACGGGCTGGGTCCGCTGCTGCCGATCGAGGCGGACGGCAAGCCGATCGACTTCGAAAACCCGCCTGACGACGCCGAATTCGGGCGGGGCAAGATCGAGGACTTTTCCTGGAAGGCGATGCTCGACTTCGCCACCTGCACCGAGTGTGGGCGCTGCCAGTCGCAGTGCCCGGCGTGGAACACCGGAAAGCCGTTGTCGCCCAAGCTCGTCATCATGGATCTGCGCGACCACTGGATGGCCAAGGCGCCCTACATCCTTGGTGAAAAGGAAGCCGACGCGGAGGGCGGCTACATCGAATCCGGTCGCGGCGAGGGCCACCACGTTCCGGAATCCGGATTCGGCCGCGTGCCCGGCTCGGGTCCCGAGCAGGCCGGACGTCCGCTGGTGGGCACCGCCGAGCAAGGCGGGGTGATCGACCCGGACGTGCTGTGGTCCTGCGTGACGTGCGGCGCCTGCGTCGAGCAGTGCCCGGTCGACATCGAGCACGTCGACCACATCGTGGACATGCGCCGCTACCAGGTGATGATGGAGTCGGAGTTCCCCTCCGAGCTGTCGGTGCTGTTCAAAAACCTTGAAACCAAGGGCAATCCGTGGGGTCAGAACGCCGGTGACCGCACCAACTGGATCAGCGAAGTCGACTTCGACGTTCCGGTCTACGGCGAGGACGTCGAGTCCTTCGACGGCTACGAGTACCTGTTCTGGGTGGGTTGTGCCGGCGCCTACGACGACAAGGCGAAGAGGACCACCAAGGCCGTCGCCGAGTTGCTGGCCATCGCGGGAGTGAAGTACCTGGTGCTCGGCACCGGCGAAACCTGCAACGGCGACTCCGCGCGTCGCTCCGGCAACGAGTTCTTGTTCCAGCAGCTGGCCCAGCAGGCCGTCGAGACCCTGGACGGGGTGTTCGAAGGCGTGGAGACCGTCGACCGCAAGATCGTGGTGACCTGCCCGCACTGCTTCAATACCCTTGGGCGCGAATACAAGCAGCTCGGCGCCAACTTCACCGTGCTGCACCACACCCAGCTGCTCAACCGGCTGGTGCGCGACAAGAAGCTGGTGCCGGTCAAGCCGGTCGACGGCAACGGCAGCGGCCCCTCGATCACCTACCACGACCCGTGTTATCTGGGCCGGCACAACAAGGTCTACGAGGCGCCACGCGAGCTGATCGGGGCGTCGGGCGCGACGCTGACCGAAATGCCGCGCCACGCCGATCGCAGCTTCTGTTGCGGCGCCGGCGGTGCGCGGATGTGGATGGAAGAGCACATCGGCAAGCGGATCAACCACGAGCGCGTCGACGAGGCGCTGGCGACTGGCGCCACCACCGTCGCCACCGCGTGCCCGTTCTGCCGGGTGATGGTCAGCGACGGCGTCAACGACCGCGCCGAAGCCGCCGGGCGGGAAGACGTCGACGTGCGCGACGTGGCCAACCTGCTGCTGGAGTCCATCGACCGCAGCAACATCACGCTGCCGGCCAAGGGAACCGCCGCCGAAGAGGCCGCCAAGGCCGCTCCGAAGCCCGCTCCGAAGGCCGAGGCAGCACCGACGGCGGCGCCGGCCGAAAAGCCCGCTGAGGCTGCCGAACCCACGCCGGAAAAAGCCACCAAAGCCGTCACCGGCTTGGGCATCGCCGGCGGCGCCAAGCGGCCCGGCGCCAAGAAGGCCGCCGCGCCAACGCAATCCGCGGCCCCCCCGGCCGCCGAAAAGGCACCGGCTGCGCCGGCTAAGGGGTTGGGCCTCGCGGCCGAAGCAAAGCGGCCCGGAGCCAAAAAGGCCGCTGCCCCAGCACAACCGGAGGCCGCAGAGGCGCCGGCCGCAGAAGAGCCGAAAGCGGAAGAGGCCAAAGCGCCTGCCGCACCGGTCAAGGGATTGGGTATCGCAGCCGGAGCCAAACGACCCGGCGCCAAGAAGACTGCCGCGCCCGCGCAGCCCGCTGCCGAGCCGAAGAAGGAGCCGGAAGCAAAGCCGGAACCGGAATCTCAGGCCGCGCCCGCGGACAAGGAAAGTGACGGCGAAGCCACCACACCGCCGGTCAAGGGACTCGGCATCGCCCGCGGCGCGCGCCCGCCGGGCAAGCGGTAACGAGCCGTTACGCGGCGCCACCGCGGAGGTCGGCGTCCGACGGCGCGTATTCCGCCCAATCCCGGAAAAGGGTTGCCGGAGTGGAGTTTCCAACCTGCGTCAGCGTGGCGACGTGGGTGAACGGATCATCGACGGCTTCGCGGGTTCCGAACAATGGCACCAACGTCGGCACTTCTGCGACGTGAGCCGGATTGTCGACCACGGTAATAGTCCTCATTACCGGATGGTCCGAAACCAGGTCCTGGATGGCTCCTGTCGAGGCGAACTGACTCTCGGTACACAGGACACGCGCTCCGGCTACCCCCCACTCATGAAGCTTTCCCGCCTCCGACAAGAATGCCCCGGGATCTTGCGAGAAGGACACTTGAGGCGGGTAGCACGAGCGGGTTTCCTGCATCATTCGATGGGTGACGAGTGTTGCTTCCACCGACAGGCGTACCAGCCGAACGGTTCGGGAGTCGACGTCGATCACTCGTTGATAGGTCGAAGTTTCGCCAGGATTGAGAAAGCTGTCTTCGTAAGAAGCGGCGATGATCGAGGCGTAGAGCAGCGTCGAATCGCCCGGCAGAGTGGGTTTTTCGCGGTAGTCGTCTCTCAACGACCTTCCACTGGGATCCAGGCCGGCGAGCAGTGCTTCGGTAGTGGCGGGCTCCGTCGGCGTCCCGACGGGATAGGACGTGACACGCATCAGCCCCGCTGGCATGTCGATTTGGACAGAACCGCGGCTGTGCAGCGTCACTTTCGCCAACAGATGGATGATCGGACCCGTCGAGCCCATCGGTGACAACTCGGCATTGACGTCGACGAGCGGGCTCGAGGCCTCGGGCAGGTATTGGGTCTGCATCCAGAACTGCACCAGACCGATCAACGGGAACAACGCGACCACGACGGCAGCGCCCTTGGTGACGGCAGTGCGCGCGTAGCGACCGAGGTAGAGCACCCAGGCCAACGCTATGCCGCCGAGCGTCAACGCAACTCCGGTTATCCCCATCAGCTGGCTCACCGGACTGCGCTGGTCGACCAGCCACACGTAGGCCGCCAGACCCGCGATGAAGATCTGACTCACCATCGCGGTCATCAAGGCGTTACCCGAGCCCCTGACGATCTGCCCGAACGCCAGCGCGCAGGTGATGCCGATGCCCAACAGCAGAGCGCTCCCGATCAGATCCCATGCGGAGGTGGTCAGCGTCGCATTCCAGACCGCCAGTGCGAGGACGATCGCGGCGTCGACGCCGACCCAGCAGGCGAGCAGAATCCGTAGCGATTTGGGCAGGTTGCGGACCGTGAGATCGGGTGGCGACGCTTGTTCTTCGACCGCCGACTCATGGCCTTCCGTTGCTTGATGGCCGTCTCGACCTAGCTGCGTTTCAAGTTTGAGCTTCATCCGTGTGCCCCACATGTTCGGTGATGGCGGCACTGTACGGCCATGCAGCAACCCAGCGTGCGAGTAATCGACTACCTGTTTTCCCGGCCTTATCTCGACTTCAGCAAATTTCCATTGGACGGCCATGGCACCATGGTGAACGTGACTACGCATCAGCTGCCCTGGTCGGCCACGGGGCACCAGCCGCGGCAGCGCATGTTCGCGCAGTCGTCGAAGCTGCAAGACGTCCTCTACGAGATCCGCGGCCCGGTGCACGATCACGCCGCGCGGTTGGAGGCCGAGGGGCACCGCATCCTCAAGCTCAACATCGGCAACCCGGCGCCGTTCGGGTTCGAGGCACCCGACGTGATCATGCGCGACATGATCCAGGCGTTGCCCTATGCGCAGGGCTATTCGGACTCCAAGGGCATCCTTCCGGCGCGGCGCGCGGTGGTCACCCGCTACGAGCTCGTCGACGGCTTCCCGCGATTCGACGTCGACGACGTCTATTTGGGTAACGGCGTCTCGGAGCTGATCACCCTGACCCTGCAGGCACTGCTGGACAACGGCGATCAGGTATTGATCCCGGCGCCCGATTATCCGTTGTGGACGGCGTCGACGTCGCTGGCCGGTGGTACCCCGGTGCACTACCTGTGCGACGAGACGCAGGGCTGGCAGCCCGATATCGCCGATCTGGAATCCAAGATCACCGAACGCACCAAGGCGCTTGTGGTGATCAACCCGAACAATCCGACCGGCGCGGTGTACAGCCGCGAAGTCCTCACGCAGATGGCCGATTTGGCGCGCAAGCATCAGCTCCTGCTGCTTGCCGACGAGATCTACGACAAGATTCTCTACGACGACGCCAAGCACATCAGCATGGCCTCGGTGGCGCCGGACCTGTTGTGCCTGACGTTCAACGGATTGTCGAAGGCCTATCGGGTGGCGGGCTATCGGGCCGGCTGGTTGGCGATCACGGGCCCCAAAGACCATGCCAGTAGCTTCATCGAAGGCATTCACTTGCTGGCGAATATGCGGCTGTGCCCGAATGTTCCGGCGCAGCATGCGATCCAGGTGGCGCTGGGCGGTCACCAGAGCATCGAGGATTTGGTGCTGCCGGGCGGACGGCTGCGCGAACAGCGGGATGTCGCCTGGTCCAAGCTCAACGAGATCCCGGGGGTTTCGTGCGTCAAGCCGGCCGGGGCGCTCTACACCTTCCCGCGACTGGATCCCGAGGTGTACGACATCGAGGACGACGAGCAATTAGTCCTCGATCTGCTGCTGCAGGAGAAGATCCTGGTCACTCAGGGCACCGGATTCAATTGGCCCGCACCGGATCACCTGCGGATCGTGACGCTGCCGTGGGCGCGTGACCTGTCGCATGCGATCGAGCGGCTGGGTAACTTCCTGGCCAGCTACCGTCAGTAAATCAGACCTCGGGGCAGAACACTTCGCGGGCGATGTCCGCGAAATCGGCTGCGGTATCACCGGTCATGTCCGGCGATCCGTCGACGATGTCCGCAATGACTTGCTCTTCACTTTCGCCGCCCTCCAGGCGTTCGCAAACACTGCGGGCATCGTTGACCGCAACATCGGCGGGTCGGGTCAGTTCGATGCCTTCTTCGGACAGCAGCCACAGGAATCGGCCGTCCTTGTCCATCTTCGCCGGCGAGTTAGCGGCCTGCGAACCTGACATCGATCCTTTCGGCGCGGGATGGTCACGCTTCCAGTACGAAACCGATACTGCGGCAACGACGATGAGGGCGATTACGACCGCGACGAGCACGGCTCCGCCGCGGATGGGCTGCGGGTTAGGTGTTGTTGTCATCCTCAGCGCTGTTCGAGCAACTGCAGCAGATAGTCGCCGTAGCCGGATTTGACCAGGCTCTGCGCGCGGCGCGCCAGTTGCTCGTCGTCGATGAAGCCCATCCGCCACGCCACTTCCTCCGGCACGCCGATCTTCAAGCCCTGCCGGCGTTCCAGGGTTCGGACGTAGTCACTGGCATCCAGCAGGGAGTCGAAGGTCCCGGTGTCCAGCCAGGCCGTGCCGCGCGCCAGCACCTCGACCGCCAGCCGGCCCTGGTTCAAATAGATCTGGTTGACCTCGGTGATCTCATACTCGCCGCGCGCCGAGGGCTTTAACCCCTTGGCGATCTCGACGACGTCGTTGTCGTAGAAATACAGGCCCGGAACCGCGTAGTGGGACTTGGGCGTTGCCGGCTTCTCCTCGAGCGAGAGCGCGATGCCGTCGTCGCCGAATTCGACCACTCCGTACGCCGACGGGTTGGCCACCCAGTAGGCGAAAATCGCGCCGCCGCTGATGGTTTGGAACCGGCGCAGGTTGGTGCCCAGACCGGGGCCGTAAAAGATGTTGTCGCCCAACGCTAATGCCACCGACTCGGTACCGATGTGGTCAGCGCCGATGACGAATGCCTGCGCCAGACCGTCGGGCCGGTCCTGCACCGCGTAGCTGACGTTGATGCCGAATGCGGCGCCGTCGTCGAGCAGCCGGTGAAAGCCGGGCGCATCGTGACCGGTGGTGATCACCAAGATGTCGCGGATGCCGGCCGTCATCAGCGTCGACAGCGGGTAATAGATCATCGGTTTGTCGTAAACCGGCAGCAGCTGCTTGCTGACGCCCATGGTGATCGGATAAAGCCGTGTGCCCGAACCGCCGGCCAGGATGATTCCGCGCATCAGCTACTCCTCAGTCGACCAGGTCGGCCTCGGTGAGCTCGGTTGCCGCCAAGGCCGACTCCAGGTCATCATGCCGGAACACCGAGGTGACGTGATCGTGAACGACCCGAAATGCCGCCGCCGCAGTGTCGTTGGCGCCTTTGAGTTCGACGACGACGACGCCGTCGTGCACGAACATCCTGCCCAGCTCCGCGGTCTGGGCGCGCTCGGTGGCCCACTTGCGCAGCGCCTGGTGGCCCTGCCCGGCTCCGTGCGCGTCGCCGACTTCGATGTCCTCGCTGGACAGCGCGATCAAGGTGTCGATGTCCGACGTGTTGAGGGCGTCGTGCCATGCCAGTACGGTGGCGATCTCCGATGTCGTCATGACCTGCAACGTACCGCGCCGTTCAGAACGGCGTGCGCTCCAGCCAGTTCTGCCATACCGCGGTGTCGCCGAACACCGCGATGCCGGTGTCGGCGACCGCAACTCGTCGGGTGACGGCCAGCAGCAGGTCGGTGGCGGGCCCGCGCAGCGCTACTGTGCCCTTGCCGTGGTCGTGTGACCAGCTGATCGTGCCGTTGTCGGCACGGATGGTCCACTCGCCCGCGGCTCCGATACCAGGATCGGTGGCGTGGAGGTGCATGCTCTGCCCGTCTGTAAGCGGAAGCGCCGCGCCGTCGCGTCCGGCCTGTGCCGCGACCCGCTCCAGCCATTCGCTGATCCCGTCGGCCGCGGTCTCGGCGTCGAGTGTGAAATCGAGTCCCAGCGCGAGGGCGGCGTCGGCGCGGTGCACGCTCGCCTCGTGTAGCCGGCGGCGAACCCACCAGTAAGCGGGCCGCGGCCCGATGAATGTCCAGACGGGGGTTTCCATGCCAGCCTGCTCGACGGTGTCGACCAGCAGCTGCGCGCCGCCGTGCAGCCAGGAGATGGCCTCGTCGGGATCCGGCGGCGGCTTGCCTTGTTCGACGCTGCGCGGATCGAGGAAGTGGTCGACGCGGTCGCGGACGATCTGCGCCGCCCACCGGTCTCCGCGGCCGACATGGCGGAACAACTGCTGCAAACTCCACTCGGGACAGGTCGGCACCGGTGTCGACGGGTCGGCGCCGCGGATCACCTCACCGAAGGCGCGGTTTTGCTCGAGCAATGCTGCCGCGTAGTCCACGCGGTTAGGCTACGCGCCGCCCCAGGCTGTATACGCGCCAGCCCGCGTGCTGCCAGCGGGCGACGTCCAGGCAGTTGCGGCCGTCGACAATCACTTTGGCGCGCACCCGATCAGCAAGCTCGCCGGGGTCGAGGTCGACGAATTCGCGCCACTCGGTGAGGACCAGCACGGCGTCGGCGCGCTCGCAGGCTTCGGCGACCGACACCGCGTAGTTGAGGGTGGGAAACACGCGGTGTGCATTGTCCAGGGCCTTGGGGTCGTAGACGTTGACCGCGGCGCCGTTGAGCTGGAGCTGCCCGGCGACATTGAGCGCCGGCGAGTCACGCACGTCGTCGGATTCGGGTTTGAACGCGGCACCGAGCACCGCGATGTTGGCGCCGAGCAGCGAGCCGCCGCAGGCGGTGGTGGCCAGTTCGACCATTCGGGTGCGCCGGCGCATGTTGATGTTGTCGACTTCGCGCAGGAATGTCAGCGCCTGGTTAGCGCCCAGCTCGCCGGCGCGGGCCATGAATGCGCGGATGTCCTTGGGCAGGCAGCCGCCGCCGAAACCCAAGCCGGCGTTGAGGCATTGGCGCCCGATGCGCGGGTCGTGCCCGAGCGCGTCGGCCAGCATCGTGACGTCGGCGCCGGCGGCCTCGCAGACCTCGGCGACCGCGTTGATGAACGAGATCTTGGTCGCCAGAAAGGCATTGGCGGATACCTTGACCAATTCGGCGGTCTGCAAGTCGGTCACCAGGAACGGCACGCCGGCGTCCAGCAGCGGCCCGTACAGTTCGCGAACCGCTGCTTCGGCGCGAATCGAATCCTCTTGTACGCCAAGGACAATGCGATCCGGCTCTAAGGTGTCGTGGACGGCGAATCCTTCCCGCAGAAACTCGGGGTTCCATGCCACTTCGACGTCGACGCCGGCCGGTGCGATGGCGCGGGCGCGTCGGCCCAATTCGGCCGCGGTCCCCACCGGCACAGTCGATTTCCCGACGATCACCGCCGCCCGGGTCAGTCGTGGCACCAGCTCGTCGATGACGGCGTGCACGTGACGCAGATCGGCGCCGTATTCGCCCTTCTTTTGCGGCGTGCCGACGCCGAGGAAGTGCACGTCGGCGAATTCGGCGGCCATCTCGTAGTCGGTGGTGAACCGCAGCCGGCCCGCGGCGATGTTGTCGCTCAACATCTTTCGCAGGCCGGGTTCGTAGAACGGGATGTCACCGCCGGCCAGCTTGGCGATTTTGCCGGGATCGATGTCGACGCCGACGACGTCGTGCCCTAATTCGGCCATCCCGGCGGCGTGGGTAGCACCCAGATAGCCCGTGCCGAAGACGGTGCATCGCATAACACCGTGTGTATGCGGCCGCGACGAGCTAACCGTGTCCGGTTACCAAGCGGCAGGCGAACGCCAGGTGACAGTTTGCTGCCGGCTGTCGCCGCGTCGATTCTGCGGTTTCATACGCCCGCGCCGGCGTGTACGAAACCGCACAGCCGACGGGGTTAGAAGCCCGGGATGCCGGGAATTCCCGGGAGTCCCGGGATGCCGCCACCGCCGCCGTGACCGCCGCCGCCATGACCGCCGCCGTGGCCGCCACCGCCGCCGTGACCTGGGCCACCGGGGATGCCCGGAATGCCGCCGCCACCCGGGATACCGGGAATCCCGCCGCCTCCGACCCCCGGCCCGACGGGAACTGGGACCGGGACCGGGACGGGTGCGGCCGGGGCGGGCGCCGGCGCGGCCGGGGCCGGGGCTTCGGGCGCCGGAGCCGCGGGAGCGGGAGCCGGGGCTGCGGGAGCGGCGGGCGCTGCGGGAGCGGCGGGCGCTGCGGGAGCGGGCGCTGCGGGCGCCGGTGCTGGAGCCTCAGGCGCCGGGGAGGGCGCGGCGGGGGCCTGCGGCGGCGCGGACGGCGCAGGAGGCGCGGCCGGCTGCGATTGCTGCGGCGGCGCCTGATTGCTCGGAACCACCACCGGCTGCCCGGGATTCGGCCGCTCACCGACCGACGGGCGCATCGTCATCAACAGCGCAACCGCCAGCGCCACCACTCCGATCACGAAGATGGCGGCCACCGCACTCGCCACCAGCGCCGCGGGCCGGCGCCCGCGCCGACCCTCACCGGCATCGGGAAATACGCCGGTCTGCAGGTCCGGCCGGTTGCCGAAAGCGGTGGGGGCGTTGGCTTCGTCGTCCGCGACAGCGCTGTAGGCCAGCGCCTCGCCGGCGGCGGCCTCGTCGAATGCGGGGTGATATCCGGGGGTCACTTCGTACGGGTCGATCGCGCCGGTCCCGGGATCTTGCGCATAGGCCAGCGCGGCGGTCGACGACGAGAACAACGGCGCATGCGCCGCCGCCAGCGCCGCCCCGCGGGCCAGCGCCGTCTCGGGCTCCTCGGGCGCGTTCACCGGTAGCGACGTCGTCGCCTCCAGCTGGGATTTGAGCGGCGTGATGTCCACGCCGGAGCCGACCATGAACAGCCCGTCCGGCCGCATGGGCAGCGTCTGCATGTCGGTGACCAGAGCCGCCAATTCGCCGGCGGTATCGCCGCTTCTCAGGGGCTCGCGGCGCACGTCGCTGATCGACCCGTCGGCGGAATCGACGATCGCCATGGTCGCGGTGTCCGGTTCGAGGAACAACAGCCCGGTGCGGGAGTAGCCAACCGAGCTGCCGACCGATTGCGCCAGCGCCGCCGCGGCCAAAAACGCCGAGACCAACATGACGTTTTCGACCTTGTGGGCGGCCAGCGCGTCGCGCAGGGCGGTGGCCTCGGCCTGGTCGGTCCAGGTCACTCCGGTCGACAACAGCTCATAGCCGCCCTCGGCGGCGCCTTCGCGGGTTCCCAGGATCGCCGAAACCACCTGCTGCGGTGCGCTCCGCGGTCCGGGCCCGCCGTCGACGTCGAAGTCGTCCTGCTCGACGGTGACACCGTCGCCGTTTTCACCTTCGACCAGCACCATGCGAACCGTCGAGGGTGCCATCGACACACCTAGTACGGTCTCCATCGCCCCTCCAAATTCATGCCGCCAAGCGTTGGTCACAGAAGTACCCGTTTTCGGCGGTCGGGCGTTTAGAACCCGATGCCCAGATTGAGCCCGGGAGCCAGCGGAACCTTGATGCCCGGAGGGCCTCCGCCGTGGCCACGGCCACCACCGCGACCATGGCCCCAGCCACCGCCGCCATGATCACCGCCCCACGGTTCGACCGGCGGCCCGGGTGGCGGCGGCGCGAGAATCTGGCCCAGCTGCGGCAAAACCGGCGGCGGCGGCGGAGGCAGCGCAGGAGCGGGAGCCGGTGCGGGCGCGGGAGCGGGCGCCGCCACGGGAGCCGGCGCAGGCGCAGGGGCAGGCGCCGCAGCGGGCGGGGGCGCGGGCGCCGGCGCAGCGGTCTTGGGCGGGGCGGGCAACGCAGCCGGCGGTGGCGCCTTCGGCGGCGCAGGCGCCTGCTTGCTCGGGGCGACCGCGTTCTGGCTGAGGTTGGGCCGCTCGTTGACCGAGGGCCGGATGCTGACCGCCAACGAAATCACCAGTGCGACAACGCCGACGACGAAGATCGTCAGCACGCTCATCGCGGTCAGAAACGGCTTACGACTGGACTCGGCCGCTGCCGCCCGAAAGTCGAGCATGCCGGAGTCCAGAATCTCCTGCTCGCCGGTGAGGCCGACGTAGGCGTCTGGGCCTTCGGCGGTGTAGGCCTCGGCTTCCTCGTCGGGAACGGCGCTGTAGGCAAGGCCCTCCTCGCCGGAGTCGACGTCAGCCGCGGCGAGGTAGCCCGGAGAAACGGCGTAGGGATCCACGGCGCCGGTGCCCGGATCCTGGGCGTAAGCGAGTGCGGCAGTCGACGACGAGAACAGCGGCGCGTGCGCCGACGCCAGCGCAGCGCCCCGGGCCAGCGCCATGTCCGGCTCCTCGGGAGCGCTCAGCGGAAGCGTCGTCGCTGCCTCCAGCGCCGGTTTGATCAGCGGGATGTCCACTCCGGAACCCACGACGAACAAGCCCTCGGGCCGTGACTCCAAGCGCTCGGCGCTGGCGGCGAGCTTCGTGATGGCGGCGACGGCCTCGTCGTCGTCCTCGGGAAGTGGCTGGCGATGCACCTCGGAGACAGACCCGTCGGCGGAGTCGACCACCGCCAGGGTGGCGGTATCCGGCTCGATGAACAGCAGCGCGGTGTTGGCGTAGTTGGTGGCGGTGCCGACGGCTTGGGCCAGCGCCGCCGCCGCCAAGAACGCCGACACCAGCATGACGTTTTCGATCTTGCGGGCGGCCAGCGCGTCGCGCAGTGCGGCAGCCTCGAACTGGTCGCTCCACGTCACACCGGTCGAGGCGAGGTGGTAGCCGCCCTCGGCGGCACCCTCGCGGGTTCCCAGAATGGCGGAGATCACCCGGTCGGCAGCAACGGTGTTTGCCGGCGTGCCGTTGGGGCTGATCTCGAAGTTGTCCTGGTCAATGGTGACGCCGTCGGCGTTCTCGCCTTCCACCAGCACCATGCGGACCGTCGAGGGTGCCATCGACACACCCAGTACGGTGTCCACTACTTCCTCCTAAGTAGTTTGCTAGCGCCTCGTGGCCCGGGCAGCGCGGCAGAGGCCGCTGCTGATGTTGATACTTCGAGCCTACCTGCCCACCGGTCCGTAGCGTCTGACGCTCACCGGTGACCGTGGCCACCACCGAAACCGCCCCCGTGGCCAAAGCCGCCACCGTGGCCCCATCCGCCGCCACCGTGACCGCCGCCGCGCGGCCCGATCGGGGGTCCGAATATCGGCGGCGCCAGGATCGGCGGAATGAGCGGAGGTATGACGACCGGTGGCAGCGCGGGAGGAGGCGGCGGCGCCGCGGCCGGGACCGGCGCCGGCGCATGTACCGGAGCGGGAGCTCGGGCGACAGGAGGTGGCGGGGCCGGAACTGCCGCAGCGGCCGGGGGCGCAGGCGGTGCGGTGGGCGCCGGCGGTGCCGGCACCTGTGCCTTGGGCACCGGCGGCGGGGGCGCCTGTTTCGTTGGGGCGACGGCGTTTTGGCCGACGCTGGGCCGCTGATTCACCGATGGGTGGATACTGGCCGCCAGCGAAATCACCAGCGTCACAACGCCGACCACGAAGACCGCCAAGACGCTCATGGCCACCAGGAACGGCCGCCGACCGGCCGGCTCGACCGGTGCGGCACCGAAGTCGAGCATTCCCGAGTCGATGGCCCCGTCGTCGTGGCCGAGCGAGGTGAAAGCGCCGGATTGCTCATCCGCGACCGCGCTGTAGGCCAACCCGTCCTCGGGGATGTCGCCGGCGGCCACATAGGCCGGCAGCAGCAGATAGGGGTTCACTGCACCGGTGCCGGGATCTTGGGCGTAGGCCAGCGCCGAGGTGGACGACGCGAATAGTGGAGCGTTCGCCGATGCCAATGCAGCGCCGCGAGCCAGCGCGGTATCCGGCTCCTCGGGAGCGCTCAGCGGAAGGGATGTCGCCGCCTCCAGCACCGGTTTGATCAACGGAATGTCGACGCCGGAACCGACGACCAACACGCCTTCGGGCCCGCTTTCCAGTCGCTCGGCACCGGAAGCCAGTTCGACCACCTTGGCCACGGCCTCGTCGTCATCGTCGGGCAAGGCCTCGCGGTGCACGTCAGCGATCGAGCCGTCACCGGTGTGGACCACGGCCAGGGTCGCCGTGTCGGGCTCCACGAACAACAGGGCGGTGTGCTCGTAACCGGTCTCATTGCCCACCGACTGGGCCAGCGCCGCCGCGGCCAAGAACGCCGAGACCAGCATGACGTTTTCGACCTTGCGAGAAGCCAACGCATCCCATAACGCGGCGGCCGCCAGCTGGTCGGTCCAGGTGACACCGGTCGATCGCAGCTGGTAGCCCGCCTCGGCGGCGCCCTCCCGAGTGCCCAGGATCGCCGAAATCACCTGCTCAGGGGCACTGGCGGGGACTGACTCGTCAGCAACCCCGACGGCGAAGTTCTCCTCGTCTACCGTGGCGCCGTCCCCGTTTTCCCCTTCGACCAACACCATGCGGACCGCCGAGGGTGCCATCGATACACCGAGTACGGTGTCCACCACTCCTCCAAGTCATTCGCCAGCCGACGGTGGCTACCGCGCCGACTCCGCGAGGTTCCGCACAGCTGCGACGCCCCCCGCAGATCGTGGTAGTTCGACACTAACGCCGAAAGTCCGGCCGGGCGCTCACCCAAAGGGACCCCGCAGCAACCTCCCAGCTGTGCGGCGGCCTTAGCTGGATTTGATGAAGTTCTGGTACGAGCGGGACGGTGTGGGACCCCGCTGACCTTGGTATTTCGACCCGGCCCGGGCGCTGCCGTAGGGATGCTCGGCGGGGCTGGTAAGCCGCAGGATGCAAAGCTGACCGATCTTCATTCCCGGCCAGAGCGTGATGGGCAGGTTGGCGACGTTGGAGAGCTCCAGCGTGATGTGCCCGCTGAAACCCGGATCGATAAAACCCGCGGTCGAGTGGGTCAGCAGGCCCAGCCGACCCAACGACGACTTGCCCTCCAGCCGGCCGGCGAGGTCGTCGGGCAGAGTGCAGAGCTCCAGCGTGGACCCCAGCACGAACTCGCCGGGGTGCAGGACGAACGGTTCGCCGTCGACCGGCTGCACCAGGCTGGTCAGCTCGTCCTGCTGCTGCGACGGATCGATGTGGGTGTAGCGGGTGTTGTTGAACACCCGGAACATGCTGTCGAGGCGGACGTCCACGCTGGACGGCTGAACCAGGGTGTCGTCGAATGGGTCGATGCCCAGCCGGCCGGCGGCGATTTCAGCTCGCAGGTCGCGATCGGAGAGCAGCACGCGACGAGCGTATCCCCGGCATTCCCGGTGTGGATGAGCGACGCCGGGCTGGATGCTAGCCTTTCCGATCAATCGCGCCGATGTAGTTCAATGGCAGAACATCAGCTTCCCAAGCTGAGAACGCGGGTTCGATTCCCGTCATCGGCTCCACGTTGACCGGCGGAATATCGTTCGAACCGTCGCTTCCCGGTATACCGATGCTCAAAATATCGATCACCGAGCGGGAGCCGGCCGTATGATCGATATATGCATCATTCTGTGCCGCTTGTCTACGACACCGCCGAACTCGGCGAACATGTGCGGCGCGCGCGCCGGGCCAGAGGCTTTCGCCAAGATGAGCTCGCTGACCGCATCGGAGTCACCCGCATGACGATCTCCCGCCTCGAGCGAGGGGAATCAGTCAGCGTCGACATCGCGATGCGCGCCCTATCGGAGTGCGGCATCGCGCTCGCGCTGGTGCCGAAGTTTTCCCGAGTGGCGGTAATCGATGGCAAGTAAGGCGATTGACGTTTGGCTGTACGACGTGCATGTCGCCAGACTGAGTGAGCCACGCCGATTCCGTCTGCGCTTGGACTTCACCGAGGAGGCGCTCGACACCTTCGGCGAGGGAAGTCGAGTGCTGTCTTTGGCATTGCCTGTCTCACGACAGCCCATCCAAGACAGGAACACCGCGTTGCCGGTGTCGGCGTTCATCGAAGGTCTTCTGCCAGAAGGCAACCTGCGCCGTCACATCGCCTCCGAGGCCGGCGTGCCAGTCGATGACACCATGGCCCTGTTGCGACAGATAGGTGCGGAATGTGCCGGCGCCGTCCAGTTTCTCGCCGACGGAGCAAAGCCCGGCGCCGGCCAAGTCCGCCGGTTGACCAAGCAAGAACTCGACAGACTTATCGCGGACCTGCCGACTTACCACCTGCCCGAGGGCGCCACACCACAGGCATCGCTGGCCGGAGTTCATGACAAGGTGCTGTTGGCCGCCCTTCCCGACGGCGCATGGGGGTGGCCGGAAGGCGGCGCGGCGTCGACACACATCATCAAGCCCGAACCACCCGGCGGCGCCGTGAGGCATCTGATTCAGACGGAAGACTGGGCGCTGCGAGCGGCGCGCCGGGCAGGCTTGCGTGCTGCGGAGTCGCGTTTAGAACGGTTCGACGAGCGCGAGGCCATTGTCGTTGTCCGCTATGACCGAAGCCCCGAAGGCCACCGCCTGCATCAGGAGGATTTCTGTCAAGCGCTAGGTCTCGATCCTCAGGCCAAGTACGAAAGCACCAGCGAGGCAACACGGTTGGGGTCGAGGCTGCGACGCGTCGCACGCGCGGCCGCCCCGAGGGCCCGGGACCCCGACGGGTTTCGTGTGGAGTTGCTGCAGGCCGTGACATTCAACGTCGTGATCGGCAACGGTGATGCTCACTCCAAAAACTATTCGCTGCTGATCGGTCGCGATGGGAGCGTGTCGTTGGCCCCGATCTACGATGCCGCTCCGGTGCTGTACCTGGATCCCGCATTCAAGGGCACAGGGCACGTAATCAACGGCAAGACGAATATCGACGACATCAATGTCGATGACCTCACTGCCGAAGCGGCATCGTGGGGCATGGGGGTGCCGCGTGCACGTGCGGCAGTACGGTCCTGCATGGAGCGGGTATACAGCTCGGTCGAGCGTGTCCCGCTTCCACCGGGAGCAGAGTCTGTCAGGCCGAACCTCGATCAATTGTGGACCCGGCGCTCATGGCCGAGTGCAGCGCTGAAATCCGCGGATTCCGGCTCCACCGTGGACGATGCCGACCAATAAAAATGGCGCGTCGGAACGCAGCCTCGTCTTTCTGCCACCGAAACAACCTGCCGGCTTTGCTCGCCGTAGCCGAAACGTGACGAAGCCTTGACCGAATTGCTAACGCGCCCTTGCGCTTCCACCTATCAGGCCAGCCCTACCATCTATTACAACTTTGTCAAATGAAAAGGAATGGGGCCATGCGGGCGGCTCTCCGGTGCGTTCTTGCGCTGATCGGGACCGCTGCGACGGTGGTTGCCGGGCCGGCCGACGTCGGCCTGGCGGCGAGCCAGTCGTATCGGTTCGCGGTCGTGTCGGTTTTACCAACGCGCGGCGCAACTGTGGGCGTAGCACACCCAGTAGTGGTGACGTTCAGCGCACCGGTTGCCGATCGGCCCGCTGCCGAGCGGGCCATTCAAGTCAGGTCGGTGCCCGCGATGAGCGGCCATTTCGAATGGCTCGACAACGAGGCGGTGCAGTGGGTACCCGACCGCTTCTGGCCGGCGCACAGCACGGTGGCGCTGTCGGTGGGCGGGCTGGCCACGGAATTCAAGACGGGCCCTGCCGTCGTCGGTATTGCCGATATCGCGGAGCACACCTTCACAGTCACCATCGACGGAGTCGGGACCGGACCACCGCCGCCACGACCCGCGCCCCACCACCGACCGCACTGGGGAGAAGAAGGGGTCCTGCTCGCTTCGATGGGTAGGCCCGAGTACTCAACGCCGGTCGGCACATACACCGTCTTGTCCAAGGAACGCTCGGTGATTATGGATTCGAGCAGCGTCGGCATCCCTGTCACCAATCCCGACGGTTACCGGATCCCGGTGGATTACGCGGTGCGGATCACCAAGCGTGGCCTATTCGTGCATTCCGCTCCGTGGGCCGTGCAATCGTTGGGCCTGGAGAATGTCAGCCACGGGTGTATCAGCCTGAGCCCCGCGGACGCGGAGTGGTACTTCAACACCGTCAACATCGGCGACCCGGTTATTGTGCAGGAATCAGGAATAGAGCGGCCACAACGGCTGGCCCCGGCAAGCTCTGCACCGAGATAGCCTGCACTGCAAGTCTTTTCGCGTGTACCGGGCTGGGCGCGAGTGCTATGCGGTTGGACCGATTTGCCTGCTGGCGATCTGATAGACGTTGCCGGTCTGGTCCCGCACCATTGCCCGGCGATCACCGTATGGGGTGTCCAGAGGCGGCTCGACGGTCACCGCACCGGCATCTAACGCCACCTTGTATGTCGCGTCGGCGTCATCGACGTACACGTATAGGAACGCTGGAAATAGCTCTCGCTGAACAGCTTCCGATACCAGGACCAGCGAGTCCCCAATGCACACCTCTGCCGGCCGATTCGCTTCGACGTTGCCCGTCGCCCCGAATACCGTACGCAGGAAGGCGACTGCACCGTTGAGGTCGTTAACCACCATCCGCGGCGTAACCGAGTGGTACCCAGGTGGAGGAACGGACGCGGCAGCCATGGAGTTAGTCTCGCACGGGCCTCTACGGACAACGCACAGGAGAACACGATGGACCGGCAGCAGATCGACGACGAACTGTCCACGCCCGGCGCGCAGGAGTTGCTCGCGTCAACCTCGGCCGCCCACCTCGCCTACACCGGCAAGGACGGGACGCCGCGGGTGATTCCGGTCGGATTCTTTTGGACTGGTAGGCAATTCGTCATCGCCACGGCCCCAACTTCTCCGAAGGTGGCGGCGCTGTCAGTTCGCCCGTCCGTCGCGCTGGCGATCGACGCCGGAGACACGCCCGACCAAGCGCGATCCCTTTCGGTACGCGGGCGGGCGAGCGTCGAGATCGTCGACGGCGTGGTCGAGGAATACCTTGCCGCCGCCAGGAAATCCATGGATGCCCAAGCAGTGGCCGAATTCGAGCGGAACGTCCGCGAAATGTATGACCAGATGGCGCGAATCGCGATCACGCCAAACTGGTTGCGCTACTACGACTTCGGCGCCGGTCGAATGCCGAAATTCCTGCAGGAGCTGGCCGAACGCAACCAAACCTGACGAAAGACTAGCTGGCCGGGGCCGACGGACCGGGCGCAACCGGTTGGCCGGGAACTGGCCCGCCTGCCGGCGCCGGACCAGTCGGGTCACCCTTGCCTGCATAGGTGCCCGACATATCGACGAGCGGTGCACCCACCGGCGCACCCCCGAGCGCAATCAGCGGAGCACCAGCCGGCACAACCGGAGCCACCGGCACCGGCGCACCCGCCGGAACCGGAGCACCAGCAGGGACCGGAGCACCCACCGGAACCGGAGCACCCACCGGAACCGGAGCACCCACCGGAACCGGCGCGCCCACCGGGGCACCGACCGGCCCGGGCAGCGCCAGCGGCACTCCGGCCATATCCGTGAGGGGGGCGCTCGCCGGGCCGCACGAACCCGCGGCTCCGGCTCCAGCGGCTCCTGCCGCGGCTGCTGCGCCACCGGCCGCGACATCGCCCGCCGTTCCCTGCATGCACGCGTAGCCACCGCCCGTTATCAGCGGCACGGCTGCCGCACCCGGACTCAACGCTATGGCGGCCCCCCACAACCCAGCGCTGGCAATGACTTTGATGCTCAATCGATCAAAGCTCATCATCACCGACTCCTTCATTCGCGCTCTGAGAGTTCCGCAGCCAAGTAATGCAGCAGAACCGCATAGCTATACCGACGTCGCGGTTAGACGACCGTCCAATTGTTAGCAGTCGCTACCGCACACGAAACGCGGCGCACCGTGCCGTTTCCAAAAGGTGACCTTCGGTCGGCAGTGTCGGTCGGGAGAGAGTGTCGCGCTACAAACTGCCGGGCGTGCCTGCCGGAACTTGCATGTTGATCCCAGGAGCCCAATTGCATGGCATCCAAGTTCTCCAGGCGATCAGGGCGCACTGTTGTTCCGGCGTCAAAGGGCTAGGCCCCGCGCATGGCACTTCGGGACTTCCGCAGGGCGGCGGTGCGGGATCAGCGTGTGCGGTCGCCGGTGTGCCTGCCACGACGGCAACGCCACCAGCCGTCAGTACCGCTGCGGCCGCGGCCGTCAGCAAAATTGGCTTCATGGTCAGTTACGGTAAGACGCCCACGGCAGCGTGTTCGGCGATTTGCCGGATACGTTCACCGGGTGACGAGCTCAGCGAATGTAAACCTCGTTGCCGGTGGGGTATCCGCCACCGGTGGTGGTGATGTGGACGTGGTCGTAGTGGCCGTACCCGGATCCTTGCGGCCCGGAAGGCGTGTAGTAGGTGCCGCGCCAGATTGCGTCTTGGATCCCGAAGCGATCGGCGTTTTGGAGCACGAAGGCGACGATCTGGTTCCCCAGTGCGATGCCCTCGTCACTGCCGGGGTTGGGAATCATCACGTCGAGCGCCAATCCGTTGGGATGCCACCGCAGCGCATCCGGTCGGACGCCGCCGATGGTTTGAATCTCGGGGAATATCGCGCTGATGGTGCGCTCCACCAAGATCGTCTTGACCTGCAGCCCGCGCTCGGGCGCCTTTCCAGGTGGCAGCACCTCCGGCGGACGCTCGTGAACCACCCGCATTCGCGATGCCGGCATCGACTCGGCGGGAACTGGCGCCCCCGACTGTGCCGACCCGTCACGTGTTGCCGCCACGATCTGCAAGCAGCACGGCGCGTCGGCCACCGACTCGGCCTCGCCGCCAGCGCCGAGCGGGCGCGCACTGCCGGCGACGGCAAAGAAGACGGCCGCCGGGCCGACGGCCGCAGCCATGACTGCCGATGACTTTCGTCGCTTCTTGGCTAACCGGTGCCTCCCCATGGTCGAACAGAATACGAGCAAATGGAGGAATAGTCACAATTGGGTAACGGCCGCGCAGTGACGCCGGCCGTATCTCGGCCGTCCGCGCAGGTCAGCGCGGGATTCCGGCGGCGGGGTTTCTCGACCGGAACGTGGGTGGCACGCTCGGAGGCATGAACGAGCAGCTGCCGCAGCCCCGCTACCTCGACGACCGGCTGACCCACTGGGCCGCCACCAAGCCCGACGACGAGGCGTTCACCTACCTCGACCGCACCTGGACCTGGCGGCAATGGAACGACCGGGTCCGGCGTCTTGCGGGCGCCCTGACCGAGATGGGCATCGAGCGCGGCGACGTCGTGGCGTTCCTCGACAAGAACCACCCAGCGTGCGTCGAGCTGACAATGGCCGCGGCATCGCTCGGCGCGGCCAACGCGATCATCAACTTCCGGCTCGCCGGCGACGAGCTCGACTACGTCATCAACGACTGCGGTGCCACGGTGCTGATCGTCGGCAGCGAGCTGAAACCGACGGTCGACAAGATCCGCGACAAGCTCGCCAACGTCGAGCACATCATCGAGGTCACGCCCAACGGCGGTGACGGCGACGAATACGAGGCGCTGCTCGCCAACGCCTCACCCGTCCAGCGCAGCGCCGACGTCGAGCCCGACGACGTGTGCATGGTGATGTACTCGTCCGGAACCACCGGCCGCCCAAAGGGAGTCGCGCTCACCCAGGCAAATGTCTTGGCGCACACCATCAACGCGCACGAGGGGTGGGACTTCGACGAGGGCGACAAGAACATGGTGTCGATGCCGCTGTTCCACGTAGGCGGCTCTTCGTACGTCCAGTTCGGAATCTACGACGGCGTGCCGAGCGTGATGACCCGCGACGTCGACGGCATGTCATTGGCCGGCGCAATCCTGCAGGGCGCCAACCGAACTTTCCTGGTGCCGGCGGTGCTGGCCAAGGTGCTGGAATCCGGCGAGGACGCCATCAAGCTGTTCGGTCAACTCAAGACGTATTGCTACGGCGCGTCGCCGATGCCGCTGCCGCTGCTGCGCGCGGCGCTAACGGCGTGGCCCAACACCGACTTCATCCAGGTGTACGGGCTGACCGAGGTCTGCGGCGTGATCAGCCACCTCATGCCCGGCGCGCACCGCGACGACAGCCATCCCGAGCGGCTGGTCAGCGCCGGCACCCTGATCCCGAACGCCGAGGTGCGAGTCGTCAACCCGGACACCCCGGTCGACGTGCCCACCGGCCAGCCCGGCGAATTGTGGTTCCGCACACCACAATTGATGAGGGGCTACTTAAACAGGCCGGACGCGACGGCCGAAGCGGTCACCGAAGACGGCTGGTTCCGCACCGGCGACATCGGCCGGGTCGACGACGACGGCTACATCTATGTCGAAGACCGGCTCAAGGACATGATCATTTCCGGCGGCGAGAACATCTACTCGATCGAGGTCGAGCGCGTGCTCGCCGAGCATCCCGCGGTGATGGAGGTCGCGGTGTTCGGTGTGCCCGACGAACGTTGGGGCGAGTCCGTGAAGGCCGTCGTCACGCTGGAAGGCGAGGCGACGGAAGCCGAACTAATCGACTGGGCGCGCGAGCGGCTGGCGCACTACAAGTGCCCCAAGAGCATCGACATCAGGGACGAGCTGCCTCGCAACCCAACTGGCAAGATCCTGAAAAAGGATCTGCGCCAGCAATATTGGCGGGGCCGCGAGCGGGCAACCGTTTAGAAGACGCGTATCCAGTCGATGAGCATCTCCGCGGGGTAGCTTCCGCCCGCTGGGTCGCCGCCGCCCGAACCACCAACCGCGAGATTGAACACGGGAAACATCGTGTAGTCGGGGTCGTTGAACGGCCACTTGCGGATGGGGTCGTTGAGATCTTCGATGCCGGTGGCCGGAACGCTGAAGTATGGCTCCGCCCCGTCGACGTAGTCTTCCCAGAAGTAAAACCCGGTCTGATTCCAGGTGACCCGCCAGTTGTGCCAGTTGCCGTCCACCCCGATCGGCTGGGTCTCGAAAGCGGTGCCGAACGGATCCGCGTGGACGGTGGTTCCGGCAGGCCACGTCCCGTTGCCATACCACTCGACGAGGTCGACTTCGCCTTCGCGGCCGGGAAAGTCGTTGGACAACCAGAAGGCGGGCCAGCAGCCGGCGGTGAGGCAGTTGAGCTTAATCCGGGCCTCCCACGTCGTCCCGATCCCTCCCCGCCAATTGCCGCTGACGAGACCGCCGAAATAGGTGTCGCCGTCATGTGTGGCGCGTAGGACCAGGTTGGATTTGCCGTCGAGGAACACGTTTTGCCGACTATCCCGGTACTGGTACCAGAATTCGGGTCGATCGAAGCCCACCGGGTTCTTGATCGGGGTCCGGTAGTTCGACACCGCCCAGTTCCCACCGGGGGCGGAACCGGCCGGGCCGTCGAACTCGTCACGGAAAATAAAGCCGCCAGTGGTGGCACCGGGTGCGGGCGCGGCAGGCGCGGGTCGTGACGGGTAGGCCTGCGCCTTCGGGAGAGGCGTTGCGGCTGCCACGGCGCCGATCCCGAGCATCAACATCACGTTGCGACGATTCATCCCTGCACCACCCATCGATCGAGTACATACCCGCGGGAACAACTCTCAAACGGTGCTATGAAACCATGCGACGGCCGGGCTGCGCATCCGAATCCGCCGCGCGCCGCGGCTGATGTCATCGAAGTGCGGTTACGACGTCTGGTCGGAATCGTCCAAGACGCTAACGGCGATGCCGTACGGCAGGAACCGAACCCGGCGAGCGGGGTCGGTGTTGTTCTTATTCGCGCGCAACGCATCCAGTTCGGTCGCATAGACCTCTTCGACGCGCGCGCCGCCGTTGGCGTCGACGGTGTAGATCGCCCACACGCCGTCGCCCGCCTCCCCGGCGGTTTCCGGTCGGGGTCGCGCCCGTCGCGTGAACTCGTCGATGAACCCGGCCCATCCGGCCCGCTCGTTCGTCAGCAATCTGCCAAACGCATCGCGTAGCCCCTCTGTCGCTTCGCGAAGCACTCGTTCGAAGTCTTCCGGATCGAATCCGAACGGACCGTTCTCACCCATGGCAGTCGCTCCTAGGGCCCCGGCGGCGGCGCCGGCGGCGGTGGTGGGTTGATCGGGATCGGCACCGTGACGAACGGCAGGTGCAGATACATCGTCATCGGCGGCATCTGCGGCGCGGGTGGAGCCGGTGGTGGCGCAGCCGGGGGCGGTGGCGGCGGCGCAGCCGGCGGTGGCGCTTCTTGCGGTGCAGGCGGCGGCACGTAAGCAGGCGCCTGCCGTGGCGGTGCCTGACGCACCGGAGCCGGGTTCGCCACCCGCTGCGGCGCCTGACGCACCACCGGCGCCGGTTCGGTGATGGTTTCGGGGGCCGGCGCGGGCGGGGGTGGCGGCTGCGGCGCGGCCGACGGAGGCGGCGGCGCCGGTGGCGGCGGGGCGGCCGGCGGGGATGGCGCGGCCGCGGCAGGCGGCGGGGACGGCGGCGCCTGCTTTGTGGGCACGGCGACGTTTCCGTTCGCACTGGGCGGCTGCTGCCCGACCGTCGGGCGGACATCGGCGGCCAGCGAAACTACCAGCGCCACAACGCCGATCACCAGAAGCGCGGCTACTCCGCTACCGATCACCAGCAGCGGCCGGTGCGGCCGGCTGTCCACGTCGACGTCGTCCGGCACAGCGCTGTAGGCGAGGGCGCCGGTGCCGACGACGGCGTCGGCGGACACGTCGAGGTAGGCCGGCGCCAGCACGTCCCGGTTCACTTCGCCGGTTCCCGGGTCCAGCGCGTAGGCCAGCGCGGCGGTCGACGATGCGAACAACGGGGCGTTGGCCGACGCCAGCGCCGCGCCGTGAGCCAGCGCCATGTCGGGCTCCTCGGCCACGCTGACCGGGATCGGTGCCGCCACTTCCAAGTGATGCTTGATCGGGAAGATATCGACGCCGCAGCCGACGATGAACAGCCCGTCCGGGCGTGCCTCCAGGCCGTCCAGGCGCTCGACCATCGTGGCCAGATCGGCGGCCGCCTGCCCGGTATACGGCGCGCACGTCACCTCCTGGCGGTGCAGGTTGACGATCGAACCGTCGGACGTGTCCACCACAGCCAGCGTGACGCTTTCCGCCTCGACGAACAGCAATGCGGTGTACTCGTAGCCCAGCGCGTGGCCGACCGTCTGAGCCAGCGCAGCCGCGGCGAGCAGCGGGGACACCAGCATGACGTTTCGCAGGTCACGGGTGGACAGCGCGTCGCGCAACACGCCGACTTCGCTGGGATCGGTCCAGGTCACCCCTGTCGACATCAACCGGTAGCCGCCTTCGGCGGCGCCTTCCCGGGTGCCGAGGATGGCAGCTATCACCTGCTCGGGTCCACTGGACGGCCCTGAGCCGCCGACCTCGAAGCATTCTTGCTCGACGACGACACCGTCGGCGTCTTCGCCTTCGACGAGCACCATGCGGACCGCCGTTGGTGCCATCGACACACCAAGAACGATGTCCACTACTCCTCCAAAATCCTTTGCTGACCACGGTCTGGGCGGAGGAGTACACCGCGCGGGCCGCCCATTACTTCGTTCGCCGCTGCCGTGCGCGGCGTTACCTCGCGGCTAGCTGGACGGCGTCAGCTCCGCCGAACCGGGCAATTCCACCCTACTCGGGGTTATCCGCCGGGGTTCAAGAACGGATTCTGCGGAGCCGGGGCCTGGTTCTGCGGGACCTGAACCGGTATCGGGACCGGAACCAGCGGGATGGTCAGGTATTCCGTGGTCATCGGCACGGTGGTCGTGGTGGTCGTTGTGGTCGACGACGGGGGCGGCGTAGTCGTGGTGGTGGTCGTCGTCGTGGTGGTTGTGGTGGTCGTCGTGGGCTGCGGCGTGGTGGTGCTCGGCGGCGGCCGGTACGTCGTGGTCACCGGCGGCGGAGGAGGCGGCGGCGCCTCGGTGCTGGGCGGCGGAGGTGCGACGCTGGGCGTCGGTGCCGCGCTGGGCGGCGGGGGCGGCACGGGACTCGGCGACGGCGGCTGAGAGCTCGGCGGTGGCGGAGGCACGGCGGTGCGGCTGGTCGGCGCGGGCGGCGCCTGGTGGCCGGTGGTGCTGGTCAAGGAGTACGCCACTCCGCCGATCGCGAACATAGCGACCAGCGCGCCCAGCCCAAGCAGCAACTGCGGCAGGCGACCTCGTCGCCGCGGCCGCTCGTCGTCGGCCCGGAACCTTGGCAAGTACTGAGAGGGTGGGGCGCTCCCGTCGTCGTACGGGTCGCCGGTGTAAAACAGCGGTTCGTCGCCGGAGTCGTCGGCCTCCGACCAGGCCAGTTCCGCCTTCGGAAGTGTCGACGACGGCGCCTCGTCGAAAAACGCTCCGTCGATGGGAATTCCAAAGGAACCGGTGCCGAATCCGCCGGTCGGTGCATCGAATGTGCCGGTGTTCGCGGCAAAGCTGCCGGTCGCCGCGCTCGCCGCTGCGGCCATCGCGGTCGCCGGCTCGGCCTGGTCCTCGAGTTCCTCGGCCGGCCCGCGTGAAGCAAGCATCTCCGCGCCAACCGCCATGGCCAGCGCGGGCTTCACCGCAGTCACCACCGACAATTTGGCGTGCGATGAAAGACGTTGGGCCACAAGCGGAATACTGGCTCCACCGCCGGCCATCGCAACTGCAGCCAGATCCGCGCGGTCGACCTTGTTGCGGGACAGCGCCTCGTCGAATGCGAAGAACACACCGTTGAGTCGATTCTCGATCAGCGTCTCCAGCTGGGCTCTGCTCACCTGAATAGTGGCGCGACGTCCGGGGAGTTGGGCGTCCACCGCGGTCACCGTCTCGGTGGACAACCGCTCTTTGGCTTTGCGGCACTCGTCTCGCAGCTGGTCGAGTTGGCCCACCGCCGCGGTGTTCTCGGGATCGGCCTGACCTGTGTGGCCCATGGCATCCAGGACGTGAACCAGCAGTGCATCATCAACGTGCGTGCCGGAAAACTCTGAGTAGCGCAACGTTTCACCGATGGGCGCAAAGCCGGAGCCGGCGTCGGCCAAGGTGATGTTGGTGCCGCCGCCGCCGAAATCAAGCAGGCCGACCACACCGCGCGCGGGCAGGCGTGCACCAGAATTCAACGCGGTCAAGGCGGTGACGGCGTCGGAAACGAGGCGGGGAGCTATACCGCTTCGGACAAAGCCGGGGTGCGTGCGCAACGCGTCGCGCAGCGCCTGCACGGCTTGCGGTTCCCAGTGTGCGGGAACGGCGATCGCGATCTCCGATGTCGAGGCGTCGGCTCCGGCCGCCGAGATCATCGCGTCCAGCGCCTCGACCAGCAAGAGCGCCGGGTCGTGCGTCGACCCGGCGACAGATACCACCGCGTCCGAGTGACCAATCCGCTCAACAAAGTCGCTGACCACCGCGCCGATCTCGGCATCGGGGCTGTGCATGGGTACGCCGAGTTGCGGTGCGCGGTCAGGAAATAGGGTCAACGTTGAGCGGCGCGTCACGGGTGGAGTCCCGTTACGCACCGCGACTAGGTTTGTGGTCCCGATCGATAACCCCAACGGGTCGTACATAAAGCGATTACCTTGCGTCGTTAGCGGTCGGCGGCCAGCGTTCACCATAGCCGCGATCGGGGCCCATCGAGGCTAGCCGCATCGCGGTTGGTATCCGGTCGATGCGGTTGTGTCACCTAAGCGATATGAAAGCCGACGGCGCGTTGACTCTGCCGTCACCACAGCAAAGTTCGAGTAGCGACCATGGTGGTCGCAGAATGAACTCAGACGACGGTGAGCGGCAGCGACCGTCGTGGCTGGAATCGGAACGTCGACCCGGCGCTGACCTTGGCTATCGAGACCTCGGGCAATTCCTTTGCCGCAGCGGTGGACTCGGCGAATTCGGCTGTCCAGTCGGTGCTCGTCCCGCTGGCCCGTACTTCGACGTGCGCGTCTACCGCCGTGGCGACGGCCTGCAGTGGCTGCACGGATTCCGGCGAGCACAACGAGATCCAGGCGCCGTCGTCGTGCGCAGGTGAGCGGTGAACCACAACCCGGTCCGTCACCTCTGCCTCGACATAGCCAACGGGATTGAGCAGCGGATGCAGTTCCAATACCCGCAAGACACCCTCGACGCCGCCGGGCAGCGACAGTGCCCGGTGAATGCGCTCCGCACCCAACCCCGCCACGCCGATCAACTGGCGAGTGCCCACGGAGGTGGCCACGTCGGAGCTGGCCCGCGCCCGCACCGCGACGGCGAACGACAGATACAGCAGGTGCATCTGCAGGCAGACTTCGTCAGCCATGCGCACCAGTGCCGAATGCGAGAAGGCGCCGAAGTCGAGGTCCGAGACCAGGGGACCCGAGTAGTCGGCCTGGCCCTCCTCGGACCGGTCGATGGCGTCGAGTTCCCATGTTGCAGCCCGTGTTTGGCCCACAACCCGAAGAGCCGGAATCCCCTGCGCGGGCGGGTACGACTCGTCGATGATCACCGTCCACGCGCAGTGCGGATGCCGATCCGACGGCACCCGCGGCGGCCTGTGGATCGGACGCATCTGAGCGCGCGGATTGGTGGCCACCGCGGTCGCGTCGAACGTCGGGTCCTCGATGGTGTGGCACATGCCGAAGACGTAGTCGTCGCCCATGGGCTCCACGTCGAGCAGTGCGCCGCAGTGGTCGAGACGGAATTCGCCGTGCCAGCGGTCGTGAACGGTGTAGCGGAAGTCCATGAACTGCGGCGGCGCGCCGATGTCGAGTTGCAGGCCCTTGAAAATGGTGGGCACGTCGTCGCCCTCGTAGTTCAGCGCCCGCTGCATACGTTTGGTGTAGATCGGGCTGGCGCCGGCCCACTCCTCGATGGCGATCTGCAGCATCTCCTCGCGGCCGAATTCCTGGATGCACCATGCCATTCCGGAGCGGTCGATCATGTGCCCGATGAGAAGCAGCTCGGGGACCAAGGCGGCAAGCTGCTCGCGGGACAGCCGCGCATAGCGGGATCTGCTCACCAGCACAAAAATAGTCGGCACTATGTTATAAAGTCAACAATGTCCATAGCCCCTACCAGACGCACCGCCGCACCCCGCAAACGCGGCGACGACACCCGCGCGAAGATCATCGACGAAACGGTGCGCTGCATCGTCGAGGAGGGCTTTCAGGCAGCCACCGCCAAGCACGTCGCCGAGCGCGGCGGCGTGACGTGGGGCGTCATCCAGTACCACTTCGGCGACCGCAACGGCCTGCTGATGGCCGTCGTCGACGACGGCGTGGCCAAACTGATCGAGTCGCTGTCGTCGGCGGAGGTGGCCGACCTGCCGCTGCGGGAGCGCATCGAGGTTGTCGTCGACACCGCCTGGAGCTGCTATGCCAGCCCCACCTCGATGGCCGCGTTCGAGATCCTGCGGGCCACCCGCTGGAGTTCCCGGCGGCATCTGGTTGAGATGAACGACGCCATCGCCCAGCTCGGCAAGCTGGTCACCGACGATCCCGCCAATGACGGTGTGGCCGAAGTGATTTGGGCCGCGCTGCGTGGTGTGGTGCTGGCGCAGATGATCGTGGGCGTGCCGGTCGACTGGCAGCGGGAGCGTCGCGCGCTGATCGACATGGTGTGCCACTACCTGCAGCGCTGACTCCTCAACGGCCGGTCAACGCGTCGAGCGTGAATTCCATTTCCGCCGGCTCGTGCACATGGACGCGGTCTCCGTCGAGCGCCGCGACCGGTCGATACACATCGCCGTCGACGCGGTACGTGAGGAACCGTTCGCCAGACGGCGCCTCGAGGTCGACGATCCAGTAGTGCTCGATGCCCGCCTTCGCGTACTCGTGCAGCTTCATCACGTGATCCATTCCGCGCGAGCCCGGCGAGACGATCTCGACGACGAGCACCACGTCGGCTGCTGCGACCCGGACGGTACGCCCCTCGAACGCGCGATCTCGAATTACCACGATGTCAGGGTCACGCACGCTCGGCGGGAACGATGCGCTCGTCGTCACCTCGATCTCGGGAAGTACTTGCACCCCATCCGGTAGGTGATCATCGAGAAGGCGGGTCAGCCTTTTCGAAATGCGCTGATGCATAAGCGCCGGGCGCGGCGACATGATGAGGGTCCCCTCACTGAGCTCCCACCGCCGCGTGTGGGCGACCTCCAGTGCATCCCACTGCTCGAGGCTCAGCAAACCACGTGGCAGATCATCTGCCAGCTCAGACACCGCATACCCCCTCCCGATCGGAGCTCGAATAGTTGCAGATTACGCCGTAGCGGCGATTAAGTCGGAGTCCGGCGGACGCCACCGACATCTCGCCGCTGTGCTCCAATGTCGTGATGAGCCCCCACGACGACATTGCAGCGATCAAACAGGTCAAGTACCGCTATCTGCGCGCCCTGGATACCAAGCACTGGGACGACTTCGCCGACACCCTCACCGAGGACGTGCAGGGCGACTACGGGTCGTCGGTCGGTGAAGAGTTGCACTTCACCAACCGCAAGGACCTGGTCGACTACATGCGTTCGGCGTTGGGCCCGAACGTCATCACCGAGCACCGGGTCACCCATCCGGAGATCACCGTGAGCGGCGACGAGGCGTCGGGCGTCTGGTATCTGCAGGACCGCGTCATCGTCGCCGAGTTCGACTTCATGCTGATCGGCGCGGCGTTCTACCGCGACCGTTATCGGCGCACCGCCGACGGCTGGCGGATCGCCGCGACGGGATACGACCGTACCTACGAGGCGACAATGTCGTTGGCGGGCCTGGACTTCAAGGTGAAACCCGGTCGCGCGCTGGCGTAAAGCGCCGCGAGTGTGAACCAGGCGACGCGACACGCCGAAAACCCGTCGTAGGCTTCACAATCGGGGGCTAAGCACCCTTCGCGATGGCGATCAGTGCACCGGGTCGCAGCCAGCGGATGATCTGCACCAGCGTGTCGTCGTCGATCGCCACGCAGCCCGCGGTCGGTCCGCCGTCGGTGGTGTGGAAGAAAAACGCGGCGCCGTCGCCCGGGACGCGGGCCTTGTTGACGCCCATCACCACCGCGTGCTTGTACTGCGGGATTTCGAGATTCTCGCTGGCGTTCGTGTCGAACGGGCACTGCGCCTTCTGGCAGACCTGCATGGTGTTGAACGTCGGGCTGTGATCGTCGCCGTTCCACCAATGGTTGGGCCCGACCTGCGTGTACGGTAGTCCCCCACCGGGATTCGGCGCGGTGCCGAACGCGGAATCCAGCGAATAGACACCCATGGGTGTGGCCGGGTAGCCGCTTTTGGCCTTGGGCGCCAACCCCGCCGAGCCGATGTGGGTTGGAATCCCGGCTCCGATCGGCTGCCAGCCCGCGGCAGTGCGCTGGTAGACGTCCATCTTGGCGTTCGAACCGCCAACTCCCACAACGGAAACCACCTGGCTGGCATTGCCGACGGACGGCGCGAACCACGGCGCACCGACCGCGGCGCCCGGGGGCGCGCCGGCCACCATCACACAGGTCGCGCACAGCGCAGCGCACAGCGAGCCCAGCAGTCGGCGCATCGTTTCATCGTCAAGGCCGAACAATCGCAGCGTCAAGTAAAGGTTTAGCCTCGATCCGGTCACTGCGCGGGCGCGACACAGCCGCCGCGTCCCGCCGATCGCAGGTTCGGTCTATATGATCGGCAACCGATGTCCTGCACCGACAGGACCATTCGTTGCCAAAACCGCACGGCCACATGAAAGAACTGGATGACGTCTGACGCAGGCAACACGACCCGGCTCGCCGTGGCGAACGGACCGGGCGAGCTGCCGTTGACCGTCTGGCTGGGTTCGGCGATGTACACCTTCCCCGCCGAACGCGACGTCATCGTCGGCCGCGGTCGCGACTGCGACATCTGTCTGCACGACGGCAACCCGGCCGACCTGACGTTGATTTCGCGCGTTCACGCGATTCTGCGCTTCGACGACGGCCGGTGGGTCGTCGTCGACAAAAGCCAGAACGGCGTTTACCTCGACGGCGTGCGCGTGCCGCTGGTCAGCATCCGCGACGGCCAGCGCGTCACGCTCGGCAGCCCGCGCGGCCCGCAGCTGACATTCCGCGTCGCCGCGTCCGCGGCACCGCCCGAACCCCGCAACCCGCGCACGCTACGCAGCATCCCCACGCCGACACGCCCTCCACTGCGACGCAGCGGCCCCCAAACCCGGCCCAGCGAACCGGCTTTCAGGGAACGCACCATGCGGCTGCGGCGAGCGCCGCGGCCCGGGTCTGCGCCGGCAGGCTCGGCGACCATCGGCCGCGCCAAGACCAACAACATCGTCGTCAACGACGCGTTGGCATCCCGGGTGCACGCGGTCCTGGTGTCCACCGCGGCCAGCCTCGAGATCCGCGACAATCACAGCAGCAACGGCACATTCGTCAATGGCACCCCGATCACCTGCACCCTGCTGCGCGACGGCGACGTCGTCACCGTTGGCAACACCGACCTGGTGGTGTCTGGCCACACCTTGCTGCCGCGAACCGCACCGGCGCGCAGCAGCGGCCTGACCACCCAGGGACTGGCGCTGACCATCGACGGTCACCCACTGTTGACCGACGTGTCGTTCACCGCGCGGCCCGGCACGCTGACCGCGGTGATCGGGCCGTCGGGCGCGGGCAAATCCACCCTGGTCAAGCTGATCGGCGGCACCACAACGCCCACCGCCGGCGTGGTCACCTTCGACGGGCACGACGTGCACGCCGAGTATGCGTCGATGCGCTCCCGGATCGGCATGGTCCCCCAGGACGACGTGGTGCACCGCCAACTCACCCTCGAACAGGCGCTGGGATATGCGGCCGAACTGCGGCTGCCGCCGGACACCTCAGCCGACGACCGTCGGCAGGTGGTCAAGCGCGTTCTCGACGAGCTCGACCTCACCCCACACCGAAAGACCCGTGTTGACAAGCTTTCCGGCGGCCAGCGCAAGCGCGCGTCGGTGGCGATGGAACTGCTGACCGGCCCGTCGCTGCTCATCCTCGACGAGCCGACCTCGGGGCTGGACCCGGCGCTGGACCGCCAGGTGATGACGATGCTGCGCCGCCTGGCCGACGCCGGCCGGGTGGTCATCGTGGTCACCCACTCGCTGACCTACGTCAACATGTGCGACCAGATCCTGCTCCTGGCTCCCGGCGGCAAGACTGCGTTCGCCGACCCGCCCGCCGAAATCGGGCCGGCGATGGGCAGCACCGACTGGGCCGACATCTTCGCCCGGGTCAGCACCGACCCCGACGGCGTGCACCAGGCCTTCCTGGCACGACATCCGCCCGCCCCGCGACGACGGCCGACGACCGCCGCGGCACCGCTGGGCACTCCGCCGCGCACCCGCCGGCGGCGTCAGGTTTTCACGTTGGCACGTCGCCAGATGCGGCTCATCGCCGCCGACCGCGGCTACTTCGCGTTCCTTGCGGTGCTGCCGTTCGTGTTGGGCGTGCTGTCGCTGGCGGTGCCGGGCAATACCGGATTCCATCTCGCCGGGCCGGATTCGGACGAACCCAACTCGATCCTGATCCTGCTCAACATCGCCGCGGTGTTCATGGGGACCGCGCTGACGATTCGCGACCTGGTCGGGGAACGGCTGATCTTTCAGCGCGAGCGGGCAGTGGGGTTGTCGGCGACGGCGTACCTGACCGCCAAGGTCGTCGTGTTCAGCGCCGCGGCAGTGCTGCAGACTGCGATCCTCACCGCGATCATGGCCGCCGGCAAAGGCATGCCGACCCGCGGCGCGGTGCTGTTGGGCCACGGCCCAGTGCACGCGGTCACCGAGCTGTATGTGACGCTGGCGCTGATGGCGATCGTCTCGGCGATGGTGGGCCTGGCGCTGTCGTCGCTGGCCCGCTCCACCGAGCAGGTGCTGCCGATGCTGGTGGTGGCGATCATGGTGTCGATGGTGATGGCGGGCGGGCTGATCCCGGTGACCGGCCGGATGGGCCTGGACCAGGCGTCGTGGCTGTTGCCGGCGCGGTGGGGTTTCGCCGCCTCGGCGTCGACGGTCGAGCTGCGGGCGATCGAGCCGATGGTGCCCGCCGACCGGTTGTGGTCGCATTCGCCGCACTACTGGGTGCTCGACGTCGGAATGCTGACGCTGTTGGGAGTCGTCGCCACCCTGTTCGTGCGGTTCCGGCTGCGGCTGCGTGTGCACAGCGCCAAAAGCTGAATAGCGCTTTCGCGCCGCGCCGATACCATCGGCCCATGTCGGACTTCCCGCCCGGCCGGTATTCGCAGATCCTGGTCGGTCACGTGTGGCCATCCGGCGCGAACCTGGCACTCCTGGTGAATGCGTCGGCCGAATGCGGCACCGTCGCGGCGGCCTATCATGATCTGCGAGACCGGCTGTGCCAGGCCCGCTTTGGGCCACTGGCCGACCAGGTCGGCGTGACCGCCGACGACGTGCACGACGCATTCCGCCGCGGCGAGGACCATGCCCACAGCATCGCGGAGAAGAACGAGATCAAAAGGGCGGCCTTCGATTCCGCACACGACGCGGTGCGCGAACTGCGCGCGGAGCTCACCGCTATCGCTGAGGACGGCGACAGCCGGATCCGGCACATCGAGGGCGGTAGAGACTCTGAGGCGGCCAAGCTCGACGGGTTCGTCGACGTGGTGATGGACTGTCAGAGCCGGGCCGGCGGCAAGGCCGCGAGGTACGGCCAGGACATTCTCGACGCGATCCAAAAGGTGCTCGCCGCCGAGGGCATCGACCAATCCGCCCGCCAGTTCGCCGCGCAGCATGGGATCGAGGCCGTGTTCACCCGGCCCGCCGTGAGCCGTGACCGGCTGGCCGCACTCTTGCACAAGCCGGCATGAGTCCCGAATTCCAAGCCGTCCCAACCGGTTACGCCACCGCTGCCGCGGCCAATACGCCGCCGCCACCGATCCCCCCGACCAGCATTCCCGACCCCGGCTCGATCGTCGACAACCTACTGGCGACGTTGGGCACCGCGGCCAACCTCGGTGTCCCGTCCGACTTCACCGACGCGCAAGCCGGACAGGCCGAGCGGGCCGCCAAAGCCGCCGACGCCGAGGCCAAATTCCCCGCCAACGAACAAGACTCGGCCGCGCAGCTGGCTGCGTTACCGCAGCTGGCGTCCGGTCTGGCGGGCGCCGTCGCCGGCGCGCTCGGCGGCGCACTGCAACCGCTGGCCCAAGCCCCGCAACAGGTCGCCCAAGCCGGGCAACAGGCGATGCAGATGGGCATGAGCGGCCTGCAGAGTGATGCCACGGCGGACAGCGATATCGCACCCGACGAAACGTACGAAGTCTCGGACGAACTACCCAGTGGCAGTGCGGGTTTCGGCAGCGGCGGAGTCGACGCCACCGTACCGACGGCCATGCTCGGGCCGCCACCGGCCCCGTCGGCCGCTACGGTCCCGGCGTCGTCGCCGACCGTGCCCGTGGCGCCGGTCCCGCCCGAGCCCTCGACCGCCAGAAGCGGGGCGGGCGCCGTGCCGATGATGCCCCCGGCCGCCATGCCCGCTGCGCGCGGTACGGCCGACACCCCCAAGCCCGACACCAAACGTGTCGTCGTTGGGTCGGTGCGCAACGGTGCACCGGTACAAGGACGAATCGCCGCTCCGCTGCCCGAGGTGACCAAGCGAGTAGCGGGCAAACCCATTACCAGCGGGCGCGAGCACTAGCACCGCCACCGTGGTCATACTGGGCGCATGGCGGTCATTGTCCGAAGGCTGTTCGGTATCGGCAAGCTGCCCGCCGACGTGCGCGCACAGGTCGAAGCCGAAGGCCTGCTCTACCTCGCCGACTATGTCGCGGTCACCCGGCGGTTCAGCGGCGCCATCCCAGGCCTGCGTTCGGCGCACAGCGTCGCAAGCTATGTCGGCTCACTGGTGTTGACCTCGCAGCGGGTGCTGGCCACCCTGTCGTCGCTGCCGAAGCTGGCCGGTCCCACCGTCGACGTGCGGTGGGACGCGCCGCAAACGGGCCCGGCGACGGCGCAACTCGCGTCGACGGGCCTAGAGGTCGAACTCGACGTCGGGCGGGTCGACCCCGCGTTCCACGGGCATCTGTCGCTGCACTACAAGACCGCCATCCCCGGCGACGTGCTCACCGGATTGCCACGCCAATCGCTGGCTTTCGACATGCCGCCGGAATACATCTTCCGCGCGGTCGGCGTCACCTACCGGCCGTAACGCAGGTCCGGCCAGGGCGGGCGCCGCAGCACGGCCAAACTGCCGATCACCGCCGCGAGCAGGCCGGTGATCACCCCGATCAACGCGATTCGGTTGGCGTCGACGGCCGCCACCCACGAAGCCTTCTCCCCGTGGACGACGAACACGCCCAGCGGTGTCGCGGCGGAACCGCGGACCTTGGCCACCGGGATGACGGTGGCGCCCTCGGCGGTCCGGTATGGCTCGCCGTAGACGCGCCGGCTGGCACCATTCGTCGGCAATTGATCGAGCGATTCAGGAAACTTCATGGCCAGACTCCTTCTTCCGTGAGATTTCGGCCTGCTGAGCCACGCTCTCGGCGCGCACCAGCAACGCCGCAGACGGCACCACTTTTCCGGTCAGATAGGTCGACATGCGCGACGCCGAAGTCCCCAGCCGCCGCGCGAATTGAGCCGCGGTGAGTCCCGACCGTTGGACAAGGAGCTGCAGTCGGCGCGTAACTTCCTCGCGGGCCCTGGCGTCAATGTCATGTCGCGCCTGCGTGAGGGTTCGCCGTAGTGTCGCCACGACACCAACATCCTCCGCGAGATCCAGCGCCTCCTCCAGATCGTTGGCAGCCGGCCCCCAGGGGTCAGCACGCACCGCGCCTGCGATGCGCCGCCAATGCAGCAACGAGCCGCGGTCGATTGCCGCGAGCATTCCCTCGACACCCCACCGTTCGACAGGATCATTCGGGCTGACATTCAGGTTGCGGAATCGGAGAGTGCGCATTGGGCCTGAGCTATCCCACCATGGCGTCGGCGACGGCTTGGCATTGCCGAACGACCGCGTTCCACGATCGCCATTCAGGCGCCAGATCCTTGTACTGACCAAGCCTGGTCGTGGTTCGCGAATCACGCGGTCGCGGTTGACCGAGTTGGCGCAACACTTGTTCGGCTACCGAGGTTGCACCTTGAACGCCCTCGTCGTAGTAGGCGTCGATGTCGGCCAAAGTATCGGCAGCCCATTGCGTTCCGAAACGGTGCGCAAGTGCGGCCACATCGAGATAATCACGAGTCTGGTTCCGCTTGACCAACAAATAGCCCTTTATCCGCAGAGTCTCCTCCGGGGTGGGCGCGACGAGAGTGCCACCCCCTGGGATCTCGACGACCTGTTTCTCCAGCGGCCGCCGACGAATAAGCTGCCGAATTCCCACCTCGATGTCGCCCAGCGCGCCGAGCAATAACTTGCCGGGCACTGCACGATTGAGCACCCACTCAGGGTCGGCCTCGAGCGCCCCTAGAACAGCGTCGAACCGGCCGGCGAGATCAGCCAACACATGGTCGTGGTCGTCCGATCCGCCGACCAAAACGGCGTCCGGCACAAGTTTCCGCAAACGCGCCGCCGAACGCAGCACGTCGTCGAAGTCGGCTCGACTCATAAGTCCTCGGTTATCAGATACGATAATACCCGAATGGCGGGCCATCCACCGAGTTGCAGCAACGGTTTCTACGATGGCCCCTGTGAATGATCACGCATTCAGCCCGCTCGAGCGGCAAACTGTCTACCGCGTGATCTGCGAGCGGCGCGACATGCGCCGGTTCGTGCCGGGTAGCACCGTCGCCGACGACGTACTGGCGCGGCTGCTGCAGGCCGCGCACGCCGCGCCCAGCGTCGGGCTGATGCAGCCGTGGCGGTTCATCCGGATCACCGACGACTCGCTGCGACGACGCATCCACGCCCTGGTCGACGAGGAGCGGCTGATCACCGCGCACGCGCTGGGCCGGCGCGCCCAGGAATTTCTGGCGCTGAAGGTCGAGGGCATTCTGGACTGCGCCGAGCTGCTGGTGGTGGCTCTGCGCGACGGCCGGGAAGCCCACGTCTTCGGGCGGCGCACCCTGCCGCAGATGGATCTGGCGTCGGTGTCGTGTGCAATCCAAAACCTTTGGCTGGCAGCGCGATCCGAAGGTCTCGGGATGGGCTGGGTGTCGCTGTTCGATCCGCAGCGGCTGGCGGCTCTGCTGTCCATGCCGGCCGACGCCGAACCGGTGGCCATACTGTGCTTGGGGCCGGTACCCGATTTTCCCGACCGGCCGGCGCTGGAATTGGACGGCTGGGCGTTTGCCCGGCCGCTGGCCGAGTTCGTGTCCGAGAACAGCTGGGGAGGTGGCGGCGATCAGCGATAGTGACGAAACGCCCGACAACGTATTGGTCGTGCATTGGCACGACCTTGGTCGTTATCTGGGCGTCTACGGCCACACCGATGTCTCGAGCCCCCGGCTGGACCGGCTGGCCGACGAGGGCATCCTGTTCACCAGGGCACATGCCACCGCGCCGCTGTGTTCGCCGTCGCGCGGATCGCTGTTCACCGGCCGCTACCCGCAGAGCAACGGGCTGGTCGGCCTGGCCCATCACGGCTGGGAGTACCGCTCCGGCGTGCGCACCCTGCCGGACATTCTCTCCGAATCCGGTTGGTACTCAGTGCTTTTCGGCATGCAGCACGAGACGTCATATCCGTCTCGGCTGGGTTTCGACGAATTCGACGTCTCGAACTCCTACTGCGAGTACGTGGTGGAGCGGACCGAGCAGTGGCTGCATGATCGTGCCGGGAGGCGACCGTTTTTCTTGACGGCCGGATTCTTCGAAACACACCGGCCCTATCCGCGAGATCGTTACGAACCGGCCGACGCGACCGCCGTCGCGCTGCCCGACTATCTGCCGGACACCGGCGAAGTCCGCCAGGACATGGCCGACTTCTACGGCTCCATCAAAACCGCCGACGCCGCTGTCGGTCGGATACTGGACACACTGGCCGCCACCGGCCTGGACGCCAACACCTGGGTGGTGTTTTTCACCGACCACGGCCCGGCGTTCCCCCGCGCGAAATCCACGCTGTACGACGCCGGCACGGGCATTGCCATGATCATCCGTCCGCCCACCCGAATGCGGCTGGCGCCAAGGGTTTACGACGAGATGTTTTCCGGTGTGGACCTGGTGCCCACTCTGCTGGGTCTGCTGGGCGTCGACGAGCCGGACGACATCGAAGGCATCTCCCATGCCCGGGCGCTGCTGACGGCCGGCGACACCACCCCGGTCCGCGAACACGTCTACACCGCCAAGACCTATCACGACTCGTTCGATCCGATACGGGCAATTCGCACAAAGGAATACAGCTACATCGAGAACTACGCGCATCGCCCGCTGCTGGATCTGCCGTGGGATATCGAGGAAAGCCCATCCGGGCATGCCGTGGCGCCGTTGGTGACCGCGCCGCGGCCGGGACGCGAACTCTACGACCTTCGCGCAGACCCCACCGAGACCAACAACCTGCTGGGCAGCGACGACACCGGCCACGCCGATGCGATCGCCGCCGATCTGGCTGTGCTGCTGCATGAGTGGCGTCAGCAGACGGGCGACGTCATCCCGTCGGACTTCGCCGGCAGCCGAATTGCGGCGCGCTACACCGAAACCTACCTTCGCATCCATGCGAAGGTGCCGACCAGCCGGTCGGCGATCGCCGCCGATCGCGGTATCGAAGACGAGGTCAAGAAGTGAAGTCTTGCGTCCCGACGTCGTATCTGGTGCTGGCCTCGCAGCGCAGTGGGAGCACGCTGCTGGTGGAATCGTTGCGCGCGACCGGATGTGCCGGCGAGCCGCAGGAGTTCTTCCAGTACCTGCCCAGCACCGGGATGGCCCCGCAGCCGCGGGAATGGTTCGCCGGAGTCGAGGACCCCACGATTCTACGGCTGCTCGATCCGCTGGAGCCGGGCACACCGGACACCGCGTCGGCGGTGGCCTGGCGTGAGCACATCCGCAGCTCGGGCCGCACACCCAACGGTGTCTGGGGCGGCAAGCTGATGTGGAACCAGACGTCGCTGCTGCAGGAGCGGGCGGCGGGGCTGCCCGACCGCAGCGGTGAGGGCCTGCGCGCGGCGATCCGTGACGTCATCGGCAGCGACCCGGTTTTCGTGCACGTGTACCGGCCGGACGTGGTCTCGCAGGCGGTGTCGTTCTGGCGGGCGGTGCAGACCCGGGTGTGGCGGGGACGTCCTGACCCGGAACGGGATTCGCGGGCGGTCTACCACGCGGGCGCGATCGCCCACATCGTCACGATCCTGCGGGAGCAGGAGAACGGCTGGCGCAACTGGTTCGCCGAGGAGCAGATCGACCCGATCGACGTCGCCTACCCGGTGCTGTGGCGCAACCTGACCTCGATCGTGGCCACGGTGCTCGAGGCGCTCGGGCTCGATCCGCGCCTGGCGCCCGCGCCGGTCCTGGAACGCCAGGCCGACCAGCGCTCCGACGAGTGGGTGGACCGCTACCGCGCCGAGGCGGAGGAACTGGGCCTGCCGCAGTAGCAGTGCGGCTACGCGCCCACCTGGGCGACGACGAACACTCGCCGGAACGGGAAGAACGTGATCCCGTCGGGCCGGGTGGGGTAAGCGTCGGCGAGCAGCGGGATCAGGTCGGCGCGGAACCGCTCCCAGTCGGCGTCGCTGAGCCGCTCGCGCACCGGCAGCAACGCGGTGCCGCTGATCCAGTCCAGCACCGGGTGCTCGCCGCGCAGCTGATGCAAATACGTCGTTTCCCAGGCGTCGACACTGCAGCCGGCATCCATCAGCAGCTCGGCGTAATAGGCCGGCGGGTGGACCACCGCGCCAACCCGAAACGGCACGTCCCGCAACGCCTTTGCGTAGGGCTCGCGGCGCGCCAGCGCGCGCACCGCGGCGTGCGACGGAGTCTCGAAGTTGCCGGGCATCTGGGCGGCGATCCATGAGCCGGCGGCCAGCTGCCCCGCCCAGCGGACCATCAGTTCCGGGTGTTCGGGCACCCACTGCAGGACGGCGTTGCTGAGCACCACGTCGGTGTCGCGCTGCGGCGTCCAATTGCGCAGATCGGTGACGGACGCGTCGACGCCTCGCTCGCGTGCCGCGGTGACCATCTCCGGCGAGTTGTCCAGCGCCTCGACCACCGCGTCCGGCCAGCGCCGGGCCAGCTGCAGTGTCAGGTTGCCCGGCCCGCAGCCCAGGTCGACGACACGGCGCGGGCGCTCCGCGCCCACCCATGACAGCAGGTCATAGAAGGGGCGGGCGCGCTGATCCGCAAAGGCCAGATAGACGTCCGGATCCCACATGTCGTCCCTCCCGGTCAACGGCCCGTGTACCGACTGGTATGACAAACGTAGACGAGTCGAGGTGGAGATGGCTGACGAAGACGAAGCGGCGAGCGTCCGGCAGGTCTGGTCCGCTCTGGACCTGCCGGGCGTGATCGACGTTCACACCCATTTCATGCCGAAATCGGTGATGGACAAGGTGTGGAACTACTTCGACTCCGCCGGTCCGCTGGTGGGCCGGCACTGGCCCATCACCTACCGGGCCGACGAATCCCGGCGGGTCGCGATGCTGCGGCAATTCGGGGTGCGGGGCTTCACCGCGCTGGTCTACCCGCACAAGCCGCAGATGGCCGCCTGGCTGAACCAGTGGGCCGCCCAGTTCGCCCGGTCCACACCGGATTGCCTTGCCACCGCGACGTTTTACCCCGAACCCGATGCCGCCGACTATGTCGAGACCGCGATCCGCGACGGCACCCGGGTCTTCAAAGCACACATCCAGGTCGGCCGTTACGAGCCGAACGACCCACTGCTGGACCGGGTTTGGGGGCTGATCGAGGACGCGGGCGTGCCGGTCGTGATTCACTGCGGCTCCGGGCCGGTGCCGGGTGAATACACCGGGCCCGAACCGATCCGTCGCCTGCTGCGCCGCTATCCGCGGCTGCGGTTGATCGTGGCGCACATGGGAATGCCGGAGTACGCCGAGTTTCTCAATATCTGCGAGAGCGCGGCCGAGGTGCGACTGGACACCACGATGGCCTTCACGCCGTTCACCGACGACGTCATGCCGTTCCCGCCGGCTCAACTGCCCCGGCTGCGGGACTTTGCCGACCGCATCCTGTTCGGCAGCGACTTCCCCAACATTCCCCACCGCTACGCCGATGCGATGCGCTGGCTCACCGAATTGCCCGGAATCGACGACACCTGGTTGCGAGCCGTGTTCTATGAGAATGCGGCCACACTTTTCTTCCCGAGCACAGAGAGCAGCCGACAATGACGTCCGATGCCAACCCGCCCATTCCGCTGCCCGAGGTGCCGGGCGCCGACGCGGGCGCCGAAGGCCTGCCGGACCGGTCGGCGCTGCCGGCGCGACAGCGTGCGATCGTCGAGGCGTCCGCGGTCAGCGATCTCGGGATGCGCACCGCCGTCGCCACGATGCTCGCTGTGGCGATGACGCCGCCGGTGCTCGCTACTACGATGCGCCGCAGCGAAATCCGTCGCGAGCGCGAGAATCTTCGTTTCTATGCCGAGCTGGCCGCCGAACGCGATCCGGCGAAGTCCTTCCCGGCGCCGACGACGCTGCCGCGGGTGGCGTCGCGGCCGGCCAACCCGGTAGCGCAGCGGATCGCGCACGGCACCGTCGAAAACATCGCCTTCGCCAGCAGCTTCGCGGCGGTCAACTCCGCGCTGCGTACGCAGTGGCGCACGTTGCGCCGCAACAACATCGTACGGGCGCAACACTGGCGCCACGACGACGGGCCGCGCCCGACGCTCTGCGTCATCCACGGCTTCCTGGGATCGTCCTACTTGGCCAACGGATTGTTCTTCTCCCTGCCGTGGTATTTCAAATCGGGTTACGACGTTCTGCTCTACACCTTGCCGTTTCATGGGCGCAGGGCCGAAAAATATTCACCGTTCAGCGGTTACGGCTACTTTGCCCGCGGCCTGACCGGATTCGCCGAGGCATCGGCCCAGGCGGTGCACGACTTTCGGTCCGTGTTGGACTATCTGCGCCACACCGGTGTCGAGCGCATCGCGCTCACCGGACTGTCGCTCGGCGGCTACACGTCGGCCTTGATCGCGTCGGTCGACGACCGGCTCGAGGCTGTTGTCCCCAATTGCCCTGTCGTCACACCGATTACGATGTTCGACGACTGGTTCCCGGCCAACAAGCTGGTCGAGTTGGGGCTGCGGAGCAGCGACATCCGCCGCGACGAGTTGGCCGCCGCGCTGTCCTACCACTGCCCGTTGAACTACCGACCGCTGGTGCCGATGGACCGCAGGTTGATCATCACCGGTCTCGGCGATCGGTTCGCGCCGCCGGAGCAGGCCGAGATGCTATGGGAGCATTGGAATCGCTGTGCGCTGCACTGGTTCCCGGGCAGTCACCTCATGCATATCAGCCAGCTCGAGTACCTGCGCCGGATGACGGCGTTCCTGCACGGGTTCATGTTCGGCTAGAGAGCGGCATGCCGCGGGCGCGACTGCCGCGCGACTGTGCTGGGCCAGCGCAGTTGCCCGAGCAGGCCGTCGGGCAGATCGGAGTGACCGTCGAGCCTTTCGGTCGATGTCGGGTCCAACGCCACCAGCGCCGGCCGGTGGTTACCGGATTGCGGCGTCAACCCGGATATCGGTGCGCCGCCGGCGGGATGGGCATTGGTGCGGAAGGCGCACGCGACCGCCAGCGTCTGATCGCCCGCCGTGCCGGAGATTTCGAGCGCGGTCCACGTTTCGCGGGCCGGATACGACCTGATCACCGCGAGGGTGTCGAGCAGCGTCTCGTCCGCCTTGACGCGGTACGCCGCAACGTAATCGCCGCTTGCCTCCTTGACGCCGCGCCAGGTTTCCCGGGCGGGCCGCGCGAACAACGTCGGGACGTCGTCGGACTCCACCGGCGATGCCGCCCAGCCGATCTCGCGGAGATGGTCCGCGAGCCGGCGCACCGCAACCTCCGCGGTCTGATGCAAAGGAATGTTCGACGAACGGGCCTGCAGTGCCGCAAGGTTGTCGGCCGCCGACAGGGTCAGCCCAATCCAGGTGTCCCGCTGGGGCACACCGTTGTCGCCGCCGCTCTCCCGGCTGGTGACCCGGACCGCGGCGGCGCGGATGCCGTAGCGGTCCAGGTATCGCGCGATCAGCGGCAGCGGCAGCAGGTCCGGCTCGTCCTCGGGCGGGTTGACGATCCGAAGCAACGCGGTCGTGTACACGTCGACGCCGGCGCGGGCCAGCGGGGCGCGCATGTGGTTACGGCGCAGCATCGCAAGCCGGCGGCGCACCATCGTGGTGAAAAACAGTCCGCGCCACCAGGCCAGCACTACCACCACCGTGGCGACCGCGATGCCCAGCACCCACCGCTCACGCGGGGTATGCCACGGATGGGCCATGACTGCGGCCAATACGGCCAGCAACACCAGGCTGATCCGTCCGGTCAGTGACTGCCTCACGAAGTGAGCTCCTTTCGACGGCGCGCCGCGATCGCGGCAGCACCCACGACGGCCAGTGCGAACGCCGCGGTTCCGATTCCCGCGACGATCAGCGGGGTGTAGTTCTTCGGCGCGGGCTCCGGCGGTGCCGCGATCGGCTTCGTCGGCGCCGCATCGGATTTGGCGCCGACGGGCAACTGCCACGTCAAGGCCGCGACCGCGTCCACGCTGCCGGCGCCCACCACATTGGACGGCGCCCGGGCGCCGTTGTGCGCGGTTGCGGTGAGACGGCGGATCACCTGCTCGGCACTCAACTCGGGATACTTGCTGCGGACCAGGGCCGCCACCCCCGCCACATACCCGGCCGCATAACTGGTGCCGCTCAACGGCATCAATTGCTGACGCTGGTTGGGCAGGCCGTTGGCCAGGCCGCCGTCGTCGCGGTTGCTCACCGACACGATGTCCTGGCCCGGCGCCGCGATGCCGACCCACGGGCCCGCCATGGTGAATTTCGACGGCTGGCCATCCGGGGCCAGCGATGCCACCGAGAGCACATAGGGCTGCCACCACGACGGGATCGACACCGACGTGACGCCCGCCCAGTTGCGCGGATCGTCGGGCCGGCTCAAATCGGTCAGCGGGTTGGACTCACACGCGGTGCCGCCGGTCATCGACCCGGTCGGCCCGCTGTTGCCGGCGGCCGCCACGATCACCGCATCCTTGTCGACGGCTGCATACCGGATCGCCGCACCGAGCGCCCCCTGGTCGACGCTGCGGTCGGCGGGCAGGCACGTGACCGCCGAGACGTCGATGACCCGCGCCCCGAGGTCGGCGGCGTGCACGATGGCCCGGCCCAGCGCCGTGACGTCGAAAGTCACCTGCGCCAGTGTGGGATCGCCGCCCGGCATGCGGGGCGAGAACTTCGCCGACGCGGTGCGCAACGACAGCAACCGCGCGCCCGGCGCGACTCCGGCAAAGCCGTCGTCGCCGGGCTGGCCGGCGATGATCCCGGCAACCAGAGTGCCGTGCCCGTCGCAGTCGGTCAGGCCGTCGCTCGATTCCAGATAGTCGCCACCGGGTTCCACGGTGGGCAGCCGCGGCCCGGGCCGGACCCCGGTGTCCAGGACCGCAACCAACTGACCGTCGCCGCGCGAAATCCGCCACGCCGCGGGCAGATCCAGCATCTTTTGATTGGGCGTGACGGCGCCGGGATCGCTGCCGGGGATGACGCCGGAGGTGCTGCATTCACCGCGTTGTTCCATCGGCTGCACCGGCCCGGGCGCACCGTTGGGCGGCGCGGCGCCAGGGTCGACCACCGGCGGGCTGATCGCCGCGGCCGGCGGGCAGCACCACACCGCCGCAACCAGAACCGCGGCGACACAAGCGAATCCGGCACGGATCATCGATTGAGCACCCAGCTGAATATCCCGACCAGATAGGCCATCACCGGGATCAGCGACGCGTCGATGCCCGACGCGACGAATCCCACCACCCGGCGCAGCGGCAGCGAGTAGCTCTCCGGTTCGGCGATCGGCGGGTTCAGGGCGACCACCACCCACGCCAGCACCAGCACTGCCAGCACCAGCACCGCGCACAGCGCCGGAATGTAGCGCGCCGTCGCCGTGTAGATCACGAGCAGCACCACGGTCAGCAGATACGGCTGCGCCAGCAGCCATGCCTTGCAGGCCGCCGAATCCCAGACCCGGGCCCGCAGCGCCGCCGCGGCCGCGGTCGCCGCAACCACGTACCAGCCCCACACGGCCAGTGTCTCCGGCCGCAACGCGATGGCCACCGATCCGAGCACGCTGAGCAGCACCGCACCCGCGATGAAGCCGGTCTGGTGCGCGTCGCTGATGCGAACCCTGCGCGGCAGATCCTCGAGCACCCGTGCCGACGGGGCCGACGGGGTGGGATCGCCGGGCGCCGGGATGATCGGCAGCGGGAACCGCGCCCACAGCGCGGACAGCTGGGCGGCCTCGACGGTGACGAACAGCGCCACCACGATCAGCAGGCAGCCCAGCGTGAGCATCGGCAGCTGCCACAGCGACGCAGCGCCAGCCGCCAGCAATACACCGACCCCGAGAACTGTTGTGGCGGTGAAGAATCCGATGGCATGCTCGCGTCCCCGACGGGGAAGGATGATGCTGATCAGCGACCATGCCGCAACCCCTGCTGCGGCCAGCATCACGTGCGCCGGCCCGAAGTCGCCCGGCACCGCCAACGTCAACGCGGCCGCGATCGGTACCAACGCCGCCGCGGACAAGGCGGTACCGGCCCGCGCCGAACGCGCTGCCAGTCCTGCGATTGCAGTGAGCACCGCGATCACGCCCACCGCGATCAATCCCGCCGGCGCGCCGGTGACCTCACGGTGAGCGACCGCCAAACCGGTTGCGGCGAGCACCAACCCGATGACCGCGGCGAGCGCGCCGCGCTGAATGTGCGCGATTCCCCACGGCTTCAACCGCGAGGCGGAGAAGATCACCGCGGCATCGGCGATGTCCTCCACGATGCCCGGCGCGGCCGGCCCGGGCGGCACCGGTTGCAGCGCGAGCAGATCACCATCCACGACGCCGACGGTGTCCAGACTGGCGTCCAGGCTGAACGGCGCGCCGCCGATCGGGGCAAGGCTGAGCCGCGCGGGTGTTGCCGTGTCCACGGCTGGCTCGCCGTCGGCGGCGTCGGACTCACCGTCCAGACCGGTGGGAACCACCAAACGTTGGACCGCGGGCAGGATCTCACGCAGCGGTAGCTCGGCGGGCAGGGCCATCTCGGTCAGCCGGCTGTCGGCGAGGATGGCCACCCGGACGATCGGCATCACAGCGCTCGACATCAGCGGATCCTCAGAATTTGGCGGGACATGGATTCTCTTTCTCTGTGCTGTTTACGACGACTGGACGCTGAAGTCTCTGGACAACCGCTTGCCCGGGAACCATTGACCGTCGGGCAAGGTTGTGGTGAGTTGTTCGACCGCCATGGCGATCGCGAACGGTGTGCCGGGGCGAAACGTCGAGATCCATTCACCGTCGAAGGCGCGCGACGGGCTGACCAGCACCCGGCCCGCTGTGGTGTCGACAATGCTCATCCCGACTTCGGTGGTGGCGTGCTGGCCGTCGTGGCGGCAGCCCGCGACGATCTCGACGTAGCTGCGCGGGCCGGTGAACACCGATTCGACCACGGGCCGCGCCGACTCCGGAATGCCCAGGTATTCAAGGACTTCGGCCAGCGGCGCGCCGTTACGCAGCCGCTCGTCGGCCCTGGCGCCCACCCGGGCGGGCATGCTGAACTCGTCGAACCGGGCCGGCGGGCGGTGCGCCAACCCGACTCCGAGCACGGGCACCAGCGCCCGCGCGTCGTCGATTTCCATCGACGTGAACGTCACCAGCTGCGCGTTGCGCAGCGCGACAACGGTTTGGTCGCCGCGCCGCGCAACGATGCCGCGCAGCATCTCGCCAGGCCCGGAGTCGTTGGCGGGTCCCACGTAGCGCAGGTCCAGCCACCGCTCCGGGAAACACACCACCCGGATCCAGTCGGCCACCGCCGGGTTGACTGCGCCGTCGGCGGACAGCAGACCCATCTGGGCCAGTTCGCTCGTCTGCCGCTCGACGAATGCGCCGCGTTCGCCGGCGTCGGTGTAGGGCGTGGTGATCGCCAAGACCCACGGGAATGTCCCCGCGCCAACGGTTTCGGCGATGAACCACGCCTGCTCGACGGTCAGCTCGACGGCATTAGGCTCGTTGCCCATCTAACCTTCGACTCCGGTCAGCCGCCCCATTTGGCGGCTTCGGCTTGGTCGCGGGCCAGCATCGAGACGGTGTTGGTCTCGTGCGTGCCGGCCATCGCGTGATAGGCGCGCACCAGATCGGCCATCGCCTGATTCCACTGCGCCTGCCACGCCTGATACGTCATCCCGGTATCGCCCTGCCACGCCGCCGACAACGCCGCCTGCTCGGACGCGATATCCGCCCCCAGGCCCTGCATCGTGGCCGCATAGGAGGCCATGTCCCCGGCATGCACCAGCATCGCCGGGTAGTTGTACATAATCTGCGACATCAGAAACCTCCCGTGTACGTCGACGCGGCCGCGGCATCGGCGGCCACATAGGTACCCGCCGCATCACCCAAATTGGCCTGCGCGACATCCAGCAGCGCATTCACCTTCGCCGCCACCTCCACAAACCGGGCATGCGCGGCCTGAAACGCCGCCGCCGACTCCCCCACATGAAACGCCTGCGCCGACACCGCCTCCTGCTCGGCCTGACCGATCGTCGAGCGCATCAACCCCGCCTTAGCCGCAAACGCCGACTGCGACGCCACCAACTGCGGAATATGAGCATCCAACATGCTCATCACTCACATCCTTTCCTCATCGACTGTCATCGTGCGATACGCCGTGCTCTCTCAGTTGTGTTCTCCCCCTTCGCCGTTGGTATGGTCAGCCTCCTCTGCCTCCCAGGTGCCGGGCACCATCGGCATCGTCGGGCCGCCGCCGAATTCGTCACCGGCCAGCGTCGCCAATCCCGACGCCGCGGCGACCGTGTCTTTGCCCACCGTGCCGGCGAACCCCAACCGCCCTGCACCGTTCCCCGAGGCCATCGTCTGCGGCTCGGCGGGATCGAAATCGGGGTCCATGTCGGCGAATTCGTCGGCGTAGTCGTGCAGCGCCGCCCGGCGGCGGCGTCGTGCGCGTGCCTTCTCCCGACTCGATACCCCTACCGCGGCAGCGGCCGGAATGTGCGCGGCCGGCGCCTTGGTGCCCTCGCGATCGCGCAGGTTCGGGCCGGGACCGCCATCCGGATAGATACCGCCCACCGCGTAGGCAAAGCCCGGTGCCGCCGGCGCGGCAGCCGGTGCCGCGCCCGCCGCTGCGGTGCCGGCGGCCGGCGCTGATCCTGTGGCAACCGAGGCGGGGACACCGGGCGCCATGGCGGCGACCGGCATTGCGGTCGGCGATGCGGTGCCGGCCGCGGCGGGTGCTGCGACCACCGCCGGCACCAGGCCAGGTGCCACCGGGGCGTCCGTGGTCATCAGTGCGCTGACACCAAGGCCGATCGCCAGCGGGAGGACGAACGGGGCGCTGAGGATCATCGCCCACGTCGGCCAGCCGACGAGGTTCCAGAACACTTGGTAGCCAATGAAAAACAGCAGCGGGAAATACGTCACCCAAGCGGCCGGGTTCGTCAACAGCGCTTGAAGCACCTGGCCCGGATTCTGGAACAGCTGCATCAGTTGGTTGAGCATCTGGCTGAAGAAGTCCGACCCAGACGGCGCCTGGCTAGCGGCCTGGGTGACGCCGTTCGATTTCACCACCGTCGGCGCCGGCGTGGTGCGCGGTGCGGAGGCCAGCGCAGTGCCCGAAACCGCGTGATAGGTCGCCATAGTGGTGGCAGCCTGGACCCACATCCGGACGTAGTCCGCCTCATTCAGCGCAATCGGAATCGTGTTGATCCCAAAGAAATTCGTGGCGACCAGGATCCCGTGGATCGCATGGTTGGCGGCCAGCTCGGGCAGGGTCGGCATAGCGGCCAATGCCGCGGTGTAGGCCGCCGCTGCCACTTCGTGCTGTGCGGCCACCCCTGCGCTGTTCGCGCTGGCCTGTGTCAACCACGCCAAGTAGGGCAGGTGGGCGGCGACGTACTGCTCCGCGGTCGGGCCTTCCCACGAGCCGGCCTGCACAGCGCCCAGCAGCGTGGTGAGTTCGCCTGCGGCGGACGCGTATTCGGTACTGAGCGAGGTCCATGCCGCCGCGGCCGCCAGCAGCGACCCGGGCCCAGGACCGCTGCTGAGCAGCGTCGAATGCACCTCCGGCGGCGAAGCCATCCACACCGGCGCTGTCATAGTCAGCCGCCGGCAACCAGGTAGGTCGAGGCCGCGGCCGCATCACCGGTGGCATAGCTGGCACCGGATTCCCCGACGCCGACGCCCGCTCGGCCCAGCTCCTCGACGCCTTGGGCGGCCACGGTCGCGTGCTCGCTGCCCTGGGCGCTGAAGCCCGCAGCCGTCTGCAGCGAAACCGGGTCGGCCGCAGACGGTATCACTGCGCTGATCAACGGAGCCGCGCTCGCGTGGGCAGCCGCAAGCTTGGCGGTGATCGCTTCCACCGCCGCGCTTGTCGCGGCCAACCCCTCGGGAACAACTTGCAGCGTCATTGCAGATACTCCTTTCGACCGTCAACGGTCACCCCCTCGTCGACCAGAGGGTTGACCAACTGCACGTACGTGGGACTGTCGTTGTCGCCCAACAGGATCGCTCGCCCGGCCGGCAACCGCTCGAATCGTTGACCACGGATCTTGCCGCCGTCGGCCGGATTGCCGGACAGCATCAACGTGGTCGCCTGCAGGTCGTTGAACCGGCGCAGCAGCGGGCTGGTCATCAACGCGTGGGCGGACCCGCTGGCGCGCGCGGTGATGATCACCCGCAGGCCCAGGTCGCCGGCCTCCGCCAGCAGCCCGATCAGGCTGGTCCACGGCCGCTGCCCGATGAACGGGCCGCTCATCGCCGGCGTATCCGGGATCTGGTCGACGTCGTCGATGATCAGATAGTGGGTGTGGCCGCGGTATCTCCAGCCGGCCAGTTCGTGCGGCGCCAAACCTGCGGGCGGGCGGCGCTTTTCGATGAGGGCCGAGAGCCCCAGCATCGCCGGGATAACGCGGTCGATGTTGGTGGTGTACTCGTTGTCACCGAACAGTGGCTCGTCGACCAGATGCAGCCGGCGGTCCAGCACCGTGAACGCGACCTGCTCGGGGGTCGAGTGGTCGCGAACAGTGCGGATGATGTGGCGCAGCAGCGTGGTCTTACCCGACTTGGTGTCGCCGAACGCCATCAGCAGCGGGTTCTCGGCGAAGTTGACTTCGACTGCGGCCAAGTCTTCTTCGCGCTGGCCGATGACCACCCGGTCCGGACCGCGATAGACGGCGCCGACTTCGGTCGGAGCGAGGTTGGTCGGCAGCAGCCGCACCGGCGGCGCCTCGGCTCCCGGGTAGCGGGCGTTGACCGTGGCGACCTGGTCGGGCTCGGGGGCCGCGAACAAGAAGTGCTCGGCGGCCATGGTCAGCCCGCGGCCGGGCTGGTCCGGCGGCACCGTCTCGGCCGGGCGGCGCAGCGCGCCCACCACTCGGACGTTGCTGTCGCGAGAGTCGTGCAGCTTGAGCTCCAGCCGCATCCCGAGACCGTCACGCATTGCCAGCGGCACCTCCAGCCAGCTGGGCGTGGTGACGATCACGTGGATGCCGTAGGCAAGGCCGACGTTGACCAGCTCAGTCACCTTGGTCAGCAACGGGTTACGGGTGTTGAACTGGTCGGTGTTGTCCCGGCTGAAGGCATAGAGGTTGTCGATGACCAGGAACACTTCGCCGAAGCCGTCATCGAGCGCAGACCGGTCCCGGAACACCTCCCGCTGCTGGCGGATGCGCAGCAGTTGCTCGAGCTCGCCGAAGGTGCGACGGATGCGCTCGGGCTCCAGGGGCGACGCCACGCTGCCGACATGCGCCAGATCCTCCAGCGCCCGCAGCTGCCCGCCGCCGTAGTCCAGGCAGTAGAAGCTCACTTCCCCCGGCGCGTGCAGGTTGGCAGCCGAGAGGATGAAGGTCTGCAGCGCAGTCGATTTACCCGACTTTGCGCCACCGTGGATCACCATGTTGCCCGCCGCCGAGCGCGCGTCGAACACCAGCGGGTCGCGGCGCATCTCGAACGGCTTGTCGATCTCGCCGAGCGGCCAGCGCCACTGTCCTTGCGGTATCGCGGCGCGGGTCAGCACCGACCTCAGCGGGATCGGCTCGTCGAGCGGCGGCAGCCACAGCTCCGGCGCGCGCGGCCCGTAGCGGGCCAACTGGTCGCCGATCGTGGCGATCAGCTTGCGCGGCGGACCGGTGGGCTCCTCCTCGTCGGCGCCGGTGATCACAGTCTCCTGGTCCGGCTCGACGCGCCCGGCGCTGAACAGCTTGGGCTCCGGAGCAGAGTGCACCACAAGCGTTTTCGCTGCCTGCGGCGGATCGTAGATGCCGTCGACGTAGGTGCTGCGGAACTTGATCGGCGCGGCACCCGGTGCGGGCACCAAGAAGCCCACGCCTTTGTGCTCCTTGCCCGATTCGATGTGGTAGGCGTCCTCCACACCGATGATCTGCCGCGACACCGCGGGACTGGCCACCTTCAAACCGATCCGGTAGGAGGTGTTCTTGTCGATGTCCTTGATCTTGCCGATGTCCAGCGTCTGCGACGCGAAGAGAATGTGGATGCGGAACGAGCGGCCTTTGCGGGCAACGTAGTCGAACAACTCCGCGTATTCCGGGTGGTCGGCCAGCATCAGAGTGAACTCGTCGGCGACCACGAACAGCGTCGGGATCGGCGCCAGGTCGTGGCCCGCCGCGATCGCGTTCTCGTACTCGGTGACCGAGTTGAATGCGCTGCCCTGGACCCGGCGACCGGCCTCCCGCAGCAGCACCTCGCGGCGCGCCACCTCACCGCGCAGCGTGTCGGCGAACCGATCGGCCAGCGACTTCTTCTCCGCCATGTTCGAGATCACCGCGACCACCTGCGGGAAGTGGCGGAAGCTGTCCGCGCCGGCCTCACCCTTGAAGTCGGCGTAGATCACGATCAGCCGGTCGGCGGGGTGAGTCGTCAACAGCGACAACAGGATCGACATCAGCGTCTGCGACTTGCCGGAGCCTGTCATGCCGATCATCAGGCCGTGCGGGCCCATGCCGCCCTCGGCTTCGTCCTTGAGGTCGAAGATCAGCGGCTCGCCGGTCGCGGTGACCCCGATCGGGACCCGCAGCTCGTCCTCGCGGCGCCGCGGCGCCCACAGCGTCGGCACGTCCAGCCGTGACGCATCCGGAATCCCCAGCAGCGTCGTGAAAGTGGCGCCGCGGGTGGCCGCCGACTGCAGCCCGCTGTGGGTGGGGTTGGAGTCCCAGCGCGACAGCCGCCGCGCCAGATGCGCGGCCTCGTCGGCGCCGAAGGTGTCGGCGGTGTCGACGTAGCGCTGCCAGCCGCCGGTCTGCCACCGGTCGACGACGCCGTTGGCCACGCGCAGGATCGGCCGTTCGGGATCCGAATACTGTTCGCGGTGCGGAGGCGTGGCCGAACGGTGGATGACGGTGACCCCGGCCCATCCGGCCGCCAGTGTCGACGCGTTGACGTCATAGTCGGGGTCGTCGACGATGACCAGCAGGTGCCGCAGCGCGTCGGCCGCACCACCGTTGAATGCGGGACGGTCGGCCAGCGCCGGGCCCAGCTGCGCGGCGAGCTCGTCGATATTGGTCGACAGGTAGCGGGCCGGACCGACACCGTCGACCTGGCCCGGAATGTCAACGTGCGGAAGCCATTTCAGCCACGACCAGTCGGGGGACTCAAGGTCGGGCGTGGCAAGCGCGACGCCGAGCACGGTCGGGTCGTGCCACGTCACCGCCTGGGCGATCCAGGCGCGCAGCGCCCCCCGCACGTCATCGGTGTCGCCGAGTACGGTGATCCGCGAAACCTTGGTCAGGTCGATGCCGGCCGGCACGTCGCGCACGGTGCGCTGGGTGTCCAGCAGGCTGCGTAAAGCGCTGTGCGACACCGGTTCCAGGTCGATCTCGTCGGCGGTGTCGTTGACGCGCAGCGCCGCGGCGAGCGGCGCCGAATGCAGCCCGGCCCGCACCACCAGGAAGTCGTCGTCGGCCGGGTCGCGCTCCCACTGACGCCGCGAACCGGGTATCGCGACCAGTTCGGCCGGGGCGGGATGCGACCATTCGGCGGCCGCGCGTTGCTCCGCGGCCTGGGCGCGGATGTTGTCCCGGACCACCGACAGATAGCGCAAGTAGTCGGCCCGTTCGGCGTCGACTTCCTCGGTGCGCATCTTGTTGTCGGTGCCGCGATACAACGCCGTCGCGGCGAGCAACAGCACGAACGGGAAGAACAAGGTCTGCGGAGAAATCACCCGCATCCCCGTGGCGACCATTGCGACGATCATCCCGACGATCAGGATCACGATCACGATGGGCAGCGCGCGCCGCAGCAGCGACGGCGGGATCGCCCGCGGCAGCTCCGGCGGCGCCTCGATGTTGATGGCTCCCTTGCGGCTCGCCGGCCGCGGCACCCGGCGGCGGGCCTCGAAGATCAGACGGCTCATCGGGTCTCCTCAGCTGAGGTCGTGCGACCGGGCCGCTTGTCGGGCGCCAGGCCGTCGTGGGCGAGCAACGCATCGGCGCGCGACAGCGTCGGTCCGGGCGCGAACAGCGACAGCATCGACCACGGAATCGGAGTCGGGGGCGGGTTGAGGCCAAGGGCTTCAACGGTTTTGGAGTGACCGGTGGAGCCGGCTTCGGTGTCGATGCCGTAACGCACACCAGTGTCGGAGATCCAGAACAGCGAACCGGCCGCCGGTGACTCCGCGCCCTGGCCGACGCTTTGGGCGAAGTAACCGGTCCCGGGCGCCAGCGCGACACGCGTGGCTGTCCCGCCCGCGCCGGCACTGACCAGGTCCTCGGTGTGCACCGCCTCGGGCACCGGCAGCGCCGAGCCGGACAGCAGCGTCAGCGAGTTGGTGGCGGCTCCCTCCGGCTTGCTCCAGTGCGCGCAGGTGACCGGATCATGGGCGGCGTCGACCAGGCTGATCCGCTGATCGGGATAGCGTGCGGTGTCCAGCACCCGCGACACCGGTAGCTTGGCGACCTGGTCGGCGCTGAGCCGGGGCGGCTGGTCCAGGCCATAGGAGTTGGCATTGCGCAACATCGCGGCCAGCACCGCCGAAATCGGTTGCAGCCCATCGGGTAAGACCGCGTAGTACAGCGGGGTGTTGTCCGCAGCGTAGGCGACGACGACCGCGCCCACCGGCGCTGCCACCGGCAGCGGGAACTGCGGCGGGCTTCCGGCGTCGGGGATGGCCGGGGCGCTTAGCGCCGGCGCCTCGGGAATCGCGTTGAACAAGCCTGCGGCTATGGTCCGCGGCGCGGGTACGTCGGTGCCGAAGCCCAGCGCTCCGGTGACCGCGCGGTCGGCCACGTCGATCCGGCTGCGCTTGCCGTCCCACAGCAGCCAGGTGCCGGCGTCGTTTTTGGTCAGCACACCATGCCCGGCGGCCAGCGTCGCCGCGCGGGCGCCGCTGCTGTCCGGCGTCCCGGCGATCACCGTGACCCCGGCATCCGGGCCACCGACGGCGTCGCACACCGTCCAGTTGGCGTCCTTGTTGGTGTTTTGCACCATCCGCTCCGGCGCACCGGGGATGCCGATCAGGTTGCCGCGTGGGAATTGGTCCAGCGCACTGCTTTTCACGGTGGTGGGGTTGACCGGCCGGCCGGCGATCAGCCGCGCCGAGGTGAGGTTGAGCACCGGGTGCAGCCGATCCCCGACCCGCACGTACAGCGCGGCGGTGGAACGGTCGGCCAGCACCGGGTTGTTGGCCGGGGACCCGTTGGGCCGGATCAGCGAGAACACGAAGCAGCCCACCAGGGTGGTGACCAGGATCAGCACACCCATGACCACCGAACGGGTCTGGGTGCGCAGCGGGTCGACGAGCATCCGAGTGTCGTGCAGGGCAACCCCAGATGCGATGCGGCGCATGACAAATCGCCAGCCACTCACCTGGTGGCGGGTGACGAAGCCGCGACGGTAGACGACTTTGTCGGGGTTGTCGTTGACCGGAGTGCGCGACGAGAACGAGCGCCGTTCGTCCTCGGACTCGCGGGCCGTCATGCCGGCACCGACAGGCCGAGGCCACGCAGCAGCGGCTCCACCGAATTGGCGACGTCGCCGGCAGTGATCGTGATCAGTTCGTCGTCGGTGAACTCACCGGTGCCGGCCTGCTCCGAGTGATCCAATCGGAATTCTCTTTCTTCCTCGGACTTTTCCACGATGTTGCGGACGAACCGGCCGTTACCGGCGATGTCGAGGCTGCGCCGGTTGACGCCGTTGGAGTCGGGAGTCGTCGAGGAGGCCAGGTGCGCGAACAGCTTCTCCAGGTCGTCGAGCGCGGCCTTCTCGAAGGCGCTGTCTCGTTGTTCGGCCATCTTGTGCGCGATCTCGACGAGTTCGCCCGGGTTGTACGACGGGAAGTCGATGCTGCGGGTGAACCGTGAACGCAGACCCTCGTTGGTGTCGAGGAACTTGTCCAGGTCGGCGCGGTACCCGGCGATGATGACCACCAGCCGGTCGCGGTCGTTCTCCATCCGGGCCAGCAGGGTGTCGATGGCCACCAGCCCGAAGTCGTTCTTGGCGCCCGTGGCCACCAGCGCGTAGGCCTCGTCGAGGAACAGCACGCCGTCCAGCGCGCTGTCGATGATCGCGTTGGTCTTGGCTTCGGTCTCACCGATGTGCTGGCCGATCAGGTCTGCGCGGTGCACCTCTTTGATGTTCTCTTTCTTCAAAAGGCCAAGGCCGCAATAGATTTTGGCGACGACTCGGGCGATCGTGGTCTTACCGGTGCCGGGCGGTCCTGCGAACACCAGGTGGTGGGTGCGCTGGGCCACCGTAAGGCCGCGCTGTTTGCGCACCAATTCCATTGCCACCGAGCTCTTCAGCCGCGCCACCTGGTTTTTGACCTGTTCCAGTCCGATGAACTCGGCAAGCTGGCGTTCGGCCTCGGCGAGCAATTCCGCCTTGCGTTCCCGGGATTCGGGGTCGATGAAATCCTCGGCGGACGGCTCCGTCTCCGGATCCCACGGATCGGTACGCGCGTCGATCCGGGCCGCGGTGGTGGTGACGATCCCGAAGCTGGTGTCGGATAGGGCGTGCTCGATCTGCTCGTTTTCCGGATTAGCCGCGTAAAGGTCTTGCAGGACTTCGCTTGCCGACTCTTCGTCGACGTGTGCGCGCAGTACCAACGCTTTGGCCAGCGCGCCGTCGACGGCGGCGACGGCGACCGGCCCGTCTGGTTCCTCCAGGTACGACAACGCGGGAGCGAACATGCCCAGCCGGGCCAATGCGATGCCCAGCGTGATCTTGGCGGCGTGAGCGTACGTCTCGTCGAGGTCAGGATCGTTGACGACGGGGGTCAGCAGTTTGACGACGTCGGACCAGCGCTCGGCGCGGTAGTGGATGGCCACCGTGACCCAGCGGGCGTCGCGCCAGCTGGGCCGGCGCCCGGTGATGTCGCTGACCAGCTTGTGCGCGTCGGCGTAGCGGCCCTCCCCGGCCAGCGCCGCTGCGTAGGCGAGATGGAAAGAGTCGGGGTCGCAGGCGCGAAACCGCAGATACAGACCGGTGTCGTAGTAGAAACCCAACGCTCCCGGCGCCAGCTCGACGCGGCGCTGCAATATCCCCGCGGTGGGGGCGGTACGCGAAATCGCTTCCAGCACACGGGCCGACACGTCACCGGCAGCGGCCAGCCCGGTCCAGGCATCGCACTGGTCATAGGCGATCCGGGTCAGGGCGGTGAAGCCGGACCGGGCGGCGGCCAGGTCGGCCGGGCGCCGGCGGTCGTAAACCTGAAGCCCGAGCGCTCGGCAGCAGGTGGCGAATCGGCTGATGACGTCGTCGTCAACCCGGGCAGTTGCGGGCCGCGTCGCAAGCGTGCCGGTGTCAGCGCTGTCCACGCCCCCGTCTCCTCCTGTTGTTAGTGCTACCTAACTTCGCTGAAGTTAGCATTGCATAAGCTAAGTGTCGAGACGCCCCTGTTGGAGCAGCCAGCGGCCCCATCGATGAGACTGGCGGAACACGACAGCCTCCTTCCGGCACCACGCGTTGATGAAAACCATTTTCGATAACGCCTCGTCCGGGACGATACCCCACGCTGACGCCCTCGATTGAGCGGGTCTCACTATCAGTCGGTTCGCCGGGGTGTCGGGTTCCCCAGCCCGGTGAGCATCGCCGGGCCAGGCCCGCCACCGCATGGATCCTATCTGCGCAGCCGCGGACATAACGGCAATTTGTCACAGCTAATACGGAGTTATTGCAGGTAAATTTCCGTGTCTGCGGTCATAGAATATCGTAGTACGTCCTATGTGGGGCGGCTTTGACAAGCCCCGCAGTGCGGAGTCGTTATCGGAAGAGGTGTGCAATGACTGCGCCGATCTGGATGGCGTTCCCGCCCGAAGTGCACTCGACGTTGCTGAGCAGCGGAGCTGGTCCGGGGCCGTTGCTGGCGTCCGCCGCCGCGTGGGACTCGCTGAGCACCGAATACGCCTCCGCCGCAGACGAACTCACTGCTGTGCTGGAAGCGGTGCAAGCCGGCGCATGGGAGGGCTCCAGCGCGGAGTCCTACGTTGCCGCCCACGCTCCTTACCTGGCCTGGCTGATGCAGGCCAGCGCGGACAGCGCCGCGACGGCCGCCCAGCAGGTGAGCGCGGCAACCGCTTACGCAACCGCATTGGCCACCATGCCGACGCTGGCCGAACTGGCGGCCAACCACGCCACCCATGCCGTGTTGCTGGCGACCAATTTCTGAACGACGATCGGTTCGGTGGCGGACCGACCGTTCCGATGGTGCCGGGCAGCTGGGAGATCAGCTCTTGACCGCGCTGACCAACGTGTTGCGGGCGATCATCGGCGCCGCCTCGGTACCCGGCTCCGGAACCGGTCGGCCGACTTCCCGTAGGTAGTCCCCCAGCGGCGTCGGCACGGCGTTCCAGCCGCGCTCACCGAACCACTGGTCGGCCGGTGCGCACTGCTCGTTGTAGACCAACTGGAAGAACAGCCGCTGATCGCCTTCGGCTCTTGCTGCACGTTCTTCCTCGACCGCGGCGGCGAACTCCTCCGGCGGCATCGGGGCCCCGTCCTCCAGGCCCACACGGCTGCCGGGGGCGGCCAATGCATCGATCCCGGTGAACAACTGATGCTGCGCGGTGGCCGGAAGGTAGATCAGCAGACCTTCGGCAATCCAGGCCGACGGCTTGGCCGGGTCAAAGCCGCTGTCCCGCAACGCCTGTGGCCAGTCCTCCCGCAGGTCGACGGCAACCTCACGACGCTCGGCACGTGGCTGGGCGCCGTGTTCGGCAAGCACTTCGCGCTTGAACTCCAGCACCTGAGGCTGGTCCAACTCGAAGATCGTCGTGCCGCCGGGCCAGGGCAGCCGGTAGGCGCGGGAGTCCAGCCCCGCCGCCAAGATGACCACCTGGCGGACGCCTGCGTCGGCCGCCTGCCGGAAGTAGTTGTCGAAATACTTGGTGCGGGCGCCCTGGAAGTTGACGAAGTGCCGGCCGAAATCGTCTGTCTTCAATTGGTGGTCGGGCACTTTGCCGTCGAGCACACCGGCCCAGTCGCCACCCACCGCGCGACAGAACACTTCGGCGAACGGGTCGACGGCCAGTGGGTCGGGCTTTTGCGCCTCCAAAGCACGGGCGGTGGCCACGAATAACGCGGTCGAACCGACACTCGTCGTGATGTCCCAGGTGTCATTCTCAGTACGCATAGCACCGACACTACGGCAACCGGCTGAAACGCCATTCCCGGTGCGGCGCAACCGGAATAGCTAGCGATCGCAGCGCCGCGAAGTGTGATGCTACTGATGCGGTACCGTAGGCATCATGCGCACCACGGTATCGATCTCTGACGAACTCCTGGCGGCCGCCAAGCGGCGGGCACGCGAACGAGGACAATCGCTCGGGGCGGTGATCGAGGATGCCCTTCGCCGCGAACTCGCCGCGGCGCCCGACTCCAAGCCGCGACCGAAAGTCCCGATATTCCACGGCACCGGCCCACGGCCGGGCCTGGAGTTGACCTCCAACCGCGCCTTGGCCGAAGTTCTCGACGAAGGTCTCGACCTGAACAGGCGTCGGTGAGGATGTTCCTTCTCGACGTCAACGTGGTGCTGGCCGCTCACCGGGGTGACCACCCGGATCACCCGACTGTCCGCCCCTGGTTCGATCAACTGCTCGCTGGTGACGAGCCCTTTGGCGTGCCGAACGTGGTGTGGGCGTCGTTTCTTCGATTGGCGACAAATCGCCGGATCTTTGAGATCCCGACACCGCTAGCCGCGGCATTCGCCTTCATCGAGGCGACCAATGCCCAACCACACCATCTCCCCGCGAACCCCGGCCCACGACACCTGACGCTGCTCCGCGAAATCGCCGAGGAGGCCGATGCCTCCGGCGACCTGATTCCCGACGCGGTGCTCGCCGCAATCGCCGCCGAACATCACTGTGCAGTGGTAACTCTCGATCGCGACTTCGCCCGGTTCACCGCGGTGCGCCACATCCGGCCGACGGTGTGATCACACCAACGGGAGGCCCCTCTTGATCCGCCGGTCCAGATCCCACAGCAGCACGTTGAACGGGAATTTCCGGACGAACCGCGGCATCAGGTTGTTGGCGAACCGCAGCACGGCCATCAACCGGTCGAACCGACGCTGCTTGGCGGCGTCCCACTCGAAGCGCATCTCGTCGCGGAACCGTTGCGGCAGAAAGCCGGCGGTGATCAGCAGGCCGAAACTGTCCAGCCAGCGCTGTACCGGCCCGGGCAGTGTCACGCCGGGCATCCGGCCCACCGCGATCGGATAGAGGTACTCGCGCACGGCGTCGTCGATGTGCACCTTGTCCAGCGACTCCTGCCAGTACCGGTCGAACGCGGCGCGATCGGCCGGCCACATCTCCGGCGGAACCTGCAGAGTGGTGCCCAGCGCCATCCCCTCGCGATAGTGCCGCTCGGCCTCGTCGTCGTCCATTTCGCCGACGAAGATGCGGTAGATGTCGACCCCGCCCTTGTACAGGCAGGCGCCGACCCAGCGCTGCAACTCCGGGTCGAATGCGTTGTAGGCCACCGGGCTTTCGTCCGTCGAATACACCTGCGCGTGCGCACGGTTCACCGCCCGGCGAAACGCCGCCTTCTGCTCGTCGCTGCCCGCGCTGGCCACCGCCAGGTAGGTGAACGTGGTGCGCGCCCGCTTGATCGGATGCAGGTCGACGCGGCCGCTTTCCACCCGGCTTTCCAGCACGCCATAGCCGACGCCGGGACGGGCCAGTTGCATGATCACGTTGGCGGGGCCGGCCAGCAGCGCCACGCCCATCAGGCCGTCGTCCATGCCCGCCGCCCGCAGACGGCGGCGGTTGCGCCGGGCCAACCGCTGGTCGGGCGGATCGCTCACCGCACGCTCGACCTGCCCGATGGGTTCGCTGATCGTCATCGCCACACCTGCCCGCTAATTGTGAGAACGCCTGTTTCCTGATATTGCCGCCCGGTTGACTTCGATGTCAAGATGGTGGCCATGGCCCCGGCGGAGACGACGAGCGTGCGGCCCTATCGGGGCATCGATCCGGCCGAGCGACTGGCCGCGCGTCGCAGTCGCTTACTTGCCGCCGGTTTGGATTTGCTGGGCACCGATCAGCAGGACCCTGCCGAGCTGACCGTACGGGGTGTGTGCCGTCGCGCCGGGGTGGCCGCTCGCTACTTCTACGAGAGCTTCGCCAACAAGGACGAGTTCGTCGGCGCGGTGTTCGACTGGGTGATCGCCGACCTGGCCGCCACCACCCAGGCCGCGGTGGCCGCCGCACCTCCCGAGGAGCAGACCCGCGCCGGCATGGCCAACATCGTGCGCACCATCGACGGCGATCCGCGGGTGGGGCGTTTGCTGTTCAGTTCGCAGCCGGCCAACGCGGTCTTGGTGCGCAAACGCGAGGAGTCCAGCGCCCTGTTCGCAATGCTGTCCGGCCAGCACGCGGGCGCGGTGCTGAGGATGCAGCGCAACGACCGGATCACCGCCACCGCGCATTTCGTGGTTGGCGGCGTCGGGCAAACACTGAGCGCCTGGCTGGCCGGCGAGGTGCGGTTGGATTCCGAGCAGCTCGTCGACCACCTGGCTTCGCTGCTCGACGGATTGGCCGACCCGGCGCTTTACCGCGATTAGTTACCCACCGGCACCCGGCGGTCGGCCGCCGTCTTCGGCACGGCCTTGGCGTCGCTGCCGCTGAATTCCTTTGTCCAGCAAGCAAACTCGAGTGTGATGCCGTCCGGGTCCTGGAAGTAGAAGGATCGCACGTAGACGCCGGGGTGCAGCGTCGCCGAGACCTGCATCTCGCTCTCGTCGTGGTTGAGCACCGGACCGACCCGTACACCCTTTTCTTTGAGCCGCTTTCGGTAGTCGTCGAACTTCTCGGCGGGAACATGGAAGGCCAGGTGGTTCATCGTGCTGACCGCGCTGGTGATGTCCCCGATCCCGGGAATCGCAGCCGGAGACGACACACCCGGCACGCGGTCGGGGGCATCGGCGAACCAGAAGAACGCAACGCAGTCGCCGTTGCCGGCGTCGAAGAAGAAGTGCTGACCCTGACCGCCTGGCAGGTCCAGCGACTTGACCAGCGGCATGCCGAGGATGTTGCTGTAGAAGTCGACGGTGCGGGCCATGTCCGAACACACCAGCGCGACATGGTTGATCCCACCGAGTTCGAATTCGGGGTTGGGGTTGTGCGGCTTGATCATCTGCCGGGCTCCCGTCGGTCGGCGCGCGTATCGCTGATCCGTGCACGAAGATCTGGATCTGAATCTAACATCAGATTCAGCTCTCTTCCAAGGGTCGCATGGGTCGCAGCGAAGGAGGCGCCACCGGTGTACACCGTGTCCGAGCAGCCCGGCCAGCGCGCCGACTTGCCCACGCATCGTGGCCGCCGAACCCAGGCCGCCATCGACGCCGCCGCCAGGGCCGTCATCGCGCGCAAAGGGATTCTGGCCGCCACCATCGCCGACATCGCCACCGAAGCAGGACGCTCGACGGCGTCGTTATACAACTACTACGACTCCAAAGAGGCGATGATCCGCGAGTGGGCGCTGCGATTTCGCGACGAAGCCAATCAGCGTGCGAAAACCGTTGTCCAGCATGGCCTTTCTAATCGCGAGCGGGCACACGAGGTGGCGGCAGCACACTGGCACACGTATCGCAACCGGCTCGCGGAGATGATCAGCGTGTCACAGCTGGCGATGGTCAGCGACGACTTCGCCCAGTACTGGGCCGAGATCTGCGCGGTCCCGGTCTCTTTCATCACCGAAACGGTGCGACGCGCACAGGCCGACGGGTACTGCGCCGACGACGACCCGGAGTTGATCGCGGTGGCGATCGTGGCGATGTTCAACCAGTTCTGCTACCTGCAGCTCAGCGGCGCTCGTTCGTATTTGGCCGGTGACCCAGACGACGAGGCTTGCATCAACACGCTGGCCAACATCTTCTACCGCGCCATCTACTACAAGGAGGTCCGCTGAGATGGCCACCCCTGGAGTCATTCGCGAGTTCATCGGACTGCCCTCACCCACCGCGCGTCGTGCCGGGGCGGGCGGAAACCCCTGTCAGGGGCTGTATCACCGCGGCGTCGGGCGCAAGCCGAAGGTCGCGATGATCGCAACCCACTACCAGATCGACTTCTCCGAGCACTATCTCGCGGACTACATGGCCACCCGCGGCATCGGGTTCCTCGGCTGGAACACAAGGTTCCGCGGCTTCGAAAGCAGCTTCTTGCTCGACCACGCCCTGGTTGACATCGGCGTCGGGGTGCGCTGGCTGCGCGAGGTCCAGAACGTGGAAACCATTGTGCTGCTCGGCAACTCCGGAGGCGGTTCCCTGATGGCGGCCTACCAGTCACAAGCGGTCGAGCCGAACGTAAACCCGCTGCCCGGCATGCGGCCCGCCAGCGGGTTGACCGAGTTGCTGCCCGCCGACGGCTACGTCGCCAGCGCCGCCCACCCCGGTCGTCCCGACGTGCTGACGGCATGGATGGACGCCGCCGTCATCGACGAGAACGACCCCATCGCCACCGATCCGGATCTTGATCTGTTCAACGAAAGCAACGGTCCACCGTTTTCCGAGGAGTTCGTCGCGCGCTACCGCTCGGCCCAGATCGCCCGTAACCACGCGATCACCGACTGGGCCGAAAAGGAGCTGAAACGTGTACGGGCAGCGGGGTTTTCCGATCGGCCGTTCACCGTGATGCGGACCTGGGCTGATCCGCGGATGGTCGACCCGGCCATCGAGCCCACCAAACGTCAGCCCAACATGTGCTACGCCGGGGTTCCGGCCAAGGCGAACCGGTCGGCGCACGGCATCGCGGCGGCCTGCACCTTGCACAACTGGCTGGGGATGTGGAGCCTGCGGACCGCGCAGACCCGGGCCGAGCCGCATCTGGCGCGCATCACCTGCCCGGCGCTGGTTATCAACGCCGACGCCGACACCGGGGTCTTTCCCTCGGACGCCCAGCGCATCTACGACGCACTGGCCAGCACCGACAAGTCGATGTGCACCATCAACACCGACCACTACTTCACCACCCCCGGAGCGCGCAGCGAGCAGGCTGACACAATCGCCAAGTGGATTGCCAAAAGGTGGCGCTGAGAGTCCTCGCCCACTTTGTCCCCGGACAGAAGGTGCTGGATTTCGTTGCGCCCGAAACGGACTGGCTCGACGTCCGGTGGTGCGCCGGCGACGACGACAGCGCGTTCTACCGCGAGCTGCCCGACGCCGACGTGATCTGGCACGTGCTGCGGCCGCTGTCCGGGGACGACTTGCAGCGCGCCCCGAAGCTGCGGCTGGTGCACAAACTCGGCGCCGGGGTCAACACCATCGACGTGCAGGCCGCCACCGAGCAGGGCATCGCGGTGGCCAACATGCCCGGCGCCAACGCGCCGTCGGTGGCCGAGGGCGCGGTGCTGCTGATGCTGGCCGCGCTGCGCCGGCTGCCGGTGCTCGACCGGCTCACCCGTGAGGGCCGCGGCTGGCCGTCCGACCCGCAACTGGGCGAAACCGTGCGCGACATCGGCGGCTGCACAGTCGGGATGGTCGGCTACGGCAACATCGCCAAACACGTCGGCCAAATCGTCGCCGCGATGGGCGCGACGGTGCTGCACACCAGCACCCGCGACGACGGCTTGCCGGGCTGGCGCGCGCTGCCGGACCTGCTGACCGCCAGCGACATCGTCTCGCTGCACTTGCCGTTGACGCCGTCGACGCGACGCCTGCTCGGCCGCGACGAGCTGGCCACCATGAAGCCCGGCGCGGTATTGGTCAACACGTCGCGCGGCGAGATCGTCGACGAGGCAGCCTTGGTGGACGCGCTGCGCACCGGGCCGCTGGCGGCAGCCGGACTGGATGTGTTCGCCGTCGAGCCGGTGCCGCCGGACAACCCGCTGCTGAGCCTGGACAACGTGGTGCTGACCCCGCATGTCAGTTGGTACACCGCCGACACGATGCGGCGCTATCTGATCGAGGCCGTCGCCAACTGCCGTCGCCTGCGCGACGGGCAGCAGCTGGCCCATGTAGTCAACCAACCGACCGGTTATTAGATTGAGGGTGGACGTGGCCCCTACGAAAGGCAGGGCAAGGCGATGCCGATCGCGATAACTCCTGAGCATCAAGACTTGGCCGATTCGGTGCGGTCCCTGGTGGCGCGGGTAGCGCCGTCGGAGGTTTTGCACGCGGCGCTGGAAACGCCGATCGACAATCCCCCGCCGTATTGGCAGAGCGCGGCCGAACAGGGTTTGCAGGGCGTGCATTTGGCGGAATCCGTTGGGGGACAAGGCTTTGGCATCCTCGAATTGGCGGTGGTGCTCGCCGAATTCGGCTACGGTGCGGTGCCGGGCCCGTTCGTGCCGTCGGCGATTGCCAGCGCGCTGATCTCGGCGCACGACCCGGACACCAAGGTGCTGAACGACCTGGCGTCGGGCGCGGCCATCGCCGCCTACGCGCTGGGCCCCGGCCTGACCGCCACCCGGCACGGTGACGGCTTGGTGATCCGCGGCGAGGTCCGGGCGGTGCCGGCGGCCGCGCAGGCGTCGGTGCTGGTGTTGCCGGTGGCCATCGACAGCGGCGAGGACTGGGTCGTGCTGCGCGCCGACCAACTCGAGATTGAACCGGTCAAAAGCGTCGACCCACTGCGGCCGATCGCCCATGTGCGCGCCAACGCCGTCGAGGTCGGCGACGACGCGGTGCTGAGCAACCTGTCGATGACCACCGCCCACGCCCTGATATCCACGCTGCTGTCCGCCGAGGCCGTCGGCGTCGCGCGGTGGGCCACCGACACGGCGTCGGAATACGCCAAGATCCGCGAGCAGTTCGGCAGGCCGATCGGCCAGTTCCAGGCCGTCAAGCACAAGTGCGCCGAGATGGTCGCCGACACCGAGCGGGCCACCGCGGCGGTGTGGGACGCGGCCCGTGCGATCGACGAGGCCAGTCCCGCAGTCGAATTCGCGGCAGCGGTGGCGGCAACGTTAGCGCCGGCAGCTGCTCAGCGCTGTACCCAGGACTGCATCCAGGTGCACGGCGGGATCGGGTTCACTTGGGAGCACGACACCAACGTGTACTACCGGCGCGCGCTGATCCTGGCCGCATCCTTTGGCCGTCGCACCGATTACCCGCAGCGGGTGGTCGACACCGCGACGAGCACCGGGATGCGCGCGCTGAACATCGACTTGGATCCGGACACCGAGAAATTGCGTGAGCAGATCCGCGGCGAGGTGGCCGCGCTCAAGGCGATGCCCCGCGACGAGCGCACCGTCGCGATCGCCGAGGGCGGCTGGGTGTTGCCGTATCTGCCGAAGCCGTGGGGACGCGCCGCCAGTCCGGTCGAGCAGATCATCATCGCCCAGGAGTTCGAGACCGGGCGGGTCAAGCGCCCGCAGATCGGCATCGCGTCGTGGATCGTCCCGTCGATCGTGGCGTTCGGCACCGAGGAGCAGAAGCAGCGGTTCCTGCCGCCGACGTTCCGTGGCGAAATGATCTGGTGCCAGCTGTTTTCCGAGCCGGGCGCCGGATCTGATCTGGCGGGGTTGAGCACCAAGGCCACCAGGGCCGACGGCGGCTGGCGCATTACCGGGCAGAAGATCTGGACCACCGCCGCGCAGTTCTCGCAGTGGGGCGCGCTGCTGGCCAGGACGGACCCGTCGGCACCGAAACACAACGGCATCACCTACTTCCTGCTCGACATGAACAGCGAAGGCGTCGAAGTCAAACCGCTGCGCGAGCTCACCGGCGGCGCGATGTTCAACACCGTCTTCATCGACGACGTGTTCGTGCCCGACGAGCTGGTGCTCGGCGAGGTGAACCGCGGCTGGGAGGTCAGCCGCAATACGCTTACCGCCGAACGGGTTTCGATCGGCAGCAGCGAGGCACCGTTCTTGGCCAACCTCGACGGCTTCGTCGAGTTCATTCGCGACGGCCAATTCGACCAGGCGGCCCACTACCGGGCCGGGCAGTTGATCGCCGAGGGGCATGCCGCCAAGGTGCTCAACATGCGCTCGACGCTGCTGACGCTGGCCGGCGGCGACGCGATGCCGTCGGCGGCGATCTCCAAACTGCTGTCGATGCGCACCGGCCAGGGCTACGCCGAATTCGCGGTGTCCACGTTCGGCACCGACGCCGCCATCGGTGACCCCGAGCAGCTGCCGGGCAAGTGGGCGGAGTATCTGTTGGCCAGCCGCGCCACCACGATCTACGGCGGCACGTCGGAGGTACAGCTCAACATCATCGCCGAGCGGCTGTTGGGCCTCCCGCGCGACCCGTAAGCTTTTCGCGTCGAAATTGCGCTCAGGGTCGTGATTTGTCGAAAACTACAGCCCTGGACGCAATCTGAACGCGCCGCGACACGCGCCCGCCGAAAAACCTAGACGTCCATCTCGCGCAGTTCGCGTTTGAGGATCTTGCCGGTCGGATTGCGCGGTAGCTCGTCGAGGAAGATCACTTCGCGCGGCACCTTGTAGCGCGCCAACTGATCTCTCACGTACTTCTTGACGGTGTCCTCGTCGATGTCGGCGCCTTCCTTCTTGACGACGAACGCGCGCAACCGGTGGCCCCACTCCTTGTCCTCGACGCCAATCGCCGTGGCTTCCACCACATCCGGGTGGCCGGTGATGCAGTCCTCGACTTCGGCGGGGAAGACGTTCTCGCCGCCCGAGACGATCATCTCGTCGTCGCGGCCGCTGATGTAGAGCAGGCCCTTCTCGTCGAAATAGCCGACGTCGCCTGACGACAACATTCCGTCGATGATCTGCTTGCCCCCGCCGCCGGTGTAGCCCTCGAACGGAAAGCTGGTGCCGACGAAGATCCAGCCGACCTCACCCTGGGGCAACTCTTTGCCGTTTTCGTCGAAGATCTTGACCCGCACCCCCTTGACAACAGGTCCGGCCGTCGACGAATTGTATTGCAAATGTTTGGGTTCCGCGATCGTGGCGAACGCGATCTCCGTCGAGCCGTACATGTTGTAGACCACCGGCCCGAAGTCCTTGAGCGCGCGTTCGGCCACGTCGGCGTTCAGCGCGGAGCCGGACGCGAAGATGATCCGCAAGCTCGACAGGTCGGGCTTGGAGTCCATCTTTTCCAGCGCATCAAGCATCCGCGCCAACATCACCGGCACGACCACAACCGCCGTCACTTTGTACTTTTCGATGTCTTCGAGCACCTGCGGCGGCTTGAACTTGCGGTGCAACACCAGCGTCGAGCCCAGGAAAGCCCCGATGGTGGCGTGCAGGAAGCCCAGCGCGTGAAACATCGGCGCCGGCAGCGCCGTCACCTCGCCGGCCTTGAACGGGACATGCGACAGGATGCCGCCGATCGGGGCCAGGGTTGGCGGGGTGCTGCGGTTCGCACCCTTCGGCGTGCCGGTGGTGCCGCTGGTCAAAATGATGATCGAGGAGTGCTTGCTTGCCTTGGGTGCCGGCGTGCCGCTGCTGCGTTCGATCAGTTCCGCGAGCGTCTCATCGGTGCTGCCCGAATCCTTGTCCGAGTCGGGATTGGTCCCCAGGGCCCGCAGCTTGCCCAACGGCGGTTCGGCCTTGCGGACGTCTTCGGTGTACTCGTCGTCGTAGATGATCAGTTTGGCGTCTTCGCGCTCCGACACCTCCTTGATCTGCGGGCCGGAGAACGAGCTGTTCAGCAAGATGATGCGGGCACCGACCCGGGCGCACCCGTACTCCGCGATGGCGAACCAGCGGCTGTTGCGCGCCAGAAGCGCAACCCCGTCGCCGCCTTTGACGCCCTTGTCCAGCAGACCGTGGGCGACGGCGTTGGCGGCGTCGTCGAGTTCCTTCCAGGTCAACTCGCCGTCGTCGTCGATGATCGCCACCTTGTCGGGAGTGCGCCGCGCGTGCAGGGCGGGCAGCATGCCGATCTCGCCCCACTTGCGGATGTCGTTCACCATCGCCGCCACGTTCTGCGGCGCCTCGATCGGGAACCCGCCCGCTTCGAAGATCTTGCGCACGTAGTGCAGTTCGGCCAGGCCGCGGGACGCATACTGCTGGACTTTGGCCACGGCCCCGAACGGGTCAAGCAAACTAGGCATGACCCCACCATATGTGACCCACGTCGCAGTCCGACCGGGAAAATTACCATGAACCCATGACCGGCCCGGTGACCCTGGAAATCGGTGGGCGCCGGGTCCGGATCACCCATCCGGACAAGGTGATTTTCCCGGCTGCCGGCCACACCAAGCTGGACCTGATCCACTACTACCTGGCCGTCGCCGACGGGGCGCTACGAGGTGTGGCAGGCCGACCAATGATCCTGAAGCGTTTCGTCAAAGGCATCGACCAGGAAGCGATCTTCCAGAAGCGCGCGCCCGCCAAGCGGCCGGACTGGGTCGACGTCGCCGAACTGCGCTACGCGTCGGGCACCTCGGCCGCCGAGGCCGTCATTCACGATCCCGCCGGGCTGGCGTGGGCGGTCAACCTCGGCTGCGTCGACCTCAACCCACACCCGGTGCTCGCGCAAGACCTCGACCACCCCGACGAGTTGCGGGTCGACCTGGACCCGATGCCCGGCGTCGAGTGGCCCCAGATCGTCGACGTGGCCGCCGTCGCTCGTGAGGTCCTCGAGGACTACGGGTTGACGCCGTGGCCCAAGACGTCGGGGTCGCGGGGCTTCCATATCTATGCGCGCATCGCGCCGGACTGGACGTTTCGGCAGGTGCGGCTGGCCGCCCAGACGGTGGCCCGCGAGGTCGAGCGACGCGCGCCGGAGCTGGCCACCGCCCGGTGGTGGAAGGAGGAACGCCAGGGGGTGTTCGTCGACTTCAACCAAAACGCCAAGGACCGCACGGTCGCGTCGGCGTATTCGGTGCGGGCCACGCCGGACGCGCGGGTGTCCACGCCGCTGCACTGGGACGAGGTCGCCGGCTGCGATCCGGCCGCGTTCACGATGGCCAGCGTGCCAGCCCGCTTCGCCGACGTCGGCGACCCGTGGGCGGGCATGGACTCCGAAACGGCCGGCCTGGAACGGCTGCTGGTGCTGGCCGAAGAACTCGGCCCCGCCGAGAAAGCGCCGAAAGGCGCCCGCAAACGAGCGGGACCGGGCCGCCGCCAGTCCCCGATGCCGCTCATCGAGATCGCCCGCACCAAGACCAAGGACGAGGCGATGGCCGCGTTGGACACCTGGCGGGACCGCTACCCCGCCGCCGCCGATCGGCTGCAGCCGGCCGACGTGCTGGTCGACGGGATGCGCGGGCCGAGTTCCATCTGGTATCGGATCCGGATCAACCTGCAGCATGTGCCGGAAGACCAGCGGCCGCCACAGGAGCAGTTGATCGCCGACTACAGCCCATGGCCGACGCGTTAAGTGGCCCGCCGCGTCGCTGTATAGGAGAGAATCGCTGCATGCGCGCGACTGACCGGGTTCTGGGTCGGCGCGAATTCCTGGGCGTTGCCGGCGCGGCCGGGCTGCTGACCGCCGCGGCCGCGTGCTCGTCGCACAAACCGGCGCCAAGGACCGATGGCGCTGGGCCCGTGACGATCCCGCATGTGTTCGGCGAGACAACCATCCCGGCGCCACCCAAGCGGGTGGTCAGCGCCGGCTACACCGGACAGGACGACTTGCTGGCGGTCGGGGTCGTGCCGATCGCGGTGACCAACTGGTTCGGCGACCAGCCGTTCGCGGTGTGGCCCTGGGCCCAACCGAAACTGGGCGACGCCAAACCCGTTGTGCTGAACCTGGATAACGGAATTCCGGTCGACCAGATCGCCAGACTGAAACCGGATCTGATCGTGGCGACCAACGCCGGCGTCGACGCCGACACCTACCAAAAGCTCGCCGCAGTCGCGCCCACGATCGCACAGGCCGACGGCGAGGCGTTCTTCGAACCGTGGAAGCAGCAAGCCACCGCCATCGGCCAAGCGGTCTTCCAAGCCGACCAGATGAAGTCACTGATCGACGGCGTCGACCAGAAGTTCACGTCGCTCGCCCAGCAGAACCCGCAATTCAAGGGCAAGAAGGTACTGCTGCTGCAGGGTCGGCTCTACCAAGACAATGCCGTGGCGACTACGGGTTGGCGTACGGAGTTCTTGACCCAGATGGGTCTGGTGGTCAGCGACAGCATCGCTTCATTCGCCGTCGATTCGCAGCGCGCGTTCATTCCTCGCGACAAGATGCAGGGCGTGCTCGCCGCGGCCGACGTGCTGATCTGGACCACCGACGGCGAGCAGGATCAGCAGGCGCTGCTGACCGTCCCCGAGGTGGCCGCCCGGCAGAGCCACAGCGTTTTCACCACCAAGGATCAAGCCGGCGCAATCGCCTTTGCCTCCCCGCTGAGCTACCCGGTGGTGGCCGACCAATTGCCGCCGCTGATCACGAAAGCCCTTGGCGTCTAAGCATTTGCTAAGGCTGCTCTGGCAGTGCTCGAAAAATTCTCGCCGCCTCGCAAACCCGGAGTTACTGTCGAGTAATGAGCGTGGCACTGGATCTGACGGTGGCCAACACCGTCCTCGACTACGGCGATCGGGCGCTGCTGCTGCAGTTCGACAGCACCGCCGAGGTGCTGGCGGCCACCGCTGCGCTGCGCGAGGCGGCGCTGCCCGGCGTCCTCGACATCGTCCCGGCTTCCCGCACCGTGCTGGTTAAGCTCGACAGCCCGCGCTACCAGGGCGTCGTCCGTCATCGCCTGCGCGGGTTGCGGGTGGATACCGACACCGTCGAGACCGCGCCGCCGCACGGAAGCGTCGAAGTGGTGATCGACGTCGTCTACGACGGCGCCGACCTCGCCGAGGTCGCCGAGCGCACCGGGCTGAGCACCGCTCAAGTCATCAACGCGCACACTTCGACGCCATGGCGGGTCGGATTCGCCGGTTTCGCACCGGGTTTCGCGTACCTGGTGGGCGGCGACGAGCGGCTGGCGGTACCACGGCGATCGGAGCCGCGGCCCTCAGTGCCGGCCGGCGCGGTGGCCCTGGCCGGTGAGTTCAGCGGCATCTATCCGCGTCGGTCCCCCGGCGGGTGGCAGCTGATCGGCCACACCGACGCGGTCCTGTGGGATATCGACCGTCCCAACCCGGCGCTGCTGACGCCGGGCATGTGGGTCCAGTTCCGAGCCGCGTAAGGAGATCACCGGTGACCACTTTGGAAATCCTGCGCACCGGACCGCTGGCACTGGTCCAGGACCTCGGACGGGTCGGACTCGCCCACCTCGGCGTCACCCGGTCGGGGGCCGCCGACCGCCGTTCGCACACCCTGGCCAACCGACTGGTGGCCAACCCCGACGACCGCGCCACCATCGAGGTGACCTTCGGCGGTTTTTCGGCCCGGGTCCGCGGCGGCGACGTCGACATCGCGGTCACCGGCGCCGACACCGACCCGACGGTCAACGGAATTGCCTTCGGCAACAACAGCATTCACCACGTCCGCGACGGCGACGTGATCTCGCTGGGCACGCCGTACTCCGGCCTGCGCAGCTATCTGAGCGTCCGCGGCGGCATCGACGTGACACCGGTGCTCGGCTCGCGCAGCTACGACGTGATGTCGGCGATCGGGCCGCTGCCGCTGCAGCCCGGTGACGTGCTGCCGGTCGGCGAGCACACCGACGACTACCCCGAACTCGACCAGGCGCCGGTCGCCGGGATCGACGAGCACCTCGTGGAACTGATGGTGGTGCCCGGCCCGCGCGACGACTGGCTGGCCGATCCCGACGCGCTGGTGCACACCATCTGGATGGTCTCCGACCGCAGCGACCGGGTGGGGATGCGTCTGGAGGGACGGCCGCTGCAATACCGCTGGCCGGATCGTCAGCTACCCAGTGAAGGAGCCACCCGCGGCGCAATCCAGGTGCCGCCCAACGGTTTACCCGTGATACTGGGCCCGGATCACCCGGTGACGGGCGGCTATCCGGTAGTCGGCGTCGTCGCCGACGACGACGTCGACAAGCTGGCCCAGGTGCGCCCCGGCCAATACGTCCGGCTGCACTGGTGCCGGCACAGGTCGCCGCTGGCGGCGGTTTCCGGCTCCGTGACGGCGGGCCCCTCGGCCTGGTAGACCGTAGGTGTGCGCACCCAGGTCCACACCGCCCGCCTGGTTCACACCGCGGATCTCGACGCCGAGACCCGCCACAGCGCCCACGACATGGTCACCGCGGCGTTCGCCGGTGAATTCAGCGACACCGACTGGGACCACGCATTGGGCGGGATGCACGCCCTCATTTGGCATCACGGCGCGATCATCGCCCACGGCGCGGTGATACAACGCCGGATCATCTACCGCGGCACATCGTTGCGCTGCGGCTACATCGAAGCGGTCGCGGTGGCCGAAGAGTGGCGCGGCCAAGGCCTGGCGATCGCCATCCTCGATGCGTGCGAGCAAGTGATCCGCGGCGGCTACCCGCTGGGAGCGCTGAGCTCCTCGGACCGGGGGCGACGGCTCTACACCGTGCGCGGGTGGCTGCCGTGGAACGGACCGCTCTCGGTGCTGGCGCCCACCGGACCGACCCGCACTCCCGACGACGACGGGTCGGTGTTCGTATTCCCCGTCGGCATCAGCCTGGACACCTCCGCGGAGCTGATGTGCGATTGGCGTGACGGCGACGTCTGGTAGTCACCGGTATTCCGCTCCTACGCAACGGGTTTCGCTAGGTGACCCGGCCTCCGAACCAAATGTGATACGCGCCACGCGCGCCGGACGAATCACACCGCGTCACACAGCCGGTGATCGGAAGTTCACATCAGGGACACGCCGGACAGCTTTCGGGCAACAAAGAATTCCTAGCGTGGCCGCATGCCACGTACACATTTGATCACCGACTGGGATCCCGAGGACGTTGTGGCCTGGGAGGCCGGTAACAAGAACATCGCCCGCCGCAACCTGATCTGGTCGGTGGTGGCCGAGCATGTCGGCTTCTCGATCTGGTCCATCTGGTCGGTGCTGGTGTTGTTCATGCCGCAGGCCGTGTACGGCTTTTCGGCCGGCGACAAGTTCCTGTTGGCCGCCACCGCCACCCTGGTCGGTGCCTTCCTGCGCATTCCCTACACCCTGGCCACCGCGACGTTCGGCGGCCGGAACTGGACGATGTTCTCGGCGTTCGTGCTGCTGATCCCGACGGTCAGCACCATGTGGCTGCTGGCCCACCCCGGTCTGCCGCTGTGGCCGTACCTGGTGTGCGCGGCGTTGACAGGCTTCGGGGGCGGCAACTTCGCGTCGTCGATGACCAACATCAACGCGTTCTACCCGCAGCGGCTCAAGGGTTGGGCGCTGGGCCTCAACGCCGGTGGCGGCAACATCGGGGTGCCGACGATCCAGTTGGTCGGGCTGCTGGTCATCGCCACCGCCGGCAACCGGCAGCCCTACTGGGTATGCGCGTTCTATCTGATCTTTCTGGCGGTCGCCGGAGTGGGTGCGGCGTTGTTCATGGACAACTTGGACCACCACAAGATCGACGTCACCGCAATGCGGTCCATTCTGTCCATGCGCGACACCTGGATCATCGCGTTGTTGTACGTCGGCACGTTTGGGTCGTTCATCGGTTTCTCGTTCGCATTCGGCCAGATCCTGCAGATCAACTTCGCCGCCGGCGGCCAGAGCGCCGCACAGGCCGCGCTCCACGCCGCCCAGATCGCCTTCATCGGGCCGCTGCTGGGATCGGTGTCGCGGGTATACGGCGGAAAGCTTGCCGACCGCGTCGGCGGCGGGCGCATCACGCTGGTTACGTTCACCGGAATGATTTTGGCCGCCGGGCTGCTGATCGGCGCCAGCACGCTCGACGACAACACCCGCGGCCCCGCGACGGGTGCCACCATGGTCGGGTATGTCGTCGGTTTCGTCGCGCTGTTCGTGTTGTCCGGCATAGGAAATGGCTCGGTATACAAGATGATTCCGTCGATTTTCGACGCGCGCAGCCGATCGTTGAACGCCACCGAAGCCGAGCGCCAGCATTGGTCACGGGCCATGTCCGGAGCATTGATCGGGCTCGCCGGTGCCATCGGCGCCCTCGGCGGCGTCGGCATCAATCTGGCGCTGCGCCAGTCCTATTTGAGCAACGGCTCGGCGACGGCAGCGTTCTGGGTCTTCGTGTCGTTCTACGTCGGTGCGTCGATCCTGACCTGGGCGCGCTACGTTCGCCGGCCGATGCGGACACCCGCCGCGGCATCCGACGTGGTGTCGCCGGCTGCCGCATTTGCCCAAACATGACGAACGCAATGCGTTGGGACCAGGACCAACTGAGCTAGCAAGTCAAAAGCGGCCGCGAAGCATACTGTGGTGCAACGACGTTGCGCAACTCAGTAGTCTGCCAGCGTCCTTTCAGCTAACTGGGACACAACTTTCAGGCGCTATCGCCCGATCTGGCTTGACCGGGTTTGGGTCCTGAGGTGAGATTGCCGAATACATCGTTACAAGCCCCAATGTGGGGTGCCTGCACCGAGATAGGCGCGGGCTAATTCGCTTGCGGCTTGGCGGATGCCGGAGACTTCGTGTGGCGGCGGACTCCGGCGGCAGGGGTGCCGTGCACGCACCGATTCGGTCGTGCCGGCACCCCTGTTAATGCAACGACGCATCTGGGACCCGAAAGGTTAGGACTGCATGGCTCGCTCGCATCACATCGCCGACTGGAATCCCGAGGACACCGCGGCCTGGGAAGCCGGTAACAAGGCCGTCGCGCGTCGCAATCTGATTTGCACGGTGGCCGGCGACCACGTCGCGTTCTCGATCTGGTCGCTGTGGTCGGTGATGGTGCTGTTCATGCCCCAAGAGGTCTACGGTTTCTCGCCGGGTGACAAATTCCTGCTGGCAGCGGTGGCGACCTTCGTCGGCGGATGTGTGCGTATCCCGTACACGATGGGTATCGCGAAATTCGGCGGCCGCAATTGGACGACGTTTTCGGCGCTGGTGCTGCTGATCCCTACGGTTGGAACGATCCTGCTGCTTGCGAATCCGGGCCTGCCGCTGTGGCCGTATGTGCTGTGCGCGGCCGCCACCGGCTTGGGTGGCGGCAATTACTCCGCCTCGCTGGCCAACGTGAACGCCTTCTACCCGCAGCGACTCAAGGGCTGGGCGCTGGCGGTCAACGCAGGCGGCGGCAACCTCGGTGTGGCCGTCGTGCAGGCGGTCGGGCTGCTGGTGCTCTCGATCGCCGGCAACCGGCAGCCCTACTGGGTGTGCGCGTTCTACCTGGTGTTGCTGGCGATCGTCGGCATCGCGGCGGCGCTGTTCATGGACAACCTCGATCACCGCATCGAGGTGGGCCACATCGGTTCGATTCTGCGCGAGCCCCACACCTGGGTGATCTCGCTTCTCTACATCGGCACATTCGGCTCGTTCATCGGGTTCTCCTTTGCCTTCGGCCGTGTGCTCTACATCAACTTCCTGACCACCGGCCAGACCGCCGCCCAGGCCTCACTGCATGTCGCGCAGATCGCGTTCCTGGGGCCGCTGCTGGGGTCGCTGTCCCGCATCTACGGCGGCCGGATGGCGGACCGGATCGGCGGCGGCCGCATCACGCTGGCAGTCTTCGGCGGCATGATCCTGGCCTCCGGGCTGCTGGTCGCAATCAGCACGTACGACGAGCACACCGGCTACGCGACGAGCACCGCTGCGCTGGTTGGGTACGTCGTCGGCTTTATCGCCCTGTTCATCCTGTCCGGCATCGGCAACGGGTCGGTGTTCAAGATGATCCCGTCGATCTTCGAGGCCCGCAGTCGTACGTTGGACGGCAGCGAGGCCGAGCGCCGCCACTGGGCGCGGGACATGTCGGGTGCCCTGATCGGCTTCGCCGGCGCGGTGGGCGCGTTCGGCGGCGTGGCGATCAATCTTGCGCTGCGCCAGTCGTATGCGAGCACCGGCGAAGAGACAGCTGCGTTCTGGGTCTTCCTGGTGTTCTACGTCGTGGCGTCGGTGCTGACGTGGGCAATGTATGTGCGCCCGCCCGTTTCGGCGCCGCGCGTGCCGGGTGGAGAGCTCGAACCGACACACGCCCGCGTGTGAGCGACGCCGCCCGGGTGTGACCACCGGGCAACTCGTCGGAAATTGCCAGGTAACGCAGCGGCAATCTGCCGGGCTTACACACTTCATATGGGTCAACCCGACTCGCCACCCCTTGCCGGCTACCGGGTGGCGGTCACCTCCGCGCACCGCGCCGACGAGCTCTCTGCGCTGCTGCGCCGGCACGGAGCCACGGTGTGCGGCGCCCCGGCGATCACCAAAGTCGCCCTGCCCGACGACGACGAACTGCACCGCCACACCGAAGCGCTGATCGCCCGCCGACCGGACATTCTGGTCGTGACAACCGGTATCGGCTTTCGGGGCTGGATTGCGGCCGCCGACGGGTGGGGGTTGGTGAACCCGTTGATCGACGCCCTGCGCAGCGCCCGGATCGTCTCACGCGGACCCAAGGCGACGGGCGCGCTGCGCGCCGTCGGATTGCACGAGGAATGGAGCCCGGAGTCCGAATCATCCCGCGAGGTACTGCATTACCTGCTCGAGGCCGGCGTGCATGGGCGGCGCATCGCGTTGCAGCTGCACGGCGCCAGCCAGGACTGGGATCCGTTTCCGGAATTCGCCGACGAGCTGCGCGCCGCAGGCGCCGAGGTGGTGCCGATCCGGGTGTACCGATGGACGTCGAAGCCGAGCCGCGAATTCGACCAACTGCTCGCCCAGATCGCCCAGCGCCAAGTGGACGCCGTCAGCTTCACCTCCGCTCCTGCGGTGGCAGCCACCCTGCAGCGTGCCCGCGAGCTGGGCATCGGCGAGGCGTTGCTGGCCGCGTTGCGCAGCGACGTGCGCGCGATGTGCGTCGGGCCGGTGACGGCTCAACCGCTGGTCCGGTTGGGCATTCCGACGTCGTCGCCGCAGCGGATGCGGTTGGGCGCGCCGGCCCGTCATATCGCCGACGAACTGCCCCGGCTGCGGTCCCGCACAGTGCAGGCCGCCGGGCATCTCATCGAGATCCGCGGCTCGTGTGTGGTGGTTGACGGCACCGTCAAGTCGCTGTCACCGGCGGGGATGGCGACGTTGCGGATATTGGCCCAACGTCCGGGCGTGGTGGTGGCCCGCAGTGAACTGCTGCGGGCGCTTCCGGGCAACGGCACCGACACCCATGCGGTCGACACCGCGGTGCTGCGGCTGCGAACTGCCTTGGGCGACAAGAGCATTGTGGCGACCGTGGTCAAGCGCGGTTACCGGCTGGCGGTCGACGAAGAGTCGGGTGTGGCGTGAGCCTGATCCTGGTGGCGCACGGCACCCGCAGACCCGAGGGGATCGCCATGATCGGCGACCTCGTCGAGCAGGTCAGCGCGGTGCTGAACCACCCCGTGCACGTGGGTTTCGTCGACGTGCTGGGCCCCACGCCCAGCGAGATACTGTCCGACGCAACGGTCCTGGCTGAGCCGGCGGTCGTGGTGCCCGCGTTCCTGTCGCGTGGCTATCACGTTCGCACCGACCTGCCCACCCACGTCGCCGCCAGCGGCCATCCCGACGTCACGGTGACACCCGCGCTGGGGCCCAGCGCACAACTGGCGCGGATCGTCCTCCAGCAGATACGCGAGTCCGGTTGGCGTCCAGGCGATTCCGTCGTCCTGGCTGCTGCGGGCACATCGGATAAACCGGCGCGCGCCGACTTGCGTACCACCGCGATGCTGCTGTCCGCGCTCACGGGCTCGCCGGTCGAGCTGGCGTTCGCGGCCACCGGCGAACCCAGTGTGGCGGAGGCCGTCGCGTCGGCGCGCAGCCGATCCGCCGGCCGGGTCGTGGTGGCGTCCTACCTACTTGCCGAGGGCTTGTTCCAGGAGCGGTTGCGGCACTGCGGGGCCGACGTCGTCAGCGCGCCGCTTGGCACTCACCCGGCTCTGGTGCGGCTGATCGCCGGCCGGTTTCAGGCCGCCCTCGCGTGCGCGCCGGTGTGACCGAATCGGCCCACCTGGACGATCCCGTCGGTCACCCGCGTCGGATACACGGGCACTGCCACAGCAGGGTCGTCGAGGCAGCGGCCGTCGTCGAATGCGAAGGCCTGCTTGGCGATCGGTGACTGAACGACCGGCCGCCCACTGCGGTCACCCACGATGCCGCGGGACATCACCGCGGCGCCGGAGAACGGGTCGATGTTGCCCAGCGCGTGCAGCGATCCGTCGGCGAGGCGGAACAGCGCCGCTTGCGATCCGTCGTCGAGCAGCACCCCGACACCGCGGCCCGGGATCAGGTAGTCGTAGGCGCACGCCGCGGTCCAGGTCTTGGTCATGTCATCTACCAGCGTCATGAGATCTCCTTGGTGTGGTGCACTTTCACGCCGGCATCGTCGGCATACCGATGGGAACGGGGGCGGGCCTCTTGCGCCCGTTGTATTCGGTGAAGGTCACCGTCGAGTCGACGGCGTCGGGAGCGTTGACGAAGGACACGAACCGTGACAACTTGTCCGGATCCTCCAGCACGCCTTTCCATTCGCATTTGTAGTTCGCGACATGGCGCTCCATCGCGGCCTCGAATTCGCCGGCGAGACCGAGCGAGTCGTCGCATACCACTTCGCGGACGTGATCCAAACCGCCCTCGAGTGATTCGATCCACGGCGCGGTGCGCTGCAACCGGTCGGCGGTGCGGATGTAGAACATCAGGAACCGGTCGATGTAGCGGACCAGCGTCTCCTCGTCCAGGTCGCCGGCCAGCAGCTGGGCATGCTTGGGCGTCATCCCGCCGTTGCCGCCGACGTAGAGGTTCCAGCCTTTTTCGGTCGCGATCACGCCGACGTCCTTGGCGCGCGCCTCCGCGCACTCGCGCGCGCAGCCCGAGACACCCATCTTGATCTTGTGGGGTGCGCGCAGTCCGCGGTAGCGCAGTTCCAGGTCGATGGCCAGCTGTACCGAATCCTGTTGTCCGTAGCGGCACCAGTCGCTGCCCACGCAGCTTTTCACCGTCCGCAACGCTTTTCCGTAGGCGTGCCCGGATTCCATGCCGGCGTCGACCAGCCGCTTCCAGATGGCAGGCAATTGGTCGACCCGCGCGCCGAACAGGTCGATGCGCTGGCCGCCGGTGATCTTTGTGTACAAGCCGAAGTCCTGGGCGATCTGGCCGATCAGGATCAAGTGTTCGGGTTTGATGTCGCCGCCGGGAACTCGCGGAACCACCGAGTAGCTGCCGTTGCGCTGGATGTTGGCCAGGAAGTGGTCGTTGGAGTCCTGCAGGGCCGCCTGCTCGCCGTCGAGGATGTGCTCGGAACCAGTGGACGCCAAGATCGAGGCGACGACGGGTTTGCAGATGTCGCAACCCATTCCGGTGCCGAAACGTTCCAGCAGGCCGGAGAACGTGCGGATCGACGTGGCGCTGATGATTTCGAAAAGCTCGGCGCGGGATTGGCTGAAGTGCTCGCAGAGCGCCTTGGACTGCTCGACACCCTCGGCCTCGAGCAGCTGCTTGAGCAGCGGAACGCAGGAGCCGCACGACGTCCCGGCCTTGGTACAGGACTTCAGGCCCGCCACATCGGTGCAGCCGCCGGCAATGGCGTCGCACAAGTCAGCCTTGGTGACGTTGTTACACGAGCAGATCTGCGCCGAGCCGGGCAGTGCGCCCACTCCCAAAGCCGCTGCGCCGCTGTCGGATTGGGCTGGCGAGATCAGCGCCAGCGGGTCGCCGGGCAATTCCTCGCCGACCATGGGCCGCAGCATGCCGTAGGCGGAGGCGTCGCCGACCAGGATGCCGCCGAGCAGGGTCTTGGCGTCGTCGGAGAGCACCAGCTTGGCGTAGGTCTGGTTCACCGCGTCGTTGACGACGACCTCGAGGCAGTTCTCGGTCTTGCCCATCGCGTCGCCGAAGCTGGCCACGTCGACGCCGAGCAGCTTGAGCTTGGTCGACATGTCGGGCTCGGGAAATTCGGCCGCGCCGTCCAGCAGTCGATCGGCGACCACCTCGGCGGAGGTGTAGCCCGGCCCGACCAGGCCGTAGCAGCGGCCCTCGATAGCGGCTACCTCACCGATCGCGTAGATGTTGAAATCGCTTGTCCGGCACGATAAGTCGGTGAGCACGCCGCCGCGCTCGGCGATCGCCAGCCGCGCCGCGGAGGCCAGCTCGTCGCGTGGCCGGACGCCGGCGGCGAAGATCACCAACCCGGCGTCGATAGCCTCGCAGTCCGACAGGTGCACCCGCAGCGACCGCCACCCGTCCAGGTGCTCGAACGATTCGATCCAGTCGGTTTTCACGTCGAGATGCACCGAGATCCCGAGCTCGGCGATCATGCGGCCCAACAGTGCCCCGCCCGCCTCGTCGAGCTGCTGGACCATCAGTCGCGGCGCCAACTCGACGATGTGGGTCTGCAGCCCGAACCCGCGCAGCGCGTTCGCAGCCTCCAGCCCCAGCAGTCCACCGCCGACGACCACGGCGGTCTTGGTGTGGCCGGCGTCGAGCGTGCGCTGCGCGTCGGCGCGAATTGCGTCGAGGTCGTCGAGCGTGCGGTACACGTGGCAACCGGGCAGGTCGTGGCCGGGAACCGGGGGGACAAACGCATACGACCCGGTCGCCAGCACCAGCTTGTCGTAACCGAACTCCTCGCCGCTGCCCGTGACCACCTTTCGGGCGGCCCGGTCGATGTCGACGACCCGGGAGTTCAGCCGCAGCCTGACCCGCGCGTCACCGGCGTAGTCGTTGCCGGGCAAGGCAAGCTGCCGTCGTTCCCAATGCTCGGTGTAACCGGTGAGACCCACGCGGTCGTATGCCGCGTCGGCTTCCTCGGCCAGCACGGTGATTCGCCACAACCCGTGGGTGTCGCGGGCCCGCAGCGCCTCCACGAAACGGTGGCCCACCATGCCGTGCCCGACCACGACGACATCGCGAATATGGCCGTCGTCACAGCGATTTCGGGCAGAAGCCATGGCCCGAGGCTATGGAAGCGATGTTGCCGATATGTTTCGCGAACTTGGCCGCCAGCTGTGAGACTGTTTCGCAAATCTCTCCGTCTAGGGCCGGGAGCGTTCGCTCCCGGCGAACGCCCAGGTGGAACTTAAGCGTAGGCGACTCATGTTTAGTCCAATGACAGGCCGGCGCTGTGTCGGCCGCATCACGACGAGGAGAACTCATGAGCAACGTCACACTGTGGTCGCGACCCACTTGGGACACCGAGCGCTGGATGCGTGAATTCTTCGGTCCCGCAGCCGCGTCCGATTGGTTCAAGCCGCTCAACGGTTTTCGGCCCGCCACGGAGATCGTCAAGGACGGCGATGACGCGGTGGTCCGCGTGGAGCTGCCGGGGGTGGACGTCGAGAAGGACGTCAACGTCGAGCTCGACCAGGGTCGGCTGGTGATCCACGGCGAGCGTCGTGACGAGCACGCCGAGGACAAGGACGGCCGTACGCTGCACGAGGTCCGCTACGGCTCGTTCCGCCGGTCGTTCCAGTTGCCGGCACACGTCACCAGCGACGCACTATCGGCCTCCTACGACGCCGGCGTGCTCACCGTCCGGGTAGCCGGTGCATACGCCGGTACGCAGGCGAAGCGCATCGCGATCAGCAAGTAACCGGTAGACGCAAAATCCCCCGCATGCACGGCATGTCGGGGGATTTTGTGTCGTTCACGCTCAAGCCCAGCGGGCCAGGATCTCCTTGGCCCGGGTCGTCAGCGCGGCCTGCAGGAACGGGCCGAAGCTGACCCGCCCGACGCCCAGCGGGCCAAACGACGCGGGATCGTCCTGGTCCGGCAACGCGATCGCATTGACCGGCAGCGGCAGCTCAGAGGTCAAGCGCCGCAACGTATCCGGGTCATGACGTCCCACCGGATAGAGCACGTCGGCGCCCGCGGCCGCAGCCTCCTTCAACCGCGCCACCGCCCGCTCGACGCGGTCCGATTCGTCGCCGTCCTTGCGTAGGAACAAATCCGTGCGGGCATTGACCACGACGTGCACGCCCGCCGCGTCGGCTGCGGCCCGTAGTGCGCCGACGAGTTCGGCGTGTTCACTCGCTGAGCGCAGTCGCTTACCCTCGCTGTGCACGGTGTCTTCGATGTTCAGCCCTACTGCCCCAACGCCGAGCAGCCCGTCGATCAGCCGCGCCGCCGGCAGCCCGTAACCCGATTCGATGTCCACCGATACCGGCACGTCCACTGCGGCGGTGATCTGCGCGACCCGACCCAACAAGTCGTCGAACGACATGCCCTCGTTGTCGGGCTTGCCAACGGAATCGGCGACCGGATGGCTGCCGACGGTCAGCGCGGCGAACCCGGCATCGGTGGCCAGCCGCGCCGACCAGGCGTCCCACACCGTCGGCAGGATCACCGGGTTACCCGGCTGATGCAGCGCCAGCAACGCGGCCGCCCGGTCAGCGAGTGTGCGCCCTGCCGGCATTTCGGTGCAGCCTCTCCGTCGCACGGACGTGACCTGCCTCACCTCCGCTGTGTGGGATGGATAGTATCGAGGAAAGTACTGTGATCCACGACACCATCAGCTCAGGAGACCCGTTGTCGAGCCCCACTGAACTCGCCGAACTGCACAACCTCATCGGCGGCCTGCGGCGGTGTGTGACCTCGCTGAAGTCGCGCTACGGCGACACTCCGGCGATGCGGCGCATCGTCAACGACGCCGAGCGGATTCTCAACGATGTCGAACTGCTCGACATCGACGCCGGGGAACTGGAGTTGGCGCACGCCAGCGTCCCGCAGGCCGGTGAGAAGATCCCGATCCCCGACACCGAATACGACGCCGAATTCTGGCGCGACGTCGACGACGAGGGCGTGGGCGGGCACAGCCGGCCCTGACCACCCCCGCGGTTCGGGTGCGCAGGTGTGACTTAGTACCCTCCAACGAGCCCCACGCGAAGAGGATCACACTTGATGAGCGCACCTACCGCGAACCGTCCTGCCACCGGCGTTTTCTCACCCACCCGCGCGCAGCTGCCGCAGCGCACCCTGCGAACCGACCGATGGTGGGCGCCGATCTTCTGGACAGACCTGGGTCTGTCGATTTTCATCGTCTACGCGACGATCCGGGCCTTTTGGGGCAGCGCCTATTACGTCGAGAAATACCACTACCTGACGCCGTTCTACTCACCGTGCGTCAGCGCGTCGTGCGTGGAGGGAGCCCGGCACTTCGGCACGTGGGTCGGCGAACTGCCCTGGTTTATCCCAATGGCTTTCATCTCGCTGCCGTTTTTGCTGGCCTTCCGGCTGACCTGCTACTACTACCGCAAGGCTTACTACCGGACGGTGTGGCAGTCTCCGCCGGCATGCGCTGTGGCAGAACCACATTCGAAATACACCGGCGAAACCCGGCTTCCGTTGATCATGCAGAACGTGCACCGCTACTTCTTTTACGTGGCGTGCGTCATCTCGCTCGTCAACACCTATGACGCCGTCAAGGCCTTCCACTCGCCGAGCGGCTTCGGCATCGGACTGGGCAACGTCATCCTGACGGGCAACGTGATCCTGCTGTGGATCTACACCCTGTCCTGCCACTCCTGCCGCCACGTCACCGGTGGCCGGCTCAAGCACTTCTCGAAACATCCGGTGCGCTACTGGCTCTGGACACAGGTCAGCGTGATCAACACCAAGCACATGCAGTGGGCGTGGATCACATTGGGCACCCTGATCCTGACCGACTGCTACATCATGCTGGTTTCCAGCGGCGTCATCTCCGACTTGAGATTCATTGGCTGACAAGACGAGTGAGGTTTCATGGTTGAGGTCGAACGGCACTCCTACGACGTAGTCGTCATCGGTGCCGGCGGCGCAGGGCTGCGTGCGGTCATCGAGGCCCGCGAACGGGGCCTGAAGGTCGCCGTGGTGTGCAAATCCCTTTTCGGCAAGGCACATACGGTTATGGCCGAGGGCGGCTGCGCGGCGTCGATGGGCAACGCCAACCCGAAAGACAACTGGCAGGTGCATTTCCGCGACACCATGCGTGGCGGGAAGTTCCTGAACAACTGGCGGATGGCCGAGCTGCACGCCAAGGAGGCCCCGGACCGGGTCTGGGAACTGGAGACCTACGGCGCCCTGTTCGACCGCACCAAGGACGGCAAGATCAGCCAGCGCAACTTCGGTGGCCACACCTACGCGCGGCTTGCCCATGTCGGCGACCGCACCGGACTCGAGCTGATCCGCACCATGCAGCAGAAGATCGTGTCGCTGCAGCAAGAGGACTACGCCGAACTCGGCGACTACGAGGCGCGGATCAAGGTGTTCGCGGAGTGCACGATCACCGAGCTCCTCAAAGACGGGGACGCCATCGCCGGTGCGTTCGGGTACTGGCGCGAGTCCGGCCGGTTCGTCTTGTTCGAAGCGCCGGCAGTGGTGATGGCCACCGGCGGGATCGGCAAGTCGTTCAAGGTGACGTCGAACTCCTGGGAGTACACCGGCGACGGGCACGCGCTGGCGCTGCGGGCCGGCGCGACGCTGATCAACATGGAGTTCGTCCAGTTCCACCCGACCGGCATGGTCTGGCCACCCAGCGTGAAGGGGATCCTGGTCACCGAGGGTGTACGCGGAGACGGCGGAGTGCTCAAGAACTCCGAGGGCAAGCGGTTCATGTTCGACTACATCCCGCCGGTGTTCAAGGGCCAGTACGCCGAAACCGAACAAGAGGCCGACCAGTGGCTCAAGGACAACGACTCGGCCCGCCGCACCCCTGACCTGCTGCCCCGCGACGAGGTGGCCCGGGCGATCAACTCCGAGGTCAAAGCGGGCCGCGGCAGCGCGCACGGCGGGGTCTACCTCGACATCGCCTCCCGGCTGACGCCCGCGGAGATCAAACGGCGGCTGCCGTCGATGTATCACCAGTTCATGGAACTGGCCGGGGTCGACATCACCAAGGAGCCGATGGAAGTAGGGCCCACCTGCCACTACGTCATGGGCGGCATCGAGGTCGACCCCGACACCGGCGCGGCGACGGTCCCCGGGCTGTTCGCCGCCGGCGAGTGCTCCGGCGGGATGCACGGCTCCAACCGGCTGGGCGGCAACTCGCTGTCGGACCTGCTGGTGTTCGGCCGGCGCGCCGGCCTGGGCGCCGCCGACTATGTCCGCGCGCTGCGCAGCCGTCCGTCCGTCTCCCAAGAGTCCGTCGACGCCGCCGCCAAGCTGGCCCTGGCGCCGTTCGAAGGGCCGAAAGACGGTGGGCCGGCGGAAAATCCGTACAAGCTGCAGATCGACCTGCAGGACACGATGAACGATCTGGTCGGGATCATCCGCAAGGCCGACGAGATCTCCGAGGCGCTGTCGCGGCTGGAGGAGTTGCGCACCCGGTTCACCAGGATGCAGGTGGAGGGCAATCGCCAGTACAACCCCGGCTGGAACCTGGCCATCGACCTGCGCAACATGCTGATGGTCAGCGAGTGCGTGGCCCGCGCAGCCCTGGAACGCACCGAGAGCCGCGGTGGGCACACCCGCGACGACCATCCCGCCATGGAGGCCAACTGGCGCAACACGTTGCTGGTCTGCCGGGCCGAGGGGGACGACGCGACGCTGCCCCACATCAGCGTCACCCGCGAGGAGCAGGTCCCGATGCGGCCCGACCTGCTGGAGCTCTTCGAGATCTCCGAGTTGGAGAAGTACTACACCGACGAAGAGCTGGCCGAGCACCCAGGACGGAGAAGCTAGATGGCATACAACGCGAGCATGCGGGTGTGGCGCGGCGACGACGACGGCGGCGCGCTGCAGGACTTCACCGTCGAGGTCAACGAGGGCGAGGTGGTGCTCGACGTCATCCACCGGCTGCAACAGACCCAAACGCCCGACCTGGCGGTGCGGTGGAACTGCAAGGCCGGCAAGTGCGGGTCGTGCTCGGCGGAGATCAACGGCCGGCCCCGGTTGATGTGCATGACGCGGATGTCGACGTTCGCCGAGGACGAGGTCGTCACCGTGACGCCGCTGCGGACGTTCCCGGTGATCCGCGACCTGGTCACCGACGTGTCGTTCAACTACGAAAAGGCGCGCGAAATCCCGTCGTTCGCTCCGCCCAAGGAGTTGCAGCCCGGCGAATACCGAATGGCGCAGGTCGACGTGCAGCGCTCGCAGGAATTCCGCAAATGCATCGAATGCTTCCTGTGCCAAAACGTCTGCCACGTTGTCCGCGATCACGAGGAGAACAAGAAGGCGTTCGCCGGACCGCGCTTCTTGATGCGGATCGCCGAGCTGGAGATGCATCCGCTGGACACCTTGGACCGGCGCAACCAGGCGCAGGAGGAACACGGCCTGGGCTATTGCAACATCACCAAGTGCTGCACCGAGGTCTGCCCGGAAAACATCAAGATCACCGACAACGCGCTGATCCCGATGAAGGAGCGCGTCGCGGACCGCAAATACGACCCGGTGGTGTGGCTGGGCAACAAGCTGTTCCGGCGCTGACGCACGACGTTAGCCCGGAGCCGGTCTCGGGTATCCCGTTGGGATGGCCATCCGACAATCCCACAGCATCAACGACATTCGAACCGCGATCCGGGAACTGACCACTCGTGCCGAGCTCGCGCGCAAAGAGGAGCGACACGACGAGGCCGACGAGATCGAGCAGCGCGTCCAGGCCTACCGCGACGAGCTGAGCCAGCGCCCGTAGCAGTCAGGCTCAGGCACCGAGGCGGCGGAAAACGCTGCGGTGAAACACGATGGGCGCCACGTTCGGGTCAACGCGGACATCGCTGACCTGTAGCACGACGATGGTGTGGTCCCCCGCCGGCACCAACTGGTCCACACTGCTTTCCAGCCACACGCTGGTGCCCTTGATGAAGACGGCGCCGCTGCGGTAGGACACCGTTTCCAAGCCGGCGAACCGGTCCCCTGTTTTGGCCGCCAGGGTGCGAACCGCCTCGTCGTGCGCCTCCCCGAGCACGCTGATGCCCAGTGCCGGTGCATCTTTGAGCTTCGGCCACGTCGTCGACGTGTTCTGCACGCAGAACGACACCAGCGGCGGATCCAGCGAAACCGGAACGAACGTGCTGGCGGCCAGCCCTTCACGTACGCCGTTGATTTCGGCGGCGATGGCGATCACGCCGGTCGGGAAGTGGCCGAAGGCTTCACGCAGTGACGACGGTGTCAGCTTGTCGGGTGAGTTCACCGGGCTTCATTCGTATCGACGGGTTTTCGCTTCATGACCCTACCGAGTAACCGTGCGCCTCGGCGACGTCGGGGTGCGCGCGCAGCCTGCTCTTCCAGGCATTACGCCCGTAAACCGCGAAAATCGGGTCCGACGGGTCCGGGCGCATGCCGCCCCGCGCCGCCAGGTCCGGCGGCAACGACAAGACGGGCAGCTGCGCGTCCAGCCGCGGGTTGAAAAAGTACGGCACCGAGATCCGGTCCGCGGCCTCGCGCAGGTTCACCCGGTGTTCGGTGGCGCGCAGATATCCGCCGGTCGCGAGCTCCAGCAGCTCGCCGATGTTGACGACGAACGCGCCCTCGCGCGCGGGGACGTCGACCCAGCCGCCGTGCCGGCCGCGCACCTGCAGCCCCTGGCTACCGGGCTCGGCCAACAGCAGCGTGAGAACCCCGGCGTCTCGGTGCGCCCCCACGCCCTGCGAGGTGGGCGCGCCCGCCGGATACCGGACGATCTTGATCAGCGTGGCCGGCGTCTCGGCGAAGGCCGCGTCGAAGACGTCGGGCGGACTGCCCAGTGCGGCCGCCCAGTGCCGCAGCAGGGTGCGGGCCACCCGGGAAAGCGCGGCGTCCCACGAGTCGACGAGTCCGGGCAGCTCGGGCAGACCGGCCGGCCATTGGTTGGGGCCTTGCAACCACATGTAATCGGGCTGGCCGGCGCCGCCGATGGGCGGGCGCTGCGGCCCGATGTCGATCTGCTCGCGCCAGTCCACCTGGCCACCGGTCAGCTCGCCACCCAGCCGGGTGTAGCCGCGGAAATGTGGACTGCGCACCATCGCGATGGCGTCCTTGTCGGCCTGCGGCAGCGCGAACAGCCGGCGCGCCGCCTCCAGCACCGCCCGGGTCAGCGGCGCGGGCACCCCGTGTCCGGTGAGATAGAAGAATCCGACCTCGTGCGCCACCTCGCGCAGCCGCCGCCGCAACGCATCGGGATGGTCGCGCAGGTCGACGACAGGTAGCCCAGTGACCGTTGACACAGGTCGCACGCGCCCATCATCGCCGCAGGTCAGCGATATCGCCAGGGTAGCAATCGGGCGGATCCCAACCGGTTGGTTGAAATCTTGCTCACACTCGCTTGCGTTGAAGTTACTGACCCGTTAAGTTTAGCGGTGTTACTGGTGGGTAACTTAGCCTTAGTACCCAACCAACAGTGGCATTCTCATCGAGGAGGAGCACGTGAGCCACTACAAGAGCAATGTCCGCGACCAGGTATTCAACCTTTTCGAGGTCTTCGGCGTGGACAAGGCATTCGGGGAGGGCAGCTTCAGCGATCTCGACGTCGACACGGCGCGGGAGATGCTGGGCGAGATCAGCCGACTGGCCGAGGGCCCGGTTGCCGAGTCGTTCGTTGAGGGTGACCGCAACCCGCCGACCTTCGACCCGGAGACGCACGCGGTGACGCTGCCCGAGTCCTTCAAGCAATCCGTCCGCGCGGTTCTCGACGGCGGTTGGGACAAGGTGGGCATCGACGAGGCTCTCGGTGGCATGCCCGCGCCCCGGGCGTTGGTGTGGGCGCTGCACGAGCACCTCCTGGGCGCCAACCCGGCGGTGTGGATGTACGGCGGCGGCGCAGGCTTCGCCAACATCCTCTACCACCTGGGTACCGAGGAGCAGAAGAAGTGGGCCGTGCTGGCCGCCGAGCGTGGTTGGGGTTCGACGATGGTGCTCACCGAGCCGGACGCCGGCTCGGATGTGGGTGCCGCCCGCACCAAGGCCGTCCAGCAGGACGACGGCTCCTGGCACATCGACGGTGTCAAGCGGTTCATCACCTCCGCGGACTCCGGCGACCTGTTCGAAAACATCTTCCACCTGGTGCTGGCGCGCCCGGAGGGGGCCGGCCCCGGCACCAAGGGCCTGTCCCTGTTCTTCGTGCCGAAGTTCCACTTCGACCCCGAGACGGGCGAGCTGGGCGAGCGCAACGGTGTGTTCGTGACCAACGTCGAGCACAAGATGGGCCTGAAGGTCTCCGCCACCTGTGAGCTGTCCTTCGGTCAGCACGGCGTACCGGCCAAGGGCTGGCTGGTCGGCGAGGTGCACAACGGCATCGCGCAGATGTTCGAAGTCATCGAGCAGGCCCGAATGATGGTCGGCACCAAGGCAATCGCCACGCTGTCCACCGGCTACCTCAACGCGCTGGACTACGCCAAGGAGCGCGTGCAGGGCGCCGACATGACGCAGATGACCGACAAGACCGCGCCGCGGGTGACCATCACTCACCACCCCGACGTGCGCCGGTCGCTGATGACCCAGAAGGCTTACGCCGAGGGTTTGCGGGCGCTGTACCTCTACACCGCGACCTACCAGGACGCCGAGGTCGCCAAGGCGGTGCACGGTGTGGACGCCGAGCTGGCGGTCAAGGTCAACGACCTGATGCTGCCGGTGGTCAAGGGTGTGGGCTCCGAGCAGGCCTACGCCAAGCTCACCGAAAGCCTACAGACACTCGGTGGATCGGGCTTTTTGCAGGACTACCCGATTGAGCAGTACATCCGTGACTCGAAGATCGACTCGCTGTATGAGGGCACTACGGCCATCCAGGCGCAGGACTTCTTCTTCCGCAAGATCGTCCGCGACAAGGGTGTGGCGCTGGCCCACGTGTCGAGCCAGATCGAGGAGTTCGTCAAGAACGAGTCCGGCAACGGCCGGCTGAAGGCCGAGCGGGCCCTGCTGGCCACCGCCCTGGCCGACGTGCAGGCGATGGCGGCGTCGCTGACCGGCTACCTGATGGCGGCCCAGGAGGACATCTCCAGCGTCTACAAGGTGGGCCTGGGTTCGGTGCGCTTCCTGATGGCCGTCGGCGACCTGGTGATCGGCTGGCTGCTGCAGCGTCAGGCCGCCGTGGCGGTCGAGGCGCTGGACGCTGGCGCCAGCGACGCCGACCGGGCGTTCTACGAGGGCAAGATCGCGGTTGCGTCGTTCTTCGCGAAGAACTTCCTGCCGCTGCTGACCAGCACCCGCACGGTTCTGGAGAACCTCGACAACGACGTCATGGAGCTTGACGAGGCAGCCTTCTAAGCCTGCCGACACGACGTAAAGGTCCCCGCACGCACAGCGTGTCGGGGACCTTTACGACTGTTGGCGCAATAGGGCGCGGGTGCGGGCGCGAACCTCGGCGGAGCGGTCGAACACGACGCCGACGAACTCGTCGACACCGGCGGCGCGCAAGCCGTCCAGCCGCTCGCCGACCGACGCCTCGTCGCCGATGATCACGGCGTCCTCCGGCCCGGCGAAGCCCTCTCTGTCGAGCATGGCGCGATACGACGGCAGCTGCCCGTACATCGCGAACTGCTCGGCGGCGTGTGCCCGCGCGGCGGCGACGTCGTCGGTGACGCTGACCGGTAGCGCGGCGACCACCCGCACTGAGCGCCCGGCTTCGGCCGCGGCCTCCCGCAGCGTCGGACCGATGTGCTCGGCCAGGGTCTTGGGGCCGGTCATCCAGGTCACCGTGCCTGCGGTGCGCCGGCCCGCCAGCCGTAACAGTTGCCGGCCCAATGCCGCGATGTACACGTCGGGCGCCGTAGCGCCCGGAATCTGCAGCGCGCCACGGGTAGTCACGGTTTCGCCGACCGCGTCGGCCTTCTCCCCCGCCAGCAACGGCTGCAGGCCGTCGAGGTATTCGCGCAACCGCCGAACCGGCTTGTCCCACGGGATGCCCCACATGCCCTCGGTGACCGCCTGGTGCGTCATACCCAAACCGAGGATGAAGCGGCCGCCGCTGATCAAGCTCAGTGTCAACGCGCGCTGCGCCAGCAGCATCGGGTGCTGGTTCTGGATCGGTATCACACCGGTACCGACCTCGATGCGGTCGACTTCACGCAGCGCCACGGCCAGCACGGTGAGCAGATCCGGCTCGTAAGGCATCTGGGTCATCCAGACTCGACGGAAGCCCTCGTCGCGCAAGCTGGCGAGGTTCTCCACGGTCGCGTCAACGGGAGAGCGGCCGTCGGTGTCGCTCAACGATCCCAGGATGCTGATCTGCACGGCTCATCGTAACCGCCTCAGACGGACAAAAAGGGGCCGCCGCTGGATCCCCTCTTTTCAGCGGCGGCCCCTAAATCCAGGGATGCCCCGCGCTGCCATCGGGTCGGGGGTCGGACGACAACACGGAGCTATCCGGTCTATCGGATAGCCCTGTCGTCGCGTTACCAAACTTTTTCGGCGAAAATTTTCCGCCGTTCCCGCTGGGTAGCGGCTCAGGCTTCGAGGATAGCGGCCACGCCTTGGCCGCCTGCCGCACAGATCGAAATCAGCGCGCGCAGTGGCGTGTCGCCGGACCCCTTCTGCTCTGCTTTCTTTTCGGCCAACTGCTTGGCGGTCTGCGCCAGAATCCGCCCACCGGTGGCGGCGAACGGGTGGCCCGCGGCCAGCGACGAGCCGTTGACGTTCAGCTTGGACCGATCGATCGGCCCCAGCGCGGCGTCCAACCCCAGCCGCTCCTTGCAGTACTCCTCGGACTCCCACGCCTGCAGGTGTGCCAGCACCACCGAGGCGAACGCCTCATGGATCTCGTAGAAGTCAAAGTCCTGCAGGCTCAACCCGTTTCGGGCCAGCAGCCGCGGCACCGCATACGTCGGCGCCATCAGCAGGCCGTCGGCGCCGCTGACATAATCCACCGCCGCGGTCTCGGCGTCGACGAAGTAAGCCAACGGGGTCAGCGAATGCTCGGCCGCCCACTCTTCGCTGGCCAGCAACGCCACCGAAGCGCCATCGGTCAGCGGCGTCGAATTGCCGGCGGTCATCGTGGCGTCACCGGCTTTGACCCCGAACACCGGCTTGAGCTTGGCCAGCTTCTCCACCGACGCGTCGGGCCGCAGGTTGTCGTCGCGGTAGAGGCCCAGGAACGGCGTGACCAGGTCGTCGAAGAAACCGCGGTCGTACGCCGCAGCCATGTTCTGGTGGCTGGCGGCGGCCAGCTCGTCCTGGGCGACCCGGGTGATGCCCATCTGTTTGGTGGTGATCGCCTGGTGCTCGCCCATCGACAGCCCGGTGCGGGGCTCGCTGTTCACGGGGATCTCCACCCCGAGGCTGGCGGGCAGCTTGCCCACCAGCTTCAACCGCTCGACGTTGGTCTTGGCTCGCCGCAGTCCCAGCAGCGTGCGGCGCAGGTCGTCGCCGAAGCCGATCGGCGCGTCGGAGGTGGTGTCCACCCCGCCGGCGGCGGCGGCCTCGTAGCGGCCGGCGGCGATGCCGTCGGCCGCGGCGATCGCGGCCTGCAGGCCCGTCCCGCAGGCCTGCTGGATGTCGAACGCCGGCGTGTAGGACGACAACTTCGACCCGAGCACGCACTCGCGCATCAGGTTGAAGTCGCGGCTGTGCTTGAGCACGGCGCCGCCGATCACCGCGCCCAGCCGCTCACCGGCCAGACCGAACCGGTCGACCAGGCCGCCCAGCGCCGCGGTGAACATGTCCTGGTTGGACGCTTCGGCGTAGGCACGGTCGGACCGCGCAAACGGGATGCGGTTGCCGCCCAGCACGGCGACGCGCCGCCGGGTCGTGGAACGTGCAGAAGAATTTTCAGGGGCCACGCTTATCTCCGTCAGTTGAGGGTTACTCGCGGTTGAGGGCCATACTACCCACTGTTCTTACTCTGGAGTAAGTTCGGTCTTCGATACGGTTGTCGATAGACGGCACGCTCGAACACGGAAGGCAACATCAGTGGCCCCCAAGCTTTCATCGGATCTATTCTCCCAGGTCGTCAACTCCGGCCCCGGGTCGTTTCTGGCGAAGCAGCTCGGCATTCCGCAACCGGAGCCGCTGCGCCGCTACCGGGTCGGCGAGCCGCCCCTGGCGGGCTCGCTGCTTATCGGCGGCGAGGGCCGAGTCACCGAACCGCTGCGCGCCGCACTGGAGCCAGACTACGACGTGGTGGGCGCCAACCTCGGCGGCCGATGGGCCGATTCGTTCGGTGGGCTCGTTTTCGACGCCACCGGTATCACCGCTCCGGCCGGGTTGAAAGCGCTCCACGAGTTCTTCCCCCCGCTGCTGCGCAACGTCGCACCCTCTGGCCGAGTGGTGGTGGTGGGCACCACCCCTGAGGCGGCTGGCAGCACCGACGAGCGAATAGCGCAGCGCGCACTGGAAGGGTTCACCCGGTCGCTGGCCAAGGAGCTGCGGCGGGGCGCCACGGCGCAGCTGGTGTACCTGGCCCCCGATGCCAAACCGGCGGCGACCGGCCTGGAGTCGACGATGCGGTTCATCCTGTCCGGCAAGTCGGCCTACGTGGACGGCCAGGTGTTCTACGTCGGCGCCGAGGACTCCACCCCGCCGGCCGACTGGGACCGGCCACTGGACGGCAAGATCGCCATCGTGACCGGCGCCGCCCGCGGCATCGGCGCGACCATCGCCGAGGTGTTTTCCCGGGACGGCGCCCGGGTGGTGGCGATCGACGTCGAGGCCGCCGCCGAGGCGCTGGAGAAGACCGCCAGCAAGGTCGGCGGCACGGCGCTGACGCTCGACGTCACCGCGGCCGACGCCGTCGACAAGATCACCGAGCACCTGCGCGACCACCACAACGGCCGGGCCGACATCCTGGTCAACAACGCCGGCATCACCCGCGACAAGCTGCTGGTCAACATGGACGAGGGCCGCTGGGATGCGGTGCTCGCCGTCAATTTGCTTGCCCCACTTCGTCTTACCGAGGGGCTGGTCGGCAACGGCAGCATCGGCGGAGGAGGCCGCGTGATCGGACTGTCGTCGATGGCAGGGATCGCCGGCAACCGCGGCCAGACCAACTACGCCGCCACCAAAGCGGGCATGATCGGTCTGACCCAGGCGCTGGCTCCGGAGCTCGCGGGTAAGGGCATCACGATCAACGCCGTCGCACCGGGATTCATCGAAACGCAGATGACCGCGGCGATCCCGCTGGCCACCCGCGAGGTGGGCCGTCGGCTGAACTCGCTGTTCCAGGGCGGTCAGCCCGTCGACGTGGCCGAGACAATCGCCTACTTCGCCAGCCCGGCGTCAAACGCCGTGACCGGCAACGTGATTCGGGTGTGTGGCCAAGCCATGATGGGGGCATAGCCGATGACGCAGCCAAGTGGTCTGAAGAACCTGGTGCGCGCAGCGGCCGGGGCGTTGCCGCTGGTACCGCGCGGCGACCAGTTGCCCAGCCGCACGCTGACTGTGAAGGACGTGGCCATCGACCGCGCGAACGTGGCCGCCTACGCGGCGGTCACCGGACTGCGCTACGGCGACAACGTGCCACTGACCTACCCGTTCGCGCTGACCTTCCCGACGATGATGTCGCTGGTGACCGGGTTCGACTTCCCGTTCGCCGCAATGGGATCCGTACACATCGAAAACCACATCACCCAGTACCGGCCGATCGCGGTGACCGACGCAGTCAACATCGCGGTCCACGCCGAAAACCTTCGGGAGCACCGCAAGGGTTTGCTGGTCGACTTGGTTACCGACGTCACCGTCGGCAACGACACGGCGTGGCATCAGGTGACGACCTTCCTGCATCAGCAGCGCACCAGCCTGTCCGACGAGCCCAAGCCGCCGCCGCAGAAACAACCGAAATTGCCTCCGCCCACCGCCATCCTGCGGGTCACCCCCGGCCAGATCCGCAAGTATGCTTCGGTCAGCGGCGACCACAACCCGATCCACACCAACCCGATCGGCGCCAAGCTGTTCGGCTTTCCGACCGTTATCGCCCACGGAATGTTCAGTGCGGCAGCAGTATTGGTGAACTTGGAGGGCAAGCTGCCCGACAGGGTGAGCTACTCGGTGCGCTTCGGCAAGCCGCTGGTGCTGCCCGGCAGCGCGGGGCTTTACGTCGACCAGGTCGACAACGGCTGGGATCTGAGCCTGCGCAACATTGCCAAGGGCTATCCGTACCTGACCGGCACGCTGCGCCCGCTGTAGAAAGGCAATTAGCGAGACTTAAATGTCTGCGATTCCGCTCGGCGTGTCGTCGCAGAGGTTTAAGTGTCGCGGCAATCGATGCCGGGACTAGGTGCCGGTGGGGATTTCGGACGGCACACCTTTCAGGCCGCGCCAGAACAGGTTGATCATCAGCTCGGCCGCCTCGTCGACGTCGGTGTCGCCGGTGCTGAGCCTGGTGGCGATCGCCTCGCCGGCCCCGACCAGCGCCACGGCCATCATCTCGAAGTCGGTGCCCGGCTCGGGGTTTCGGGTGCCCGCCTGCAGCAAGCGGGCCACCAGTGCAATGATGCGGTCCCGGCCCTCGCGCACGGTGTGCGCGAACGCTTGCGAGCTGGTGGCCTGGGTGTACATCACGATCCACGACGCCCGGTTGGCGTCGATGTAGCGCAGGAACGACACAATCGTGTTGCGCAGCAAGTCTTTCGGGCTTTGCTCGAGGTCGATGTCCTCACGCACGCCGTCGATGAACCGGGACAGTTCGCGGTCCAGGCAGGCGCCGAACAGTTCCTCCTTGGAGCCGTAGTAGAGGTACAGCATCGGTTTGGAGATCTCGGCCTTGGCGGCGATGGCGTCCATCGAGGTCTCGTGGTAGCCGTTGACCGAGAACATCTGCACGGCGGCGTCGAGCATCTGCTGCTCGCGGACAGCACGCGGTAACCGCTTGGTACCACCTGCCATGAGCTGTCCTTCACGTGCAACCGGGTTATCTGACTCCAGGGTAAGCAATACCTGCGCTCTACCTGCCGCATCCGGGCGACGACTTCTTCATCGCCGCGATCCGATGCAGCGAGGCGTCGACGGCCGGCTGGGCCAACTCGCCGGCGGCTAACGCCTTCTCCAGCCGGTCCAGCACGGCGGGCACCTCGTCGGTGGTGACCCACAGCGCGACGTCGCTGCCGGCCTGCAGGGCCCGCAAGGCCGCGTCGGGCACGCCGTAGCGTTCGTTGATCGCGGCCATGCTGGACAGGTCGTCGCTGAACACCGGTCCGTCGAAGGGGGGTCCGCCGTAGCCGCTTCCGGCGCGCAGCAGCTGCACGGCGGCCGGGCTCAAGCTGGCCGGCTGGTCACTGGTCAGGCCCGGAACCTGCAGGTGGCCGATCATCACCCCGACCGGGGATGCGCTGACGAGCTTGCGGTACGGCACCAGGTCGTCGTTCTGCAACCGATCCAGCGGCGGAGTTGTCACCCCGCCGGTGTGCGAGTCGCCCGAGCCGTGCCCGTGGCCGGGGAAATGTTTGAGCACCGGCAGCAGTCCGGCGTCGCGTAGCCCGCGGGCGTACGCGCCGGCGTAGTCGGTGACCACCGCCGGATCCGAGCCGAACGAGCGGTCACCGATCACGGTGTCGTCCGCGGCCTCGGTGACGTCGACGACGGGAGCGAAGTCGATGGTGACGCCCAGCCCACGCATCTTGTGGCCGCGCTCCAGCGCTATCGCGTAGACGTCGTCGGGGGTATGCGTCTGCGCCAGCACCCGCGCCGACGGCGACGTGCCGATCAGCGACGACAGCCGCGACACCCGGCCGCCCTCCTCGTCGACGCTGATCGCCAGCGGCAGCGGCCCGGCCGCGCCGGTAATGCCGCCCAGCGAGCCGTCGGTCAGCATCGACAGGTCCGTCCAGCTCCCGATGAAGATGCCTCCGACGTGGTGGTCGCTGACCACTGCCTTGGCGTCGGCGGCGTTGCGCACCCCCACCATCAGCAGCTGAGCCAGCTTGTCGCGGGCAGACAGGCCGGCCGTCGGGTCCCCACAGGCAGGCTGGTGAGCGGCGGCCGGAGTCGACGGTGCTGCCGATGGTTTGGTGTGGTGGCCGCATGCGGCAATCAGTGCCGACACCGTGGCAAGCACCGCCAGAACGCGTGAAAAGGCCATCCGGCAATGTTGTCATGGACACGGAGCCGTCGGTCGCGCGCGCCGACGCCTCAGCCGCATGCGATGGCTCTGCTAGGTTTGGCGACTAAGTCCCGCCCGTTGAGGAGCACCCGATGAACCGGTTCGTTGCGCCCGCCGCAGCCAGCATTGTGGTCGGTCTGCTGCTAGGGGCCGCCGCGATCTTCGGGATCACCCTGATGGTGCAGCAAGACACCAAGCCACCACTGCCGGGCGGCGATCCGCAGTCGTCGGTGCTCAATCGGGTTGAGTACGGCAACCGCACCTAGCCGGAGCGGAGTGTCGCTGTCGCGACGCTGGTTGTGGGTGGTCGGGGCGGTCGCGCTGGCCTTGAGCTTCGCCCAGTCGCCCGGGCAGATCTCCCCCGACACCAAACTGGACCTCACCGCCAACCCGCTGCGGTTCCTGGCCCGCGCGACCAACCTGTGGAACAGCGAGCTGCCGTTCGGGCAGGCGCAGAACCAGGCGTACGGCTACCTGTTTCCGCACGGCACCTTCTTTCTGGCCGGCCATCTGCTGGGCTTGCCCGGCTGGGTGACCCAACGGCTGTGGTGGGCGCTGCTGCTCACCGTCGGCTTTTGGGGGCTGCTGCGGGTCGCGGAGGCGCTGGGCGTCGGAAGCCCGACGTCCCGGGTGATTGCGGCCGCGGCGTTTGCGCTGTCGCCGCGGGTGCTGACCACGCTCGGGTCGATCTCGTCGGAAACCTTGCCGATCATGCTGGCGCCGTGGGTGTTGTTGCCGACGATCCTGGCGTTGCGGGGCGAGGGTTCGGCGCGACGGCTGGCCGGACAGGCCGGTCTGGCGGTGGCGCTGATGGGCGCGGTCAACGCGATCGCGACGCTGGCGGGCTGCCTGCCGGCGGTGATCTGGTGGGCCTGTCATCGGCCGAACCGGGTGTGGTGGCGCTACACCGCCTGGTGGCTGCTGGCACTGACGCTCGCGATGACGTGGTGGCTCGTGGCGCTGGTTCTGATGGCCCGGATCAGCCCGCCGTTTCTGGACTTCATCGAGTCCTCCGGCGTGACGACGCAATGGTCGTCGCTGGTGGAGGTGCTGCGCGGCACCGACAGCTGGACACCGTTCGTGGCCCCCACCGCCACCGCGGGTGCGCCGCTGGTCACCGGCACCGTGGCCATCCTGGCCACCAGCCTGGTCGCCGCGGCCGGGCTGGCCGGCCTCGCGATGACCGGCATGCCCGCACGCGGTCGGCTGGTGACCATGCTGCTGGCGGGGGTGGTGCTGATCGCGGCGGGCTACTCCGGCGGCCTCGGCTCACCCGTCGCGCATCAGGTGCAGGCATTCCTGGACGCCGGCGGGGCGCCGCTGCGCAACGTCCACAAGCTCGAGTCGCTGATCCGTATCCCGCTGGTGCTGGGTTTGGCGCAGCTGCTGAGCCGCGTGCCGTTGCCGGGCAGCGCGCCGGCGCCGGTGTGGCTCCGCGCCTTCGACCACCCGGAGCGTGACAGACGCGTCGCGGTCGGGATCGTCGTGGTGATCGCGTTGATGGTCAGCACGTCGCTCGCGTGGACCGGTCGGCTCACCCCACCCGGCGCGTTCCGCGCGATACCTCAGTATTGGCACGACGCCGCCGACTGGCTCGACCAGCACGACACCGGCGGTCGGGTGCTGGTGGTTCCCGGCGCGCCGTTCGCCACCCAGGTGTGGGGCACCAGCCACGACGAACCGCTGCAGGTGCTGGGCGAAAGCTCGTGGGGAGTGCGCGATTCGATTCCGCTGACCCCGCCGCAGACCATCCGCGCGCTGGACTCGGTGCAGCGGCTGCTCGCCGCCGGCACGCCATCTGCGGGCTTGGCGGATACGCTTGTGCGGCAAGGCATTTCGTATGTCGTGCTGCGCAACGACTTGGATCCCGACACCTCGCGCTCGGCCCGCCCGATTCTGGTGCACCGCGCCATCGCCGGCTCGCCGCGGCTGGAGAAGGTCGCGCAGTTCGGCGAGCCGGTCGGGCCGGGCCCGGTGCCGGGGTTTGTCAGCGACAGCGACCTGCGGCCGCGGTATCCCGCGGTGGAGATCTACCGGGTCGGCAGCACCCCTGCGGCACCCTACGTCGCCGACCTCGACCAGTTGCCCCGCGTCGACGGCGGGCCCGAGGTGCTGTTGCGACTCGACGAACGGCGGCGCCTGCTCGGTCGGCCGGCGCTGGGGCCGGTGCTGCTGACCGCGGACGCACAGCGTGCCGGCCTGGCGGTGCCTGTCGTAACCGTCACTGACACCCCGGTCGCGCGGGAGACGGACTACGGCCGCGTCGACCACCACTCGTCGGCGATCCGCGCGGCCGGCGACGCACGCCACACGTTCAACCGGGTGCCCGACTACCCCAGCCCGGGCGCTGAAACCGTCTACGGCGGCTGGACCGGCGGGCGGCTGACGGTGTCGAGCTCGTCGTCGGATGCCACCGCGTTGCCCGACGTCGCGCCGGCCGCCTCACCCGCGGCCGCCGTCGACGGCGACCCGGCGACCGCGTGGGTCTCCAACGGGCTGCAGTCCGCCGTCGGGCAATGGCTGCAAGTCGACTTCGACCACCCGGTGACCAACGGCGTCATCACGCTCACGCCCAGCGCGACCGCCGTCGGGGCGCAGGTCCGCAAGATTCAGATCGAAACCGTCAACGGCACCACCACGCTGAGATTCGACGAGGCCGGCAAGCCACTCAGTGCCGCGCTGCCCTACGGCGAAACGCCGTGGGTGCGGGTCACCGCGATCGGCACCGACGACGGGTCCGCCGGGGTGCAGTTCGGCATCACCGACTTGTCGGTCACCCAGTACGACGCGTCCGGCTTCGCCCACCCGATCGACTTGCGGCACACCGTGCGGGTTCCGGCGCCGCCTGCCGGCGCCACGGTAGCGGGTTGGGATCTGGGCTCGGAGATGCTCGGCCGGCCGGGCTGCGCCCGCGGTCCCGACGACGTGCGCTGCGCGGCGTCGATGGCGCTCACCCCGGAAACCCCGGCCACGTTCAGTCGCACGCTGAGCGTGCCGGGCCCCGTGTCGGTGACGCCGACGGTGTGGGTGCGGGCCCGGCAGGGCCCGAAGCTGGCCGACCTGATTGCGGCGCCGGACACCGCCCGCGCGCGCGGCGACTCCGACCTGGTCGACGTCTTGGGCTCGGCGTATGCGGCGACCGACGGCGATCCGGCGACCGCGTGGACAGCGCCGCAGCGTGTGGTGCAGCACAAGACGCCGCCAACGCTGACCGTCGCGCTGCCCCGACCTACCGAGGTGACCGGATTACGGCTCACCCCGAGCGGTTCGGCAGTGCCCACACATCCGACGATGGTCGCCGTCGACCTGGGCGACGGCCCTCAGACCCGCGAACTGAAATCCGGCGACGGCGCCCCGCAGAGCGTGCCGCTGAAACCGCGGGTCACGGACACTGTCAGGGTCAGCCTGCTCGACTGGGCCGACGTCATCGACCGCACGGCGTTGGGCTTCGACCAGCTCAAGCCACCGGGCCTGGCCGAGATCGCGGTGCTCGGCAGCGACGGCAAACCAATCGCGCCCGCCGACGCCGCCCGCAACCGCTCGCGTGAGGTCAGCGTCGACTGCAGCAGCGGACCCGTCATCGCGATCGCTGGGCGGTTCGTGCACACGGCGATCACGGCCACGGTGGGCGCGCTGCTCGACGGCGAGCCGGTGGCGGCCCAGCCGTGTGAGCGTGAACCGATCGCGCTGCCGGCCGGTCAGCAGGAGTTGCTGATCAGCCCAGGCGAGCAGTTCGTCGTCGACGGCGCCCAGTTGACCAGCAGCACCGAATCAGCCAGTGCCGCAACGAGTCCCGCCCAGATCGCGTTGTGGGGCCCGGCCCGTCGCGAGGTTCGGGTAGCCCGGGCGACGGCTGCGCGGGTGCTGGTGGTGCCAGAAAGCGTCAATCGCGGGTGGGTGGCGCGTACCGGCACTGGTATTCGCCTGGACCCCGTCGTCGTCAACGGCTGGCAGCAGGGCTGGGTCGTGCCCGCCGGAACCTCCGGCACCATCACGTTGACCTTCGCACCCAACTCGGCCTATCGGATCGGACTGGCCGGCGGCCTGGCTCTGCTACCGCTGCTGGCGTTGATGGCGTTGTGGCGCGGTCGCCGTAGACCACCCGATGACCCACCGGCGCGGCCATGGGCACCCGGCCGGTGGGCGGCCGTTGCGGTCTTGGCGGCGGGCGCAGTGATCGCCGGCGCTGCCGGCGTCGTGGTATTCGGCGCCTTCCTCGGCGTGCAATGGCTGCGGCCGCAGCACCGCTTGACGGTCGGGTTGAGCGCAGCAGGCCTGATTCTGGCCGGCGCCTTGTTGTCACGGCATCCGTGGCGATCGGTGGACGGCTATGCCGGGCATTCGGCCGTCGTGCAACTGCTGGCGCTGGTTTCACTGGCCGCATTAATCGCGTCGGTGGTGGTATTGCGACCACGCGAACCGGGGTAAGCGGGACAATAGAAGTCCACCGTCCGAGGAGCTGCGGGCATGGGATGGTTCAGCGGACCCGAATATTGGCTGGGCAGGCTGATACTGGAGCGCGGTATCGCAGCCGTCTACCTGATCGCGTTTATCGCGGCCGCCCGGCAGTTTCGCGCGCTGATCGGCGAGCACGGGATGCTGCCGGTGCCACAGTTCCTGGCTCGAGTGACGTTCCGGGAACTGCCGAGCATCTTCCATTGCCGCTACTCCGACCGGCTTTTCGCCGCCGTCGCCTGGTTCGGTGCAGCGCTGTCTGCGGCGATCGTCGCGGGTGTGACCGGCCTGGTGCCGCTCTGGGCGGCGATGCTGATGTGGCTGGTGTTGTGGGTGCTCTATCTGTCGATCGTCAACGTCGGGCAGACTTGGTATTCCTTCGGCTGGGAGTCGCTGCTGTGCGAGACCGGCTTCCTGGCGATCTTCCTCGGCAACGACCGGGTGGCTCCGCCGCTGCTGGCGATGTGGCTGGCCCGGTTGCTGCTGTTCCGGCTCGAGTTCGGCGCGGGCCTGATCAAGCTGCGCGGCGATCGATGCTGGCGCAACCTGACCTGCCTGTACTACCACCACGAGACCCAGCCGATGCCGGGGCCGTTGAGCTGGTTCTTCCATCACCTGCCCAAGCCGCTGCACCGCGTCGAGGTGGCGGGCAACCATTTCGCGCAGCTCGTCGTGCCGTTCGCGTTGTTCGCGCCGCAGCCGGTGGCGAGCGTCGCGGGCGCGATTGTCGTCATCACCCAGCTGTGGCTGGTGGCCTCCGGCAATTTCGCCTGGCTCAACTGGCTGACGATCCTGTTGGGTTGCAGCGTGATCGACGACTCGTCGTGGGCCACGGTGCTACCGGTGCGTGAGCACGCAGGATGGCCGGCGACGCCGCTCTGGTTCGCGGTGTTGGTGATCGTCTTCGCGGCGGTGTCGGTATTTTTGAGCTATTGGCCGGTGCGCAACATGATCTCGCGGCGGCAGCGAATGAACATGTCGTTCAACCCATTTCATTTGATCAACACCTACGGGGCGTTCGGCAGCATCGGACGCGTGCGCCGGGAGGTGGTGATCGAGGGGACCGACGAGCCGACGATCACCGAGCAGACGGTATGGAAGGAATACGAATTCAAAGGCAAGCCGGGTTCGGTGCGCCGGCTGCCGCGGCAGTGGGCGCCCTATCACCTGCGGCTGGATTGGCTGATGTGGTTCGCGGCGATCTCCCCGCACTACGCGTATCCCTGGCTGCGGGGGCTTCTCGTGCGGCTGCTGCAGAACGACCCGCCGACGCTACGGCTGCTGCGGCGCAATCCTTTCCCGGATTCACCGCCGACGTTTGTGCGCGCCCAGCTCTACCGTTATCGGTTCACCACGGCGCGCGAGTTGGTACGGGAAAGGGCGTGGTGGCATCGCACGCTCGAAGGAACCTACGTTCCGCCGGTTGCGCTGGAGAAAGTGCATCGGGCTACCGCGTAGCGCTGGTCCTACCGGCTGGCGTTGGCGCGGATGCCGTCTTCGACTTTCTTGCCGATTTCGCGATCGATGTTGTACCAGTATTGGACGACTCGGGACAGCACCGGTTCTTTCACACCCGCACAGACATGCCCGACGATGTTGTGCACCAAGCGTTCCCGTTGTGCGTCATCCATCACCTCACGCACCAGGGTGCCGGCCTGACCCCAGTCGTCGTCATCGCGGCGCGGGGTATAGGCGGCGCGCATCATCTCCCCGTCAGCGGCCCAACCCACCTCGGCGGTCCGGTCCGGATCGGCTCTCGGCCCACCGACAGAGTTCGGTACGTACACCGGATCGGCGGCGTTGCCAAACCGCATCCGCCCGCCCTTGGAATAGGAGCGCACCGCACAGCGCGGGGCGTTGACGGGAATCTGATTGTGGTTGACCCCGATGCGAGCGCGGTGCGCATCGGCGTAGGCGAAACTCCTGCCGAGCAAAAGCTTGTCCGGGCTCAGCCCGGTGCCGGGCACCAGATTCGACGGCGCGAACCCGGCCTGCTCTACCTCGGTGTGGTGATCGGTGATGTTGCGGTCCAGCGTCAGCGTGCCGACGTCGATGAGCGGGTAGTCGGCATGTGGCCAGACCTTGGTGACATCAAATGGGTTGAATCGGTAGGTTTTTGCATCGGCGAACGGCATGACCTGCACCTTCAGCGACCAGCTCGGATACTCGGCTCGCTCGATGGCCTCATACAGATCGCGGATGCAGCAGTCCGGGTCGGTGCCGGCCAGGCGGTTGCCTTCTTCTTGGGTCAACCACTGGATGCCCTGGTTGGTCTTGAAGTGATACTTCACCCAGCAGATTTCCCCGGCGGAATTGATCCAGCTGAACGCGTGTAGGCCGAAACCGTTCATATGTCGAAACGTCTTCGGAATTCCGCGATCTCCCATCACCAGCGTCACCAGATGAGCTGTTTCGGGGCAGAGCGTCCAAAAGTCCCAGACCATGTTGTGGTCGTGCAGATCGTTGTCTGCACGACGCCCCCCGGCGCGGATCAAGCTGGGAAACTTGATCGGATCCCGGATGGCAAACACCGGCACATCGCTACCGACGATGTCGAAATTCCCCTCGGCGGTGTAGAACTTCACCGAAAACCCGCGGTTGTCGCGTGCCGTATCCGCACTGCCACGCTCACCGCTATTGCCCGAGGAAAACCGGGCAAATACCTCCGTGGTCGCACCCGGTTGAAACACCGCAGCCTTGGTGTACGCACTCAGATCATTGGTCACCTCGAACCGACCGAACGCACCGGCCCCCTTGGCGTGCGGCTGACGCTCGGGTGCCCGCTCCCGATTGAACGCCGCCATCTGCTCAATCAGATAGGAATCCTGCAACAGGATCGGGCCATCGGGCCCCAGCGACAATGACAGTTCGTCACTGGGTGCCGGAGCACCCGCATTCGTCGTCGTGTAGTTCTCGGCCATCTCGCGGCTGTCTTGCGGAGGAAGTCGAGTGGTACGAACGTTTACCGGCTTCGGTTCGCGGCGCGGATGCCGTCTTCGACTTTCTTGCCGATGTCGCGATCGATGTTGTACCAGTATTCGACGACTCGGGACAGCACGGGTTCTTTGACACCGTTGGTGACGTGGTGAACGATGTTGTGCACCAAGCGCTCCCGTTCCGCATCGTCCATCACGTCACGCACCAGGGCGCCGGCCTGGCTCCAGTCGTCGTCGTCGGGACGAAGGGTGTAGGGGGCCCGCACCATCTCCCCTCCCTCGGCAGACCATTTCACCACCGACGCCCGGTCAGGATCGGCTTTGGGCCCACCATAGGAGTTGGGTGCATACACCGGGTCGCATGCGTCGATAAAGCGCATCTGCCCGTCCTTGGAATAGCTGCGCACCGGACACTTTGGGGCGTTCACCGGGATCTGATTGTGGTTGGCCCCCACCCGGTGGCGGTGCGCGTCGGCGTAGGCGAAACTGCGCCCCAGCAACAGTTTGTCCGGGCTTAGTCCGATGCCGGGTACCAGCGCGTGGGGCGCGAAGGTGGCCTGCTCGACCTCGGTGTGGTGATCGCTGATGTTGCGGTCCAGCGTCATCTTGCCCAGATCGATGAGCGGATAGTCGGCATGCGGCCACACCTTGGTCACGTCAAACGGGTTGAGCCGGTAGGTTTTTGCGTCAGCGAATGGCATAATTTGCACCTTTACCGACCAGCTCGGATACTCCCCGCGTTCGATCGCATCATGCAGGTCGCGCATGCCGTAGTCCGAGTCCGTACCGGCCAACTGGTCGGCCTCTTCCTGGGTCAACCACTCGATGCCCTGATCTGTCTTGAAGTGAAACTTCACCCAACAGATCTCCCCGCCGGTGTTGAGCCAACTGAACGCGTGCAAACCAAACCCATCCATGTGCCGAAACGACTTGGGGATACCCCGATCGCTCATAATCATGGTCACCTGGTGAGCCGACTCCGGGGACAGCGTCCAAAAATCCCACTGCATGTTGTGGTCATGACAACCGTTGTTCGCACGGGTCTTGGCCGAGCGGACCATCTGCGGAAACTTAATCGGGTCGCGGATGACAAAAACCGGGAAGTCGAGGCCGACGATGTCCAGGTTGCCCTCGGGGGTGTAGAACTTCACCGAAAACCCGCGCGTGTCCCGCACGGTGTCGGCGCTGCCGCGCTCACCGGCATTGCCGGACAACCGCACAAATACGTCGGTCTTCGCACCCGGTGCAAACACCGCGGCCTTGGTGTAGGCGCTCAGATCATTGGTCACCTCGAAGCGGCCGAACGCGCCGGTACCCTTGGCGTGCGGCTGCCGTTCAGGCACGCGCTCCCGGTTGAACGCGGCCAACTGCTCGATCAGGTAGAAATCCTGCAACAGGACCGGACCATCGGGACCCAACGTCAACGAGTATTCGTCACTAGGCGCCGGAGCACCCGCGTTCGTCGTGGTGAAGTTGTCCGTCATCTCGTATCTCCTCGAATTCGAAGTCACCGGTGGCTTTTTCAGTTGGAATCGGCGGGGCGGGATGGTCGGGTGGGCCGCCCCGCCGATGGTCCGGTGTGCGCGGCCTACCACACGCAGGACGAGCAACGCTCCAGCGTTACTTGTAGAGATCCGCGTGGTCGGCCTTGATCGCGTCCGCGCCCTTCTCGCCGACCATGTAGACGGTGTTCTGGATCCGGCAGTCCGGGATGATCGGGAAGACCGAAGCGTCGATGACGCGAAGCTTGTTGACGCCGTGGACCTTCAGCTTCGGATCGACCACACCCTGGTCGATGTTCTTGGACAGCCGGTTGGTGCCGCACGGGTGGTAAGACGTCTGGACCCGGTCCTGAATGGACGTCCTCATCAGCTCGTCCGAGTGCAGCGGCATATCCCACGGGTACTGGCTGATGACGAGGTCCTTGAAGCCGTCGCCCTTGGTGAGAATGTCGTAGGCCAACCTGATGCCCTCGCGCAGCGCGATGATGTCGAGCTCGTTGGACAGATAGTTCAGGTTGATGTTGGGCTGCATGAACGGGTCGGTGCTGCCCAGCGTCACCTCACCGCCGTCGTAGACCGGGCGGACCAGGTCGACCATCACGGTGATGTGGTCCCCCTCCGGCGGGTGCGGGTACTGCCACTGGAACGCACTGCCGAACGCCGGGACGAAGTCGAGCTCGAAGTGCGGCTGTCCCTCCGGCGAGAAGGGATCGAGGCCACCGTTGGCGGCCTTGGCCTCACGGTAAATCGGATCCTTGTCTAGGTACTCGTCGACGCGGGGGAAGCCAATCATCTCCAGCAGACCAGAGCCCAGCGGACCCTTGTGGTCCTTCTGGTAGTCGGCAACGGCGGAGTCGTGCTTAGGACCGGGGCGCAGGTAGTCGTCGATGGCGTAGCCTTCCTTGATCCGCAGCACGAACGGAACGCCCGGGTGGTCGAACAAGTGCTGGCCGACGTGGCGAGAGTCGACGACCACGGGGATACCGTGCTTGGCCAACTCGCGGCCGGGGCCAATACCGCTGAGCATCAGCAGCTTCGGGCTCTCGAAAACGCCCTGGGAGAGGATGACCTCCCGGTTGGCGTAGAAGTTGCGCTCGGTGCCGGCGGCGTCGATGACGGTCACACCCTTGCAGGTGCGGTCGGCGTAATCGATGATCAGGCGCTTGGAGCGAACCTCGGGCACGATCGTGACGTTGGACTTGTCCTTCACGAACAGGTAGCTGCCGGAGCGCACCCCCCGGTAGATGGTGCTGACCGCGTGGGTCAGGCCGTTCATCTCACCGTCGTAGATGTTCTCGGTCAGTGGCAGGCCGCGCGATTTCCACGCTTGCGCGACAACGTCGCGGAAGGCCTGCAACTCAGGGATGTTGTTGTGCGAAATGGGGAGCGGACCGCCGGCGCCGATCCTCTTCATGTCGGACGAGAATGTCCCGTCGTCGTCGTGATAGGTCGGGCTCTTGCGGAGGTAGGGAAGAAGCGGCTCCCAGGTCCATTCCGAGCCACCGTATTCCGCCCACCGGTCGTAGGTCGGCTTGCAGCCGGGAATCCAGCTGAAGTAGTTGGCCGCGGAGCTGCCCCCGAGGATCTTGCCGCGGGTCTCGTTCTTGTCGATGCGCTGCCACACGCCACGATCGACGAACTTGGCCAGGTAATCCCAGTCATACGGGCTGTGGCGGAGCTCCATAGCCGTTCCCGGCGTGTTGACCCCGTCAAGCTCCCACGGATTGCCGACGCCGGCCTCGACGACCAGAACGTTGACGTTGGGATTCTCGGCCAGGCGGCCGGCGACGACGTTCCCCGCCGTGCCGCCACCAACAACAACAAAGTCAAAGCGAGCTCCGTCGGGGACCATGGGTTCCTCCTCAATGTGGATGATGTCCAGCCGTCCGCTACGAGTCTTGACCGCTGCCTTGCCGGTCGTCCAAGACGCAGAAGCTATCGGTCGATGCACGCCGCTTATGAAGTGGCGGTTGTGCGGCCCTCGTCAGTGCTGGGACGCGTCAAGAGGTGGCCGCATCCACGGATTCGCTTGCAGTAACAGATGTTTGGGGGATCACAACTATGTTGTTCGCTGCTGCGCGACGGTCGGGTCGCTGCAGTTTCAGCTGCTCTGCGCTCGCGGCGAATGCGCGCGCCACCGGCGGGGTAGGCCCCGTCGGGTTGGTGGCGAGGGCAATCTGCATCGTGACCGTCGGCTCGACGAGTTCGACCGCGCGGACATTGTGAACCATGGCAGTCGCCGTGAACCAGGTGTAGGGAAGGATGGTCGCCCAATCACCCGTGGCGACTTGCGCGAGCAACGCGCAGACCGAGTCCGTTTCGACCTGCGGCTCCACGCTGATCCCGTGACTGGCGAACGCGCCGTCGATGCAGTTGCGGACGCCAATGTCCGGCGTCAGCAACATCAGCGGCAACTGCGCCGCATCCGGCCAGCGCAGCCTCGACGAATCCGCAGGCAGCATGCCCGTCGGCGAGATCAGCACATACCGGTCCGCGTACAACGGCACCAGGTCCAGGCCTTGGCTATCTTGCGACCCCACGGGCACGATGGCGGCGTCGAGCTCGAAGTGGCGTAACCGTCGATACAACTCGGTCGTGGGCATCGCCGCGCGGACCTGGACCTTCACCAACGGGTACGCCGAGCAGAACCCTCCGAGCAACAACGACATGGTGGTGGACGCCGTCGGTATAGCCCCCAGCCGAAGTGTCCCGGTAACCTCCGACCGCGTCGCCCGCACCTCAGACTTGAACGCAGCATATTCGGCGAGAATCCGGCGAGCCCACATCACCAACTGCTCCCCCTCGGGCGTGAGGCCCTCGAAGCTGTGTCCGCGGTTGATCAGTGGGACATCCAATTCGCGCTCGAGTTTGGCGATCGCCGCGGAAAGCGCGGGCTGCGACACATAACACTTCTCGGCGGCCCGAGCGAAGTGCCGCTCCTGGGCGACCGCGACGAAATACTCCAGCTGACGAAACAGCATGGCTACCTAACTTCGCGCAACGGCGCACAGCGGAGCTTAGTGACCCCGTGGTGTGCACAAGAAACATTGCGTCCCAGAAGATCTCGATGACTGTCTGAAAGCTGCGCACATCTTCGCCAGTCAGTGACGCCGTAGGGCATGGCTCCCTCCGATTTTCCGCAAGCCCAATCGAACGGGATTCGGCAACTTCCGGAACGCTCGGTGTCGAATTCGAGGCCGTCAGATCGCTGAACTCGGCAGTGCGCTCGATGCCGACGCTATGCAGCCAGCACCGGCAGAGCGACGTCCTCGGCGCACGAACTTTCGCCGCACAGCTGTCGTTGAAAGACAACGATCGATCAGGTTTATCAAACGTTCCACATCATGTGTTGGACACAATCGGGGTCGTTTTAGGACACTGAGGTCACTTCGGTGATCGGCCGGCCCGACATGCCCGCTTGGGAAGGTAAGGAGCCATGACCACACCACGCGAGAAGGTCCGGCACGGACTACTGCTGGACGCCCTCGGCGATCCCCTCGACCTCAATGCGGTTGACTGGCATGTCAGACAGCAGAATCCATCCGCGTCTCCCTCGGAAGTGCAGAACGAAACCTTGGAGGTCATCCGTTCGTTGGTGAGCGATGGACTGTTCCAGCTGGGCGGCGCAAAGGTGCTCGGTGAACATCCCGGAGGCGTGGCGACGGAAGGGGAACGCTTCGTCCCGTGGAAGGAGTCGCTCGATCATTCGATGCACAAAATCTCCCACACCTACGTGAAGCACTACGACGATCCGGAGCGGTGGATGTACTCCGCTTACCTACAACTCACCGACAAAGGTCAAGACCTCGCACGGTCGATCGAAGACAAAGACATTCAGGGGTACCGATAGTTCGCGCAGGCGATTTCACCGATACGGCGACACATTTGTGACACGTAATCATGCCGCAGCACGACCCACCGGGTGAAAAGTTCGCTCGCAGTTGGTGATTCGCAGCCTAAATCACTTGATTTGTTTCTTGAGTCGCAGATCGCACGTCGTCGCGGCGCCTTAGACATATGGTGAACAACACCACATGTGAGGTAGCTCGATGGATTCCCTCGCGGGCGGGGCGTGTCCCGCCACTTCACGTTCACGATCGAGGCCGCGTTGGCATCCGCCGCCGGCCGGGCTCTTTGATCGGCCGACCTGATATGGCGGGGCGGTGAGATGAACGATCGAGAGCGTGTGGAGCTGGGGCGAAAGCTGCGCATCAAACCCGAACACTGGGTGGCGCTGGTCAATCCGCCACCCGAGTGCGCGTCGATCATCCCCCTGGTGCGTAGCACCGAACCCGATCGGGCTGATGTGGTGATCGGCTTTGCCACCCAACGCGCGGACCTTGACCTGCTGCACTTACTGTATGCGGCTGCCCGCGACAATCGGCTGGCCTGGCTCGCCTACCCCAGACCGGGCCGGCTAAGCACCGATCTGCGCCGCGATCTGCTTATCCGAGACCTTCGCAAATACGGCGTCGATCCGGCTGACTTTGTCTCGGTCGACGAGACCTGGTTAGCGCTGCTCCTGCGTCCGGGCCCGGACACCGCCCCTGACGCAGAGGCTGCGGAGTTGCTCGCATGGCCCTGCGCTTCGGACGCCTGATGGCCCGGCTCCGTCGGTCCCGTCAGGAGGGCTAACCAATCAGTGTTCACAAGGAGATCCCGTGCTATTCCGTCAGCTCGAGTACTTCGTAGCGGTTGCCGAGGAGCGGCATTTCGCTCGGGCGGCTAAGCGGTGCTATGTGTCCCAACCCGCGCTTTCCGCTGCCATCGCCAAGCTCGAACGCGAACTCGACGTCACGCTCATCAAACGTGGACGCAGCTTTGAAGGCCTCACTCCAGAGGGAGAGCGGTTGTTGGTGTGGGCCAAGCGGATACTCGCCGAACACAACGCCTTCCTGGCCGAGGTGGATGCCATCCGCTCCGGAGGGGCCATCGGGACACTGCGTCTGGGCACCATACCGACCGCGTCGACCACTTCGTCCCTGGTGCTCTCGGCATTCTGTTCGGCCCATCCTCAGGCAAAAGTGCAAATCCGTTCGCAGCTGACCACCGCCGATTTGTATCGGCGGCTGCGCAGCTTCGAGCTCGACGCCGCCATCGTGCCCGTCGCGCCGCAAGAGACCGAGGACCTAGAGGTGGTGCCGCTCTATGTGGATCGCTATGTGGTAATCGCGCCGACCGACATGCTGCCCACGGAGAAGTCGACAATCCGGTGGCTCGAGGCGGCGCAGCTGCCGTTGGCGTTGCTCACGCCAGACATGAGAATTCGCCAGCTCATAGACGCGGCGTTCGCGGGCAACGGGATCACGGTGAGTCCGCAGGTTGAGACGGACTCGGTCAGTACGTTGCTCGCACAGGCCGCCACCGGTGACCGGGCATGCATAGTTCCGCAGACCTGGTTGTGGACCAACATGATCGCCGCCGAACTGCGCGCCGTCAGACTCGTCGACCCCGCGCTGAAGACGCAGATCGCCGTCGCCGCCAACTCCAACCGACCTGGGTCACCCGTGGCACGCGCGTTCGTGGCAACCGCCCAGCACCTCGACTTGGACGAGTTCTTCACCAAACGGCTCGGCGGCCTCTACCGTCGCTGACCCACGCTGGCGTCGGGTGTCAGAACCCGACGAGAAGTGCTTGTGGCGCTTCGGCTTTCATCCGCATCCGCAGCCACGCCACTTGCGTGGCGATTTCTTGGTTGCAGCGGGTCGCGAGGTTGATCAGACCGCGATCCCGAGCGCCGCGGGCGGCTTGACCGATCAGTGTCCAGGTGATGTCGACGAGGTTGGCGAGCTGGTAGAGGTCCTGCAGGTCGCGCAGCAGACCGATCTGGCCCGCACGGGCAACGGTGAGCCCCTGCGGGTGTAGGCGTTCCGGCTCAGGCTCACCGAGGTGCGCGTAGCGCTCGACGATGGGAGTCAGCGCCGCGTTGCGCGCGTCGCACTGCCGGGCAAACGCCTGGCAGGTGTAGTACACGTCGGAATCCAGTTGATGGCCAATGGCGACTTTCCGGTGGGACTCGGCCAGCGCGGTTTCCGCACTTTGCAGCAAGCTGAGGTAGGTGGTCAAGTACACGATCAACACCGATCGAGGTGTGCGGGACGTACGCCGCACCCATCCGGCAGGGCGGGTGCCGAGGCGGTGTTGGTGGGGGCCGGTGCGGGGCCATCTCCGGCCCGCAGACGTTGAAGAGCGACGGCGGCGACTTTGAACTCGGGTTGTTTCGAAATCGGATCCCAAGCGCTGACGGTGAGCTCGTTCGCGGCGGTTTCACCGTAATGCCAGGGTGCGAAAACGACGCCCTCGCGTACATGCGAGATCCGTGCGGGTGCTTCGATGCTGCCCCGACGCGAGGTGGCGCGGACGATGTCGCCTTCGTCTATCCCTAGGCGCTGCGCGTCCTGCCGGGAGACTTCCAGCCACATGGCGGGAGCGGCCCGCTGCAGCTGCGGCGCCCGAGCAGTCTTCGTTCGGGTGTGCCAGTGGTAGACGGTGCGGCCGGTGGTCAGTCGCAGAGGGTATTCGGTGTCGGGCTTCTCGTAGGCGGGCTCGTACGGGGCACTCTTGAGGATCGCGCGGCCATCGGGCCTACTGGCTCGAAACTCGGTCTCGCTCACCGGCGCTCCGGTGGCCAGGTCGTGTCCATATGTCTCGCAGCGGTCCGGGCTGGTCGGGAAGTGCGCATCGACGTACAGGCGTTCCGTGCCGTTCGGTGCGTCGGCGGTGCACGGCCACTGGATGCCGCCGCGCTCGTGCAGCAGGTCATAGCTCAGGCCGGTGTAGTCCACCGGACGCCCCGCGCTGCATTGTTTCCACGCCTCGAACGCCTCCTCTGGACCCTCCCAGGGTGGCAGTGGCTGGTTGTCCTTGTCGGCCAAGCCCATCCGTCGCGCATAGTCGAGCCAGATCGCCAGATCCGGCCGGGCCTGCCCGGGTGGGTCGACGGCTTGCTCGGACAAGTGCACGGTGCGATCGACATTGGTGTAGGTGCCGGTCTTTTCCCCCCACAATGCCGCCGGGAGAACGATATCGGCGAGCTCGGTGGTTTCGGTGCGGTAGGCGTCGGAGACCACGACGAAACATTGGTCGCCGGTAAGGATCCTGCGGACGCGAGCGAGGTCGGGCATGGATACTGCGGGGTTGGTCCCGGCGATCCACAGGAACCCGATCGAGCCCTGTTCGGCGTAGCGGAACATCGTCATCCCGTCGGTCGGTGGCGCCCAGTGCGGGATGACGATCGGATCGATGTTCCACAGCTCTGCGAGTTCGCGGACATGCTCGGGGTTTTCCCAATTGCGAAATCCGGGCAACGCCGGTCCGCAGCCGGCTTCGCGGTTGTTCTCGGCGGAGGGCTGACCATTCATTTGCAAGATGCCCGCCCCCGGGCGACCGACCATGCCTCGCAGCAGGTGCAGGTTGTTGACTTGGCAGGATGCGGCGGTGGCCTGATGAGACTGGTAGAAGCCCATCGAGCAGGTCGACACCACTCGTTGGCTGATACCGAAGATCTCCGCGGCCCGGCGGATGTCGTCGGCACAGACACCGCAGACTTCGGCAGCCCACTCGGGGGTCGCATCCCGGGTCAGCGACTCGAGTTCGTCGAATCCAATCGTGTGCGCTGCTACATAGTTTCTGTCGATGAAGCCGCGCGTTATCTGCTCGTGCACCAACGCATTCATCAGGGCCATGTTGGTGCCGTTGCGAATGGGGAGATGCACGGTAGCCCGCTCCGCCACCTTGGTGCGTCGCGGATCGACACACACCAGCTGTGGGGGGTCGGCGCCGTCTAGCCGGTCGAGCATCCGTGCCCAGAGCACGGTCTGAGTTTCGGCGACATTGTGCCCGAACAAGAAGATCGCGTCGCAGGAATCGATGTCGGTGTAGGAGCCGGGTTGCCCGTCGCAGCCGAACGTCTCCTGGAACGCCGCCGACGCGGTGGCCGTGCACCAGCGTGTGTTGCCGTCCATGTGCGGGGTGCCGATCCCGCCCTTGCCGATCACGGCGAGCGTGTAGTACTCCTCGGTCATCAACTGCCCCGAGGTGAAGAAGCCATGTGACAGTGGGCCCTTCGCTTCCAGCAGTGCTCGTGAGCGTTCCACCACCCGCGACATGGCGGTGTCCCAGTCAATCTCGACCAGGCGACCTCTCTCACGGATCAGCGGAACCGTGAGCCTGTCACGTTGCTCGCCCTGCCAGCCGTACAACCCTTTCGGGCCGAGCCGGCCGTGATTGACACGGTCCTCGGCGCGTCCGCGGACCCCGACCATCCGTCCTCCACGCACCGCGATCTCCAGACCGCAACCGTTGGAACACAACAGGCAAGCACTACGCACCCACCGCTCGACATCAGATGCGGCTACCCCGTCGGCCAGAAACTCGTCGACACGAACCGGCCACCCGGTGCCCGACGAGTAGGGCGCACGGGTACCCCAAATGTCGGTGATTCGATCTGCATTCGAGGATCGACGGGATGTAGTAGCCATTCACACTCCGGTATCCAAAGTTGCACGGTGGTTGACCGAGCGTCCAAGACCGAACTCCTATACACCGATCCAAGCTGGCTATCAATCGCCGCCGAAATCTGCGTGGTCGTGCGAGACTTGTCCGCAGGACTAGCCGGCAGGGGCGTCGCGGGCTTGCTGAAGGACGCACGCGCGGAGGGAGATGTCGTGCTCTTCAGGCAGCTGGAGTACTTCGTCGCGGTCGCCGAGGAGCGCCACTTCGCCCGCGCGGCCGAGAAGTGCTATGTCTCGCAGCCCGCTCTTTCCGCCGCGATCGCCAAGCTCGAACGCGAACTCGACGTCACGTTGATCAAGCGCGGACGCAGCTTCGAGGGTCTCACTCCGGAGGGCGAGCGGTTGCTGGTGTGGGCCAAGCGAATAATCGCCGAGCACGACGCGTTCCGGGCGGAAGTGCGTGCCATGCGGTCCGGGGTGCTGGGGACGCTGCGGTTGGGCGCCATACCAACCGCTTCGACCACATCGTCTCTGGTGCTGTCCGCGTTCTGTTCGGCTCATCCGCTGGCCAAAGTCCAACTCCGATCGCAGCTGGCGACCACGGATTTGTACCGGCGGCTGCGCGGGTTTGAGCTCGACGCCGCCATTGTCCCCGTCGGGCAGGAAGAGACCCACGGCTTGGACGTGGTGCCGCTGTATGTGGATCGCTATGTCCTGATCGCGCCGGCCGACATGTTGCCGACGGACGCCTCGACGATGCGATGGCCGGAAGCCGCACAGCTGCCCCTAGCCTTGCTCACGCCGGACATGCGGGTCCGCCAGATCATCGACAAAGCCTTCGCCGGCCACGGCATCACGGTGAGCCCGCACGTCGAGACCGACTCGGTGAGCACGTTGCTCGCTCAGGCCACCAGCGGTGACAGGGCGTGCATCGTTCCGCAGACCTGGCTGTGGGCCAACCTGATGGCCGCCGACCTCCGCGCGGTCGAGCTCGTCGACCCAGTCTTGAAGACCCAGATTGCTGTCGCCGCGAACTCCACCGGGCCCGGCTCGCCTGTGGCCCGGGCATTCGTGGAAAGCGCGCAGAAACTGAAGCTCGACGAGTTCTTCGCCAAACGGCTCGGCAGCATCTATCGGCATTGACTCGCCGTGAATCGCCTTAACTCTGATACGTCGCGTCCCGCGTGGGCAGCACGGTTCGCGCCAGCCGCCGTCCGGCGATTGCGTAGCGCTCTATGGCCGATCGCTCAGACTGCGATCGCCGCCAGTGTCGCCTGGTACCTCGCTCGCGACCTGCTCGGCCATCACAACCCGTTTTTCGCGCCCATCTCCGCAGCGGTTTGTTTGTGGGCGACCAACGTGGTTCGGGCGGAGCTTGCCGTCGAAATGGTGATCGGCGTGACGTTGGGGATCGCAATCGGCGCCGCGGTGCACGCAGTTCTGGGCAGCGGACCGCTCGCCATGGGTGCAGCCGTGCTGATTTCGCTGTGTGCCGCAGATTTGATCGGCCAGGGGTTCACACGGCAAAGGCCGATGTTCGTCAACCAAACCACTATGTCGGCAATCCTGATCCTGGCGTTTCCGTATGGCGGCGTTGGCCCGGAACGGCTGTTCGACGCGTTGATCGGCGGCGGGCTGGCTGTGGTCTTCAGCATTGTGATCTTCCCGAAGAACCCACTGACCGTGATCCGCGATGCACGCCTCAGTACGGTGACCGCGCTGCGTGACATCCTCGCCCAGATCGCTGACATCACTGGCGATTTGGCGCCGGACTGGACATTGAAGGCGGCGGACCGGCTGCACCGACAACTGGCGCGGCTCATCGAAGCTCGCAGCACCGCAATTCAATTGGCGCGAGTCTGCCCACGACGGTGGCCATTGCGTGAGGCCACTCACGCCGCTGATCGTCAAGCCGCGCAGTTGGCGTTGCTTGGCAGCTCCGTGCTGCAGCTTGCCCGAGCAGTCACCGGTCCCGACGAGCACGGGGTCGCCGAACCGTTGCGTGCCGCGATTCGCGACCTCGCCGACGCTGGCGCAGCCCTCGCCGACGAGCAGCCCGCGGCCGCCGCCGCGCACGCCGCGTCCGCAAGGCAGCACGCCGCCGAGCTTCGCCCGACGACTTCGACCGCTGCAGTCATCGATGCCTGCGCCGACGAGATGCTACGGGCGGCCGACCTCAGCGAATAATGCGGTCGGGCCTGCTGTAGACGTTCATGGAGTCCCCCCGCAGGAACGCCACCAGCGTCAAACCCGACTGCGTGGCCAAGTCCACCGCAAGCGACGACGGCGCCGACACCGCAGCCAGCACGGGGATTCCGGCCATCACGGCCTTCTGGGTCAACTCGAACGACGCACGGCCGCTGACGAGAAGCACGGTGCCGGACAACGGAATTCGCCCCTGTTCGACGGCCCAACCGATCACCTTGTCCACCGCGTTATGGCGACCGATGTCCTCGCGTACCACCAGCATTCGGGCGTCAGCGTCAAACAGTGCGGCGCCATGCAAGCCGCCGGTGCTGGCAAACACGTTCTGCGCATCCCGAAGTCGGTCCGGCATCGCGGTGATCGCTTGTGTACGAACGGTGACCGGATCGTCGCCGGGACAATACCGGCTGATCGACTGCACCGCGTCCAGCGAAGCCTTACCGCACACGCCGCACGACGACGTGGTGTAGAAGTTGCGGGTGACGTCCACCTCGGGCATCGGCACGCCGGGCGCCAAGGTCACGTCGAGCACGTTGTAGGTGTTGAGGTTGTCGCTATCAGCTCGGGCGCCGCGGCAATAGCGCACCGTGAGCACGTCGTCACGACGAGTGATCACGCCCTCGGTGAGCAGAAAGCCTTGCGCGAGTTCGAAATCGGAGCCCGGTGTGCGCATTGTGACGGTCAGTGCGCGGCCGTTGACCCTGATCTCCAGCGGTTCCTCGACGGCCAGCGTTTCCGGCCGTTCGGCCGCATGACCGGCCGCCAGGTGACTGGCCCGTCGGCGTGCCGTTACACGACCCATGTCACCGCGCCGCCGAGCGGGTTACTTCGATCGGGACGTGCTTCATCACCGGTTGGCCACTCTCCCTGTTGAAGTTCCCGATCGGGCACAACACGTTGAGCTCGGGCATATATCCCGCTGCGCAGCCGCGGGGAATGTTATAGCCCACCGCACGGTAGCCGTACACGCTGCGCCGGGTGCCGTCGTCGGCGACGCTGGTGATGTCGATGTAGTCAAACTCGGAGATACCCATCTCGGCCATGTCGAGCGTGTTCATAAACAATAGCGTGCGCAAATTTTTTACGCCCCGGTACCGGTCGTCGTCGGAGTAGACGGTGGTGTTGAACTGGTCGTGGGAGCGCATCGTGCCCAAGATGAGTTGCCCTGCGGGGGGAACCACGTCGGGCAGAGCGGCGGCGGAAAATTCCGCCCGGCCGGAGTCGGTGAGGAACACGAGTTCCCGGGCAGGCTGGCGGATCCGGAAGCCCAGCGGTTGGCGTACCCGCCGGTTGAAGTCCTCAAAGCCATAGAGCCCCTTGGCCATCCGGTCCCGGATCAGGTCGTAGTCGGCGACGAGTTCGCGCCACGGGGTCTTGGAGTTCGGCAGGGTGGCCTCGGCCATGCCGGCGACGATCGCCGGTTCGGACAGCAGGTGCGGGGACGCCGGTTCCTTCATACCCACTGACAGGTGCACCATGCTCATCGAGTCCTCGACCGTGATCGACTGGATTCCGCTGGCCTGCCGGTCGATCTCGGTGCGCGCCACGCACGGCAGGATCAGTGCCCGCCGGCCGTGCACCAGATGGCTGCGGTTGAGCTTGGTGGAGACGTGCGCGGTCAGCTCGCACTGGCGCAATGCTTCGAAGGTGTAGGCGGTGTCGGGCGCGGCGAGCGCGAAGTTACCGCCCATCCCGAAGAACACCTTGACGTCGCCGCGGTGCATCGCGTTGATGGTGGCGACCACGTCGAGTCCGTGCTCACGGGGCACGTCGATCTCGCACGCGGCCGCGATGCGGTCGAGGAACTCCTTGGAGGGGTGGTGATCGACGCCGCAGGTCCGATTGCCCTGCACGTTGCTGTGGCCGCGAATTGGGCAGGGGCCCGCCCCTTCTCGGCCGATGTTGCCACGCAGCAGCAGCAGATTGACAATCTCGCGAACGGCGTCCGGCCCGTGAGCGTGCTGGCTCACACCCAGGCACCATGCGATGATTGTTGCCCGAGCTTTCCGGTAAATGTCTGCCAGGGCACGGATTTGGTCGACCGGCACGCCCGACTGGTGTTCGATCTCCGGCCAGCTCACTGCCTCACACGCCGCCTTGTACTCGGCGAACCCTCGGGTGTAGCGCTCGATGAACAACTCGTCGATTGCCGCCGGATCGTCTTTGGCCGTCTCCAGCAACGCCTTCGCGACGCCCCGGATCAGCGCAAAATCTCCGCCGGTGCGTGGCTGGATGTTCATCGTGCTGATGTCGGTGGCGCGGAACAGCGCCATGTCCAGCATTTCGTGCGGCACGATCGTGCGGGTCGCGGCCGCCTCGATCAGCGGGTTGATATGCACGATGGCCGCCCCGCGGCGATGCGCCTCCACCAGTGCGGTGAGCATCCTCGGGGCGTTGGTGGCGGCGTTGACGCCCATGATGATCAGCGCGTCGGCCTCCTCCCAGTCGACCAGATCGACGGTGCCCTTACCGGTTCCCAGCGTTGTCAGCAACGCGACACCGCTGGCTTCCTGACACATGTTCGAGCAGTCGGGGAAATTGTTGGTGCCGAACTCGCGGACAAACCACTGGTACAGGAAGGTCGCCTCGTTGCCCAGCCGGCCCGAGGTGTAAAAGGACGCCTGGTTTGGCGAGTCAAGACCGCGCAGCGTCTCTCCGATCAATGCGAACGCCCGGTCCCACTCGATCGGCACATAGTGATCGGATTGCGGGTCGTACACCATCGGTTGGGTAAGCCGACCGGCGTCCTCCAGCGCGAAGTCGCTCCACGTCAGTAGCTCGGTAACACTATGGGCGGCAAAGAAATCCGGGCCAACGCGTTTGGGGTCCATTTCCCAGGTCGAGTGCTTGATGCCGTTCTCGCAGATATCCAGGCGCAGGCCCTTACGATCGTCCGGCCATGCGCAGCCCGGGCAGTCGAATCCGCCGTTCTCGTGATTCATCCGCACGATCACCTGCGGACCCTCCAGCAGCTCACGACGTTGCAGCAGTACCTTGCTGACGCTCATCGCTGCGCCCCATCCCGCCGCGGGATGGTGATAGTCGCGTTTCTTCGGGCGGCCCTCCCCCGGCCCGCACCCCGGAGCCGCCGATTCGGGAGTGCCCTGTCCCAGCAGAACCTCCGCGCTCTCGCCGGGCAGCCGGGATGCCGACTCGCCAGGTGTTGTCGTGGTCATCGTCGTACTCTCCTTATGCCGCAGGGGCTTTTCGGTCCATCGCAATGCGCGGCCCTGCCGCATTCCTGCGCAATCCGGTCGACGGCGGGATGGCCTCCGCTGAAATCCGGCGGCGGAACACCCAGTACGTCCACGCCTGCGCAATCAGCACCGCCGGGGCGGTGATCAGGGCGGCCCAGGTCATGATCTTCAGCGTGTACGGGGTCGACGACCCGTTGTAGACGGTGATGCTCCACTGCGGGTTCAGCGTCGACGGCACCAGGTTCGGATACAACGCGCCGAACAGCAACACGACGACCGCGGCGACGACGAGCGTCGTACATGCGAAAGTCCAGCCCTCCCTCGGGTTTCCGGTCATGACCTTCAGGCCGATCCACTGGCGCCACACCAGCACGACCGCGACAAGCTGAGCGACCACGGCGGCGCCCAGCACGTACCAGGTCCAGTCCTTTCCGTGCGCCAATTGTGTCCACAGACCGAACGCCGCGACGACAGCCGTCACCGGCAGCGACAAGACGGTCGCGAAACGCAACGCGTCCTCGCGAACTCCCTGGGCGGTCTTGAGGACCAGAAAAACCGCGCCGTGGAACAAGAACAGCGAGGCGGTCGCCACACCGCCCAGCACCGTGTAGGGGTTGATGATGTCGCCGAACGACAGATGAACCCGATGGTTCGCATCGACCGGAAGGCCACGTACCAGGATGGCGAACGCGACGCCCCAGAGCACCGCGGGCAGCCAGGAGCCGGCCGCGATCCCGGCGTCGGCCCACTTGCGCCACCCGGTGTCGTCGACCTTGCCGCGCCATTCGATCGCGACAACGCGAAGGATCATGCCGAAAAGGATTGCGAGCAAAGGGAGATAGAGCGCAGAGAAAACCGTGGCGTACCAGGCTGGGAATGCGGCGAACATCGATCCTCCCGCGACGATCAGCCACACCTCGTTGCCGTCCCAGACCGGCCCGATCGTGTTGAGGACCGCCCGCCGGTGCTGCTCGGGATCGCCCTTGGCGACGCGGCCCAGCGGCGCCATCAGCATCCCGACCCCGAAGTCGAAGCCCTCCAAAATGAAGAATCCCACGAACAGCGCGGCGAGGATTACGAACCACAGCTCATGCAAGTGAATTCCTTTCAGTACGCGAACGACAGTGGCGCAACCTCGTCCGGGCTCGGCGCGACCGGTGGTGCTGGTTCGGCATCGTGTTCTTGGGGGCCGGCAACCACGTAGCGGCGCAACAACCCGAACCAGATCACCGCGAGCACCGCGTAGACCAGCGTCAGTGTGATCACCGAGAACAGCACCATGCCGGCCACGTGGTCCGACACACCCTGCTGCACGGTGATATGAATCATCTGATCGCCGGTCGGGTTGGGCACCACGATCCATGGCTGGCGGCCCATTTCGGTGAAGATCCAACCCGCACTGTTGGCCAGAAACGGGGTAGGGATCGTCAGCAGCGCGAACCAGGATAGCCAGCGCCACTTGGGTATCCGGCCGCCCCGAGTCAGCCAGAGGGCGACGAGGGAAAACAACAACGGCACCGCCAACAGGCCCACCATCGCGCGGAACGACCAATACGTCACGAACAGGTTCGGTTGGTAGTTGCCCGGGCCGAACTGTTTTTCGTAGCGCTGCTGAATGTCCTTGACGCCTTCGAGAGTGACGCCGCTGAACTTGCCCTCGGCCAGGAAGGGCAGGGCGTACTGCGCCTCCAGGACACGCACGACGCTGTCGCAGTTGTTGTGGGTGCCCACCGTCAGGATCGAGAATGTCGGATCGGTTTCGGTGTGGCACAACGACTCCGCGGACGCCATTTTCATCGGCTGCTGCTTGAACATCAGCTTGCCCTGGATGTCCCCGGTGAAGAACAAACCGACCGAGGCGACGAGCACCACCCAACAGCCCAGGATGGTCGCCGGCCGGTACATGGTGCGTGCGTCGTCGGCTGTGGGCTCGCGCACCATCAACCAGGCGGAGACTGCGGCGACGAACACGCCGGCGGTCAGCCAACTGCCCACGACTGTATGCATGAACGCTGCTATCGCAGTGTTATTGGTAAAGAGTGCGACGATGCTGTCGAGTTCGGCGCGTTTGGTTTCCGGGTTGTAGTGCGCCCCGACGGGATGCTGCATGAACGAGTTGGCCGCGATGATGAAGAACGCCGAGACGTTGACCGAGATTGCCACCACCCAGATGCAAGCCAGGTGCACGAGGCGTGGCAGCCGGCTCCACCCGAAGATCCACAGCCCGACGAACACCGACTCGAAGAAGAACGCGGCGAGCCCTTCCATGGCCAGCGGGGCGCCGAAGATGTCCCCGACGAAGCGCGAGTATTCACTCCAGTTCATCCCGAACTGGAACTCCTGCACGATCCCGGTTGCGACGCCCAGCGCGAAGTTGATCAGGAACAGCTTGCCGAAGAACCTTGCCAGCCGGTACCACGATGTGTTGCCGGTGACCACCCATGCCGTCTGCATCAGGGCGATCAGCGGAGCCAACCCGATCGTCAGCGGCACCATGATGAAGTGGTAGACCGTCGTAATCCCGAACTGCCACCGTGAAACGTCGACGACATCCATCAGGGCGTCACCTGTTGGCCCCGTCCCCCAGAGAGAGCACCACGCTCATGGCCAAAACGATAGGCCCGGACTGCACCTGCGCGCGCGCGTTCCGTCAGATTTATCAATACATCTTTTTTATTAGCCCTGCACTTTGCGCAACCCGATATTTTCCGGGAGTAATTTTGCGGCCCGAAATGGTTGCGAACCTGCCAGTTACTTGATCACGCCACCACCCCGACCGAAACTCGTAATCGTCCCGGCTGCAACGGATCCGGGACGCAACTCAGACACACGCTGTCTATGAGCCGATATCATCTTTTTATGACCATTACCCCATTGCTGTAACCGCAACCTCGGAGCTTTGCGCGGTATATGTGCTCAGATACGAAGCCGACGAGCTCATATTTCCGCTGATACGGCAGTTCCGTTTCCGGTAGTGCGTCACAGGGTCAGGCGCGTTTGTAGATTTCTCCAGTGAATACCGCGGCTATTCGTTGAATAATTGGCGGCGCCCCGTTCTGTTGCTGCCTGTCCCAGGTCATTAAGCGAGGCGGCGGTTGTGTGGCCCTAAGGCGGCAACTGGGCGCCGGAGGGAGTGGCCCCATGACGAGCACCGAGGACGCCGGTGTCGGCCGCGCCGATTCAGCGGTAGCGGACTATCGCGAGCAGTTGAAGCTGCCGGCGGACGTCGTCAATCCGACAACATGGGCCGGCGGCATCGAAGACAAGCGCGCGATCGCGCCGCGGTTGCGGGTGGGACATGATCGGTGGTTCAACCTGTTGTGGATGGTGCCGATCGGCTTCGCGCTCCTGGTCGTGGGAATCGCGGTGGGCAAAGGCCTGCACAACATGCCCGGCGTGCAGAACTTTATTGCCCGCTATCCCGGCACCGTTGTGCCGTCCGGGGTTAGCCCGGGTGTTCCGGCGTGGTCGGGGTGGGCCCACTTCTTCAACCTCGTTCTGATGACCTTCATCATCCGGTCCGGGATTCAGATACTGACCGATCACCCCCGGTTGTACTTCAGGCGTAACTCCACCCCCGGCAAGGATGAGTGGCTCCGGGTGTCTCAGCCGGTGCCGGACAACCCGTTGTGGACGGCCAAGGACGATTCAGTAGGGCTGCCAAGGCATTTCGGTCTTCCCGGGCTCCGCCACACCATCGGCTTGTCTCGGTGGCGGCACTTGGGGACTGACGTCTTGTGGTTGATCAACGGCACCCGCGAGTGGTGCAGCGAGTTGGATACGCGTTGATCGGCCCGCTGCAGCGGCTGCTTGGCTCCGCCAACCCCGAGCCGGGCGCCTTCAAAGAAAAGCACATCTCGCCATACTTCTGGCACAACGGGATCTACCCGGAGACCGCGGAATACAAAGAGCTGGAAAAGAACAACTTCGTGGACTGGCGGTTGCGGGTCTACGGGCTCGTCGAGCATCCGACGGAATTCTCGCTCGAACAGTTGAAGGTTCTGCCCTACCACGAGCAGATCAGTCAACACTTCTGCATCCAGGGCTGGTCTGGAGTAGCCAAATGGGGTGGCGTCTCGATGAAGACGATCATGGATGTCGTCAAACCACTGCCCGAGGCCAAATGGGTGGTGTTCTACTCCCTGGGTCCCGGGGCGGACGGCGGGATCTACTACGACGCACATGCGATCCGGCAGATGCGCCATCACCAAACCATGCTGGCCTACGACATGAACGGTGAGCCGCTGAGCTACGGCCACGGCGCGCCGCTGCGGCTGCGCAACGAGTTGCAGCACGGCTTCCGACAAGTGAAGTGGCTCAAGGGCATTGAGTTCGTCAAACACTTCTCCGAAGTCGGCGGCGGATATGGCGGTTACGCCGAAGACCACGAGTTCTTCGGCTACCGGCAAACCATCTGATACGAAGGGAGTTCGATGACGGTAACAGCACTCGGCGTTCCGTCGGTGCGGCCGCGAGCCGAGAGCGCCGCAACCGCGCCGCCATCGACGGGCCCGTTGATCGATAGCTACGGTCGGGTAGCGACCGATCTGCGGGTGTCATTGACCGACCGCTGCAACCTGCGATGCACCTACTGCATGCCCGCCGAGGGCATGCCATGGCTGCCCGGCACACAGCTCCTGCGCCCGGACGAGGTCGTGCGACTGGTGCGCATAGGCGTCACCCGACTGGGCATAACCTGTGTCCGGTTCACGGGTGGAGAACCCTTGCTGGCCAAGCATCTCGAGGAAATCGTTGCCGCCACCGCGGCGCTGCGGCCCCGGCCGGAGATTTCGCTGACCACCAACGGGGTAGGGCTGGCCGGGCGTGCCCAACGGCTCGCCCAAGCCGGCCTGGACCGAGTCAACGTTTCCCTGGACAGCGTCAACCCTGCACATTTCGCCGCGATCACCCGCCGCGACCGGCTGGCCGACGTGCTGGCCGGCCTGACCGCGGCGCACGCGGCAGGTCTGCGGCCTGTCAAGGTAAACGCAGTGCTGGATCCGCAAACCGGGCTCGGCGACGCGGTCGCGCTGGTGCGCTTCTGCCTCGGGCATGACTACCAGCTACGAATCATCGAACAGATGCCGCTGGACGGCGGACACCAATGGCGACGTGAGGTCGAGGTGACCGCCGATCAGACGCTGGCGGTGCTGCGCCGCCATTTCAGGTTGAAACCCGACCCAGCGCCGCGGGGTTCAGCCCCGGCCGAGCTGTGGCGCGTCACCGACCCCACGACCGGCCGCACCGGCACGGTCGGCGTGATCGCGTCAGTGTCGCACCCGTTCTGCTCAACCTGTGACCGCACCCGTTTGACCGCCGATGGCCAGATCCGCAGTTGCCTGTTCGCCGCGGACGAGACCGACCTGCGCGGCCTGATACGTAGCGGCGCTGACGATGCCGCGATCGAAAGTGCGTGGCGTACTGCGATGTGGGGCAAGCCAGCCGGCCACGGCATTAACGATCCCGGCTTCGTCCAGCCGGCACGCTCGATGAGCGCGATCGGCGGCTAACTCGATAAGCGTTGTGAATCATCGCATAACACTTCGTTCTTGGACGTAAGGTCCAGCACCCTGCGAAGGTGATCGACGGGAACCATCAAACGAGCGAGGGGTGTGGCGGTGCTCGCGTCGACCGCGCCGGAATCCGGTGTCGAGACTCAGTGGCGGCGCCGCGAACGCGTTTTGGACGCCGCGCTGGCGATCGCCGCTACCGGTGGTTACGAGGCAGTTCAAATGCGCGTGGTGGCCAAACGATCAGGTATCGCCGTCGGCACGCTCTACCGCTACTTCCCGTCCAAAGTGCACCTGCTGGTGTCGGTGCTGGCCCGGGAAATCGAATCAGTTGAAGCCAGCGCGGATCTCGACGACGCCGCCGGCACCGCAGCTGCGCGACTGCACTACGTCATCGACCGGCTCAACTTGTCAATGCAGCGCAATCCGCAACTGGCAGAAGCGATGACGCGGGCATTCGTTTTTGCCGACGCGTCCGCCGCCGACGAGGTGGACCGGGTCAGCAGGATGACGGACCGCATGTTTGCGCGGGCGATTAGCGGTGGAGACCCTGCCGAGCAGCATTACCACACCGCCAGGGTGATCTCGGATGTCTGGCTGTCGAATCTGCTCGCGTGGCTGACCCGGCGGGCATCAGCTGCCGACGTCAGCAAGAGGCTGGACCTCGCTGTACGCCTCTTGGTCGGGGAATCTATCTGCCGCTAAACAGCGGGACGCTGCTGCGGAAGTGCGACCGCACGCAGCTGTGGCCTCTTCGCGGTTGCGCCGCGGGCCCGTCGAACGCCTGCCGTGACCTTGGGGCCGACGGTGACTGCCACTGGGATCCACAGCGGGAACATGATGAAGAACATGAAGACGGTGAGCTGTAGAAATGCCACGATGTGCTCGCTTTCTCCGCAAGGCGGAATTGGGATTTCGTGCGCCCGGCCGTCGCGCTGCAAAGGAAATTACCCAGGCGAGCCGCGGCGCGCGACGTCGTCAGCGGACCAAGTTTCGGCGCAGCCTTGTCCGCGGAAGACAAAGCGGCCGCAATCTCAGCAATTACCAAAATCGAAGCACGTCAACCGGGTTACGATGTCAACCACCAGACGAGGAAACCCCGACGGGCCGGGCGAAATGATCGAATTGACGACAGCGTCATCGTTTATTGATTGGGAAGAGCTGACCGGTCAATCTCAGTTCGTGGTAGACCTTGTCAGCATTCCGATCTTCAGCGCAATCGCGGGTCTGATCACGAATTGGACTGGCGTGCTGATGCTTTTCGCGCCGGTCCATTTCACCGGCTTCCACATGCGTGGCCTCAAGACAATCTTTCCGCTTCTGCCGCGCAAGGTGCAGATCTTGCCGATCTTCGCCCCCAACGGCGTCCTGGGCTTCCAGGGGTTCATCCCCTGTCGGGCGGAAAAGATGGCCAGCCTGATCGTGGACAAGTCGATTTTCCGGATCGGCGGCATCGCGGACTTCTACCAGGAGCTCGAGCCCGACGTCCTCGCGGAACAACTGTCCAAAGCAGCGCGGCCGAATATTCGCCAGCTGGCGACCGACGTTCTCGAGAAGGAGCACGCGCTGCTGTGGCAGATATTGCCGCAGCCGGCGCGCAATGCGGTACTCGCCACGATCGACGAACGGCTACCGGTGATTTCCCGCAAGGCCTTCGCCAAGATCGGCGAGCACATCGACGACCTGCTCAACGTCAAGCTGATGACGGTCAACTACCTGCGCAGCAATCCGGGCATCCTGTGCGACATCTTCAAAGGCTTCGGCGGACCCGAGTTGAGGTTCATGGTCCGGATCGGCGCGCTGGGATTCGTGTTCGGCTTTCCGCTAGCCCTGTACCTGACGTTCGTGCGCGAATTTCATCCGCCGGTTTTGAGTGCGATTCCCACCTGGATCATGGTGCTCGGCGGAGCCGCTCTCATCGGAGTCGTCGTCAACATCCTGGCAATCAAGGTCGTATTCGAGCCCGGTGATCCGCAGCCGCGGTACAAGTACCTGTGGAAGCAAGGACTACTGCCAAGGCGACAGCATGAGGCGGCGGCCCAGTTCGCGCACATGCTCTCGACCGAAGTGCTCACTGTCACCAACTTCGCCCGAGAACTGCTTTTCGGCGCATGCGGTGACAAGACCGCGGCGTTTATCGGTGAGGTTGTCTCCGACGAGGTCACCGGGATTCTGACGCCGGTGGTTTCCAACCTGGCCCATACCTTCGGCCTGGTGGACTTGGACTCGCTGCAACGACGGGCGAGTATGGAATTTGTCAACTTCGCACCGGAAGTGTTCTATTCCAAAGAGTTCAACGAAGAGAAGGCGAAGAAGATCGAAGCCTTTGCAACGCAACGCTTCCGGGCGCTGCCCCCGGCTGAGTTCGGCGAAATGCTCTATACCGCGATCGAGCAGGATGCGTGGCTGCTGTATGTCCACGGCGGGCTGCTCGGGGTGGCAGTCGGCGCCGTGCACCTACTGCTTTTCGGATGGTGAGCTGCCGATCAGGCCTCGCCGAGTGGCCTGTTATTGCACGCTTTCAACGAAATCCCGTGTAATAACTGGCCACTCGCGACCTGGCTAGTGCTAAGCGCCGTGTCACCCATGCCCGCGGATTTTGTCCTGCCGGCCGTCGGTATCCCAGCCGCCGGCGTTGTAGCCTTCCGTATCGATGCACGCATCGATGAATTGCCGACCGAACGCGGTAAGGGCGATGCTGCGGTAGATCGTGATGGTCTTCTGCCCGCTTTCGATCGCGTGCAAGGCGGCGGGTTGCACTTCCAAGAGTGCATACCTGCGATAGTCGTCGACCGGTTCGCGCGACAGGTCGATCAGGCCCAGGCGTTCGAGGTTCGCGAAGTAATGGTGGTCGCGGTCGGGCCAGTGACAGCCCGCCATCGACGCGACCATGCTGACGTCGCCGGCCAACAACACTGAGCCCACTTGGAACAGCGTCTTGGTTCGCACGTCGAGCAGTGGCTGGGTGCCGGCCACGGCCAGGAAGCGCAGGATTCGCGCCTCGTCGGGAAGCAGTTCGTCGAGTATGCGTGAGAAGGACGGGTGCACGTCGCGACGCTGCAGCTCGGGCTTGTAGGAGATCCGGATCAGTGCGTTACCGCGCTTCCGCAACGCATCTATCTCGTCGCGCGGGCCGACGACCTTGTCGATCACATCTCGAACGCCGGTCAATGGTGCTGTCGCGACTTGGCGTAACCCCTCCCCGACTTGCTCGACGACCGGCTGCACCGGTTCGGTGGCAGCACCGATGACCCTGCCCAAGACGTCGGTGGCGGGGTTTCTGCCCAAGACCGCGCTGACGAGGTTGTCGGGCTGGGTGGCCGCCGACGGCGCCGATTTTCCGTTCGCGGTCGCGGGATCGGATTTCGACGGGCTCGTCGGCTGTTCGCGCCCGGGCGTCCCCAGCACGTCATTGACGGCATCACCCACCGCGGCGAACGGGTTCCACAAACCCGGCTCATTCACAGATTCGGACGCCGTCGCCTGCTCGGTGGGCGGCGCCGACGTGCTGCCCGTTGGAAAGTTCAGCAGCCGGCGGATGTCCGTTACACCGGCGACCCGGCCCACGGCGCCAAGAGGATTTAGTAAATCGTCGACCGGGCTTCGTCCTGCCGCTGCGCCTCCCAACAGCCCGGCGGATGCATCGCCGGAGCCGTCTGGATATCGCAATAGCTCCAACGCATTCCATACATTTGTCGCCGCGCTGCGCAGATGTTCGACGGCGTTGACAACTTCGGTGGCCAGGTTCCTGATAAGAATCACCGACGCGCCGAACTCACCGAGCGAGTCCAGATTCAGATCGCCAAGCGGCGGCACTGATCCCGGCTTGTTGCGATCTTCTGGACTTGGACTGCTCATGCTGTTCCCGCCACGGGCGACTTGTGTCTTACGTCACATTCTACGCGACAGCCTGATTCCCCACCCGGCCCCGCTCGGGTGGGGAATCAGTCGTGCTGTCACCTCTTGGCTGTCGTCTTCTTGGCGTTCTTTTCCTTGACCTTGGCGAGCTTCTCGATCTGCTCGTTCAAAGCCTTCGACCGCGCACGCAGCGCTTCGATGCTCGAATCCTTCGTGTCCTTCGCCATGTCCGTGACATCTGATTCGAGTTTCTCGACGTTTTCGAGCACGTCGTCGACAAATTCTTTGGTGTTGTCGAGAAGCTTCGACACCAGACCGGAGACGGTTGGGTCTGCCATTTTGGATTTCCTCTCGTCGTGCTGTGTAGGTGAATGTGTGTTCTTAGCAATGATTTTGGTAACAGCCTCCTCCCTTACTGCAGCCGTGGCTGGCTCATGTTTGGCAACCCCGCGTGGTTACGCACTCGCATTGGCGGCTCCGACTAAGGCGTCTGCGGCCATCAGACCGAGGCTGTGTGACGCCAGCGGACTGTCACCGGTGAGAAGCGTGCGGTCTTGGTGCGTCTTGCCGGTCATGTCATCGTTGACGACGGTCACACCCTGTTTGCTCAGCAGGTCGGCGACCAGCCACTGCAAACGGCCAGGCAGATAACCGATCTCGATATTCGGGCCTTCGTCAAGCGCGTCGGGGAAAACACAGATCGAGTAGCCCTTGAACGGCGATTCTTGCCGGCCCAGCGATGCAGCGAGCAACGCTGCGGGTCCATGGCACAAGGTGATGATGAACCTGTCCTGCGACAAAGCCCAGTCGAGCGTCTGCCCCACTGCCGGGCTTGCTGGTAGCCCCACGACGGCGCCGTGCCCGCCCGGGATAAAGACCGCGAGGTAGTCCGAGTCGGGGCCGAGGTCATCAGCTATGACGTCGGAAAGCTTCTTGGGCTGCTTGAGCTTTGGCTTGAGCGCCTCGTACGTCGTCAGGACGGCCTCGTCTTCGCGGGGCATCGCCCATAGTTCCAGCTTGGCCGGATAGCCCGCCACCGTTGCGACATCGACATCGAAGCCGGCCGCCATCATGTGGTGCGCAGGAAGCAGCATCTCGACCGGATGGTTTCCCGTGGAGAACATCCTGCCGTTGTCCAGTAGGACGTAGCGCTCCTCGGTCGCGATCATGAGCACCTTCCACCGACCTTCGGTGTAGGCGTCCTTGTGCCGTACTCCGTCAAAGTTGGTCTTCGGCGACGTGTACTGGCTGAGTGAATACGGCGACGGAAAGAACGCGTTGTCCTCAGCCGAGTCCGGCGTCGGTTCCTTGCTCAACTCAGACATGCAGCTATCTCCTTACTGCAGCCGCAACGCCGCCGGCGCATGAGCCGGAACAACCGGCTTGAGCGGCTCCACCGGAGCGCTTCGTTGATAGTGGGCGCCGAGCTCTGGTCGGGTGTCGGCTTCGCCCTTGTTTGGCCAGAAGGAGGTGGCGCGCTCGGCCTGGGCGGTGATCGTTAGCGACGGGTTGACGCCGATGTTGGCGGAAATCGCCGAACCGTCGAACACGTGCAGACCGGGATGCCCGAACACCCTGTGATAGGGGTCGACGACTCCGCGTTGCGGCGACTCGCCGATCACGCAGCCGCCGAGAAAGTGTGCGGTCATTGGGATGTCGAGGATCTCCCCAACACTGCTCCACGGGGTGCCGTCGATCTCGCGGGCCATTCGTCGCACCGCCTCGTTGGCGGCCGGTATCCAGGTCGGGTTGGGCACCCCGTGCCCCTGCCGTGACGACAATTTGGTGCGGCCAAAGCGAGTGCGCTTGGGAAACAGCGTCAGCGAGTTGTCTTCGGTTTGCATCACCAGCGCGATGACGGTGCGCTGCGACCAGTCCCGCAGTCCCACATACAGCGACGCGGCCTGGGCGGGATGGCGCACCAGTTGTCCCAACCACTTCAGCCATCGCGGCACCTTTCCGCCGCCGTCGGTCATCACGGTGGTCAGCAGCGCCATCGAGGTGGAGCCCTTGCCATACCGCACCGGTTCGATGTGGGTCTTGTCGTCGGGATGGATGGACGACGTGATCGCGATGCCGGTGTGGAAGTCGGCGCCTTTGCGGTGGCGCAGTTTGACACTGGCGGTGCACAGCGCCTCGGAGTTGGTGCGGGTGAGCTCGCCCAGCCGGGGCGAAAGCTGCGGCAAGACGCCCTCGGCCTTCATGCGGTGCAGCAGCTGCTGTGTTCCCCACGTGCCGGCGGCGAAGACGACTTGTTCAGCGGTGAATGTTCGAGCCGTCTTTTTCGGTCGCCACGAGCCGGTGCGTACAGTGTCGACGGCGTAGCCGCCGTCGATCGGCCGAACCGTGGTAACGGTTGTCAACTCGTGGATTTCGGCGCCGGCCCGCTCGGCCAGGTAGAGATAGTTCTTCACCAGCGTGTTCTTGGCGTTGTGCCGGCAACCGGTCATGCACTCGCCGACTTCGAGGCAACCGCGCCGGCGCGGACCCACGCCGCCGAAAAACGGGTCGTCCACCTCGACACCGGGCGCCTTGGTGTTGTTCGGCCCGAAGAACACGCCGACCGGCGTCATGCCGAAAGTGTCTTGTACTCCCATTTGCTCGGCGACGCGGAGCATTACCTGATCGGAATGGGTCATCGTGGGGTTGCGCACCACTCCGAGCATCCGTTTGGCTTGGTCGTAGTAGGGCGCCAGCTCTGACTTCCAATCGCTGATAGCGGCCCATTGCGGATCCTTATAGAAAGCATCGGATTTCGGCTCGTACAGCGTGTTCGCGTATACCAGCGACCCTCCGCCCACACCTGCGCCGGCCAAGATGAGCACGTCGGGCAGGGCGTGGATGCGCTGAATTCCGGTGCAGCCCAGTTTCGGTGCCCAGAAGAATTTGCGGATCTGCCAGTTGGTCTTGGGCAGCTCGTCGTCTTCGAAACGCCGCCCGGCTTCCAGAACGCCTACCGCATAGCCTTTTTCGGTCAGGCGCAGCGCCGCCACCGATCCACCGAATCCTGAGCCGATCACCACAACGTCATAGTCGAATGTCATGCGTGCTCTCCTACTTGACGCCGGGCAGCCGTTTGAGGGCGCGCAGGCCGGTGGTCATGATCCGCGCATAGCGGCCCGGGTTGAGCCATGGCGGTGCGCCGACCGGCAGCAGGCGCTCGGTCGCAATCGTCTGCGACTCGGTGTATTTGAGGATTCCGTGTTCGCCGTGGCGTCGCCCGAGGCCGGACGCTTTCATGCCGCCCATCGGCGCGTCGACCGATCCCCACGCGGCCGCGTAGGCTTCGTTGACGTTGACAGTGCCCGCCTGCAGGCGGGCAGCCACCGCCTGCCCGTGCTTCGGGTTAGACGTCCACACACTGAAGTTCAGGCCATAATCGCTGTCGTTGGCCTTCTCGATCGCCTCGTCTTCGCTGTCCACCCGGTAGAGCGAGACCACCGGCCCGAATGTCTCGTCGGCGAACGCGGTCATGCCCTCCCGTACCCCGGAAAGGATTGTCGGCTCGTAGAAGTGCGGCCCGATGTCGGGGCGCGCTTTGCCGCCGGCCAGCACCGTGGCGCCCTTGCCGACCGCGTCGTCGACGTGCTCGACCACCGTCTTGAGTTGCTTCTCGGAGATCAACGAACCCATGTCGCCCGAATAGTCGAGGGCCGCCGAGAGTTTCATCGCTTTCGCGGCGTCGGCGTAGCGGGTGGTGAATTCGTCCCACAGCGATCCCGGGACATAGATGCGTTCGACCGAGATGCACAACTGCCCGGCGTTGGAGAACGCCGCCCGGATCGCGCCCGACACCGTCTTGCCGACGTCCGCGTCGTCGAGCACCAGTAGCGCGTTCTTGCCACCCAGTTCCATCGAGCAGTCGATCAGCCGCTCCCCCGCCTGCGCGGCGACGGTGCGCCCCACCGCGGTAGAGCCGGTGAACATCAAATAGTCCGATTGCTCGATGATCGACCCGCCCAGCTCCGAGCCGGATCCCGTGACAACCTGCACCAAACCCGCTGGCATGCCGGCTTCTTCGAGCAGCCGCACCGCCCACAGCGCCGAAAACGGGGTCTGCTGGTCGGGTTTGGTCAGCACGGCATTGCCGGCGACGATCGCAGGGATGGCGTCGCTGATCCCGAGGGTGAGTGGATAGTTCCACGGCGAGATGATGCCGACCAGGCCCTTGGGGTGATGGAGTTCGGTCACCTGGGTGAGCATCAACTGCACACCCTGTCGCCGCTTGGGGCGCAGGTAGTCGGCGGCGGTATTCGCGTAGTAGCGGGCGGTCAGGCAGACGTCGAGGACCTCCTCGAAAGCATGCCGGCGCGCCTTGCCGTTCTCGAGCTGGATGAGGTCGAGGACTTCGTCCTGACGTTGCAGCACCAGATCGTGGAAGCGCAGCAGCACGGCGGCGCGTTCTTTGACCGGCCGGGCGGCCCACGCCGGCTGCATCGCGCGGGCGCGCTCGGCAGCGGCGACGACGTCGTCGGTCGTGCAGCGAGGGACGTCGCCCAGCGGCTGGCCCGTCATCGCGTTGGTGACCTCGAGGCGGGCGTCTGCAGCGGACTCCACCTGGCTGGCTAATTCTTTGATCAGAACGCTGGTCATGATGTCGCCAGAATCCGGTTCAGAGTGAAGCGGCCGGTTTCCTCGTCGACCATCTCCATCGCGATGCGGCGTGCCCGGACCGCGGCGCGGTCCGCTTTGACGTTGATGTCGCGGCGCGGCACGGTCTCCTCGCCCAGGCGACGCTGGATGGTCTCCAGCACGACGAAGTCTCGCAGCGCCCACTCGTGGAACATGGTGCGCAGAAATTCGGCGACGCGGGCATCGTCGGCCGCGAAGTTGCGCGCCATCTGCAAAAAGACGTGGGTCACCCCGGGTGATTGCGGGGTGAACCCCTGAATTCGCAAGAGCTCGTGAGATTTTCCGGTCTCCGGAGCAATGGCGTAGTGCTGGACGTGTAGCGCCGGCGAAACGAAAGTGCCTTCCTCACGCCGGCTGCCCGTGGTCTCGGCGGAAAGCCCGGTGATCTCGGCCTCCCACGGGGCAAGCCGGCTCGGCGGTGTCGTCCGGGTATAGGAGACCGAGCGTTCGGAAACTTCGACCTCGTCGAGCTGCGGAAGCACCTCGATATCGGGCGGCACCACCTCCGGGTGCATCACGAACACGTCGGTCAGGTCGAGGTAATGCTCATGCAGCAGTAGGTAATTGGCCTCGACGTGCAGCACCTCGGTGGTGCCGGCCCAGCCAGTCCCGTCGGCATACCAGGGCACCCGCGGCGGCGGGCGCAGCGCGGCCACACCGGAGTCGCCGAGCCAGATCCACACGAACGGCGACTGCTCGTAGACCGGGTAGGTGCGCACACGGGCGCCCGGCGGAATGTTCTCCTGCGACGGCACGTCGGCCAGGCAGCCGTCGGGGTCGTAGGCGAAACCGTGGTAGCCGCATACCACGCGATCGCCGTCGCGTCGGCCCTCCGACAGCGGATAGGCGCGGTGGATGCAGCGATCCTCCATGGCGACCACGTCACCGGAGCCGCGCCGATATAGCAGCACGGGCTTGTCCAGCAGGCGACGGGCGAGCAGGCCCTCCCCGACCTCGCCGCTCAGTGCGGCCACGTACCAGCAGTTGAACGGGTAGTTCGATCTCATAAGTCCAAAACCAGCCTTTCGGAGCGCGAGCGCGAAACGCAGGTCATCATCACGTCGTTGCGGGCCTTCTCGGCGTCGTTGAGCACCGAGTCCCGGTGGTCGGGTTCGCCCTCCAGCACGTCGCATTCGCAGGTGCCACAAACCCCCTCCATGCAGGAACCGAGCACGTCGACACCGGCCTCCTCGCAGACCTGGTAGATCGACTTGTCCGGCGGCACAGTCAAAGTCACGCCGGAGCGCTGGCATTCCACTTCGAAGGTCTCCAACGCTCCGGGTGATGGCTCCTCGATCGCTTTGGCCGAGAACCGCTCGATGTGCAGGCTGCCCGGCGGCCAGGTCTTGCACGCGTCCTCGACCGCGGTCAGCAGTCCCTCGGGGCCACAGCAGTACACCAGCGTGTTCTCGCCCGGCTCGGCCAGCGCGGAACCCAGATTCGCACGGAAGTTCGCACCGTCCTGGGCATCCCGCGCGCAGACGGTCACACGGTCGCCGTAGCGCAGCAAGCTGTCGACGAACGCCATCGACGACCGGGTCCTACCGCCGTACAGCAGACGCCACTGCGCTCCGGCCGCCTCGGCCGCCGCGATCATCGGTATCAATGGAGTGATGCCGATGCCACCCGCGATGAACAGGTACCGCGGCGAACCGACGAGCGGAAAGTGGTTGCGGGGTCCGCGAATACGCACCGTACTGCCCTCGTGCAGCTTGTCGTGCACGAATTGGGATCCGCCGCGACTGTTGGGATCGAGCAGCACTCCTACCTGCCATTCGGCGCGGTTGGCGGTGTCGCCGCACAGCGAGTACTGCCGCACCAGCGACGGCGTCATCAGCAGGTCGATGTGTGCCCCGGGTGCCCACTCCGGCAGGTCGGCGCCGCTGGGGTCGGCGAGCGTCAGCGTGACGACCCCGTCGGAGACCTCCTCGCGGCGCCGCACTTCGACATCAAGCTCGACCTCGCGGTAGGCGGGCCTGGCCCGGGCTGTCTCCGTCGTGGTCACGATGTTCTCCGCACCGGTATCGAGTTGTACTGGTTGAGGAACAGCGCCCGCACCCGTCTCGGGTCACCGTCCAGTTCCAGGTCGGGGAAGCGTTCCAACGTCCGCTCGATCCACAGCTTCAGCTCGAGCCTGGCGAGGTTGGCGCCCAAGCAGAAATGCTTTCCCCGGCCACCAAAGGCCTGGTGCTTGTCGGTGAGCCCCTCGCGGGTGATGTCGAACTTGTGTGGGTTCGGGAATACGCTCTCGTCCCGGTTCGACGCGATGTACCACAGCAGCAGACGGTCGCCTTCTTTGATCGTCTTGCCGTGCAACTCGGTGTCTTTGGTGGCGGCACGTGCCATGAACGAGAATGCGGGATAGCAGCGCAGCCCCTCTTCCACCGCAGCCGGAATCAGTTCGGGGTTGTCCTGAAGTTGTTGGCGCAGCTCAGGATTGCGCAGCAACTCCAGCATCGTCGCGCTGTAGGTTGCCCGGGTCGAGTCGTTGCCCGCCGACATCAGCAACACGAAGAATGTGGCGATTTCCAGTTCGTTGAGCTTGTCGCCCTCGACCTCGGCGTCGACCATGGCGGTGAGCAGGTTGCCGCCGATGGATTGGTCGCGCTGCGCGATCCTTTTCTGGGTGTACTCGACGATCTCGCCGATGACACCCATGGTGTCTTTCCACTGTTCGCGGATTACCGGGTCTTCGAACGCGGTGAAGACGTTCGTCCAGTGCACCAGCGTGGCGTCGTCCTCGGGTGGCGTGCCCAGCAGTGAGCCGATCACGCGGGACGGGATGGGCCGCGCCACGTCGGCGACCAGGTCGAACCGTTGTTTGTCGGCGACGCTGTCGAGAACACCATCGATGATCTGCCTGACCTCATCCTCGTGGGCGGCTACCGCTTCCGGCGTGAACTCCTTGATCACCAGCGCCTTGAGACGGTCATGGCGTGGCGGGTCCATGGAAATCAGTTGCAGCCGCTGGATATCCAGCGGGACGCCGATGTCGTCCCAGTGGAAGATGCCGCGCTTTTCCGAGGAGAAGGTCCGGTGGTCGCGGCTGATCGCGCGCACGTCGTCGAAGCGGGTGATGTCCCAGAAGCCGCCTTCGTCCGGCCTGTTACGTTGCGGGCTGAAGTGCACCGGGTCCTCGCGCTGCATCCGGGCGAACAGCTCATAGGGCGGGCCGTCGTCCCACACCGCTTGGTCGGCCAGGTCGACGCTGTCGAGGTCCTGCAAGTCAACCGCGGTCATCGTTGCTCCTTTTACTTGCGTACAACTAAGAATTCATCTGCATATGGCGTTAGTCTGCGCCGCTGGCGCCTTGACGGTGAGTGGTTCGAGCACAATGATTGACGTGAACCGGCTGCCGCGTTGGGTCACGTCGCGGCACGGATGGTTGCAACCAAAAATCCCGTAGCACAACGGGTTTCATCACGCTTCCACCGGGATAGCGATGTCGCGCTTGAGGATTTTGCCGGTGGGCCCCTTGGGCAACTCGTCGACGAACCAGATACGCCGCGGGTACTTGTAGCCGGCCACCCGATCCTTGAGGTAGTCGCGGATCGCCGCCGCGTCCGCCTCGGCACCGGGCTTCAAAGCGACCGCAGCGCCGACTTCTTCGCCGAGCATCTCGTCGGGGATACCGACGACCGCCGCCTCACGCACGTCGGGATGCTCGTAGAGGACTTCCTCGATCTCGCGCGGATAGACGTTGTAGCCCCCGCGGATGATCATGTCCTTGGAGCGGTCGACGATGAAGTAGTAACCGTCGTCGTCGACACGGGCCAGGTCCCCGGTATGGAACCAGCCGTCGGCGTCGATCGCCGCGGCCGTCGCGTCGGGCCGGTTCCAGTAGCCCTTCATCACGTTGTGGCCGCGGATGGCGATCTCGCCGACCCCGTCGTCGCGGACGTCGACCAGCTTCATCTCGACGCCGGCGACCGGGGTGCCGATCGAGCCCGGTTTGCGCTCGGCGCCGGGATGGTTGAACGACGCCACCGGCGAGGTCTCGCTAAGACCGTAGCCCTCGAGCACCAGGCAGTCGAAGGTCTCTTCGAAGCCGCGCATCACCTCGACCGGCATTGCCGCACCGCCAGAGATACACAGCCGCAGCGACGACGTGTCCGGGCGCGTATCGCTGTGCAGCATCGCGGCGAACATCGTCGGGACACCTTCGAATACGGTCACGCCGTCGCGCTCGATGATCTTCAGCGCCTTGGCCGGATCGAACCGGGGGATCAACGTCAGGCAGGCGCCGGCGGCGACGGCGGCATTCAGCCCGGCGGTTTGGCCGAACGCGTGAAACAGCGGCAGGGCACCAAGGATCACGTCGTCGGCCGCCAGGTCCACCATCTCGACCACGGTCGCGACGTTGCGGCGCAGGTTGGCGTGGGTCAGCTCGGCGCCCTTCGGCGTGCCGGTGGTACCCGACGTGTAGAGGATCACCGCGGTGTCGTCGTCCTCGCGCGCAACGGGTTCGGCGACGGGTGCGGCGGCGCAGATCAGCTCCTCGAACTCCCCCGGGCTCACCACGATGCACTCGGCGCCGGCGGCCGCCGCCCCGGCCTGCGCGGCGGGCGCGAACTCGTGCCACGCGATGATCGCCTTGGCCTGCGAATCCGACAGGTAGAACGTGGTCTCGCGGTCCTTCAGCAGAACATTCATCGGCACCACCACGCCGCCCGCCCGCAGTACGCCGTAATAGGCGACCGCGAAATAGGGAACGTTGGGCAGCATGACGCCGACCCGATCCCCCGGCCGCAATCCGTGCGCTACCAGCAGGCCGGCCAGGCAGGCGCTCGCCGCATCCAGCCCGGTGTAGGGAATTTCGACTTCGTCGAGACGCAGCGCAATGCGCTCCGGGTGGCGGCGGGCGGTCTCGACCAGGTTGAAGGCCAGGCTGCTCATCGCGATCACCCCAGCACCGGGAAGCTGCGGCGTTTGGCCAGCCGGTCCATGCCGTCCTGGATCGCGCCTTCGACCTCGTCGTAGACCTTGTCGACGTAGTCGCGGTCGTCGGCGCGGGCCGGGTCGGTGTCGACCCGGATCGGGTCGAGGAACTCGGTGCGGATCTTGGCGGGCAGCGGCACGTGTGCGGGCAGTATTTCGACGGCCAACGGGAACGGGAAGCCGGCGATGATTGGCATCGTCGCGCCGCGCAGCCGCTTACCCAGCCCGGTCCAGCGGGCCAGAAACCTGCCCTCGGAGAGCACGAAAACGGTGTCGTGACCACCGACCGTCGCAACCGGGACGATCGGCACGCCCGAGCGAATGGCCTGACGCACAAACCCCTTGCGGCCGAACAGCATTGCCTTGTCGCGGTGGCGCCAGTGCCGCATCGAGTCCTGCTCGCCACCCGGCCAGACGACGACGTCGTGGCCGGCGGCCAGGGCGTCGGTGACCCCCTGGCGAGAGGCGGGAATGACGCCAACCGCCCGGAAGTAGTCGCCAAGCCCCGGTGTGGCCATCAACAGGTCATGGGCAGTGCCGTGCAAGATCCGGCGGCCCTCGAAATGACGATGCCAGGAGTGCACCAGCGTCCACGCGTCCATCGTCAACGACCCTCCGGAGTGGATGCCGATCAGCAGCGACGGCTCGTCCGGGATCCGGTGCCAGCCGTCGATCTCCAGCCGAAAGTAGTGGTCGCACAAGAAATTAAAGACCGGGTTCTGTACGTAGCGCATGAACGTCTCGTTGGGCCCGCGGAGCGACGGCGCTTTGGGTGTGGTCATCTGTTTCTCCTCGCGTTCAGGGTCCGTCCAGCGCCGAGGCGGTGGCTACGGAGCGATGTCCGATATTTCGGGTCTCGTCTTGGGGGCCGCTACAACCGCATGGCCGAGAGTTCGAGGGCCCACCACACCTCGAAGAGAACCTGTGTTTCACGCAGGCTGGCCCCGGTCAGCTCTTCGAACCGTGCCAGCCGGTAGCGCACGGTGTTCTGGTGCACGAACAACCGTGTCGCCGCCCGCTCCACGTGCAGTCCGCACGCCAGGTATGCCCGCAACGTCGCCATCAGCTCACACGCCGACCCGCCCGCCGCAAGGGGTTCGAGATACCGCTGGCGCAACCAGTCGCCGACGTCGGCATCCATGGCGACCGCCGCACGAAGACCGAGCGACGCAATGTCGTGCGCGCCGCGAAGACCGCAGGCCTGCATGGTCATGAGCGCACGGGCGGCCAGCCGGTACGACTCGGCCAGCCGGTCCAGCGGGCGCGGCGGACCATAGCCGACGACGCCTTCGACGCTTGCCGGTGGCGGCTCGGTCAACAAGCCGGCGACATCGCCGTCGACGAGGGCACACATGCCCCGCGGGCGCTGCAGCGGGTCATGAAAACCAAGCGCCCGCTCCAGCTCGCGCTGCGGGACACCGTCGGCCAGCCATGCGCGCACCGCAACATATTCGCGGGTCGGGTCGAGACCGTAGGCCTCGGCTTGAATGCGTAGCTCGGCGGCCGGGGCCGTGCCGAACAGGGCGCCGCGGACGAATGCTGCGCCGCGCGTCTCCTCCGAGACCGCCAGTGCGAGTTCGGTTTTGCGGTGCGCCTTGGCCGTGGTGACCATGGCGACGTCGGACCATGCGAGTGTCGACTGGACGAATTCCAGGACTTGGGTGTCGTCGATGCCCAACCGCTGGGCCGTCTCACGCGCGTAGCCGATGGCCACCTCGACACCGATGCGCCAGGCGCGGAGCATGTCGTCGACGGGGATGCCCTGGCGGGCACGCGCCTCGCCTATGGCGGCCAGCTCCGCGAGTTCGCTGTCGCTCACCGCCGCGCGTCCGGCGTGCGCGGAGCGCAAGACCCGCTCGACCTGAAACCCGACTTCCTCGTCGAGCGTCTCGCCGGGCATGGCACGGTACGACGACAGCTCGGCCTGGATAGCCTCGCGCACGCGTCCGGCCAACACTGCCCGGTCGCCGAGCAGTGTGTCGAAGAGGACGTCCCAGGAGACCGCCAGATCGGGCATCATGCAGGGCGCAGGTTGACGAGTGCGTGGTAGCCGTGGATCGCCGCCGGGACCAATGCCGGCCACAGCACGAACATGAGCATCGCGACGATCGTCAGATAAGCCATGGTGCTTCCTTTCTGTGCGTAACTCGAAGCTGTAACCAGACGCTAGGAAGTTTCGCCTTGTGGGACGACGTCCGCGGCGGACCAACTATTGGCCGCTTGTCGTCCGCTGAAGACAACAAAACTGTGGCGACACCCAAACCGCGAAGTACCGACTTCGTTTGCCAACCCAAAGACAGCCGTGCCCCGGCGTGGTCTGATGGGCGCATGAAGGGGGCGTGATGAGCGAGAGTCAGAACGGGCTGTCTAGTACGACCGTCGCGATCATCGGCGCCGGCTTCGGCGGGATTTGCATGGGCATCAAGCTCGGCCGCGCCGGGATTCCCTACACGATCTTTGAGAAGGCATCGGCGGTCGGCGGGGTCTGGCGGGACAACGTCTACCCCGGCGCCGCATGTGACATCCCGTCGCACCTCTACAGTTACTCGTTCGAGCCCAGCCATGACTGGTCGCGCACCTACGGTCAGGCCTCGGAGATTCGCAGCTACATCGAAAGCTGCGCCCGCAAGTACGGGGTGCTCGAGCACGTCCGGTTGGGCACCGAAGTCACCGCCGCCGACTTCCAGAAGAACTCCGGCCGCTGGCGCATCACGCTCGGCGACGGCAGCCAGGTGCAGGCCCGCTTCCTGGTTGCCGCGACCGGTCAGCTGAGCCTGCCGGCCGAGCCGCAGTTCCCCGGGCTCGACAGCTTTCCGGGCAAGATATTCCATTCGGCCCGTTGGGATTACGACTACGAGATGACAGGCAAGCGGGTCGCGGTGATCGGCTCGGGGGCAAGCGCCATCCAGTTCGTGCCGCAGATTGCGCCCAAGGTCGCGCAGTTGTACCTCTTCCAGCGCTCGGCGCCGTATGTACTCCCCAAACCGGACCGGCCGTACACGCCGCTGGAGAAGTACGTGTACCGCCATTTCCCAATTGCGCTCGCCGCCAGCCGCACCCGCAAGTACCTGTACCACGAGGCGCGGGTGATCCCGATGACCAAGGGCCACGGGATGTCACTGATCAAGATGATGTTCAACCGGAATCTGCGCCGCCAAGTCCCCGACCCGAAGTTGCGAGCGACGCTGACGCCCGACTACCCGATCGGCTGCAAACGAATCCTGATCTCCAACGAGTGGTATGCGGCGATCGCCCGTCCCAACGTGAAGGTCATTCCGGCCGGGCTGAGCGAGGTGCGCGGCAGCTCTGTCGTCGGCGCCGATGGCACCGAACGCGACGTCGACGCGATCGTGTTCGGAACCGGGTTCGCCACCAACGACTTCCTCGCGCCCACGTCGATCACCGGCCTCGACGGGCTGGACCTGCGTCGTGAGGCGTGGCGCGACGGTGCCGAGGCGTACTTGGGAATGACCGTCTCCGGTTTCCCGAACATGTTCATTCTCTACGGGCCCAACACGAACCTCGGGCACAACTCGATCATCTACATGCTCGAAAGCCAAACCGACTATGTGCTTTCGGCGATCCGTCACGTCGGCGCCTACGGCAACGGCTGGGTCAACGTCCGCCCCGAGGTGCAAGCGGAATACAACCGGGAGGTGCAAGACCGGCTCGGCGACACGGTATGGGAGGCCGGCTGCACCAGCTGGTATCGCACGGCCGGCGGCAAGAACACCAACAACTGGCCCAGCTACACGATCGAGTACCGGCGCCGTACCAGGTTCTTCGACGCCGGCAACTACGAGGCCTATCCGCCGGTCGAATCTCGGCCGCTGACAAGCGTCGGCGCTGCTGACATCAAGGCGTGATGGCCGACGGCACGGACGACGCGGGAATTGCCCAGGCTGCGACGACGATCATCAGCAGGCTGGAAGACCGGTTGGACGACACCACGCGATCCACGCAGGATTATCTGGTCGCCGAGATCGTGGATCTGCGCGGCGATGCCCAGTTGCTGCAGCTGCTCCGCGACACCGTCTCAAGCAATATCGAGACGTTCTTTTCGACTGTGCGCCACCGAATCCCGATCGAGCGCGTCGAGCCCCCCGCGGCGGCGCTGGAGTATGCCCGACGCCTGGCGCAACGCGAAGTGTCGGCCAACGCGTTGGTGCGCGCCTACCGGCTGGGACATCAGGCGGTGCTGAAGAGGGCGCTGGAGGAAATCCGCGCGTCGGACCTGGATCCGAAACTGAGCCTGGGTGTATACGAGCTCATAGCGTCGATCTCGTTCGACTACATCGACCGGATCTCGCAGCGGGTGGTCGCCGTCTATCAAGATGAGCGGGAACACTGGCTGGAGCAGCGAAATACGCTGCGTACCTTGATGGTTCGCAAGGTGTTGTCGGGAGACGATGTCGATATCGATGCGATGACCACCGCGATTCGCTATCCGCTCAATCAGATCCATCTCGCGCTGGTCCTCTGGTGCGGTGAGTCCGAGCGCGGCGACGAACTGGCGTCGATGGAACGATTCGTCCATAAGCTGGCTGAATCGCTTGGCGCCCGCGACAACGCGCTGTTCATCTCCGTCGACCATGTGACCGGCTGGGCGTGGATACCGCTGCTGGGCAATGCGGCGTCGGAAACCCCGTCGCGGATCCGCGAATTCGCTGGCGCGACGGCCGACGCCCCGTTTGTCGCCGCCGGCAACCCGTTGCCGGGGATCGAGGGCTTCCGCCGCTCACACCAGCAGGCGCTGGATGCTCGCACTGTGGTGACCGCGTCGGACACGCAAGCCTCGGAAGTGATCACGGCCAGCGATCCCGGGCTCGCGGTGGCGGGGCTGGTCGCCGACAACGCCGGAGCGGCCGCGGCCTGGGTCGGGGACGTGCTCGGCCCGCTCGCGTCGCCCACGGAGGGCGACGAACGGCTCCGCGAAACGCTGCGGGTGTTTTTGCGCACCGGGTCGAGCTACAAGGCCGCCGCCGAGGAGCTGCACCTACACGTCAATTCGGTGAAGTACCGGGTGCAGCGGGCGGTCGAACGGCGCGGCCGTCCGATCGGCGACGACCGCCTCGACGTCGAGGTCGCGTTGCTACTGTGCCAGTGGTTCGGCAGTGCCGTGCTGCGCGAGAAGTGATTGCGCAGGCTCTCATCCTCCGGCGACCGCGGCGTCCTTCTTGGCAATCTTGTCCCGGTATATCGGAAACAGCGGATCGGCCAGCGGGACCAGTTTGTTGATGAGCGTCTTCACCGGCCCCGCGCGCGTGATCTTGGCGTGGACCTCACTGTCGATGATCCCGCGGGCCAAGTTGTAGTCACCACGCCAGAACTTGTCCGCGATGTCGCCAGGCATTAGCAACGCGACGTCGGGCTCGATGTCGCTGGGGCCGAAGACGACTTGATAGTCCGGACGAAATGCGACCGTCAGCTCGCAGTCCGGCTCGGTAAGGACGACCCGCAAGACGAGGTCTTGTGCTCGGACCTTCGGGCCGACCTCGGGGTGTTCGCCCGCGTCGCGAAACATTCCGCAGATGTATTCGTCGACCTCGTCGGCGTTCTTGAAAAACATTGTCCCCAACTCCTCCCTGGGGGTAACCGGTATGGGTCAAGTATTTGGCGGCGCCAAGCAGACTGCTATGGAACCGTTGCCAAGATGCGCACCGCGTCCTTGGTGGCCGTTACAAAAGACCCGGATGACTACAGCGTGCTGTCGAGTTGTCCGAGTCGCTCGGTCAGCCGCAGGTTCTCCGAATAGTCCACCGGGCAGGAGATCAGTGACACCCCGTCGTCGTCGAGCGCAGCTTTCAGTGTCGGCAGCAGCTCGTCGGCACTGTTGATCCGATAGCCCTTGGCACCAAAGCTTTCCGCGTAGCTCACCACATCGGGATTGCCGAATTTCACGTAGTAATGGTCACCGAGTTCGAGGTCCATCTTCCACTCGATGAGCCCGTAGCCGCCGTCGTCCCAGATCAGCACCACTAGCGGGATCTTTTCACGAACGGCGGTCTCGATCTCCTGCGAGTTCATCAGGAACGCGCCGTCACCCACGACGGCCAACACCTTTGAATCCGGCCTGGCCAGCTTGACGCCCAGCGCTCCGGGCAATGCAAATGCCATGGTGGACAATCCATTTGAGATCAAACAGGTGTTGCGCTCATATGTCGGGTAGAGGCGCGCCATCCACATCTTGGTGGCACCTGTGTCCACCAGCACCACGTCGTCGCGGCCCAGCGCGGCACGGGTATCGGCGACTATTCGCTGCGGCGCGAGCGGAAACCGCGAATCCTGTTGTCCGCGAGCGAATTCCTCGGCTAGCAGATCACAACCGGGAGCCGCGGCGTCGGTGCTGAAGCGGTGTCCCGCAAGCGCGTCGGTGAGCGCGTCGAGCGAGGCGCTGATGTCACCGATGATGCCGACGGCAACCGGGTAGTGCATGTCGACCTCGGCCGGGAACCGGTGCACGTGGATGATCTGTTTGTCGCCGTTCGGGTTGATCTGGACCGGGTCGAACTCCTGCAGCTCGTAGCCGACCGCGACCACGACGTCGGCGTTGTCGAACCCGAAGTTGACGTAGTCGTGCCGCATGAAGCCCATCGTCCCGATGCTGTTGGGGTGATCGTCGGGCATCACGCCCTTGCCGTGGAAGGTGTTGGCAACGGGAACCGACAGCTCGTCGGAGAACCGGACCAGGGCCGCGGTGGCGTCGTTGCGGGCCGCACCGTGGCCGGCCAGTACCACCGGGCGTTTCGCGGTGCGAAGGATGTCGGCCGCGCGCTGCACCTGTCCCTCGGCCGGCGCCTCGGCGCGGGGAACATTGCGCGGCAACGGCTTCAGGTCGTAGTCGGTCTCGTCGGTATCTATGTCCTCGGGCACCGCGAGATATACGGCCGCCGGGCGTTCGGCCTCTGCCAGCTTGAACGCCTTGCGGAACATCTCGGGGATGGCCCGTGCGGTGGGCACGCCGTCGGCCCAGCGGGTGATCGGCGCGAACATGGAGACCAGGTCGACGTACTGGTGTGACTCCTTGTACTCGCGATCGTGGCCGACCTGGGCGGAGATCGCGACCATCGGCGTGCTGTTGGTGGTGGCGTCGGCGACGCCGAGCTGCATGTTGATCGCGCCGGGCCCGAGCGTGGTGGACACCACCGCGGCGCGGCCGGTCACCCGGCCATACATCTCGGCCATGAATGCCGCCGCCTGCTCGTGGCGGGTGAGCACGTAGCGGATGTCGGAGTCGGCGAGGGCCTGGACGAGGCGGATGTTTTCCTCACCGGGTAGCCCGAAGACCACGCGGACACCCTCGTTTTCCAGGCACTTCACCATCAGCTTGGCGGCGGTACTCACCCTCGCCACGATAGTGGCAGGCGCTGTGTATGCATTTTGTATGTATATACAGCTATCATGCATTCATGAGTTCGTTGGTGCAGATCCGCAACGTTCCCGAGGCGGCCCATCGGGAACTCAAAGCACGCGCTGCCGCGCGCGGCCAGTCGCTGAATGCTTACCTGCTTGACATGATCAACCGGGAGGTCGGCCGGCCCTCGGTCACCGAAGTCCTTGAGCGTGCCGCGCAACGCGCCGAGCGTGCTGCCGGGTCTGCAGTCGAGGTCATTGACGTCGCGCGAGCCGAGCGAGACGAGCAGTTGACTCGCCGTCGCGCGTGATCGTCATCGATAGCGCGGCGCTCGTCGACGCACTCACTGTCGCCGAGGGCACCGAGGAGCTGCGCGACGACCTCGCCGCCGAGGAACTACATGCCCCTACGTTGCTGGACTTCGAGGTGGTCTCGGCCCTGCGCGGGCTAACGCTGGCCGGGCACATCAGTCCGGCGCGGGCACGCGATGCCTTGACCGACTTCGATGCCCTAGCCATTTGGCGGTGGCCAAGCAGCGCAGCCTTTCGGCTACGGGCCTTCGCCCTCCGCGACAACCTCACCGCGTACGACGCCGCATACGTAGTGCTCGCCGAAGCGCTGGAATGCCCGATCCTGACCCGAGACACACGGCTGTCGCGCTCCAGCGGCCACGATGTAGAGATTCGGGTCCGCTGACGGTCGTGGCGACGGCGTCAAAGTGGCACGCTGGAAAACGAACGTTCCGCCAACTCATGAGGATGTCACCGTGTCCATCGCCACCATCAACCCCGCCACCGGAGAGACGGTCAAGACCTTCACCCCGGCGACGGCCGAGGAAATCGACGCCGCGATCGCCCGCGCGCACGACCGGTTCGCCGACTACCGCCGCACCAGTTACGCGCAGCGTGCCGAGTGGACTAACGCGACGGCGGATCTGCTGGAGGCCGAAGCCGACCAGGTCGCGGCGATGATGACGCTGGAAATGGGCAAAACGCTTAAAGCGGCCAAAGCCGAGGTGCTGAAGTGCGCCAAGGGTTTTCGTTACTACGCAGAGAATACCGAGAAGCTGCTCGCCGACGAACCGGCCGACGGTAAAGCGGTGGGCGCCACCAAGGCCTACACCCGCTACCAGCCGCTGGGCGTCGTGCTGGCGGTGATGCCGTGGAACTTCCCGCTGTGGCAGGCGGTCCGGTTCGCCGCGCCGGCGCTGATGGCCGGCAACGTCGGGATCCTCAAGCACGCCTCCAACGTGCCGCAGACCGCGTTGTACCTCTCCGACGTCATCCGTCGCGGCGGATTTCCGGAGGGCTGTTTCCAGACGCTGCTGGTTCCGTCGAGCGCGGTCGAGGACATCCTGCGTGACCCGCGGGTGGCTGCCGCGACCCTGACCGGCAGCGAGCCCGCGGGCCAATCGGTCGGGGCCATCGCCGGCGACGAGATCAAGCCGACCGTGCTCGAGCTCGGCGGCAGCGACCCGTTCATCGTGATGCCGTCGGCTGATCTGGACGCGGCGGTGAGTACCGCGGTCACCGCGCGGGTGCAGAACAACGGGCAGTCCTGCATCGCGGCCAAACGCTTCATCGTGCACACCGACGTCTACGACGAGTTCGTGGAGAAGTTCGTGGAGAAGATGGTCGCTTTACGGGTGGGCGACCCGACCGACCCGGACACCGACGTCGGCCCGCTGGCCACCGAGTCCGGCCGCGCCGACGTCGAGAAGCTGGTCGACGAGGCCACCGCGGCGGGCGCCGTAATCCGTTGCGGCGGAAAACGTGTCGACGGGCCGGGCTGGTTCTACCCGCCGACCGTGATCACCGACATCACCCGCGACATGCCGATCTTCTACGAGGAGGTGTTCGGGCCGGTCGCCTCGGTCTATCGGGTAGCCGACATCGACGAGGCGATCGAGATCGCCAACGCCACCACGTTCGGGCTGGGCTCCAACGCGTGGACCCGCGACGAATCGGAGATCAGCCGTTTCGTCGACGACATCGAAGCCGGGCAGGTGTTCATCAACGGGATGACGGTGTCCTACCCCGAGCTGCCGTTCGGCGGCATCAAGCGCTCCGGGTATGGCCGCGAGCTGTCCGGCCACGGGATCCGGGAGTTCTGCAACGCCAAAACCGTCTGGGTCGGCTAGCGGTTTGGGCGCGATAATTGTCGCTCAGCGACGAAAACCGCGCCCAAGTCACGCGGACGCGGCCAGGACTCGTTGGTCCTCGTCGGCGAAGGTGTCCTCCAGCTGCAGCGGCGAGTAGTCGACGTCGATCTCATCGACGGGCCGGCCGCGGGCGCTGCTGATCGTGCCGAACCGTCGCATGCCCTTGTCGCTGGCGTAGGCCAGGAACTCTTCGGTGGACAGGCCGAACGGGATGTCGGGGGCGTACAGCGCGAAGCCCTCTTCGGTGAGCTTTAGCGCCAGCGGCATCAGCTCGTTCATCCGGGCCTCGAACACCGTCCAGTTGGCGTCGTCGGCGGCGACGTGGCGCCGGCAGGTGAACGTGCCCCACGCCATATGGCGCCGCTCGTCGTCGCCGATGTGGCCGACCAGCGCCTGCATTCCGGGCAGGATGCCGCGTTCGACGCAGATCTTGTGCCAGGCGTAGTAGCCGGTCAGCGCCAACATGCCCTCGACGATGTGGTTGTAGGTCACCGATGCCCGGACTTGAGCCGCCGGTGAGGGATCGGCCGACAGCGCATCGAGTGACTCGGGAAGTTCTTCGTTGAACATTTGCCGATAGGCGGGCAGGTCGTCGAAGTAGCTGTGCAAATCGGCGGTCATCCCGACGGCGTCGAGCCACCGCCGAAAGACCGAGACGTGCTTGGCTTCCTCGAAGGCGAACTGGGTCAGATACATCTCGTCGCCCAACCGACCTTCGGCGCGCATCGCATCCATGAATGGCTGGATGTCCTTGGTGACCGCTTCCTCGCCGGCGATGAACTGGGCGCACAGCCGCGTGGCGTAGTCGCGTTCACGGTCCGAGAGCTTCTCCCAATCCGCGCGGTCGCGGGAGAAGTCGATGTCGGCCGGGTCCCAGAATTTTGCATTGCCGCCGGCAAAGAGCTTGAGCGGCAAGCTATCCCAGTTGAGACCGCCGGCGGCCAGTGAGCCGTATCGTGTCCGTGTCATGGGGTTTGGACCTCCTTTGGGGTGGTGTGTGGCAGCGGGGAGAAGGCTGCCGCCAAGACCGCTATGAGGCGGCGCACCGCCAGCGCCGGCTGCTCCGGCGTGGGCTCGTCGAGCCCGAGGACCGGGTCCATCCCGCGCACGTAGGGTGCCAGCGCCAGATGCGGAAAGATCAGCAACAGCAACGACAGCAACGCGTCGGTGTCTGCATCCGCCCGCAGGTCGCCGCGGGCCTGCGCGTCACGCACCAGCGGCCGCAGCACCTCCAGGTAGTGCCGGTGGATGACGGTTCGCACGCTGACCCGGGCATCGGTGTCGACCTCCAGGCTCGCCGCGGCATGCAGCGAACGTTCCCGCGGATGATCGGCGAAGTAGGCGACCCAGTCGTCGAGCAGGTCGGTGAGAAACTCGAAAAACGGTCTGCTCGGGTCGAGTTCGCGGATGCGGTCCTCCATGTAAGAGCGCACGCGCTGGCTGCCGACGTCGGCGATGAATGCGTACAGGTCACGCTTGTCCGCGAAGTACTGGAACAGGCTGCCCTTGGCGACGCCGGCGCGGCGGGCGATGACGTTGAGGCTGCCGCGGGAAAATCCATGCGCGCCGAATTCCGCCTCGGCGGCTTCTATCACGGCTGCGCGACGAGCCGGGTCTACGCGAGCCCACGTCACCGTCGGCATCGGTGCCTCCTAGCGGTCGATGACCACTGGTCATTCTAGTGTGACGCGGCTCACTCATCAAGGTGCGATGATCGGCGGATGAACCGGGCGTTCGACGAGCTTGTGGCAGAGGCCGATTCGGTATCGGTCGCGGGCTGGGACTTCTCCTGGCTGGAGGGTCGGGCCACGGAAGAGCGGCCGTCGTGGCGATACCAGCGACTGCTACGCGGGCGTCTGGCGGAGGTCTCATCAGCGCTCGACGTCTATACAGGCGGGGGTGAGGTCTTAGCAGGAGCCGCTCCCTTTCCGCCGACGATGGCGGCCGCGGAGCCGTGGCCGCCGAACCTCGCATTGGCCACCCGGCTGTTGCATCCGCTCGGTGCGGTCGTGGTCGCCACGGGTGACGAGCCGCCGCTGCCATTCGCCGACGCGGCGTTCGATCTGATCTGCAGTCGGCATCCGTCGGCCGTGTGGTGGGACGAGATCGCCAGGGTGCTCAAACCAGGCGGCGCGTACTTTGCGCAGCACGTGGGCGTGATTTACCTTCGCGAACTCATTGAGCACTTCGTCGGGCCGCGGCCTCACGAGCGAATTCGCGGGCAATTGGACCCGGATACCGTCCGCGCCGAAGTTGCTGCCGCCGGACTGGAAGTGGTTGACCTGCGACATGAGCAGATCCGGCTCGAGTTCTTCGATGTCGGCGCAGTGATTTATTTCCTGCGCAAGTTGAGTTGGGTCATTCCGGACTTCACAGTCGGTAGGTACCACGACAAGTTATTCAGAATGCACCAACAGATCGAAACCGAAGGAGTCTTCGTCACCTACAGCTCGCGAGTATTGATAGAGGCTCACAAGCCATGAGCCAGCCGGATCCACTACGCAGCGCGCTCATCGGTGCGGGCATGGTCGGCTCCGTGCACGCCCACGCCGTCCGTCGAGCCGGCGGAAAGCTCGTGGCGATCGCTGCCAGCACGCCGGAAAGTAGTCAGCGCTCCGCGCAGCGCCTCGGCGCCGAACGCGCAGCCACCGCAGAAGAAATCCTCAGCGCTGACGACGTCGACGTCGTGCACATCTGCACACCGAACAGTCTGCATCTCAAGCAGGCCACCGCCGCGTTGGCCGCAGGCAAGCATGTCATCTGCGAAAAGCCTTTGGCAACAACAGTTTCCGATGCTGCTGCCCTCGTCGACGCCGCCGACGCCGCCCGCGCCGTTGCGGCCGTGCCATTCATTTACCGTTTTTACCCGATGGTGCGGGAGGCGCGTTGCCGGATCGCCGATGCAGCCGTGTGGCTGATGCACGGCGGCTACGTGCAAGACCACATGTCCAAAGCGAACCCGCAAGGCTGGCGATCTGACCCGACACAAAGCGGTGTTTCGATGACCTTCGCCGACATCGGTTCGCACTGGTGTGACTTGATGGAATTCGTCACCGGTCATCGCCTCCGCGCCGTCGTCGCGACGGAAGCCGGCGGACCGCGAAACAACGGCGCAGTGGTCGCTTTTCGCACCGACCGAGGGGCGATCGGAAGCGTCGTCGTCAGCCAGGCCTCACCGGGCCGAAAAAACCAGCTGTCCTTCTCTTTCGACGGTCGTGACACGGCGGTGCAATTCGACCAGGAACATCCCGACGAGCTCATCGTCGGCGGGCTGCACGCCAACACGGTGCTATCACGCGACGCGGATGCACTCGATCCGCGCAGCGCGCGCTACTCCGTGCTGCCTCCAGGTCATCCCCAGGGCTACCAGGATTGCTTTAACTTGTTTGTTGCCGACGTGTACGAGACCATCCGCACCGGCACCGCGCCCGACGGGCTACCGACGTTCGCAGACGGCTTGCGGGCAGCCAAGATTCACTCCGCAGTGGCCGCCTCGGTGTGCAGCGGCGCCTGGGCGGACGTCGAACCGTCGGATGACCGGTGAACTCTAAGCCGGTGCGGCTCGCCCTCATTGGACTGGGCAACATGGGCATGGAACACTTGGCCATCTTTGCGAGCCTGCACCCGCAGGCACAGATCGCCGCGCTCGCCGACAGCCATGTTCCCTTCGTCGAACGCGCCGCTGCTTCTGTGCCGGCCGCAGCCGTTTTCCACGATCCCGTCGATTGCGTCAACAACGCCGACGTCGACGCGGTTGTGGTGGCGACCGCTGACGACACCCACCACGAGATCGTCGAAGCGTGTATCGCCCGCGGCCTGTACGTGCTCTGTGAGAAGCCACTGACGACGTCGGCCGACCAGTCGTTGCAGTTGGTCAACGCCGAATCGGCCACCGGTCGCCGGCTGGTGCAGGTCGGCTACATGCGTCGCTACGACGCCACCTACCAGGAGATCCACCGCACGCTGCAGTCCGGCCGTATCGGGGAACCGGTCCTGATCACTCAGCGCCACCGTAATCCGCTGGCAGTCATCACCTTTGACGAGCAACAACTCATCACAAGCTCTGCGTCCCACGACATCGACGTGTTCCGCTGGCTGTGCGGTGAGGACGTCGACGAGGTTTCCGCCATCGCCCACGCCAGTCGCGACGGATCAACAGTGTTCGTCGTCCTCACACTGACCTCGCAGTCGGGTGTGCTTGGCGCCATGGAACTCGGCCGTGGGCCGGGGCTGGAATACGACATCGGCTGCGACATCGTGGGCAGCTCCGGCGTGCTCACCCTCGCCTCCCCCACACCGAGCGCGTCGGCCGAGGCCTGGATGCAACGTTTCCACCAGGCCTATCGCGTACAAGACGCCGCCTGGTTGGCCGGAGTGTCCGGCGAGCCTTTCACCGGAGCGTCGAGCTACGACGGGTACGCCACCAACGTCGTCATCGATGCCGCCCTGGCCTCCCTGGCCAGTGGACGCCCGCAGCCTGTACGGCAGACGTGAAAGTCGGCGGGCTGGGCCGGGATCGACGACGGCGAACTTGTCGGACCCGGGTGCGATGATGCGGGTATGTCGTTGACCAGTGCTTCGCCTGCTGTGGGGTTGAGGCCTGTCGATCGGCTTGAGGTGTTGTTTGAGGAGTTGGCGGAGTTGGCCGGTCAGCGCAATGCCATTGATGCGCGCCTGGTGCAGATTGCCGCGGAGCTGGATCGTGACGAGCTGTGGGGGATGACCGGTGTGCGCTCGCTGGCGGCGTTGATGGCCTGGAAACTCGGGTTGTCCTCGGGCACGGCGCACACCATCGCGACGGTGGCGCGCCGGTTCGAGGAGTTTCCGCGCTGCGCTCAGGGGATGGCCGAGGGCCGGCTGTCGCTAGATCAGGTCGGCGTGATCGCGGGGCGGGCCGGGCAGGGCTCCGATGAGCATTACGCGGCGTTGGCGGCGGTGGCCACGGTCAGCCAGCTGCGCACCGCGGTCAAGCTCGAACCGCGACCCGAGCCCGAGGGGCGGCCTGAGCCGCAGCCCTCGATCACCAAGGGCGGCGATGAGCAGTTCGCCTGGTGGCGGATCAAACTCGCCCACGACGACGCGGCCAAATTCGAGGCGGCGCTGGCCTCGCACCGCGATGCGCTGATCACCGAGTGGAAGGCCGATCGCCCCGACGGGCGGGTCTTCGAGCAGGCGCCGCCGCTGCCGGGCACCCTGGAGGCGTTCATGCGGCTGGTCGAAACCAGTTGGGACACCGAGGTGGCCCGCCGCCCACACGGCCAGCACACCACGGTGGTGGCCCACCTCGACGTTAAAGAGCGCGTCGCCGCGCTGCATCTGGGCCCGCTGCTATCCGAGGCCGAGCGCCAATACCTGGGCTGTGACGCCACCTGTGAGGTGTGGTTCGAACGTGCCGGGCAGCCGATCGGCGCCGGGCGCACCACCCGGGTGATCAACCGGCGGCTGCGCCGCGCCCTCGAGCACCGCGACCGTTGCTGTGTGGTGCCCGGCTGTGGGGCCACCCGCGGCCTGCACGCCCACCACATCCGCCACTGGGAAGACGGCGGCCCCACCGAGCTGTCCAACCTGGTGTTGGTCTGCCCGTACCACCACCGGCTGCACCACAAAGGCGACATCACCATCACCGGAACCGCCGACAATCTGATCGTCACCGACAGCGACGGCCAACGCCTGAGCGCAGCATCACTGGCGCGCCCACCCAAGCATCCCCCACCCGATGTCCCACCCTGGTCCGGGCCCCTCGGCGAACGCGCCGACTGGTGGTGGTACGACCCCTTCCAACCCCAACCACCACCACCCAACTAGGCCGGCTAGCCCAAACGGATTGAAGCATAGAGGAATTCGCTTACCTGGCCTTGATAATCCGCGACCTCACCACGGCCTCATCAAGGCCATGGCGGCCGGACATTGATGCCCGGATGACGCCTCGCCAATGCAATCTCGCCGATTTCAAGCCGCGAGAGTCCTACCATCGGCCCCATGTCGCAACTGAATACCGCACGCGGACCGATCGATACCGCCGACCTCGGCGTCACGCTGATGCACGAGCACGTGTTCATCATGACGACCGAGATCATGGAGAACTATCCCGAGGATTGGGGCGACGAGGCCCAGCGTGAGGCCGACGCCGTCAAGCGGCTCAACGAACTCAAGGCCGCCGGGGTCGACACCATCGTCGATCTGACCGTCATCGGACTGGGCCGCTACATCCCGCGCATCGCCCGCGTCGCCGCCCAAACCGACCTCAATATCGTCGTCGCGACCGGCTTGTACACCTACAACGACGTGCCGTTCCGGTTCCACTTCCAGGGCCCGGGCACTCAACTCGACGGCCCGGAGATCATGACCGACATGTTCGTCCGCGACATCGAAGAGGGCATCGCCGACACCGGTATCAAGGCGGCGATCCTCAAGTGCGCCACCGACGAACCCGGCATCACTCCCGGCGTCGAGCGGGTGCTGCGCGCGGTGGCCCAGGCACACAAGCGCACCGGTGTGCCGATTTCCACGCACACCCACGCCGGTCTGCGGCGTGGGCTCGAGCAGCAACGCATCTTCGAAGAAGAAGGCGTCGACCTGTCTCGGGTGGTCATCGGCCACTCCGGCGATTCCACCGACATCGGTTACCTCGAAGAGCTGATCGCCGCCGGGTCTTATCTCGGCATGGACCGGTTCGGCATCGACGTGATCCTGCCCTTCGAGGACCGAGTGAACACGGTGGCGCAGATGTGCGAACGCGGCCACGCCGACCAGATGGTGCTCTCCCACGACGCCAACTGCTACTTCGACGCGCTGCCCGAAGAGCTGATGCCGGTCGTCGCACCCAATTGGCACTACCTGCACATCCACAACGACGTGATCCCGGCATTGAAGGAACGCGGCGTCACCGACGAGCACCTGCACACCATGCTCGTCGACAACCCGCGCAAAATCTTCGAACGACAGGGCGGCTATGAGTGAGGTCCCACCGATCGGCACGCAGATCTCAGCGCTGGCCGCCGAAGCGCCCGACGAACCCGCCATAACCTGCGACGGGCGCACGATCACTCGCGCCGAACTCGACAAGTCGACGAACCGCCTGGCCCGCGCATACAAAGAGCTCGGCGTGGGCGTCGGCGACTACGTGACGATCGTCTTACCGAATTCGATCGAGTGGGTGCAGGCCGCGGTCGCGTGCTGGAAGCTGGGCGCGGTGCCCCAGCCGCTGTCGCCGCGGCTTCCGGATGCCGAATTCGAAGGCATCATCGAGCTACGGCCCAGGGCCTTGATCATCGGCCGCGACCATCCCGAAATCCCCAGTGTGCCAGCAGGATTCACGCCAGAAACCTCCGACGACACGCTGCCCGAAGCGGTGTCGCCGTGCTGGAAGTCGATGGCCTCGGGCGGCAGCACCGGTCGTCCCAAATTGATCGAAGCGGGCGGCGACAGCCGGATACCACCCGAGATCGGCTACCCGTTGGGCGCGCAAGAGGGCGACGTCAACCTGATCTCCGTGCCGCTGACCCACAACACCGGCTTTACCACCACGGTGATCGGCCTGCTGATGCGCCACCACCTGGTGCTGATGCCAAGATTCGATCCGCACGAATTCCTGCGGCTCGTCACCGAACATCGCGTCACGTTTTTGACGACGGTGCCGACCATCATGCAGCGCCTGCTGCCGGTCTATCGGGCCGATCCAGGTGCTTACGACCTGTCATCGATCCGGCGATTCTGGCACCTGGGCGCGCCGTGCCCGCCCGCGATCAAGCAAGCCTGGATCGACCTGCTCGGTCCCGAGAAGATCTGGGAACTGTACGGCGGCACCGAATTACAAGCGCTGACCTTCATCTCCGGCGATCAGTGGCTTACTCATCGCGGCTCCGTGGGCATCGTCGTGGCCGGCGAGATGAAGGTGCTCGACGACGACGGCCGCGAATGCCCACCCGGCGTCGTCGGCGAGATCTACATGCGCCCCAGCCCCGGCACCGCGCCGACCTACCGCTATGTCGGCGTCACCGCCAAGAGCCGCGACGGCTGGGATTCGCTGGGCGATCTGGGCCACTTCGACGAAGACGGGTTTCTCTACCTGTCGGATCGCCGCGTCGACATGTTCACTGTCGGCGGCCGCAACGTCTATCCCGCCGAGATCGAGAGCGCCCTATCGGAACACCCGGATGTGTTGTCCTGCTTGGTGGTTGGCGTACCCGACGATGATCTGGGCCAAGTGCCCTACGCGCTGGTGCAATCGGAGGCACTCGACGAAGAAACGGTCCGCGCGTTTCTGGCCGAACGGATTGCCGCATATAAGGTGCCGCGTACCGTCGAGTTCGTCGACACCGCGCTGCGCGACGACGCCGGCAAGGCACGTCGCTCGGCGGTACGCGAGCAGATCATGGCGCGATTGCGTCCTCTTGGCGCCGGCTGACCGCCTCGCGTCTGCGGATCTCCCAGCGCCGCAACGCTTCCCGGCACGGCGATTCGACCAGCGCGTAGCTCACGGCCGCGATCGCGATTGCGAAAAGCAGCGTCAGCACCAACACCTCCGGCATGTGGCCGCGGAACGAGAACTCACCGATTACCGGGAACACCATGGTCAGCGCCGCCAGGTGCCAGATGAATATGCCGTAGGACCAGCGGCCCAGCGTCACCATCGGCGCGCTGCCCAACAACCGGTGCGGGGTATCCGGCCGGTCTAACACCAGCGGCGCGACCAATGCGGCGGCCACCAGCGACCCCATCGCGGTCTTGACCGCGAACTGGGCGGCGGTGCTGGGCGTCAAGCCGGCCGGGCCCGCCAGCGGCGACGCGGCCACCAGATATGCGCCCACCGCAACGACGGCCATCACCACCCGGCGCCGCGCCAGCCGATGCGGCAACCCGATCGGGCTGTGCACCCACTCCGCGAGCAGCATGCCGGCGGCGAACCAGGAAAAAAACGCTGGCGACCAGTTCAGCGGGTTGAGCCCGGGCGCCGCGTGGAAAGGAATCCAGCCCCAAAACCAACTGGCGACGCCCAGACCGGCGATCACCGGCACGCGGGCACGGACCGGCAGCCGCGCGGCCAGCAGCGCGAGGATCGGCAGCGCCATATAGAAGGTGACCTCGACCGACAGGCTCCACATCTGAGTCAGTCCCGCGGTCAGCGTCAGCGGCACATAGACCTGCGTGAGCGACAGATTCGCCAACCAGACCGTCAGGCTCGCGTGCTCGGCGTCCGGCAGCAAGGTCAGTATCACCACCACGGCCACCACATAGGCCGGCATGATGCGCACCACCCGCGACCGCAGATAGTGGCCTGTCGACGGACCGGGCCCCAGACCGCGCGCCGCGGCGGCGTGCCCCCGCCACAGAAGAAACCCCGACAACGCGAAGAACACCGCAACCGCCAGGTCGAAACGGCCGAACAGCCGGCCGTCGACCCCGCTGGAATGCCCGGTTTGAAACGCGACGTGGGTGACGACGACGCCGACGGCCGCACATGCCCGCATGCCTTCTACGGCGGGCAGGAAGCTGCGCACCCCACCGATCTGCTGGCCATCGCTCATGCGAGACAGTGTGCCCGCGATGCAACGCGGGACTAAGCCGGCACCTTAAATTTTGCTGTTAGGGTCAAACGAGTTTTGGCTTTGCTCCGAGGTCGGCCGGTCTTGGACCAGAAGGAGGACGCGGGTGAACCGAGCAGTCATGTTGCGGATCGCCGCATGCGGAATCATGGGGCTTGGGGCCGCTCTGCTGATCGCCGCGCTGCTGCTCTGGACGTACACCGCCAGCAGGATCACCAAGATTCCGCTCAACCTGGACACCACGCTGATCAGCGACGGCAGCGGAACCGCCCTGGATCCCGCGTCGTTGTCCGGCGACCACTTCGTCATCGACAAGAATGTCCCGCTGGTTTCCCAGCAACAGATCAGCGTCGAGTCGCCCGCCAACGCCGACGTGGTCACCTTCCAGGTGGGTACCTCGGTTCGCCGCACCGACAAGCAGAAGGACACCGGCCTGCTGCTGGCTTTGGTCGACACCGTCACCCTCAACCGGAAGACGGCCATGGCGGTCTCCGACGAGACCCATCCCGGTGGCGCCGTGCAAAAGCCGCGCACCATCAACGACGACAACCCGCCGACGAACATCGCGCTGCCGCATGACGGGCTGTCCTACCGGTTTCCGTTCCACACCGAAAAACAGACGTACTCATACTTCGACCCGATTGCACAGAAGGCGTTCGACGCCAACTACACCGGCGAAGAAGACGTCAACGGCCTGACCACTTACAAGTTCACCCAGAACGTCGGTTACGACGCAGACGGAAAGTTGGCCGACCCGGTGAAGTACCCGTCGCTGTACGCCAACGACGAGGACAGCAAGGCCACGGCGACGGCCGCGATGTGGGACGTCCCCAGCGACAACCCCGACGAGAAGATCACCATGACCCGCTATTACGCGGCGCAGAAGACCTTCTGGGTGGACCCCGAGTCGGGCACGATCGTCAAGGAAGAAGAGCACGCCAACCACTACTTCGCCCGTGACGCGCTCAAGCCCGAGGTGGCGCTGGCCGACTACAAGGTCACCACCACCGAGGAGACCATCGAAGCGCAGGTCAACGCGGCCCGCAACGAGCGCGATCGCATAGCGCTGTGGTCGCGGGTACTGCCGATCACCTTCACCGCGGCCGGCTTGATTGCCCTGATCGGCGGGGTGCTGCTGGGTTCGTTCAGCCTGCGGACCGAGGCGGCGTTGCTCGACCCTGGCCTGGACACCGCCGACCACGGCTTCTTCGGCCGCGGCGGGCCGCCCTCCGAGCCGGTACCCGGGGCCGAGGCCGAGACGGAGAAGCTGCCCACACCGCCCGCGGACCTGCACCGAGATACTCCGCCGCCGCCGACGACGCCACCCGAATCCGGTCCGCCAGACCGGACCTGACCTTGACCGGGATCGGCCGCTGGATTCTGCGGTGGTCCCGTCCCGGTTACGCGCTGGCCCTGGCGCTACTGGTGGCCGGACCATTGCTGAGACCGGGTTATCTACTGCTGCGCGACGCGGTGTCCACGCCGCGGTCCTATCTGTCCGATAGTGCTCTTGGTCTGTCCGAATCGGCGCCGCGCGCAACGCCGCAGGATTTCGCGGTGGCACTCGCCTCGCACGGCGTCGACGGCGGCGTCGTGGTCAAGGCGCTGCTCGTCGCAGGGCTGTGGCTGGCCGGCTGGGGTGCGGCCCGGCTGGCGGCGACGGTGCTGCCCGACGCCGGAGCGAGCGGCCAGTTCGTGGCGATCACGCTGGCGATCTGGAATCCCTATGTCGGCGAGCGGTTGCTGCAGGGACATTGGAGCCTGCTCGTGGGTTACGGCTGCCTGCCGTGGGTGGCGACGACGATGCTGGCGCTGCGGTCAGCAGGCGGGTGGCCGCGGTTCTTCGGGCTGGCGTTCTGGATCGCGCTGGCCGGTCTGACGCCGACCGGGTTGATGCTGGCCGCGACGCTGGGTTTGGTGTGCGTGCTGACGCCGGGCTGCGGGCATCGGCGTTGGCTGTGCTTTGCGGCGACGCTGGCCGGCGCGGTGGTGGCGGCGTTGCCGTGGCTGACGGCGACGGCACTGGGCTCATCGCTGCCGGCGCAGCAGGGCGCCGCGATTGCCGCGTTCGCAGCGCGCGCCGAGCCGGGCCTGGGCACGCTGGGCAGCCTGGCCAGCCTGGGCGGCATCTGGAACGGTGAGGCGGTACCGCCCACTCGCGCAACGCTTTTCGCGTTAGTCGGGGCAGTGGTGTTGCTGGGTGTGGTGGCTTCCGGACTGCCGGTCGTGGTGCGTCGACCGGCGGCGGTTCCGCTGCTGGCGTTGGCGGCGGTGGCGGTGCTGGTTCCTGCCGCGCTGGCCACCGGCCCGGGCCAGGCCGTGCTGCGGGCCGTCGTCGACGCCGCGCCCGGCCTCGGTGTGCTGCGCGACGGGCAGAAGTGGGTGGCGCTGGCGATGCCCGGTTATGCGCTGGCGGCCGCGGGCTCGGTGCTGACGCTTCGGCGCTGGGTGTACCCGTCGGTGACGGCGCTGATCTGTTGCGCTGCACTGATATTCACGCTGCCCGACCTGGCCTGGGGTGTCTGGGGCAGGGTGCAGCCGGTGCACTATCCGCGGGGCTGGGCCGTCGTCGCGGCGGCAATCAACGACCACCCCGGGACGGTGGCGGTGTTACCGGCCGGCAGCATGCGGCGCTTCTCGTGGTCGGGTCCGACGCCGGCGCTGGACCCGCTGCCCCGCTGGCTGCGCGCCGACGTGCTGACGACCGGCGACCTGACGATTTCCGGGGTGACCGTTGTTGGCGAGGGCACCCGGGCTCGTGGAGTGCAACAGCTGCTCTTGGCCGGAGCAGATCCCGCCGCGCTGAACCGCGCCGGGGTGGCGTGGCTGGTCGTGGAACGGGGAACGCCCGGCGAGATGGGCTCTGCGGCAAGGGTTCTCGGGCGACTACCCGCGCTCTATCGCGGCCCGGACCTCGAGTTGTATCGAGTCGGCGGGGAGAGTGTCGGTGCGCCCGCCAGTCGGCGGTCGACCGTGTTGGTCGCGCATTTCGTGTGGCTTGCGATGCTTGCCGTCGGCGCGATCGGCATAGGGGTGGCCTGCAGGCGTCGTAATCAGTGACAGCAACAACGAGGATGGGCGAGCATGAGCTTGTCGAAGGACGACGTGCGCCGGGTTGTCGATGTCTACCTGCGCGCATGGATGGCCCAGGATCCCGACCTGATCGTCACCATCTTCACCCCGACCGCCACCTATCATGAGCGTGTACTCGAGGAGCCGATCCGCGGTGTAGCCGGTATCCGCGACTATTGGAGGACCAAAGTCGTTGCGGAACAGGCGAATATCGAGGCCGACTTGCTCAACCTCTACCTCGACGGGACGACAGCCGTAGCCGAGTGGGAAGCCCGGTTCGACGACGTCGTCCAAGGCCACCGCAAACTGATGCGCGAGGTCGCCATCCTGGAATTCGACGGCGATCGGATCGCCAGTCTGCGCGAGTACTGGGCATCCGAACGCGTCGACTAAGTGTCGTCGGGATCCCAGCTGCTGGGCATCATCGGCATGGTCGGCCCGCCGGTCGAATCGCCGGCCAACGTGGTCAACCCCGCCGCTTGCCCGGCACTGGTCTTCTGCGCGGTACCGGCGAACCCCAGCGTTCCCGCACCCTGATCCGAGGCTGTCACGTCGGGCTCCAGATCCATGTATTCGTAACCCCTGCCCAGTTGCTTCACCATGGTTCGGCGCCTGCGCTGGCGCGCCTCTTCCCGCGCCGCCGCCGCGGCCGCAGCGGCGGACGAGTCAGGCTCAGACGCCTTCATTTTGGCGCCGGCGCGGACGCTCATCGGCGCGCCGGTCCCCACCCCGGGCGGACCCACCACATACGGGTAGGCGAAACCCGCCCCGCCGGGCGGAGGCGGTGCCGGCGGGGCGGTGGTCGCGACGGTGCTCGCCGCGGGCGCGGTCGCGGGTGCCGGGGACACGGTCGGGGCGGCGACGGGCGAAGGCGCGGGTGCGGGCGCAACTCCGGCGACCGGCGGGATGTCGGCCGGCGCCGGGGCCGCCACCGCCTCCGGAAGGGCGGGCGCCGAGACGGAAGCGGATTGCGACATGCCGGCCAGCCCGGCCAGGCCCGCCGCACCCGCGATAGGCATGGCGGGTGCGATCAAGCCGAACGAGAGCTCCGATAGTTGCGTCAGCTGCGGGGCGAACGTGAGATACACCTCGCCTCCCCAGCGCGGAATCCAATACGTGAAAATCTGATAGAGCACCTGGGCGTTGGTCGGATTTGGATTCGTCAGCTCATTCCAGATAGCGGAGCCGATCTTGTCCAACCGCTCCGTCCACCAACTCGGATCGGTGGGGCCCGGCCCCTCGTCTTGGCTTCCGCCGGAGTTGCCGTTGCTGTTGGATTTCTGGATTTCCGGCGCAGGGTCGGTTTGCGGCGTCGACGCCACCGCAGTACTGGTCACCGCATGATATGTCGTCATCGTGGTGGCCGCCTGCACCCACATCCGCGCATAGTCGGCCTCGTTGAGCGCGATCGGGATGGTGTTGATCCCAAAGAAATTCGTCGCCACCAACACCGCATGCATGGCGTGGTTGGCAGCCAGCTCGCCCAGTGTCGGCATGGCCGCCAGCGCGGTGGTGTAGGCGGCCGCCACCGTCTCATGCTGGGCGGCCGTCGCCGCACTGTTCGCGCTGGTCTGCATCAGCCACGCCAGATACGGAACATGCGCGGCCACATACGCTTCCGCGCTGGGGCCCTGCCATGCCCCGGTCTGCACCGCCGCCAACAGCGAGCTGAGTTCGGTGGCCGCCGACTCGTATTCGACGCTCAACGAATTCCACACGCCAGCGGCTGCCAGTAACGACTCCGGCCCCGGTCCGCTGCTCAGCAGCGCCGAATGCACCTCCGGCGGCGACGCCATCCAGATCGGCGCGGTCATCGTCGAACACTCACAGGCAGCCTCCCGGGGTAATTCTTCCGCCGGGCGAGTACTTGCGCAATAAAGAACTGCGGATGATTTCGGCTTATTGTGTCCGCTTTTTCGGACTGTTGGTCTCGATTTCTACGCGAAAGCGCTTTCAGTCGTCGAGTAGCCGGACGAGGAATCCGGTCGTGACCAATGTGCGGGCCAGCGCCATCTGCTGCTCCGCGCTCAATCCGGGCAGCTCGCGAACCCGAAATGGCTCGGTGCTCTTCGACATGAACTGCATCGCGGCTTCGTGTTCGGGGCCCACCTTTATCAGCAGTTGCGCAAACTGCAGGCCAACACCACCGTCATCGGCCACCACCCGCGAATAAAGCGGCTGATACTTGACAACCAGCGAGTCTCCGTCGATTCCAACGGCGTTCGAGATCTGTCCGACCGGTGGGCAGCGGCCACGCCGGGCCAGAACCTCCTCCATTGCCCCGAGACCTTCTTCGACGACCTCGGGGTCCTCGACGGTTCTGAGGATGTCGCGTACGACGTCAACCAGACTCGCGCGCACGCCGGCGTCGTCCAGGTACCGCGCCGGCAGACGGGCGTGAACGCCGTCGTCGCGAAGACTCAGCGCATGCAGCAGGTGGGTCATGAGGGTCAGCACGGTGGGCGCGTGAATTCCCACGGTCAAATGCACGGACGGCTCCGACTGCGTCTCAGCCCCGTGAACCCGGCCGCGCGGCAGGTACAGCACGTCGCCGGCTTCCAGGCGCAACTCGGTCGGCGACGAGAGTTCGGGCGTGACAACCGAATCCGGGCGGTGCATCTCGTGCGGCGGGACCACTGCATCGGTGGACAGGTACCACACCTTGGACCCCTGGATCTGAAGTATCAACACGTCGTGAGGGTCGTAGTGAGGAACGAAGCCGGCTGACCCGGGCGGCGTGATGTAGCCGTTGACCCGCGTCGGGAAATTCAGATCGACCTCGATGGCATGCGACAACGACCCGATCGCACGCACGTACTCCTCAAGCCGGTTGAGGACGACCGTGTAGCCGTCGTCAAAGTCCTTGCGGACGCGCGTCAGATCGAGGCTGCCGTCCGCAAGCCGGTAGCTGGCAGGATCCTTGTCCTCGCCCCGCCGGACCAGCCGCACCCCGGATGGCTCTGGCCGGACATACTCCAGAAGTTCGTCGATTACCGACGGCCCCTGCAGGAGGCGCTCGAAGTAGCCTGCGTTGCATCGCTTGACGTGGTAGTGCGTCGTCGCCCATATCTCGTCGAGAAAGGTCTGCACTGTGAGCGGTTGGAGCAGCCAGGCTAGCGACATCTCGGCCACGGCTACACCACGCCGCTGATCCGCTTTCCGGCCAACACGGATTCCAGCACTGTGCGCATCGCGTCGGCGCTTTGCGGCCAAGAGAATTCGGCACTGCGTGCCTGCGCCTTGCCTCCGAGCTGGTCGCGCAGCACCGCGTCGTCCAGAAGTTGGTGCAGCCGATTGACCAACTCGGTACGGTCGTCGACCAATACACCGGTCACCCCGTCGACGATCGAATCGGCCAGCCCGCCCGACGACCGGTAGCCGATGGTCGGCACCGCGTGCTGTGCTGCCTCGACCACGGCTAGGCCCCAGCCCTCCTTGCGCGACGGCAGCACGTGCACCCAAGACTGTTGCACCACACGGTGTTTGGTTACGTCGTCGACGTGGCCATGGAATGTCACCGCGTCGCTGATGCCGAGGCGCGCCGCGTGGTCGACCAGCCGCTGCCACCACCACCCGCCGCCGATGATGTCCAGGTGCAAGCCCGGTATTCGCGGACGCAGCACCGCCACCGCTTCCAGCGCGTCCTCGATCTGCTTGTGAGGCACCAGTCTCGACAACACGACAATCCGGGGTGCGCTCGCCCGCGGCCCGTTCAGCGTGGATGCCGGCGCCTCGTCAAGACCGTTGCGCACCACGGCAATTCGCTCGTAGTCCACTCCCAGCGCCACCAGGTCGCGGGCCGACGGCAACGACACCGTCACATACTGGCTGCGTCGGTGCACCCGCGGCGACAACCGGGACTCGACGAACCAGCCCAGCCGGCCGAGCATCCGACCGGCGACCGGCCACTGCTCGCGGTGGCAGTGGTGCACCAGCACGGCAACCCGTCGTCCGTAGACCAGCCGGGCCAGAAACGGCAGGCCGTTCTGGGTGTCGATCACCACGTCCGGCCGCACGTGCCGCAGTGGTCCGAGCCCGAGGCGCGCCGCCGTCATCGCCAGCAGTGCCCACACGTACACCGAATAGCGCCCGCCGGCGCGGCTAATCCGTACGCCGTCGATCACTTCGCGGCGAGCCGCGCCCGGGTAGCGTGCGGTACGCAGCGTGACGGCGATACCGGACTCGGCGAGCTGCGCGCCGATACGCTGCAAATACGCTTCGCTGCCGCCGCCCTGCGGGTGTCCGGTGTCACGCCAGCACAACAGCAGGACGGAGCGCAGAGCAGACATCAGGGGTCAGCCTAATGGGAAAGCCTCCGTAGGCTGACGGCGATGGCCGTGACCGACCTGTTTGCCCGGCGGGCGACGCTGTCGCGTTCGCTGCGGCTGCTCTCGGAGTTCCGCTACGAGCAATCGCAGCCGGCCCGCTTCTACGGAACGCTGGCTGCCGATACCGCGGCGATGGTCGGCGACCTCTGGCGCGGCGTGCACGAAGAATCCGCGGCGGGCCGAACCCTGCTCGACGTCGGCGGCGGGCCGGGATACTTCGCGACGGCGTTCACCGACGCCGGAATACGGTACATCGGGGTCGAACCGGACCCGGACGAAATGCACGCGGCCGCACCGGCTTACACGCACAACTCGGGTGAGTTCGTGCGGGCGTCGGGCATGGCGCTGCCGTTCGCCGACGACTCGGTGGACATCTGCTTGTCCTCCAACGTCGCCGAACATGTTCCGCGGCCCTGGCAGCTGGGCGCCGAAATGCTGCGGGTGACCCGGCCGGGCGGGCTGGCGGTGTTGTCGTACACGGTGTGGCTGGGGCCGTTCGGCGGGCATGAGATGGGCCTGACCCACTACCTGGGCGGCGAGCGGGCCGCCGCACGCTACGCCCGCAAACATGGCCACCCGGCCAAGAACAACTACGGGTCGTCGTTATTCGCGGTCTCGGCGGCCGACGGCCTGGACTGGGCGGCCAGCACCGGGACGCTCGTCGCCGCATTTCCGCGCTACCACCCGCGATGGGCGTGGTGGATGACGTCGGTGCCGGGCCTGCGGGAATTTCTGGTGAGCAACATGGTGCTGGTGCTACAGCCGTAGCCACCAGTTGATTGGAACCTGTTCTCGTTTTGCCGCTCGCTGGGTAGGGTGGCGCCATGAGCCAAAGCCACAAGACTGAATACGACAAGCTGTTCATCGGCGGCAAGTGGGCCGAACCGTCGAGTACCGACGTCATCGAGGTGCGCTGTCCGGCCACCGGCGACTATGTCGGCAGGGTGCCGCTCGCGGCTGCGGCCGACGTCGACGCCGCCGTCGCGGCGGCCCGCAGGGCGTTCGACACCGGACCGTGGCCCTCGACACCGCCGGCCGAGCGGGCGGCCGTCATCGCCAACGCGCTCAAGTTGATGGAAGAGCGCAAGGAGCTCTTCGCCGCATTGCTCGCCGGCGAAACCGGGCAGCCGCCGACCACCGTCGAGACGATGCACTGGATGAGCTCGATCGGAGCGCTGAACTTTTTCGCGGGCCCGGCCGTCGAGCAGGTCAAGTGGAAAGAGATCCGCAACGGCGGGTACGGCCAAAGCATCGTCTACCGCGAGCCGCTCGGCGTCGTCGGCGCGATCGTCGCGTGGAATGTGCCGCTGTTCCTGGCCGTCAACAAGCTGGGCCCCGCGCTGCTGGCCGGGTGCACGGTGGTGCTGAAGCCGGCAGCCGAAACACCGTTGAGCGCAATCGCTTTGGCGGAAGTGTTCGCCGAAGCCGGCCTGCCCGAGGGCGTGCTCTCGATAGTGCCCGGCGGGATCGAGACCGGGCAAGCACTGACGTCCAACCCGGACGTCGACATCTTCACCTTCACCGGCAGCTCGAGCGTCGGCAAGGAGATCGGCCGGCGCGCCGCCGACCTGCTCAAGCCGTGCACCCTGGAGCTCGGCGGCAAGTCGGCGGCCATCGTGCTCGACGACGTCGACCTGGCGTCCGCCATCCCGATGCTGGTGTTCTCCGGGATCATGAACACCGGGCAGGCCTGCGTGGCCCAGACCCGCATCCTGGCGCCGCGCTCGCGCTACGACGAAATCGTGGATGCGGTAAGCAATTTCGTGCAGGCGCTGCCGGTGGGCTTGCCGTCGGACCCGGCCGCCCAGATCGGTTCGCTGATCTCGGAGAAGCAGCGCACGCGGGTCGAGGGCTACATCGCCAAGGGCATCGAGGAGGGCGCCCGGCTTGTGTGCGGCGGCGGGCGGCCCGAGGGGCTCGACAGCGGCTTCTTTGTGCAGCCGACGGTGTTCGCCGATGTCGACAACAAGATGACGATTGCCCAGGAGGAGATCTTCGGGCCAGTACTGTCCATCATTCCCTACGACACCGAAGACGACGCCGTCGCGATCGCCAACGACTCGGTGTACGGCCTGGCCGGCAGCGTGTGGACCGCCGACGTGCCGCACGGGATCGAGATCGCGGAGAAGATCCGCACCGGGACGTATGCGATCAACTGGTACGCGTTCGATCCGTGCTGTCCGTTCGGCGGCTACAAGAACTCCGGCATCGGCCGCGAAAACGGGCCCGAGGGCGTCGAGCACTTCACCCAGCAGAAGAGTGTGCTGATGCCGATGGGCTACACGATCGACGGTTAGCTCGGACTCGCGGCTATATCGGCCCATCTCCCTTGACTCGCTGCTAGCGCTTGCGCGCGGTGATAAGCAGGTACTCCCAGCGCATCGTCGACGATCCGGCCAGGAATCGTTGCCCAGTCCAGCCAACGCGGCATCGAGCGCGGCGACACGCTCGTGGTCGGCCGCGATGCTGCGATACGTGGTGATCGTCGGTCCATAGTTGGTTTTGAAGAAGTCGCGGAATGCCTCTCCGGTGGCAAACAGGTCGACGTTCAGCGCGCGTCGCTGCATGGCCAGATCGATTACCCGTTCGCCCAGCAGTTGCTTGACGTGGTCTTCCTTGCCCCACAGCGGCGGTGACTGAACCCCGGGTGGTGGCGCCGGTGTAAAGGGCTTCATCGTCGCGAACATCTGACCGATGAAGCCCTCGGGGGTCCAGTTGATCAGCGCGAGCGTTCCGCCGCGACGGCACACGCGAACCAGTTCGTCGGCTGCCCGTTGATGGTGCGGGGCGAACATCACGCCGACACACGACACCACCGCGTCAAAGCTGTTGTCGTCGAACGGCAGTGCCTCGGCATCGGCCTCCCTCCATTCGAGTTCGACGCCGCGCTCGGCTGCCGCCGCGCGTCCGACTTTCAGCAACTCAGGGGTTAGGTCGCTCGCGACCACGCGGGCACCCGCTTCCGCGGCGGGGATTGAGGCGTTGCCGGTTCCGGCGGCCACATCGAGCAGGCGTTCACCCGGTCCGATGCCGCTGGCTTGCACCAGCACGGGTCCAAGTGGCGCGACCAATTCGCTGGCCACGATGCCATAGTCGCCAGTTGCCCAGACTGCGCGCTGTTTGCCGGCCAAGTCATGGTCAGCGGTAGTGGCGGCATCAGCGGTCACGGTGATCTCCTCGTTCGAAGCTTTTGCTGCATGGAGAATCGTCCGTTTACCAGCGCGGCGATTCCAGTGCCAAATCTGAACCGGTCGCGGTTCTGAATCTGTACCACCAGCCGCCTTCGGGATGTACCGTCACAACATGCCGTCCTACGGCCAGTTCTGCCCCGTCGCCAAAGCCATGGAGCTGCTTGACGAGCGATGGACGATGCTGGTGGTGCGCGAATTACTAGCGGGCAGTAGACACTTCAACGAGCTGCGCCGTGGCGTACCCAAGATGTCGCCGGCTTTGCTGTCCAAGCGGCTGCAGACCCTGACCCGCGCGGGTCTCGTCGAACGTTCCGAGGCCGACGGGCGGGCGGCGTACACACTGACACCGTGCGGCAAGGAGCTGCAAGACGTCGTGCAGGCAATCGGCGCCTGGGGTGTGCGATGGATTCCGCAAATCGGCGACGAAGAGCTCGACCCGCATCTGCTGATGTGGGACATCCATCGCACGGTGCCGATCAACAAGTGGCCGCGCGAGCGCACGGTGCTGGCATTCCGCCTGTCGGGCGTGGCGCCGAAGGCGTCGTCGTCGTGGTGGCTCATAGTCGCGGGCGGTCGAGCCGATGTATGCGACTTCGATCCCGGCTACGACGTCGCCGCGACGGTGTCGTGCACCCTGCGCGCACTCACCTTTATCTGGCGGGGCGATGTGTCGTGGTCGCGTGCGCTGCTCGACGGGTCGGTATCCATCGACGCGCCGTCGCAGGTGCGCCGCGTAGTGCCTATGTGGATCGGTCAATCTCGGATGGCCGCCGTCCCACGCCCCGCCTAGCAACCTAACGCGGGCTACTGTCCCTGGAAGTGGGCCTGCCGGCGCTCGACGAACGACTGCACGCCCTCGGCGGCATCGGCGGTCCCGAATAACGCGGCAACCTCCGGTCGCAGCCGTGCGATAGCGGCCGCATCACCGTGTTCGCGGGCCAGATGCGCCGACGCCAGAGTGGCCCGAACGCCCAGCGGTGCAGCATGATTCGCGATAGTGTGGGCGATCTCGCATGCCCGGGCCAGCGCGGCGGCCGCGTCGACGGTCACCTCCTGCACCAGTCCGATGCGGTGTGCCTCGTCGGCGTCGAACTCGTCGCCGGTGAGCAGCCAGCGCATCGCATTGCCCCAGCCGGCGTCGCGGGGAAGCCGGATCGTCGCACCGCCGAACGGGTAGATCCCGCGTTGCACCTCGAGCTGCGCGAACCGGGTACCGGCCGTGGCCACTCGGATGTCAGCCGCCAACAGCAGCTCGATGCCCAGCGTCATGCACCAGCCCTGGGCGACGGCGACCAGCGGAGTGGTCCAGGAGCCGTCGAGGCGCCACGGGTCGCGCCCGCCGTCTGGGAACTCCAGTTCGCCGGCGGCGATCGCCGGTGCGACGTCGACCAGGTCCAGCCCGCCGGTGAAGTGCTCGCCGTGGGCAAACAGCACCCCGGCACGGATCTCGGCGTCGGTCTCCAGCAGCGCATATGCCCGAGACAGGTCGGCGAGCATCGCGCGGTTGAAGGCATTGCGTTTGTCTGGCCGGTTGAGACCGATCAGCAGCACGTGGCCGTCCCGCTCGAGGGTCACGGTCTCCAGAACGGGCAGTGAGGTTTCGGTCATGGGCCGAGTCAACCGCAGGTCTAAGTAATATGCAATAGGACATAGACAGTGCGGCGTGCTAGCGCGGCTTGCCCATATGAGGTGCAGTTGTCCCTTGTAGGGCTACCTACTTGTATAGAACCCCTAGCTTGTTCTATGCTGTCTTGCATAATCATGGGCCTCACCGGCGCATGAGGCAGGAGAAAGATCATGTGGGTCCTCGAGTTGAACATCGTCGGTTACCGCTTCACCCGTGAGGTTCCCGACCTGCCCCACACGTCCTTGAAGTCGGTGCGGTTGCACCCGCGCAGCGTGCACTGGCGGATGCCGCAACTACGCCACTCGCACGCCGCTTGAGAGTCGGGGTTCCCGGGGGGAGTTCGCCATGTCGATAGCCACGCGCACCAGACGCGCCAAACGAGGCGGGACGCGCACCAAGATGCTGGTCAGCGCCGCGGAGGTGATGCGGGAACGCGGGGCCGCCGGCGTCACCATCGACGAAGTGCTCAATCGCAGCGGCGCGCCGCGCGGCTCGGTCTACTACCACTTTCCCGAGGGCCGCAACCAAATCCTCACCGAAGCCCTGCGGTATGCCGGTGATGCCATCACCGCCACCATCGATCAATCCGCCGAGCGTGGCGCGATGGTGCTGCTGCGCGAGTTCGTCGAATTGTGGGAAAAGCTGCTGGCCGACAGCGACTTCGCAGCCGGCTGCCCCGTCGTGGCGGCGGCAATCGGCTCGGCCGACGAGGATCCGCCCTTGACCGCCGAGGCGGGGCAGATCCTGGGCCGCTGGTGCGCGGCACTGGCCCGGGCATTCGTCGCCGACGGCTTCCCTGAATCGGATGCGGCATCGCTGGCGGTGACGTCGATCGCGGCGCTCGAGGGCGCCGTCGTGTTATGCCGTTCGACGCGTAGCACCGATCCGCTACGCGAGGTGCACAGCCAACTCGAATTCCTCATCAAGGCAAGGGAATTCGTCCGCCGTAACGGCGTGCCGAAGTAACGCGCGGTTAGTCGCTGGCCGGCAAGGGCTTGGCCTCTTTGAGGCTCAGCGCGGTCTGACCGATTGCCAGCGTGCCGGCACCGGCCTTGGTCACCAGCACCTCGGCGCCGTTCTCGTCCACGTAGCGCTTGCCCATCACGTTGCCGTCGGCGAACGCCGGATCCAGTTCCCCGGAACGCTCGGCGCCCAACGGCACCATCGGCGCCCCGCCGCAGCGCAAGTCGTCGAGGCTGTCGGCGCTGCGCACGACGATGACCTGCGTGTCGCACACCTGGCTGGCCAGGCGGGTTCCGTTCTTGATCATGATTTCGATCCTAGAGTTCTTAGGGATTCCACGATTTCGCGGCGAAGCACCTTGCCGGTGGCGTTGGTGGGCAGCTCGTCGCGAAAGACTACTCGGTCGGGAGTACGCGAACCGCGCAAGTGCTTGCGGACATACTCGCGCAGCTCGTCGGGGTCCGGTTCGACGTCGGGCACGGGCACCACCACCGCGACGATCGCCTGACCCCACTGCGGATCGTCGACGCCGACCACGGCGACGTCGCGCACATGCGGGTGCTCGATCAGCACATCCTCGAGCTCGGCCGGGGCAATGTTCTCACCGCCGCGGATGATCGTGTCGTCGCTGCGCCCGCCGATGAACAAGTAGCCGCCCTCGTCGAGCATCGCGATGTCGCGAGTGGCAAACCACCCGTCGGCGTCGAGCACCGAACCGATCCCCGTGTAGCGGCCCGACACCTGGTCGCCCCGGACGAACAGCTCGCCGGTCTGCCCCGGCCCCAGTACGGCACCGCTCTCGTCGCGGATCTGCACCTCGATTCCCGGCACGGGCTGACCAACCGATCCCAGCCGGCGGGCGACCGCCGGATCCGACGCCGCCTGCGCCTCGCGGTGGTCCTCCGGGGTGAGCACCGCGATCGTCGAACTGGTCTCGGTCAGGCCGTAGGCGTTGACGAAGCCGACGTTCGGCAACAGCTCCAGCGCACGGCGGACCAGCGGCAGACCGACCTTCGAGCCGCCGTAGGCGAGGTTGCGCAGCGACGGCAACTCGTGACGGCCGGTCTCCAGCACGGTGACGATGCGGTCGAGCATCGTCGGTACCACGGTGGCGGTGGTGACGTGCTCGGCGTTGATCAGCCTCACCCATTCCTCGGGGTCGAAGATCGGCAGGTAGACCATCTTGCGGCCGGCGTACAGGTTCGACAGCGCGGCCCCGACGCCCGCGATGTGATACGGCGGCACGCAGATCAGCGCGGCGTCGGCCGGCTCGGCCGACTCGAATTCCACTGTGCCGGTGACGTAACTGGTCAGGTTGTTGTGCGAGAGTTCGACGGCCTTGGGCTGCGACGTGGTCCCCGACGTGAACAAGACGATCGCCGTCGCGTCCGGGTCGGGGAACTCCGCGGCCGGCTCCGCGCTGCGGGCCTTCGCCAGAAACTCGTCGGAGTCCATCACCTGCTTGCCGACGACCATGTCGCGGTAGCGGTCGTCGACGATCACCAACGGTTCGGGCAACCGCGCGATCAGAGTCTGGATGCCCTCGGCGGAGAGCCGGTAGTTGATCGGCGTGAACGGCACACCGGCGCGCGCCGAGGCGAAGATCAGCAGCGGCAGCACTGCCCCGCCGGTGCCGACGTAAGCCACATGGCGGCAGCCCGATCCAGCGATGACCCCGGCGCCGCCGTCGGCCAGGTCACTCAGCTCTTGCGTCGTCAGCCGGAGGTCGCCGGAGACGACGGCGGTCCGGTCGGGATTGCTCGAGACCGCCATCTCGAGGAGTAGCGAAATGCTCAAAGCTCGGACTTTCTGTGCCCGTTACAAACGCAGCCAAAAGTGTCATGCCGAGTTTAGACGATGCAATTAGTTGTCGAGTACCTGGGCGATCCTGGCCTCGACGTCGCCGAGACCCGACACGTCGATCCCGAACCTGTCGACCAGCGCGTCGAGCACCTGCCCGGCGGCGTCGAATCGGATGCGCTCGGTTTCGCCCTTCGAATGGATGGCCAGATGGCGCCCGTTGAGGTTCCATCGCGCGTCGTCGGTCACCAGCGCGGCAGTGAGGCTGGTGACGAAGTGAGACTCGGGATACGTTGACACATACCAACTTCCGACCAGCAGGTCGATCAGCGGGCGTGGCTCGGTGCTGAAGATGTACAGCGGCTGCCACGTCTTTCTGACCAGTGCTTCCAGTACGTAGCCGTCGCCATGGGTGCGCAGCCGATACGGCTCGTGGCGCGTCTGTTGGACCGGGCCGGGTGTCAGCCGGATGGGCGAGGACAGGGTTTGGCCGCCGAAACCGACATCGACAAGAAACGGGCCGTCCACGCCGGGGATGCGGACCGACAGCGCCTGGTGGGTCTGCGCCGGCGGCGGTCCGTCCAACCCTTGCGGGCTCATCCACACCACCCGGCCCGCCAGCGCGTCGACCCCAAAACCCAACTGCTCGAGCACATATCGCAACAGGTTGTTGTGCTCGTAGCAGTAGCCGCCGCGACGCCGGCGCACCAGCTTGTCCGTCAGCACCTGAGGGCTGAGGTCGGCCACCGGAACACCGAGCAGCGGGTCGAGGTTCTCGAACGGAATGTGACGTCCGTGCGCGGCCACCAGTCCGGCCAGCGTCTCCAGCGTCGGGTCGGCCGACCCCGAGTAGTTGATGCGGGCGAAATACGCCGAGAGGTTGATGCTCAGGTCCCGGTCCACTTGGGAGGCCGCTTCTCGGCGAACGCGATCGCGCCCTCCTTGGCGTCGTTGGAGGCGAACACCGGCATCAGGATCTTGGTCTGCTCGGCGAACATGTTCTCCGGGCTCCAGCCGCGCGACTCGACGATGATCCGCTTGGTGGCGGCGACAGCCAGCGGGCCGTTAGCGGTGATCTTCTCGGCCAGCTTGATCGCCTCGTCCAGTGCCTTGCCCGGCTCGGCCAGCACGTTGACCAGACCCAGGGCATGCGCCCGCTCGGCCGGCAGGTTGTCACCGGTCAGCGCCAGCTCCATCGCGACCGCATACGGGATGCGCTGTGGCAGCCGCAGCAGTCCCCCGCCCCCGGCGACCAGGCCGCGCTTGACTTCCGGGATGCCGAACGCCGATTCCCTGGATGCCACGATCAGGTCGGTGGCCAGCGCCAACTCGGTGCCACCCGCCAACGCGTAGCCCTCGACGGCGGCGATCAGCGGCTTGGTCGGCGGACGTTCGGTGAAGCCCAGCCCGCGGCCTTCGACGACGACGTTCTCGCCGCGGGCGAACGCCTTGAGGTCCATGCCCGCGCAGAACGAGCCGCCGGCGCCGGTCAGGATCGCCACCGACAGGCCGGCGTCGCCGTCCAGCCGGTCCATCGCGTCGGCCAGGCCCTTGCTGACCGCGGCGTTGACGGCGTTTTTGGCCTCGGGCCGATTGATCGTGATGATCAGGATTCGGTCGCGCTGTTCGACGAGAACTGGCGGTGCTTCGGTTGCGGTGCTCACGACGCTGTGACACTCCTTAGTTTTCGGTGGCAGGTCCGACCGATGGTATCGACCGCTCAACCGGGTATGACGTCGGCTCACGTTGGCCGTCCTCGTCCGGCTTGCTGGCCGAGCCGAGGTTGTCCCGCAGGGTGCCCAGGATCGACAGACCCTGCGCGACGACGCCGGTAATCATCTCGTTGACGCCTTCCGGCCCGTTGAGGACGGTCAGCCTGGCGCCCGCGAGCCCCTTGGCCGCCTCCGACACCAGCAACGGCAGCTGCTCGATGAGTTGCTGATCCAACGCAATCTTGTTGTTGGAGGCCGCCGCCTCGGCCGCGATCTTGGTGCGATCGGCGTCGGCCTGCGCCAGGATGCGCACCCGCTCGGCTTCGGCCTCAGCAGGTTTGACGACCTCGGCCTGCAACTCCTGCTCACGCAGTTCGGCTCGCTTCTGGGCCAGCAGCCGCTGCTCAGCGAGAACCTCTTGCTGCGCGCGGGCCTCGGCCAGCGGAGCTGCTTGTGCGGCTTCGGCGTTGGCCCGGTCGACGTCCTTCTTGTACTGCGCCTGCAGGATCTCGGTCTCCCGTTGATATTTCGCTTGTTCGCGGGCCGACGCCTGCTCCGCCTCCGCGGCGGCCTGGCGGGCCTGCGCCTGGGCGATCTGGGCGTCACGCTGCACGGCCGCGTTGTGCGGCGCAGCCAGCGCGGCGATGTAACCCAGGTTGCCGTCGTCGATGGACTGGATCTGAAACGAATCCACCAGCAGCCCAATGTTTCCCATCTCGATCTTGGACGCGGTCAACACCTCGTCAGCGAGCTTCTGGCGCTCCCGGATGATCTCCTCAACTGTCATCGAGCCCACGATCGAACGCAGATGCCCCGAGAAGATCCGGCCGGTCAGCGTCGACATCTCCTGCTCCTGCTCGGACAAAAAGCGTTGCGCCGCATTGACAATCGAGGCGGTGTCGTTGGCCACCTTGAACGCGATCACCGCCCGCACGTCCAGCAGGATGCCCTGCCCGGTCACACAGCGTTCCTCGATCTCGGCCTCATACATCGCCAACGACAAAAAGCTGACCCGCCGGAAAAACGGCATCACCCACTTGCCGTGGCCGATGACGACCCGGAACGGTTCGTCGCCGCGCGAGCGGGCCCCGCTGATGAGCATCGCCTCGTCCGGTTCGGGAACGTGGTAACCAAGCATGGGTCGTCTCTCCTTATGTGGGCAGTGTCGGTTCGGCCGGCCAGGGCACCACGTCCACCTGCCGGCCCGGACGAACGGTGACGATCAAGACGGTCTCATGCTGGGCGATCGGCTCGTCGGCAAACGCGATGTAGGTTTCGGTGGCGCCCCGAACAGCAACCAAGATCTCGCCGGGCTGACCACCGCCACGAATCGGGCTCGTTGTCGTCGCTGTCAGGCCGAGTACGTCGTCCCGCACGCTGCGATACTAGTGACTTGGGCTAACATCACAGCCACATTCAGCGCGGAATCATAGCGGCGATCGCAAGCGCGGCGAAGCCGAGCGCAGCGGGTCGCCGCCATCAGATCAAGGGGGACTGTTGACTGCCATCGACCTCGAACCAACCGAAATCTCCAAGTGGGATCCCGGTCTCACCGAACGGGTGATCGGGTGGATCCGCCCGCTGATCAAGGGCTACCACCGTGCGGAGGTGCGCGGCCTGGAGTCGTTCCCGCCGGGCGGCGCGCTGGTGGTGTCCAACCATTCCGGCGGCCTGTTCCCGATGGACGTTCCGGTCTTTGCGACCGGCTTCTACGAGAAGTTCGGCTACGACCGTCCGGTCTACACCCTGAGCCATGACGTGCTGTTCACCGGCCCGATCGCGGACTTCTTCGTCCGGACCGGTTTCATACGCGCCAATCACGAGAACGCCGACGAGGCGCTGCGGTCCGGCGGCGTGGTGGTGGTTTTCCCGGGCGGCGACTACGACGTGTACCGGCCGACGCTGGCGGAGAACACCATCGACTTCGACGGGCGCACCGGCTATGTCCGGGCGGCGTTGAACGCCGGCGTCCCGATCGTGCCGGCGGTCGCCATCGGCGGGCAGGAAAGCCAGCTGTATCTGTCGCGCGGCACGTGGCTGGCGCACGCGCTGCGACTGGACAAGCTGATGCGGGTGAAGATCCTGCCGATCTCCGTGGGCTTCCCGTTCGGGCTGTCCGCGGTCCTGCCGGTCAACGTGCCGCTGCCGACCAAGATCGTCATGCAGGTGCTCGAGCCGATCGACGTCGCTGAGCAGTTCGGGGAGGACCCCGACATCGACGAGGTCGACGCCCACGTCCGCCACGTCATGCAAAAGGCGCTCGACGCATTGGCCAAAGAGCGGCGCCTGCCGATCGTCGGCTAGTGGCCGTCTTCGGCCTGCTGGCCACCATGGCCCGCGCAGGAATCATCGCACCGCTGCGGCCTGACCGATACCTGCGGATCGCCGCGGCCGCACGCCGCGAAGGTCTTTCCGTCACAAGCGGTTTCGCGATGTCGGCTGCGCGCTGCCCGGATAGGCCGGCACTGATCGACGAGCTGGGGTCACTGACCTACCGCGAGCTCGACCAGCGCAGCGACGCACTGGCCGCGGCGTTGCAGGGGCTGCCCGGCGGCACACCGGCGGTGGTCGGGATCATGTGCCGCAACCACCGCGGTTTCGTCGAAGCCTTGGTGGCCGCCAACCGGATCGGCTCCGACGTGTTACTGCTCAACACCTCGTTCGCTGGGCCTGCACTGGCCGAGGTCGTCCACCGCGAGGGCGCGGACGCGGTGATCTACGACGAGGAGTTCACCGACTCGGTCGACCGCGCGCTGGCCGACAAGCCGGATACTGTGCGCATCGTCGCGTGGACCGAACAGCCGCACGATCTCACGGTCGAGGGGCTCATCGCCGCGCACGCCGGTCAGCGTCCCGCGCGGACGGGCCGCAAAGGCAAACTGATCCTGCTGACGTCGGGAACAACCGGAAGTCCCAAGGGCGCCAAGCATTCCGGCGGCGGCGTGGGCGAGCTCAAGGCGATCCTGGACCGGGTGCCCTGGCACACCGAGGAGACGACGGTGGTGGTGGCGCCGATGTTTCACGCCTGGGGTTTTTCCCAGCTGGTGTTCGCCGCGTCGCTGGGCTGCACGGTGGTGACCCGGCGCAAGTTCGACCCGGAAGCCACCCTCGATCTCGTCGACCGCTACCAGGCCACCGGCCTGTGCGTGGTGCCGGTGATGTTCGACCGGATCATGGACCTCCCCGACGAGGTGCGCCGCCGTTATAGTTGCCGCTCGCTGCGGTTCGCCACCGCATCGGGCTCGCGGATGCGGCCCGACGTGGTGACCCGGTTCATGGACGAGTTCGGCGACGTGATCTACAACAACTACAACGCCACCGAGGCGGGCATGATCGCGACGGCGACACCCGAGGATCTGCGGGCCGCACCCGACACCGCCGGCAAGCCCGCGGTCGGCACCGAGATCCGCATCCTCGACAGCGAGTTCCGCGAGGTGCCGGTGGGCGAGGTCGGGCAGATTTTCGTGCGCAACTCCAACCGGTTCGACGGCTATACGTCGGGTAATACCAAGGATTTTCACGAGGGCTTCATGGCGTCCGGTGACGTCGGCCGGGTCGACGAGGCCGGGCGGCTCTATGTGGTCGGTCGTGACGACGAGATGATCGTGTCCGGCGGCGAGAACGTCTACCCGATCGAAGTGGAAAAGACTTTGGTGGCGCATCCCGACGTCGCCGAGGCGGCGGTGCTCGGGGTCGACGACGAACAGTACGGCCAGCGGCTGGCGGCGTTCGTGGTCCCGTCGCCCGGCTCGACGGTCACCGTCGACGCGCTGAAGCAGCACGTGCGCGACAACCTGGCCAACTACAAGGTGCCCCGCGAGATCGTCGTGCTGCCCGAACTGCCCCGCAGCAGCACCGGCAAAGTGGTGCGCGGCGAGTTGTTGGCACGCCTCAGCGGGTAGCCGCGAAAGTGCAACTGGCGACACGTTTCTCGAGTGCGACCGCCGATAGTTGCACTCTCGCGGGCGATCAGGCTTGCGCCATCGCGCTCTCGACCACGGTCAGCTTGTCGGAAAGCCCTGCGGCGCGGCGTAATTCGACGAAGTCGTCGAGGATGGCCTCGGTCACCTCGTGCGGGTCGTCGAGCGTGATGCCGTCGGAGAGCACCGACACGTTGAGCTGGTCGACATAGCTCCACACCGTGATGTTCAGGCCGCTGCCCGCGGTCAACGGCCCCACCGAATAGATCTCGGTGACCAGCGCGCCGCCGACCCGGCCAGGCTCGCGAGGCCCCGGAACGTTGGAGATCGGCAGGTTGAGCACCTTGTTTTGGCCGTCACGGCTGGCCAGCCACCGAAACAGCGACTCGGCCGGCGCCGGCGGGAAGTAGGCCGACCATCGGCTCACCAGCTCGGGCCCGAGCAGCTGATGGCTCTCCTTGGCCTCGGCTGCGTTGTCGTGGGCCAGGCGCACCCGTTCCAGCGGGTCCTCGATGTCGCACGGCAACGCCACCAGCATTCCGGTGAAGTAGTTCCCCGAGATGCGCTCCGGCGAGAAGTCGAAACTCACCGGCACGGAGGCCAAAAGCGGCTCGGCCTTGCCGTCATAGCGCAGCAGCAGTTTGCGCAACGCCCCCGCCGACAGGGCCAGCACCACGTCGTTGATCGTGACGCCGAGCGCCTTGCCGGTCTCCTTGATGTCAGCCAACGCCAAAGTGGCGGTGGCGAATTTGCGCTCCGGCGTGAGCATGTGGTTGATGAACGTCGGCGGCGGAGTGAACGGCCGGGTCAACTGGGGCGAGAGCTTGCGGCTGCTGCGGCGCACCCTGCCCACGCCCTCCGCGGTATAGCGCACGGTGCGTGGAATTCTTCCGAGCTGGCGCAGGTGATCGCCGAACGCCGAACGGACCAGTTCTGCCTTGGACGGGGCCGGATCGGGCGCATACCGCTTTTTGCCCGTCGGCGGTTCGGGCGCCAGGTCCATGCCGCGCGCCAGCAGGTTGGCGGCCGCGACACCGTCGGCCAGCGCGTGGTGGATCTTGCCCACCACCGCAATCCTGTTGTTGGCCAAGCCCTCGACGAAATACATCTCCCACAGCGGGCGGCTACGATCCAGCGGCGTGCTGGCGATCTGCCCGATCGCCTCGTCGAGTTCGCGGCGACCGCCCGGCGCGGGCAGCCGCCAGGGCCGGATGTGGTAGGTGAGGTCGACGTCGCAGTTCTCCCGCCACATCGGGTGGTGGAACTTCATCGGGATGTCGACCAGCTGGTAGCAGAACGGGTCCAACTTGTAGAGCCGGCTGTGGATGACGCGGCGAAACGCGTCGATATCGAAATCACGGCGGTCGGGGTCCAACTCGATCACCGCGATTTTGAGGGTGTGCATATGCACGTTGGGAGTCTCGCTGTACAGCAGTACCGCGTCCCAGCCACTGAGTCTTTTCACCGCTGCACACCCCTTTTTGGACCCTGTGGGACGGACCTTACAGTCGGGCGGCGCTCAAATAACCTCTTTGGCCATCAATGCGTGATTGCGGTGAACCTGGTTGAGGAACAACCCGACTGCGGTCGCCATCGCGCCCGTGCGGGCCCCGTCGATCAGGTCGAAGCCGTGCCCGGCGCCGGGCAGTTCCATGTAGCTGACCGGCGAATGCGACACCGACCGTAGCCGCTCGACGAAGCTGCGCGCCTGCTCGACGGGAATCACCGTGTCGTTGCTGCCGTGAATCACCAGGAACGGCGGCGCATCCGGGTGCACCCGGGCGATCGGTGAAGCGTTGCGGAATATGTCGGGGTGCCGGTCGATGCTGCGCTTGACCACCACCCGTTCCAAGAAGTCGACGAAGCGCACCCGCTCGGCGGTCGACCGGTCCTCCCAGTCGTAGCGGCCGTAGATCCCGACGACGGCGTCCACCGAGGTGTCCGAACCCTCGGGCAGTTCGGCCTGCAGCTCGCGGTCGTTGACGGTGAGCCCGGCCAGCGCGGCCAGATGCCCGCCGGCCGAAGACCCCGCCACCGCAACGAAATTGCGGTCGCCGCCGAACTTGTCGACATTGGCGCGCGCCCAGGCGATCGCGGTCTTGACGTCGGTGATGTGGCTCGGCCAGCGGTGGTGCGGCGCCACCCGGTAGTCGATCGACAGGCACACCCAGCCCAGCTCGGCCAGACGCGACAGCAGCGCGTAACCCTGCAGGGCACGGCTGCCGTGCACCCAGGCGCCGCCGGGCACGAACAGCAGCACCGGCGCGGGCCGGGCCGGCAAGTCCTTCCGGCGCCACACGTCGAGCAGTTGGGCCGGGTGATCGCCGTAGCGGACGTCGGTGCGATGCAGGTAGCGGCGGTGCTTCAGCGCCCGCCATACCGGCGGCGTGCGCTCCGGCGCGGGCCATTCGATGTCGAGGTCCTTGGCCGAGACGATGCCGCGCAACGCGGCTTGCGAGACGGTGTGGGTCTGGTCGCGCTCGCGCTTGCGGACCTCGCCGATGCCCGGGGTCAGCCAGGACTTGGCCGTCGTGGACAGGAACTCGGGCAGCACCCGGCAGCCCCAAACGCCCATCGCCGTCGCGCCACCCAGCGGCTCCAGATGCCTGCCCACCACCGGCAGCGAAGCCGACGCGACGCTCAATGCCAGCATGTAGTCCGCCGGGCGGGCTCGCAGCAACCACCGGACCCTTGCGGCTGTGGTCGGTCCGGGGTAGCGGGTCGCGGGGCGCACCATTCCGGGAGCGTACCCCGCCCGGTTGCCCGCAAACGGAGATCAGGCCGACACGCGCAATACTGGACCGATGTCGAACACCGATGTTCACCCCGATCTGCGCCGAATCGCCCGCCTCGCGCCGCGAACCTTGGTCAGCCCGCGCACGTTACGACTGATGCGGGCCGCGACGCGGCTGCAGGGTCTGCGCAGCCCGGGCGACGTCGAAGTGCTCACGTTGGACTCCGGCGCCGGGGTCCGGCTGTTCCGGCCCACCAGCACAGCCGAATCCACGCCCGCATTGCTGTGGATCCACGGTGGCGGGTACGTGCTGGGCAGGGCAAGCCAAGACGACAAGCTGTGTCGTCGCTTCAGCCGCGAGCTGGGCGCCACAGTGGCGTCGGTGGACTACCGGCTGGCCCCCGAACACCCCTACCCCGCGCCGCTCGAGGACTGCTATTCGGCGTTGACGTGGCTGGCCCGGCTGCCCGCGGTGGATCCGGCGCGGATCGCCATCGGCGGTGCCAGCGCGGGCGGCGGGCTGGCGGCCGCGCTGGCGCTGCTCGCCCGCGACCGCGGCGAGATCACGCCGGCTCTGCAGCTGCTGGCCTACCCGATGCTCGACGATCGCAGTGCGAACAATCCGAGCCTCCCGTCGTACCGGTTGTGGAGCCCCAGCAGTAACCGGTTCGGCTGGGCCGCTTATCTCGGTGACGCCGACCCGCAGGTCGCCGTACCCGCGCGCCGCGACGACCTGAGCGGGCTGCCCCCGGCATGGATCGGGGTCGGCACCCACGACCTGTTCCACGACGAGGACCTCGCCTACGCCGAGCGGCTCACTCAGGCCGGGGTGCCGTGCCACGTCGAGGTGGTCCCCGGCGCGTTTCACGGGTTCGACCTGCTGGTGCCGAAAGCCAAAGTGTCCCAGGCGTTTTTCGCCAGTCAGTGCGCCAGCCTTCGGACGGCGCTGGCAGCGAAGGGCTGAGGGCGTGCCGTTTTCTGTGACCGACGAGCAGCGGGCATTGCGCAGCACGGTCGCCGACTTGATGGCGAAACGCTCCCCGGAGTCCGCGGTGCGAGCGTTGATGGCCACCGACACCGGTTTCGACCCGGCCATGTGGCAGGAGATGGCCGCGATGGGTCTGGTGGGGCTGCTGATCGGTGAGCAGTACGGCGGCGCCGGCGCGGGACCGGTCGAGCTGGGCATCGTGGCCGAGGAGATGGGCGCGGCACTGCTGGTCGGCCCGTATCTGTCGACGGCGGTGCTGGTGCCCAGCCTGCTCGCCGGGGTTTCCGACGCCGCAGAATCCGCGGCGGTGTTGCCGCGGATCGCGTCCGGTGAGCTGATCGCCAGCGTGGCCTTCGCCGAGGACGGCTCGGCGCGGATACCGTCGACCATCGCGACGTCGGCCCGCGCGGTCGGTGAGCGCTGGGAGGTGACCGGAAGCAAGCAGTTCGTGCTCGACGGCGCATTGGCCGAGTTGGTGTATGTGCTGGCCGTGGCCGACGCCGGGCCGGGGGTGTTCGCCGTCAAGACCGATGCGCCGGGCGTAGAGGTGACGCCGTTGACCACCGTCGACCCGACCCGCAAACAGTGCCGGCTCCAATTATCCGGCGCCCCAGCACGTTTGGTCGGCCAGCTGGGTTCCGGCGTCGAGGTGTTCAATGCGGCGCTCGATTGCGCCGCGGTGGCGCTGGTCGGCGAGCAGGCCGGCGGGGCGCGCCGCGTCACGCACATGGCCGCCGAGTACGCCAAGACCCGCTACCAGTTCGGCCGGGCGATCGGCAGCTTTCAGGCCGTCAAGCACATGTGCGCCGACATGTTGCTGGAAGCCGAGTCGGCGGTGTCGGCCGCACGGTTCGCCGCCGAGTCGGTTGCGCGGCAATCGCCGTCGCGGATCGCGGATCTGGCGCTGGCACAGGGCTATTGCTCGGATGCCTTCGTGTTCGTCGCCGCGACCAACATTCAGGTGCACGGTGGCATCGGGTTCACCTGGGAACATCCGGCACATCTGTATCTGCGGCGGGCCCGCAGCGACGCCCAGCTGCTGGGCAGCCCGTCCTGGCACCGCGAACGTTACCTGCAGGAGATCGGAGCCTGACGTGACTCGCGTCGGCGACGATGCAGAGCGAAGCGATGAGGAGGAGCGACGCCATGACTGACGAAGAAGTGCGCCGCGAGGTCCGAGACTGGCTGGCCGCCAATTGGTCTCCCGGCGTCGATCGCGCCGAGTGGGCGCACACCGTCGTCGACGCCGGCTGGGCCGTCCCCAGCTGGGAACCCGATTGGTATGGACGCGGTCTCACCGATACCCAATCCCGCATTGTCGCCGAGGAATTCGCGGCGGTCGGGGCGCCGGGCTCCGGGCATGACCGGGCAAACCTGTTCGCCTGCACGCTGCACGACTGCGGCATCGACGAACAGAAGCGGCGGCTGATCCCGCCGTCGATCCGCGGCGAGAGCAAGTGGTGTCTGCTGTACAGCGAGCCGGGCGCCGGGTCGGATCTGGCGGGCCTGCGCACCCGCGCCGACCGCGACGGCGACGACTGGGTGATCAACGGCCAGAAGGTGTGGACGTCGTTCGCCAAGACCGCCGATTACGGCATGCTGGTGGCCCGGACCGACTGGGATGTGCCCAAGCACAAGGGAATCAGCTTCTTCATGTTCCCGATGCGACAACCCGGCGTCGAAATCCGCCCGATCCATCAGATCACCGGTGAAGCGGAGTTCAACGAGGTGTTCATCGAGAACGCCCGGGTGCCCGCCGACAACATGGTCGGCGAGCCGGGTGAAGGCTGGGCGGTGCTGCAGGTGGCGCTCGGCCACGAACGCCGGTTCATGGGTGACCTGGCCCGCACGTCCAAGGATGCCAAGCGGCCCAAATCCGAAAAGGGCGGTGGCTTGGTGCAATTGGCGCGGGAATTCGGCCGAATCGACGACGCCGATGTCCGTCAGCAGATCGCCCGGGTCGACGCGCTGGTTACCGTGAACCGTTGGAACAGAGAGCGATCGAAGGCCGCTACTGACCGCGGCGAGGCGGCGACGCTGACGGCACTGGGCAAGATCGCGATGTCGCGGATCCTGCACGAAACCGCCCGGGTGGAGACCGAGATCGTCGGCGCCGAGGCGATGCTGGCCGGACCGGACAACCCGGTCGGTGACGCGGTGACATTCCGGACCCTCAACGCGTATTTCACCTCGATCGGCGGCGGCACCGACCAGATTCAGCGCAACATCATCGGCGAACGCATACTCGGTCTGCCCAAAGAGCCGGAGCCCTACCGCAATACACCGTTCCGCGACCTACCGCACTAACGAGGTCACCTTGCGGCGTAAACGATTTCCCCGCCGATGATCGTGGCGGCCACCTGTTCTGCGTCCAGTTCGGCCAGGACGGCTTCCGGTGGGGCGCTCAGCACGCACAGGTCGCCGGGCTGGCCCGGTTCGACGGTGCGGACCCGGCTGGGGTGCTCGGCCCAGCCCAGGAACATCATCAACGCTCGCCGCTCCGGGACACATTCGTCGGGGCCCAGCACCGCCCCGCTCGGGGTGATGCGATGGACCGCGGCGCGCATCGCCGCCCACGGGTCGCCGTGGCCGAACGGCATGTCGGTGGACAGTGCGACCGGAACCCCGGCAAGCAGCAGCGACGCCACCCGCCACAGTTGGTGGTGTTCGCCGGCCGGTATCTCGGCCAGATATTGATCACCGCGCTCGGCAACGAAATTGGGCTGGGTCACCACGGTCACCCCGAGGTCCACCAGGTCGTCGAGGCAGTCGGACGGTGTATCGGCCGCGTGCTCGATGCGGTCGCGTGGATGGGCGCCGGCCTGCTGCAGCGCCGCGATCGTCACGAGCAACTGAGCGGCCGTCACGCAGTGGATGGCGACCGGGCCACCGTCGCGGTGCCGTTCGGCAATCCAGCGTGCGAGTTCGTCGAGATCCAGATCGTCGTCACGCAGGATCCGCTTGCCGGGTGACAGGAAATGCAGCCGCTGGCGTAGTTCACCGTGGCGATGCAGCTCCGTCAACCTCACGATGTCGCCGACCTCGAGATCCGGTGTGGCATCGGTGATCCCGGTGACGCCGTAGCTGCTCAGCCGACGGCTGACGTCGGCGAGACCGAGATCGCGGCGCTCCAACGCCTCCGACCAATCCGAGTCGGCGCTGCGCAGGCGCCCGTCGGGGTGGTCGGCCAGCCCGACCCGGGCCAGGCCGGCGGAGTTGAGGATCCACAGCACACCGCTGCGGTGCTGGATGCGCACCGGCACTGCGGGTGCCAGCGCATCCAGCGCGGTCCGGTCCAACGGCCCGGCCACCGAGTCGTGATAGCCGATTGCACGGATCCAGCCGTCGTCGCCGGTCTGGGCGGTGGCCAGCGCGCCGGCCAGCGCGTCGCGGTCGCGCACGTGGGGAGGCCCCACCTGGAGCGAAGTTTCGGCTGCGGCCGCGGAGTGCAGGTGGACGTGGTGGTCGTGCAGGCCGGGTATCACGGTGCCGCCTTCAGCGTCGAATACGTCCTCACCGGGCCGGGGTTGAAGGTTCGCGTCCACCTGGCCGATCTGCTCGCCGACCCGAATGTCGAGCACGGCACCGTCGAGCCTGGTCGCACGTCGAATCAACATGGCGCACCGAGCTTTTCGGCGACGATGTGCTTTACCGCGGCATTGTCGGCCCCCAGCGGCGGCGCCGACGGGCTCGGTGGCGGGGGTTGCGGCGCGGCGACGGGCATGTCGCAAGCCGGCGATGTCGGCAGCGCGGCGTAGCCCGCGGCCACCTGTGCCATCGACACCTCGATCAGTTCGCCGCCGCCACGGCGCAGCGACTGCGCCACCGCCCGCGCCGCCTCCAGTCCGGCGAGCGGGTCGGCGACGGCGTCGCCGCAGAACACCGGGCCGGCGCCGACGAGCCCGCCCGCGACCGCGGCGTCGTCGCCGAACGCCGCCCGGTCCGGCTGACCGGCGTGGCCGCAGATCCGCAGCCATACCCGCCCGGCCCGGGCCGGGACGTCGTCGACGCTCAGCCGGCGTCGGCGTAGCGCGGCGGGGCGGGATCCCTCGATGACGACGTCGGCGGCGCTCAGCAAGTCCCGTAATGCCCCGTCGTCGAAATCCACGCAGTAGGAAAGCTTTCCGAAGTTCATCCAATCGAAGAACGCCGGCTCCCCGCGACGGGTCCCGTCCGGGCGGGCCGGGCTTTCCACCTTGACGACGACAGCGCCCGCGCGGGCCAGCAGGTGGGTACACAGCGGACCGGCCCACAGCGACGACAGGTCGGCCACCAGCAGCCCGTCGAGGTCGCGCGGCTCGGCGGTGTCACCGATTCGGCGCACCACGGGCGTCGCCGGGACCGCTTCGCCGAGCGCCGCCGCCGCGACGTCCAGCAGCTGGGCGCGGGTGACTACTTCGTACGCGGAACATGTTGCTGTCCAACGCGTTAGCTCGCACCAGGGATCCTCCGGAGTGGTGTTTGTTTCCAGCAGGGCGGCCAGTGCCTCGATGTCTTCGGGGCGTGGCAGCGCGATCGCGCACCAGCCGTCGACGGTGGGCAGCAACCGGGTAGCGCCACCCGCAGATATCGAGCCCAGCCGGGTCAGGCCGCGCAGCGCCGCGCGGCCCGCCAATACCATCGCCGCGTCAACCTCGACGCCGGTCAGCTCGGCGATCTCGGCGGTCACGCGGCGCGCCTGGGTCAGCACGGCAGCGCGGGAGAAATCGGGCGGCCCATCCGGTGGGCCGGTCAGATAGGCCAGGCCGCTGCCGGCCCAGTCTGCTGCGGCCGCATCCACGCCCACCATTGTGCGCGCGTCAGAACTGCAGCGCGGTGAACCGCCAGTCCAGCACCTGGCGGTCCGGCTCGCCCACCGCATAGACCAACGATCGCAGCGTCAGCACGCCGCCCTGGTCGGTCGGCTGCGCGGACTCGACGTGCAGCGCGCTGTAGAGCGTGTCACCCTCGTGCACCGGACCCGTGTGGTCGCAGGACTCCCAGCCCAGCACCGTCGCCAAGTTGGGCAACAACCGGGTGGCTTGCGCCAGCGCCAACCCGATGGTGTGGCCGCCGTAAACCAGCCGGCGTCCGCCAACCCGCGAATCATGGTGTACCGCAGCGATATTCAGCGTGAGCCGGGCCAGCTCCGGTGCGCTGCTGACGATGTCGCCGCTGCTATGCAAGACCGAGCCGGCCATGCCGGGGTGGAAATGCGGCCCCGGAATGCGCTGGCGGAACACGGCGCCGCTCCACTGCTCGGTGGCCGAGGGCGGCGGCACCAGGTCGGTACCGACCGTCGAGAGGTCGTCGGCGTGCTCGGCGGCGTCCGGCGCGGCGCCGGGACTCAACGGCAGCATCGCGCAGCGGTAGAAGTCGAGCACCAATCGATCGGCCTGGTCGATGGTGGTCATCCGCAGGGCCACCAGGCCGGTGGGCGCGCGCCCGGGTTTGGCCGAGTTCTTCTTCAGGCCCACCACCTCGGTGCGGGTGAACAGGCTGTCGCCGATCGCCGGAAAGCGGTAGAAGACCAGCCCGCGGTAGAACAGGTTGGCCTTGACGTGTTGGGTCACCAGCGTCGACTGCCCGATCGCGACGTCGCACACCAGGCCGGGGTGGGCCAGCGGCGTCGTCGACCCGGTGACTGCGTGGGACAGTTCGGCGTCCAGCGGCAGCCGCAGCCGGTCGCCGAGGATGCTCTGGTGCACGGCGGCCACTCCCGGGGACAGCGTCATCGACGGGGCGGCGGGAAAAACCTGTCCGACGTGCAGGTCGTCGAAGTACGGGCCGCCGGTCATGTCAGCATGGCCTCATGACCCCCGAAGAGACGATGCTGGTCGAGACCGTGCGTGAGTTTGTCGACAAAGACGTCAGGCCGACGGTGCGCGAAGTCGAGCATGCCAACGAGTATCCGCAAGTGTGGATCGAGCAGATGAAGCGGATCGGCATTTACGGCCTCGCCATTCCCGAAGAGTACGGCGGGTCGCCGGTGTCGATGCCGTGCTACGTGCTGGTCACCCAGGAGCTGGCCCGCGGCTGGATGAGCCTGGCCGGTGCGATGGGCGGGCACACCGTGGTGGCCAAGCTACTCACGCTGTTCGGCACCGAGGAGCAGAAGCGTCGCTACCTGCCGCCGATGGCCACCGGTGAGCTGCGGGCCACCATGGCGCTCACCGAGCCCGGCGGCGGCAGCGATCTGCAGAACATGTCGACCACCGCGCTGGCCGACGGCGACGAGCTGGTGATCAACGGGTCGAAGACCTGGATCAGCAATGCGCGGCGTTCCGGGCTGATTGCGTTGCTGTGCAAGACCGATCCGCGCGCGACGCCACGCCACACCGGCATCTCGGTGGTGCTGGTGGAACCCGGCCCGGGGCTGACGATTTCGCGGGACCTGCCCAAGCTGGGCTACAAGGGCGTCGAATCGTGTGAGCTGTCGTTCGACGGCTACCGGGTTCCCGGGTCGGCTGTTCTCGGCGGCGTACCGGGCAAGGGCTTCGCGCAGATGATGAAAGGCCTTGAGACAGGCCGCATTCAGGTGGCGTCACGGGCGCTGGGAGTGGCGACGGCGGCGCTCGACGATGCGCTGGCCTACGCACAACAGCGGGAAAGTTTCGGCAAACCGATCTGGAAGCACCAGGCCGTCGGCAACTACCTGGCCGACATGGCGACCAAGCTCACCGCCGCGCGCCAGCTCACCCGCTATGCGGCGGAACGCTACGACAGCGGCGAACGCTGCGACATGGAGGCCGGCATGGCCAAACTGTTCGCCTCCGAGGTGGCGATGGAGATCGCGTTGAACGCGGTCCGCATTCACGGCGGGTACGGCTATTCGACCGAATACGACGTTGAGCGGTACTTTCGCGACGCCCCGCTGATGATCGTCGGCGAGGGCACCAACGAAATCCAGCGCAACGTGATCGCCGGGCAACTGGTGGCCCGCGGCGGCCTCTGATGACCTCCACCTCCGCGCCGAGTGTGCGGTTATGCCACGCTTTTTCGCTCCGACCGTGCATTAAGTCCACACTCGGCAGCGTTCGCACATGCTGACATCACTGCAGCGGCGGTTGATCTACTTCCCGTCGCCCGGGCCGGTACCGCCCGCCGCAGCCGTCCTGCCCGGCGGCGAGGACGTCGTCCTGCACACCGACGACGGGCTGCGGCTGAGTGCGTGGTTCTTCCCCGCCGCGGGCGGCGGACCGGCGGTGTTGGTCTGCAACGGAAATGGCGGCGACCGCACGTTGCGCGCGCCGCTGGCAGCCGCTTTGCGCGACGCCGGTGTGTCGGTACTGCTCTTCGACTACCGGGGTTACGGCGGAAACCCCGGCCGGCCAACCGAAGACGGCCTGGCCGCGGACGCCCGAGCCGCCCGGGCGTTCCTGGCGGCTCGCCCGGAAATCGATCGGATTGTCTACTTCGGCGAGTCGCTGGGCGCGGCGGTGGCGGTTCGGCTGGCGCTCGAGTCGCCGCCGGCCGCGATGGTGCTGCGCTCGCCGTTCACATCGCTGACCGATGTCGGCCGGTTGCACTACCCGTTCCTGCCGGTCGGCCCACTGCTGGCCGATCGGTACCCGTCGATCAACCGGATCGCGCGCGTGGGGGCACCGCTTTTGGTGGTCGCCGGCGATCGCGACACCCTGGTGCCTGCGAAGCTGAGCCGACGCCTGTATGACGCTGCGCGCGAGCCGAAGCGGTTCCTTCTGGTGCCCGGCGCGGACCACAACAGCATGGACTTGCTCGACGGCCCGTTGATGATCGATGCGATCGTGCGATTCCTCCGCGAGTACGACGTGCTGGCCTAGCCGACCGCGTCCACCAGCCCCCATGCCAGCGCCGTCGCCGGGTCGATGGTGTGACCGGAAAGCACCAGATACGCTGTGCGCCAACGGCCGATGCGCCGGGTGACGCTGACGGTGCCACCGGCGCCCGGGATCAGACCGAGGCTCAGCTCGGGAAGCCCGAACACCGAATCGGGCGCAGCCGCAACATGTCCGCAGAACGCCGCCATCTCCAGTCCGCTGCCCAGCACTTGCCCGTGCACCTCCGCGCGGCAGGCCGGCCCGAACCGTGCGGTCAGCGCGTCGAGCACCAGGGCGGGGCTGTAGCGGGTGCGGGCCAGATGCGCGGTGGCGGGATCGCGCAAGGTGCCGAACTCGGCGAGGTCGCCGCCGCTGCAGAACGACGGCCCATTGCCGGACAGCACCACCTCGTCGACCGACGTGTCGTAGCGCGCGACGTCGAGCGCTTCCAGCAGTGCGGCGCGAGCGTCGGTGGAAAATGCGTTGTGCCGCGACGGCCGGTTGAATTTGATCCGCAGCGTGTTGCCGTCGCGTTCGGCCACTACCGGATCGGGGATCTCCGGCATACGGGCCGGGCCGCGTTCGGCAAGCCAGCGGGCGAATTCCTGGCCGGATTGCAGCGTCGAATAGGCCAGAGACTCGGTGATCACCCCGGCGCGCGTCGGGCCACCAGGATCCACCGCGCGCAGCACGTCGTCGCACACGGCTGCCGCCTGCGGCCAATGCTTCAGTCGCTCATGGAGTTCGGCGAGGGCGGCATCGACCGATGGCACGGTGACCACCCGCCGGTCGTCGCTGGGATCCTCGCTTAGCGTGAAAGTTGCTTGTTCACTGGCATTTTCAGTGCTGACGAAGATTCCCGCTGGCAGCTCGACAACGCTCACGAATACTTCTTGACCAACTCGCCTTTGAACATCTTGCCGGTCTCGGTGCGCGGCAGCTCGGCTTCGAACGAGATCGAGCGTGGACATTTGTAGTGGGCGAGGCGGTCCCGCAGCCATGCCAACAGCTCGGCGGCGAACTCGTCGGTGGCGTCGGCCGGGTCGAGCGTCTGCACCACCGCCTTGACGCTTTGGCCCATCTCGTCGTCGGGAATGCCGAACACCGCCGCGTCCAACACTTTTGGATGCGTGACCAGCATGTTCTCTGCCTCTTGGGGGTAGATGTTCACCCCGCCGGAGATGATCATGTGGTGGCGGCGGTCGGTCAGGTACAGGTAGCCCTCGTCGTCGACGTAGCCGACATCGCCGACCGTCACCCAGCCGTGCTTGTCGCGCGATGCCGCGGTTTTCGCTGCGTCGTTGAGGTATTCGAACGCATAGCCGCCCTCGAAGTAGATCTCGCCGGCCTGCCCGGGCGGCAGCTCGTCGCCGTTCTCGTCGAGGATGTGTATCTGGCAGGCCATTGGTTTGCCGACCGAGCCCGGATGGGCCAGCCACTCCTCGGCGGTGATCAACGTCGACCCGATCGCCTCCGAGGATGCGTAGTACTCGTCGATGATCGGGCCCCACCAGTCGATCATCTGCTTCTTGATCTCCACCGGGCACGGCGCTGCCGCATGGATCACCCGCTGCAGACTCGACAAGTCATATGAATTACGCACCGACTCCGGCAGTTTCAGCATGCGGGTGAACATCGCCGGTACGAACTGGCCGTGGGTTACCCCGTAGCGCTGGATCGCGTCGAGGCAGCCCTCGGGGTCGAACTTCTCGAGGACCACTGTGGTGATGCCGGCGGCCTGCACGCTCATCGACCACACCGACGGCGCCGTGTGATACAGCGGCGCCGGGCTCATGTAAATCGAGTCCGGCGTCATCCAGAATCCGACTAGCGCCGACATCATGCCGGGGGCCTCGGCCGGAGGGACGTGTGGCAGTTCGCGTTTGATGCCCTTGGGCCGGCCCGTGGTGCCCGACGAGTACTGCAAAAGGTCGCCCTCGCGCTCGTCGGGGATCGGCGTAACCGGTTGATCCGCAACACATTCCGGGTAACGCTGCCAGCCGGACAGGTCGTCGTCGGCGATCATGAGCAGCTCGGGCAATCCGCCCGGCAAATGCTCCGCCAAGTTCTCGCAGGTTTTCCGCAGCGCGGCCGAGCCGATGATCGCCTTGGCGGCGCTGTTGTCGACGATGTAGGCAGCTTCGGGCGCGGTCAGGTGGGTGTTGATCGGCACGTAGTACAGGCCGCTGCGCCGCGCGGCCCACATCACGGCGTGGATGTGCTCGTTGTTCTCCATGAGGATCGCGACCGCGTCGCCTTCGGCCAGCCCAGCCCGGCGAAAGTAATGCGCCAGCCGATTGGCCCGGGCTTCCAGCTCGTCGAAGGTGATGACCGTGCCGGACGGATGGAGGACGACCGCCGGCTTACCGGTGCCGACATGCTCGCGAATCTGCATGGGGCAGACTGTACCGCCACCAAACTTGACAGCTGTCAAGTGGTCGACTCACCCGCGAAGGTGCGTAGTTGTACGTGAAAGCCGGTCGAAACCTGTACAACTGCGCACGCTCGCGCAGGAAGGTGACTAGCCCAGCCGCTGCTTGAGCGCCTCGAACTCGTCCTTGACGCCGGTGGGCAGCTTTTCGCCGACGAACTCGAACCACTCCTCGATCATCGGCAGTTCCTGGCGCCATTCGTCGGCCTTGACCTCCAACGCGCGCTGCACGTCTGCGGCGTCCACGTCCAGCCCATCCAAGTCGAGGTCGTCGGCGGTGGGCACGATGCCGATCGGGGTCTCCTGACCGCCCGCCCGGTGTTCGATGCGGTCGACGATCCACTTGAGCACCCGGCTGTTCTCGCCGAAGCCCGGCCACAGGAACTTGCCGTCGTCGCCACGGCGGAACCAGTTGACGAAGAACACCTTCGGCAGCTTGGACTCATCGGAGTTTTTACCGATATCGATCCAGTGCTGGAAGTAGTCGCCCACGTGATAGCCCAGGAACGGCAGCATCGCCATCGGGTCGCGCCGCACGGTGCCGACCTTGCCCTCGGCGGCGGCGGTCTGCTCGCTGCCCATCGTGGCGCCCATGAACACGCCGTGTTGCCAGTCGCGGGCCTCGGTCACCAGCGGCACCGTCGTCTTGCGGCGGGCACCGAACAGGATGCCGGAGATCGGCACGCCCTGCGGGTCGTCCCACTCAGGCGCCAGGATCGGGCACTGCGACATCGGCGTGCAGTACCGCGAGTTCGGGTGCGCGGCTTTGGTTTCCGTCTCGCGGATAACCCAGTCGTTGCCCTTCCAGTCGATCAGGTGGTCCGGCTCGCCCTCCAGGCCCTCCCACCACACGTCGCCGTCGTCGGTGAGCGCAACGTTGGTGAACACGGTGTTGCCGGCGGCGATGGTGCGCATCGCGTTGGGGTTGGACTTCCAGTTGGTGCCCGGCGCGACACCGAAGAAGCCGGCCTCCGGGTTGACGGCGTAGAGCCGGCCGTCCTTGCCGAACCGCATCCAGGCGATGTCGTCGCCGAGGGTTTCGGCGCGCCAGCCCGGGATGGTCGGCTGGATCATCGCCAGGTTGGTCTTGCCGCACGCCGACGGGAAGGCCGCGGCGAAGTAGTACGCCTTGTTCTCCGGCGAGATCAGCTTGAGGATCAGCATGTGCTCGGCGAGCCAGCCCTCGTCGTGGGCCATCGCCGAGGCGATCCGCAACGAATAGCACTTCTTACCCAGCAGCGCGTTGCCGCCGTAACCCGAGCCGTAGCTCCAGATTTCACGGGTCTCAGGGAAGTGGGTGATGTATTTGGTCTCGTTGCACGGCCACGGCACGTCTTTTTGGCCGGGCTCCAGCGGCGCTCCCACCGAATGCAGCGCCTTGACGAAGAAGCCGTCGTCGCCCATCTTCTCCAGGGCGGCCTTGCCCATCCGGGTCATCACCTTCATCGAGACGACGACGTATTCCGAGTCGGTGATCTCCACGCCCAGCTTGGGGTCGTCGGCGCCGAGCGGGCCCATGCAGAACGGCACCACCCACATCGTGCGCCCGCGCATGCAGCCGCGGTACAGCTCGGTCATGATCGACCGCATCTTGGCCGGCTCCATCCAGTTGTTGGTCGGACCGGCGCCGCTCTCCTGCTCGGTGCAGATGAACGTGCGGGACTCGACGCGCGCCACGTCAGACGGGTCGGAAAGAGCCAGGTAGGAGTTCGGACGCTTCTTTTCGTTCAGCTTCTTGAAAGTGCCCGCCTCGACCAGCTGCTGGCAAAGCCGCTCCCATTCTTCGTCGGAGCCGTCCGCGAACACCACCCGGTCCGGCTGGGTGAGCTCGGCCACCTCCGCCACCCAGGACAACAGGCCCTGGTGGTTCGTCGGCGCGGTATCCAGACCGGGGATGGTCGCTGAGGTCATCGAAATCTCCTGAACTCTCACTCGTGCGTGTCACAGCTGCGAAGGTTTGCAAAACGTCTTTGCGATCCTTAACACAGGTTATCGCGGGCCGTATACCCAAAATGGCTCGGGCGTGTATCAGCTCACTCACAAGAACGATTCAGATCGCCTTATCGGCCCCAATTGTCGGCGCCGACGTCGCCGTCTCCGCGTGGGCGCACTCCCCCAACTGCGCGCGCACGGCGTCGAGCGCAGCCCGCAGCGTCGGCATCTCCCGGTCACGCAACGCCGCGGCCCGAGCCGCCGCGACGGCATGCTCACGCAGCTCGGTGTCGATGACGCTCACTTGGTCGGCCACATGTGCGCTTTCGGCTTCGTCGTGCTCGCCGAGCGCAGCGCTGAGCGCCGACTCGGCGGCCAGAACCCGGGTGGCCACCAGCTGCTCGACCGCCGAGCGCAGCGATCCGGTTGCCTCGCCGACCCAGCGGTCGAGCACCGCGCGGTCGGCCAGCAGGCCGCGAGTGCCGACCACCCAGACGGTGACCGCCAGACCGATCGCCACGCAGGCGACGATCCCGGCCGCGGTCAGCCCGGGCGCCAAGTCGAGCAGCAGCCGGCTCAGCGTCAGCGCCACGCCCAGCCCGAAACCGGCGCCCAGCAGCATCATCAGCCTGGTCTCCAGCCGCCTCGACTTCAGCGGCGGCGCACCGATCTCCACCCGCGGCAGCTCGGCTGCCGGCGGCTCCACCGCCAGCCCCAGCGCCTGCGCGACATCGGTCAGGTGCGCGGTGGTGCCCTCGTCGACCTCGGTCACCACCTCCTCGACGCGGCCGCGGGCGTAGGCCTCGAAGCCGGGCAGCTTGCGCCGACTCAGACCGGCCGCATCCTCCTGCAACTCTGAACGCACTGAGGCGCAGCGGTTCCGGGCGAAGTAAGACAACTGCACGCGCGCCTGCTGGACCTGGCTGCGCAGCGCGATCGTGCGCTCGGATTTGGACAGCCGCCGCTGGCGCAGCACGGCGTTGCGTTGCTCCCGCAGCGCCTCGACCCGCGCACGGCGGCCCGCGCCCTCGGCGTCGCGGTCATACCGGCATGCGACGGTCTGCAGCCGGGACTCCCAGGCCCGCAACCGGTTTCGCCGCGCAAGGTCGGGGTCGGCCAGTTGCTCCCCGACCGCGGCAATCAGGTCGTCGACGCGCGGCTCGCCGCGTTCGGGCGCCGCGGCCGCCCCCACCCAGCGCACCCCGCCGTAGCGCGGCGCGTGCTCGGCCAGCGTCTCGCGGTCGGCGGCCAGCACGTCGCGCCAGTTGCGGTGGACGTCGATCTTGGACACCACGCCGATAACCGGGTCGGTGTCGGTGGCCGCTGCGTCGAGCAGCGCGGCGTCGGATCCGGTCAGCACCGCGGCCGCGGAGACCACGAACACCACGGCGCTCGGCGCCTCGCCGGGCGCCAGGTCCGCCGCCTCGACGAAGGTGTGCTGGGGCAGCCGTTCGCGCAGCACGGCAGCAACGCCGCTGACTCCGGCGAGCCACGGGCCGGTCACCAGCACAGCGTCGCGGCGCGCAATCACGGGCGCACTGAGCCGCGGGCCGATCGCGCCGACCAGTGCGTCGACGTCGGCGACCGGGTCGGTCATGACGATCCCCCGGCGTGCGACCAGAGCCGCAGCGATCCCCTGGCGATGTCGGCGCCACAGGCGCGGTGGGTGGCGCTGACCGGTCCGCGGCCGTAGCGCTGCCAGCGCACTGCCCGCCGCAGGTGTGCCGCGGGGCTGTCGCAGCGGTCGACGTCCAGCCCGGTGGCCTCGACGACGTCGATCGCGGCGGCCATCCGCGCGATCACCGTGGCGTCGCGGGACAAGAACTCGGCGGCCCGCGGGTCGGTGACAGCGAGCGCCTCCAGCTCGGCGACGGCGTCGAGCATCCGCCGGTAGTGCACCTCGGCGCCGACGGCCGCCAGCTCGGCCAGCACGGCGTCGATGCGGCTCAGCCTGCGCAGCCGAGCCCGGACCTGGGCCTTCGACGCCCCCCGGCGGATCCCGGCGACCGCCGCAGCGACGCCGAACAGGTCGAGGGTGTCGACCAGGCGCCGGCGGACCTCAACCGGCAGCGGGTGTGCGCAGGCGACGAAGCTGTCCGGCGAGCTCAGGTCGGCGGGCCGGGCCGCAAGCACCCGCAGCGCGCCCCACAGGGTGTCGTCCAGTACCGCCACAGCCAGCAATCCCACCATCGGCGCGACCGGCACGCCGAGCCCGGCCACCGGCCCGCCGGCCACGTCGGCCTTGTTCTGTACCACCAGCAGCGGCCGTTGCGCCGCCGCGATCGCGGCCCGATCCTCGGGTTTGACCACCTCGGCGATCACGTGGACCTGCAGATCGGCGTCCGGCGTCACCGGGACCCCGGCCTGGGCAAGAGCGTGCGCGACGGTACGACGGCCCACTCCACGGCGCCCGGACACGGCGACCCGCAGCGGCGCACGCAGGGGCTCGGCGATCACGTCCCAGCGGGCGTCGGCGGCATATCGCGCCAGCTCGTCGAGGAAACCCCGCTGTCCGCTCATGTCCCGCCCATTGTCCCTGAACTGGCCCGCTGAACCGGCGAGCGCCGCTCCCATCGCATCGTGACATCCGCCGCGCCGTGGCGCGAGCCAGTACCAGCCGAAGGCAACTGTTGGGTATCAATCTGTACCGCGATGCGGCTACACCATGGGTATATGGGTAACGATGGACCAATGCACGCACAATCCGGGGTCCAGGCGCGCCCGGACACCGGCGTGCCCGCCCCGCGTTCTGGCTATCCCCGGACCACCAGCTTCCGGACCCGGCGCTCGGCCCTCTCGGCCGCCCAGCAGCGGACCTGGGACCGATTGTGGCCGCAACTCGGCATCCTGGCCCGCAGCGCCGACGGGCCGGCCGATCCACCCGACATCCGGGCCTGGTTCGGCAGGGAGGCGCCGGTGGTTCTCGAGATCGGTTGCGGCACAGGGACTTCCACCCTCGCGATGGCACAGTCCGAGCCGGATGTCGACGTGATCGCGGTCGAGGTCTACCGGCGCGGGCTGGCGCAACTGCTGAGCGCCATCGACCGGGAGAACGTCGGCAACATCCGCCTGGTCCGCGGAGATGCGCTCGACGTCCTCGAGCACCTCATCCCGTCGGGCACGTTGACGGGAGTGCGGGTGTTCTTCCCCGACCCCTGGCCCAAGGCCCGCCACCACAAGCGGCGGTTGCTGCAGCCGCGCACCGTGGCGCTGATCGCCGACCGGTTGCGGCCCGGCGGGGTACTGCACGCCGCCACCGACCACGCCGGATACGCCGAGCAGATCGCCGAGGTCGGCGACGCCGAGCCGCGGTTGCGCCGGGCCGATCCCGACGACCCGACTCTGCCGATCTCGGTCGTCCGCCCCATCACCAAGTACGAGACCAAGGCACAAGACGCCGGCAGTGCCGTTACCGAATTGCTCTGGGAAAGAACCAGTCCATGAGCCTGACCGAAGAAACGGGCGCACTGATGCCCGCGCTGGCCGAACCATCCGGCGACGACACGGCCGGCCCGGGCGGCCGACGCGTGCTGTTGGTCTGGGATGCGCCCAACCTGGACATGGGTCTCGGCTCCATCCTGGGCCGGCGGCCGACGGCGCTGGAACGCCCGCGCTTCGACGCGCTGGGCCGCTGGCTTTTGACCCGCACCGCCGAGGTGGCCGCCGACCGGCACGACGTGTCGAGCGAACCCGAGGCCACCGTGTTCACCAACATCGCGCCGGGCAGCGCCGACGTGGTTCGACCGTGGGTGGATGCCTTGCGTAACGTGGGGTTTGCCGTCTTCGCCAAGCCGAAAATCGACGAGGACAGCGACGTCGACGGCGACATGCTGCAGCACATCGCGTTGCGCTGCCAGGAGGGTCTGGCGGCGCTGGTGGTGGCCTCCGCCGACGGCCAGGCATTCCGCGAACCGCTGGAGGAAATCTCGCGCGGCGGGGTTCCCGTCCAGGTGCTCGGATTTCGCGAACATGCGAGTTGGGCGTTAGCGTCGGATACCTTGGAGTTCGTCGACCTGGAGGACATCGACGGTGTGTTCCGGGAACCGCTGCCCCGGATCGGACTGGATTCGCTGCCTGAGCAGGGGGCGTGGCTGCAGCCGTTCCGGCCGCTGTCGTCGCTACTGACCTCGCGTGTGTGACAACTGGATAAATAGGCAGCGGGTCACGGAGATTTTTCAGTAGATCCAGTAAGGAGCTTACGTGTTCGCCTGGTGGGGCCGAACTGTATACCGCTACCGGTACATCGTGATCGGGGTCATGGTGGCGCTGTGCCTTGGCGGCGGCATCTTCGGGATGAGCCTCGGCAAACACGTCACCCAGAGCGGGTTCTACGACGACGGCAGCCAGTCGGTGAAGGCGTCGGTGCTGGGCGACCAGGTGTACGGCCGCGACCGAACCAGTCACGTCGTCGCTGTTTTCACCGCGCCCAAAGGTAAGACGGTCGACGACAAGCCGTGGTTCGACGGCATCAAAGACGGGCTCAACAACGTCAAGCGCGACCACCCTGACCAGGTGCTCAGCTGGGTGGGCTACTTCACCAACCCCGACGTGCTGAGCAACATGGCCGACGCCGACAAACAACACGCCTTCGCGTCCATCCAGCTCAAGGGCGACGACGACGACACCATCCTGAAGAACTACCAGGCCGTCGAGCCCAGCCTGCAAAAGCTCGACGGCGGCACGGTCAAACTGGCCGGCCTGCAGCCGATCGCCAACGCGCTGACCGGCACCATCGCCACCGACCAGAGGCGCATGGAGGTCCTTGCACTGCCGCTGGTGGCGGTGGTGCTGTTCTTCGTGTTCGGTGGGGTCATCGCCGCCGGGCTGCCGGTCATGGTCGGCGGCTTGAGCATCGCCGGCGCGACCGGCATCCTGCGGTTTGCCACTCTCTTCGGGCCGGTGAACTTCTTCGCCCAGCCGGTGATCTCGCTGATCGGTTTGGGTCTTGCCATCGACTACGGGCTGTTCGTGGTGAGCCGCTTCCGCGAGGAGATCGCCGAAGGCTACGACACCGAGGCCGCGGTGCGCCGCAGCGTGATGACGGCCGGTCGCACCGTGGTGTTCTCGGCGGTGCTGATCATCGTCTCGGGCGCCGCCCTGCTGGTGATGCCGCAGGGCTTCGTGAAAGGGCTGACCTACGCCATCTTCGCGGCGGTGGGGCTGGCGGCGCTGCTGTCGATCACGCTGCTGCCGGCCTGCCTGGGCGTGCTGGGCCACCACGTCGACGCGCTCGGGGTGCGGACGCTGTTGCGGGTGCCGTTCTTCCGTAACTGGAAGCCGATGAACTGGTGGCTGAACTTCCTGGCCGACAAGACCCAGAAGACCAAGACCCGCGAGGAAGTCGAGGGCGAGTTCTGGGGCAAGCTGGTCAACGTCGTGATGAAGCGGCCGCTGGCGTTCGCTGTCCCGATAGTGATCGCGATGATCCTGTTGATCATCCCGTTGGGGAAGTTGTCCTTCGGCGGGATGAGCGAGAAGTACCTGCCGCCGGACAATCCCAGCCGTCAGGCCCAGGAGCAGTTCGACAAGATCTTCCCCGGGTTCCGCACCGAGAAGCTGACGCTGGTCATCCAATCCGACAACCACAAGCCCGTCACCGACCAGCAGGTCGCCGACATCCGCAACAAGGCGATGTCCATCAACGGGTTCGTCAAGCCGGACAACAACGCGGCCGACATGTGGAAGGAACGCCCCGTGCTGCCGGGCGCGTCGAAGGACAAGTCGGTGCGGGTGATCGAGAACGGTTTGGTCAACCGCAACGACGCGGCGCAGAAGATCAAGGAACTGCGGGCGATCCCCCCGCCCAAGGGGCTGGAGTTGATGGTCGGCGGGACGCCGGCGCTCGAGCAGGACAGCATCCACGCCTTGTCGGCCCAGGGGCCGCTGATGTTGGTGATCCTGCTGACCACCACCACTTTGTTGATGTTCCTGGCGTTCGGGTCGGTGGTGCTGCCGATCAAGGCCGCGGTGATGAGCGCGTTGACGCTCGGTTCGACAATGGGAATCCTGACCTGGATCTTTGTCGACGGACACGGCGCGGGGTTGCTGAACTTCACCCCGACGCCGTTGATGGTGGTCGTGATCGCCCTGGTGGTCGCAGTGGGCTGGGGCCTGGCCACCGACTACGAAGTGTTCCTGGTCTCCCGGATGGTGGAGGCGCGGGAATCCGGGATGTCCACGTCGGAGGCAATCCGGATCGGGACCGCGACCACCGGTCGCCTGATCACCGCTGCCGCGCTGATCCTGGCCGTTGTCGCCGGCTCGTTCGTGTTCTCCGACCTGGTGATGATGAAATACCTGGCGTTCGGCTTGATGGCGGCGCTGCTGCTGGACGCGACGGTGGTGCGGATGTTCCTGGTGCCGTCGGTGATGAAGCTGCTCGGCGACGACTGTTGGTGGGCGCCGCGGTGGATGAAGCGGCTGCAGACCCGGCTCGGCCTCGGCGAGATCCACCTGCCGCCCGAGCGCAAGCGGCCCGCGCAGCGTCGGCCCGAGCGGGTGGCCGTCGCGCCGCGTGGTCCGGTTGCCACCAAACCGCGACCGCCACACGATCCCACCCACCCGTCGGCGGAAGGCGCCGCCCGCCCCCGCCCGCAGTACCGGCCGCCGCGTCAGGACACCCCGTCGGCGGCGGGCACCACCCGGATGCGGGCCCCGACGTCGCCGGGGTCTGCGGATGAACCGGAGACCACCCGCTTCGCCGCGCCGAAGAACGCCGCACCGGAACCCCGCGGCGGCGAACGCCGGCCCAAGCCGTCGGGCACCCCGCCGCAAGACCGCGAAATCGAGTCCTGGCTCAGCGAACTGCGCGGGCCCAAACCCGCTGAGCGGCAAGGTGATTCACGCACCACGGGGAACCCCGACCAGACGCGGTCGGTACCGGTACCCCCACAACAGTCCGACGACGAGGAAGAAGCCACCACGGCCATCCCCACGGCGCCGGCGGACGACGACGATTCCGACATGGCCACCGAGAAACTGAACTCCCGGGCGCACAACGCCCCAGAAGCCGAGCGGACGCGCCAGCGTCGCAGCGGGGGTCTGAGCGCGCAGGACCTGCTGCGCCGCGAAGGCCGCTTCTAACTACTGGGTTCTGCGGCAGCTTCGGCGTCGACGTCGTCCGGTTCTGCCGCCATGACGGACTCGCCTTCCTCGGTCAGCGCTTCAGCCGTCGCGGACGGTTCAGGCGCCAACAGCACCTTGAATGCGTTGTTGAGGAAAGCCACCGTGGGGACGGCCAGCAGCGCGCCGACGATACCGGCGAGCACCCCGCCGGTCGAGATCGCCAACACGACCGCCAGCGGGTGGATCGACACCGCGCGGCCCATCACCAGCGGCTGCAGGATGTGCGCCTCCAGCTGGTTGACCCCGATCAGCACCCCGAGCGTGATCAGCGCGTAGACGAAGCCCTTCGCCAGCAGCGCGACCACGATCGCCAGAATGCCGCTGATCACGGCACCGACCAGCGGGATGAACGCACCCAGGAACACCAGCGAGGCCAGCGGCAACGCCAGCGGCACGCCCATGATCGCCAGGCCGGTTCCGACCCCGGCGGCGTCGACCAGCGCGACTAAAAAGGTGGCACGGATATAGCCGATCAGAGAGCCGTAACCGGCCCGGCCCGCGGCGCGGACCCGCTCCCGGGCGTTGACGGGGAAGATCTTGGTGACGTACTGCCAGATGTTGCGCCCGCCGTAGAGGAAGAAGATCAGCGTGAACAGCATCATCAGCGCGGCGGTGAGGATCTCGGTGATGGTCGCCGCGGTGGACAACGCGCCGCTGGTCAGCTTCGCCTGATTGTTGCGCAGCGCCTGGATCGCGGCGTTACCGGCATTGTCGATCTGCTGGCGGCTCAGATGCATCGGCCCTTCGATCAGCCACTTGCGGGTGGAGTCGATGCTGTGCGTCACCTGGTCGACCAAATCCGGCAGCCCGATTACGAATTCACTGATGACGAACGACAGGATGCCGCCGAGGATCGCGAAGCCGGCCAGCAGCACCAGGGTCACCGCCGCGCCGCGCGGCACGCCGCGGCGGTCCAGCCAGTCCACCATGGGCACCAGCAACGCGCTGAGCATCAACGCCACCAGCACCGGGACGACGATGATCTCCAGCTTCTTGACCACCCAGAGAAACGCCACGACGGCGGCCAGGATGACCAACAACCGCCACGCCCAAGCGGCGGTCTTGCGGACAAGAGGTTCGACCGAGTCGTCGATCGACGGCATGCGGTCAAGCGTAATCGGCGCAAACACCGACACGGCGCGACGCGAAGCAACGATCCTTGCGCGACCTGCGCGGCTACCCTAAACCACGTGTCGCACGACGCGCTGCCACACAACGTCGACGGTCAGCACGAAGCGCCCGTCCACGGCAAATACTGGTGGCTCCGCTGGGTGATCCTGGGCATCGTCGCCGTCGTGCTCGCGGTCGAGGTGGCGTTGGTCTGGGACCAGCTGGCCGCGGCGGCCAACAGCCTGTACTCGGCCAAGTGGTACTGGCTGCTGGCCGCAGCGCTGGCGGCCGCCGCGTCGATGCACAGCTTCGCCCAGATCCAGCGGACCTTGCTGAGGTCCGCCGGCGTCGAGGTCAAGCAGTGGCGGTCGGAGGCCGCCTTCTACGCCGCCAACTCGCTGAGTACCACGCTGCCCGGCGGGCCGGTGCTGTCGGCCACGTTTCTTCTTCGGCAGCAACGGATTTGGGGCGCGTCGACCGTGGTGGCGTCGTGGCAGCTGGTGATGTCGGGTGTGCTGCAGGCGGTGGGGCTGGCGCTGCTCGGCCTGGGCGGCGCGTTCTTTCTCGGCGCGAAGAACAACCCGTTTTCTCTGCTGTTCACGCTGGGCGGCTTTGTCGCGCTGTTGTTGCTGGCCCAAGCGGTGGCGTCACGACCGGAGCTGATCGACGGCATCGGTCTGCGGGTGCTGTCGTGGGTCAACTCCGTGCGCGGCAGGCCGGCCACTACCGGCATCGACAGGTGGCGGCAAACCCTCGACCAGCTGGAGTCGGTCAGCCTGGGCCGTCGTGACCTGTCGGTGGCGTTCGGCTGGTCGCTGTTCAACTGGATCGCCGACGTGGCGTGCCTCGGCTTCGCCGCCTACGCCGCCGGCGGAAACGCGTCGGTCGCCGGGCTGACGGTGGCCTACGCGGCGGCGCGCGCGGTCGGCACGATCCCGCTGATGCCGGGCGGGCTGCTGGTCGTGGAGGCGGTGCTGGTCCCCGGTCTGGTCTCCAGCGGCATGTCGTTGCCCGACGCCATCTCGGCGATGCTGATCTACCGGGTGATCAGCTGGTTGTTGATCGCCGCGGTCGGCTGGGTGGTGTTCTTCTTCATGTTCCGGACCGAAAACGAGGTCGAGCCCGACAGCGAGGCGAACTCGCAGGACCAGCTCCCGCCGGCCGATCCGGGCGACGGGGCGCTGCAAGGCCCGCTGCCGCCACCGGACCCCGAAACCGGGGGCCGGGCCGCTACCTGACGACGACCGGTGCCTGCGCTGGCGCTGGACCCGCCGGTGCCGCCGGGGCGCCCCCGGCCGGAGCGCCGCCCACCGGACCGGCCACCGGCGACGCCGGAGCCCCACCACCGGGCAGCCCGTTCTGCGCTCCCTGCATCATTCCCAGCATCTGCGGAAGGCTGATCGGCAGCTTGCACTTGGTCGACAGCGAGGTCAGCGGCGCCGAGATGGTCTGCAGATCACTGGCGACCTTGGGGTTGGCGTCGAAGTACGACTTCAGCGAGTTGACCGATTGGGGTCCGGCAGGCTGCTGCATGACGTTGGTCATCGCCTGGTTGGTCTCCGGGTGCGAGTCCAGGTAGTCGCCGGCCGACTTGGCCACCGAGCCGACCGTGCGCGCCATCTCGCTCGCGGCGCAGGGATCGGACGCACCGACCGCCGACGGCATAGCCGACGCCACGCTGGCAGCGCCGCCCAGCGCGGTAGCGGCCAGTACGCCAAAAAGCCTGTGGCGCAACGTCGCACTCGTCGTCATGAATACTCCTTAAGGCTGGCGGACGTCCGGTCGCGCCACGTTGCAATGGGATTGATCCCCGACCCGGAAAACGCCCACCGGTCATCCTGCCATCCGCTGCTGCGCCTCCGCCAATCCTGGCGGGCACGAAATGCTCACACGCCCCGGCGCCGGTAACGGTCGCCGATGCCGAGTCGTTGCAGCTCAGCGACCCGAAGCCGAGATACTTTACAGCACGCTGCGGTAGGCTCGCCTGCACGAAACGCGGAAAGCGGGGAGGGCGGCCATCCAGCAGTTCATGATGCGCCTCAGCAGCAACCTGCGTCGCTTCCGCTGGCTGGTCTTCACGGGTTGGTTGCTCGCGCTGATCCCTGCGATCTATTTGACGGTGACCCAGTCGGGGCACCTGACCGGCGGCGGCTTCGAGGTGGCCGGGTCGCAGTCGCTGCGCGTGCACGACGAACTCGAGGCGCATTACCCCGATCAGGGCGCTTCGCCGCTGGCGCTGGTGGCGGCACCGCGCGCCGACGCCAGCTTCGAAGACATGAACGACGCCGTGGCCATGCTCAAGCGGGTCGCCGGCGAGGTTCCCGATGTGGTGATGGTGCCCAACCCGACCCAGCGGGCGCCGCAGCCCGACCGGCCCTATGTGGTGTCCCTGCGGCTCGACAGCAACAACAGCAGCGCCAGCGACGCCGCCAAGAAGCTGCGCACCAAGATCGGGGTACACGGCGATAAACCCGGGCAGATCGAAAACGGCCGGGTGCGGCTGTATGTCATCGGCCAGGGCGCGCTGTCCACGGCGGCGGCCGCCAACACCAAACACGACATCGCCGCGGCCGAAAAATGGAATCTGCCGATCATCCTGATCGTGTTGCTGGCGGTGTTCGGTTCGCTGGCCGCCGCCGCGATCCCGCTGGCACTCGGCATCTGCACCGTCGCGATCACGATGGGCCTGGTCTATCTGCTGTCGGCCTACACCACGATGTCGGTGTTCGTCACGTCGACCGTGTCGATGTTCGGTATCGCGCTGGCCGTCGACTACTCGCTGTTCATCTTGATGCGTTTCCGCGAGGAGCTGCGCGCCGGACGTCAGCCCGCCGAGGCCGTCGACGCCGCCATGGCCACGTCCGGGCTGGCGGTGGCGCTGTCCGGGATGACCGTCGTCGCCTCGCTGACCGGCATCTACCTGATCGACACCCCGGCGCTGGCGTCGATGGCCACCGGGGCGATCCTGGCGGTGGCGGTGGCCATGCTGACCTCCACCACGATGACGCCGGCGGTGCTGGCGACCTTCGGACGGGCGGCGGCCAAGAGGTCGGCGGCGCTGCACTGGTCGCGGCGCCCCGAGACCACCCAGTCGCGGTTCTGGACGCACTGGATCAGCTGGGTGATGCACCGGCCGTGGGCGTGGGCGTTGGCGGCCTCGGCGGTTCTGCTGGCGATGGCGGCGCCGGCCTTGTCGATGGTGCTGGGCAACAGCCTGCTGCGCCAGTTCGATTCCTCCCACGAGATCCGCGCCGGGGTGGCCGGCGCGGCCGAGGCGCTCGGGCCCGGCGCGCTGGGCCCGGTACAGGTGCTGATCACCTTCCCGGGCGGCGACGCCTCCTCCCGCGGGCACAGCCAGGCACTCGGGGCATTGGCACACGAGATCGCGCAAGCGCCCGACATCGTCACCGTCGCACCGCCGGTGTTCGCCGACGACAACAGCAGCGCCATGCTCTCCGCGGTGCTTGCCGTGGATCCCGAGGATCTGGGTGCGCGCCACACCGTGGACTGGCTTCGGGCCCATCTGCCCGGCCTGCCCGAGGTCGGTTCGGCGCAGGTGGCCATCGGCGGTCCCACCGCGCTGATCAAAGACTTCGACGACCAGGTGTCGCGGACCGAGCCGTGGGTGTTGGTGTTCGTCGCGCTGATCGCGTTCGTCATGTTGCTGGTTTCGATCCAGTCGGTATTCCTGGCGTTCAAGGGCGTGCTGATGACGGTGTTGTCGGTGGCGGCGGCCTACGGCAGCTTGGTGATGGTCTTCCAGTGGGGCTGGCTGGAGAAACTGGGGTTCGAACCGATCACCTCGATCGATTCCACGGTTCCGCCGCTGGTGCTGGCGATGACGTTCGGCCTGTCGATGGACTACGAGATCTTCTTGCTGACCCGCATCCGGGAACGGTTCTTACAGACCGGCCACACCCGCGACGCCGTCGCCTACGGGGTCAGCACCAGTGCCCGCACGATCACCAGCGCGGCGCTGATCATGATCGCGGTGTTCATCGGTTTCGCGTTCGCCGGCATGCCGCTGGTTGCCGAGATCGGGGTGGCCTGTGCGGTGGCGATCGCGGTGGACGCCACCGTGGTGCGGCTGGTGATGGTGCCCGCGCTGATGGCGATGTTCGACCAGTGGAACTGGTGGCTGCCGGCCTGGCTGCACCGCATCCTGCCGTCGGTGGACTTCGAAAAACCGCTGCCCGTGGCCGATCTCGGCGACGTCGTGATGATTCCCGACGACATCTCCGCCCCGGTGGTGCCGGGCGCCGACCTGCGGATGGTGCTCAAGTCGGCGGCCAAGCTCAAACACCTTGTCCCGGATGCGATTTGCGTGGCCGACCCGCTGGCCTTCACCGGATGCGGGCGTAACGGCGATCTGCGGGGACGGGTCAAGGGCAGCGACGACGCCGCCACCCACCGCGTCGCCATGGCCGCTGCCGGCAACGGGTCGGTGACCCGCAAGCTCGTCGGGGGCCTGCCGTACCGCAACGGCACCGGGCGCTCGGTGCGGCCGGTGCACCCCGTGACGCTGTGGCGGGGTCGGCTTTCCGTCGCGCTCGATGCGCTGGAAAGCCAACGGAGAGCCGACAAGCCACGGTTCGAGCGGCGCAGCCCGGTGGAAACCACCCACGTGCAGTTGCCCACCGGCGATCGCCTGCAAATCCCCACCGGCGCCGAAACACTACGTCTCAAGGGATTCCTGATCATGTCGCGCAACAGCAGCCGCGACTACGCGGAATTTGCTGAGCTGGTCGACACGATGGAGCCTGAAACCGCCGCGGTCGTGCTGGCGGGCATGGACAAGTACTACTGTTGTCCATCATCTAAGCGACAATGGATCGCTACCCAGTTGGTTCGTCGGCTCGCGGATCCACACCCGTCCGATGTCGAGGACGATCAGTGGCCCGAACCGGATGGGAAGGCAGACTGGGAGGAGGTCAGGCAGCGCTGCCTGTCGGTGGCGGTGGCGATGCTGGAGGAGGCGAGGTGACGTTGGCATCGGACCGACGCCCCGGACCGGCGCCGTATCGGTCCCCCGCCGCCCCGCGTCCGCGCCCGGCGCCGCAGCGGCCGCCTCGCCCTGCCTACGCCGACCAGCCCGTCGAGTTCTGGCCCACCTCGGCGATCCGTGCCGCGCTGGACAGCGGCGACATCGCGACATGGAAGCAGATCGCGGTCGCGATCAAGCGAGACCCGTACGGCCGCACCGCGCGTCAGGTCGAAGAGGTTCTCGAGCGGGCCCGCCCCTACGGCATCTCCAAAGCACTCGCCGAGGTGCTCGATCGCGCCCGCGCGCACCTGGAGGCCAACGAGCGCGAAGAAGTCGCCCGCCACGTGCGCCTGCTGATGGACCGATCCGGGCTGGGCCCACGGGAATTCGCGTCGCGCATCGGGGTCCCCGTCGAGGAACTGGCCGACTATCTCGAGGCGAGGGTCAGCCCGTCGGCGTCGCTGATGATCCGGATGCGACGGCTGTCCGACCGGTTCGCCAAGTCGCGGTCGCGGCGCGCGCCGGACAACGGATGACGGCTTCGCCCGACGACGCCGCGCTGCGGCGAATCCTGGCCGAGACCCGCACGATCGCGGTGGTCGGCGCCTCGGCCAAACACACCCGGCCGAGCTACGAGATCTATTCGTATCTTGTTTCGACCGGCCAGTATCAGGTGTTCCCGGTCAACCCGACGATCACGGAAATCGACGGCGCCCGAGTGTATCCGCGGCTGGCGGATCTGCCGGTGATTCCTGACATGGTCGACGTCTTCCGCCGGTTCGACGAGTTGCCGGCCGTGCTGGGCGACACGCTCGCGCTGCAACCGCACCCGAAAACCCTTTGGCTGCAGCAAGGTCTGTGGCACGAACAGGTGGGCCGCGACGCCGCGGCCGCCGGGCTGCACGTGGTGATGGACCGTTGCCTGATGGTCGAGCACGCGCGGCTGTCATAAATTGCGGCGACCCGTCCCCCGCAAGCGGGCGGTACCCCCAGCGCCCCCTGCGTCGCGCTTGCGATCGCCGCTACCGTGAATTGATCGGCGACCAGTTCTGCACCAGCCAGCTTCCGCTGTCCTTGCTCAGCACCACCCGCACCGCCGGGCTGGCGTGCTCGGGCGGCTGACCCGGCACATCCTGGGTGACCCGCAGGATCACCGCCACGACGGCCGCCGACGGTCCGATCGCTTCGACACCGGCCGCCAGCGTCTGG